>CAZIKN010000086.1:0-24623 GCA_964539805.1 uncultured Saprospiraceae bacterium | reverse complement strand
GATGCTGCTTGCCCTGCTGTGCGTCGGCGGCTTTTTGGTGTACAAACTTTTTTTTGGCAATGGTCCGCTTTCCACTGTTTTTCAGCAGTCCAAAGGGGTTAAATTGACCTATGTGCCTTCGGATTTTACGCCCAACTTGGATGAAGAAGCCACCTTGCGCATTTTGAGCAATCCTGAGCAATACGAAAAAGAGTTTAACGACCTTGTTTACAATTTTAATGTTTCACTATTGTACCATGTTGCCAATCGTATGGCCTTGCCGGATAGCCTAAAGCGCCGCTTGGAGCCGGAATATCGGAAGCAGCACGACTACCTGAAATCTATGTATTACAATGATTTTGTGGCAGTTAAGGATACCACAGCCGGTATGTATGAGACATGGTACAATGACAATTCCAATCAGGCTGTACGCCTTTTTAATGAAGTAGCGGGCAAGTACACCTGTTTTTTTATTACCCAGATCATGGCTACACTCATCAAAGCTGGTGAGTTCAGCGCAAAGGGGAAAAATGTAGAGTCTCCTTGTGGTATTGCGTTGCATGAAGGCTTACAGCCAATGGTAGAGCGACTGCGGAAAAAAGCGGAAATTATGGATTTCAGCGCCTCTCGCGGGTTGCTGAAAGATCGGGTGCGCAAGGGAATTGCCGAATTGGCCACTTATGAGCTGCGCAGCCGAATGGGCATTGACAAAACCTTGTCCTATAAAATATTTGGAATATCATTGTCCGAAACGGATTTACGCATTGAGGCCATTAGTGTGGTAAAGGCCGGATTTAAGTTGGATCAATATTTCGATGTGACGTTTAGTCCCAAAAAAGGAACCGTTTTTATTACACTCCCTCCACCAACTATTGTTTCGCATGAGGTTTATCCCAGGGTGGACAAGCTGGATGTTGGATTTTTGGCGGGTATCACAGGCGATGAGATGAACCAGAATTTTAATGAATTGCGCCGCCAGTTCCGCCAAGATGCCATTGAAAATGAAAAAGTATTGGATAAAGCCAAATTGCGCGCCGATTCCGTGATGCAACTTATGTTTGGCCCGATGATCCGCTCTATGAACCGCAATTATAAACTCGAATTGCGCTTCAAGGATGCACCCGAACAAATGACGGAAGACGAACTTCGTCGCAGGGGCGAAACACCCGGTCAGCAGCCCAATGCGCAAAAACCTCAGCCTAAAATGGTACCCAAATAATAGACAGAAAAAAAATGAGAAGGCCATCCCGAAACTCGGAATGGCCTTCTTTATCAGATAAGTAATTCAGATCAAGTGATGGATAGAATTACTTGTAGCTGCGTTTTACTTTCTTTTTCTTGGATTTGAACACGTTGGCTTGTGTGCCTTCGTTGCCAAGTGGGTTACCTACGCGATTCATTGCGCAGCGGAAGCCCACAGCACGGCTGCTTTTGTCTTCTTCCAGGAAGCGGCGTGCGCCAGGAGAAAGCCAGAAGGCGCGATCAGCCCAAGAACCGCCTTTGATAACGCGGGCTTTGTCACTGATAAGCGTGCTTACACCATAACGATATTCTACGTTTGACTCTTTATCACCGTCAAGGTAGTTGAATACCTCAGGGCGTTTGTAGTTGTCACGCAAGGCTGTTGCGGTGGTATCAGCAGGCAAATACTTCAGGCGACCCAAAGAATCTTTAGGGACAGGCAGGCCTGTTGCTGGATCCAACTCTTTAGTCATAAACTTGTTACCACGGAATGGGCTCAAGTCATGGTTTTGAACATCAGAGAGGTCAGATGAAGTCATAGGGCGGTACAAGTCTGCCGTCCATTCCCCAACGTTACCGGACATATTGTAAAGGCCAAAATCATTGGGCCAGTTGTCGCGAACGTGTGAAGGTGTAAAGGCTTTGTCATTCAGGGCACCAGCCATACCACCGTAATCACCACCGCTGCGCTTAAAGTTGGCCAACATTCGGCCTTGGTATTTGTTGCGCTTTTGGTAGCGGACGGTGTTGCCGTTCCAGGAATAGAGGCGACGGTCGCTGATGAGCTCATCTTTGCTGGTTGCCTGGTTGCCCACCAAAGAAAGTGCTGCATATTCCCATTCTGCCTCTGTTGGGAGGCGGTATTCCGGGAGCAGGATACCATCTTCAAAACGTACACGACGTTCGCCACCTGTGCGAACATCTTTCACGTTTTTACGCACGCTTGGCTCGTACTGGCCGGCCAGATAGGCTTCGGTGTTGTAGTTATTCTCGTTTTTCTGGTCTGGTGTGAGTTCGATGATGCCCTTGCGCACAAGGATCATCTCGTTCACACGGTCTGAACGCCACTTGCAATACTCATTGGCCTGCCTCCAGCTCACGCCCACAACCGGATACTCATCGTATGCAGGGTGGCGGAGATAGGTTTCAACCAAAGGCTCCTGGAAAGTAAGTTCGTCACGCCATACCAATGTGTCTGGCAAGGCACGGCGGTAAACCTCAGGATAGGTTTCACCATAGGTGTACCATGTCCAGTAGAGGTATTCGCGGTAGTCCGTATTGGCTACCTCAGTTTCGTCCATGTAGAACGTAGGTACCGTAACACGACGTGCCACGTTGTTCCACTCATAAGTTACGTCCTGATCGGTCAAACCCATGGTGAATGTACCACCTTCAACAAGAACGAGGTTAGGTCCAGTGATCTGGCCCTCATAGTCCAATTTTTCAAATCCGCCCCATTTTGGGTCATTTACATTCCAACCGGTGGTAGAGGATTGCTCCTTTTTACCGCCGCAGCTGGCCAATAAAGAGACCGCCAAAACAAGACTTAACCCGTGAATGAGTGTTTTCTCCATCGTATTAAAAAAACATGTTTAAGATAATGAGCCGCAAAAGTAGAAAAACAAAACATTTTACAACTCGTTTATGACAGAATTTAACTTGCTAATTTCATCTTATTGGAACATTCGCGTACAGTCCAACTGATTTTTGCGTGTTTTCTCCTTGAAAATCAAGCCCATCGTCAGTTCATACGTGCCTCCTGAATAGTCTGCCAAACGCGAGGTTGTCATATCATAACTCAGCCCAAGCCGGAAAAAACCCTTTCTAAACCCCGCATTTAGGATGGCTGCATCACTATTGCGAAAAGTATGCCGATACCAAACGCCTCCAAAAAAAGATTCTATACTGGCGTACGCACCTATGTTTAATTGTTGGTATGGGCCTTGTGACGCGAACAGTATATTCGGGGCAATGAACGACCCCTGTTTCCGTTTATTGCCCTCTTTAACAATGATTTCAGTGCCTGCATGCAGGACATAACGGATCGGCAAGCCCCTGCTTACATTTTCTTTGGTCAATAAAATGCCCTCACTTGGCGTATTCATGTGCTTGAGGGCAAAACCTAAGTGCCATTTTTTGCTGACCAACAGCATTCCGGAGGATATATCCAAACGGGCAGTATTGGTTACTTCGGGCCTTAGTTCTTTGGTGTCAATAACGATGCCATCCAAAGGGTCTATCTGATCCGGGAAGATCAGGCGGTTCCAGTCAAGGGCCGTTTGGTGAAGGCCTGCTTCTACACCTAATTTGATACCTATGTTTTTAGTAAGAGGGAGCCTGTAGGCGTAATTGACCAAGAAACGATTGGTTTTGTAAATGCCGTTACCGGCATCATCACCTTCGGCACTAAAGCCCAATCCACTTCTGGCACGGTCAAAATATTGTTCGTAAAATACGCCATAAGTACGGTAGGCGCTATTGAAGCCAGTCCATTGGTTGCGGTAGGCAATACCAATGCGCGGCGCTTGTGCACTGCCTGCAAAAGCCGGGTTTATTTGTAGTGGCATGGCGTAAAACTGGGAAAAGATGGGGTCTTGTGCCCAGGAAATACTTGTTGCAGCCAACAATAAGAGTGTAACGAGGTGTTTTTTCATAGCAAAAGGGCGCTATTAATGATGGTGATGATTTACATGACGCAATTAACAGGTTTTTAGGCCATAATGATGTGTATATTTTTTAAAAAAATTTTTTGGCGTCCCATACAACGATTCCCCATCTTCGGCCGCTCTTTGTTGCAACTGTCCTAATCAAACGCCGCGGAATGACGGAAAACGAATTAATTGATGCCTGCATCGCACAAGATCGGAGTGCGCAGCATACCCTGTACAAGCGGTATCAGGCAGCTATGTTTACATTGGCTTACAGGGTGACTGGTGATTACGAAACGGCTGCGGAGGCATTACAAGATGCTTTTTTACAGGTATTTCGGCGAATTGAGTTGTTTGAGCGAAGAAGTACGCTCGGGGCCTGGATCAAAACCATTGTGACCCGTATGGCCATAAATAAGGTGCGGCAACGAAAGTTTTTGTGGGATCAGATTGAAACTAAATTAGAGGCAGAAACCGTGGATTGGGGAGATCATTTGGATGCTGAATACCTCGAAAAAATGATACAGGCCCTGCCAGATGGATATCGTACTGTATTTGTGCTGGCAGAAATTGAGGGGTACTCTCATTTTGAAATAGGAGAGATGCTCGGTATTAATGAAGGCACCTCCCGCTCACAATTGTACTATGCCAAGAAAAAACTGCGCGCAGCGCTTGAACTGATATGAAGGAACTACACGAGGATACTCTGCAAAAAGCACTAAATCAATTGCCAAAGCATGAAGCACCTGCCGAGCTATGGCCTTTGATTGTAAAGGCCATGGATCAGGGCAAAAAACTGCATCAGGTGCTTGGGCGAATGCCGCAGCATCAGGCTCCTGATGCAGTTTGGGAACACATTGTTGGTCAATTGGATGCCGATAGGGCTACCCGGATCCAACCACGTGCAAAATGGGTAGCCTTACGCTGGCTAATGTCAGCGGCTGCAGCCATTGTTTTTTTGCTTACAGGAACATGGTGGGTACTCCAACAGCAGGAAGATCTGCGTGATAGCCCTGCTGTTTTTGTTGAAACCATTACACAGGATACCGTGGATGTCGCAATTACAGCTATTGTTGAAGAACTCGAGGACGAAGGATTTACCTATATTCAGGCCTTGTGCGAACAAAAAGCCCCTTTGTGCGAGGTGCCGGAATTCAAAGTACTAAAATCGGAATTAGATGAGCTTACCGAGGCTAAAAATGAATTGCGAATGGCCCTTGGCCAATATGGTGATGATCCCGAGTTGGCAACACAGTTGGTTCGGATAGAACAAGAAAGAAGCGAGTTGCTCCAACAAATCATGGAAATGATATAAAAAGACAGGCTTCACACTTTAACTATTTACACATGTACCTCAAGACCTTTATTCCAGTCCTGATTGTATTGACGTTTGCCCACTTAGAGGCACAAAATCCCCTTCAGGTAGTAACACGCTCCGTACAAAAAACCTTTCCTTGCAAAAGTGGCCATAAGTTGGAAATAACGGCCGAAAAAGCAGAAATTGAAATTAGACTGGGGAGTAGTACGGATAAAAATATTCAGATTAGTGCGGAATTGGTAGCAAGGCATGCCCGTTTGGACAGTGCAAAAGCTGACCTCGATTCCTGGAAATTTCTGACCAATTCGTCCGGTAAAACAACCTATATACGCACCTATATCGGTCTTGAGAAAAAACAAAAGCTGCCTTCTTCAAACCTTAAAGCAAAAATCACGGTAACCGTGCCGCCCAATTGCGGAGCCGTAGTGGACAACAAATTTGGCAAGATACGCATTGAAAACCTCTCTGGGGATGTGCGGATAAACGGAGCGTTTTGTGGCGTTTCCCTTAAGAACATAAAAGGTAATGTCTCCTTGTTGGGCCAGTATGGCAGTTTGGAGGCTAATGAAATACATGGAGCCATTGATGTTAAGAGCAAACGTGCCGAAATAGCCATCAAGGATATTTTTGGGCATTGCAGTGTGAGCAGTGAATATGGGAATATTTATATTGACCCTGGCAATGATATGGGCAACCTTAATGTACAGGCCACCAAATGTGATGTTGCCCTGAATGCCCCAAGTCCGCCAAGCCACAATTACCAATTGATCGCCAATTATGGGCAGATTGCCACGCCCCCGAAAGCTGCTTTTGATAACAATGGTTCCAGCACGAACATACAACGTGCCAATTTGAGGATAAATAAAGCCACCTATAATATAAAGGTGCTTACAGATTTTGGTAAAATAACCGTACGTTGAACCTACAGATCATTTTAATATGAGACAAATCATCATTTTTGCACTTTGCCTTTTTGGCGCTCCCGGTATTTTGGCACAAAAAGACACTACCTTTATTCGTGTAGAGGAAGCTGATGATTCCTTGGAAAAACCTGTTTTCACGGATAAGTATGATTATTTTTATGGATCCAAGAATCCTGCATTGAGCCTGTTCAAGATTCACTTCGTCCGCAATATACAGCCGGAGTTTGTTTCACTGAACTTTGCATTTGAAAAAAAATTGGCACCAGCCTTTTCCCTGCAGGGCAATTATGGCCTTGGTATCCGCACGGCAACGGATTACAGGCGTGTTTCCGCTGTAATTCCGTTTCCTGGTTCCATGGATACCGCAGTAGTTTATGCCCAGAACAGCTCCCTGATGCAGCGCCTGGGTATTGACGCCCGGTGGTACTATAATATGAACAAAAGGATAAAAAAAGGCTTGAGCGCGGATAACTTCAATGGGAATTACATCGCCATTTCCGGTATTTTCAGCAACTCGGTCTCCACATTAAATGGAGAAAGGGATCGCGATTTGCGCAGTACAAATGTGGAACTGCGTTTTGGTATTCAGCGCCGGCTTACGCGCTATTTGTTTTTGGATATAAGCTATGGGCTTGGTGGAGTACAGACGTTTAATGAAACAGATGGGGGCGCTTTTGAAAAAGATGACCTTAATTTTTATTCTGCTCCACGTGTCACTATGGGTATAGCATTGGCAGGGCCGGATGTAAAACAAAGCGAACAAAAAGTATATTGTGATGTGTTTCGGTGTTTTAGAGAGGAGGACAAGATATTCAAAATCAACCTGTCAAATATTTTTTTCTCCCGGTTTAGTACAGAAGGATTCAACACGGGCATTGATATTGCCAGAGAGCAGCGTATCGGTGATGGATACGTTTCATGGGAGGCAGCATTGTCTGCAACAGGTGGTACCAGTTATGCTTCCAGCCCGATCCTTAGGGTGAATAATGAAAACTGGGATGCGGGATTAGATGTTTCCCTAAAGCATTATTACAGCAAGCGCAAGCGTATTGCAGCAGGAAAAGAGAGCAACAATTTGTCCGGATACTTTTTTGGCTTGTTGACAGGTTATCGCCATAGTTATTTGGATAATGAAGTGCAGGATAGTAAATCAGGGATAAAATTTGAGCGTTATGATCGCGATTTTTTTCGTGCGGGCCTATTCTGGGGGCTGCAAAAGCGCCTTTTTCAAAATGGATTTATTGAATTGCAATTGCGTTTGATGCAGCATGCCGGGACACAAACGGACTTTGTCAATGGCAATAAAGTAGCCTCAAGTTACAATTCAACTGACTTTGACACCATGCTGCGTATCGGTTTTGCTTTCTAAAAAATACAAAATGGCTTGGTTGTTGTAATATTGTTCGTAAATTTGCACCCATGATTTCGAAGTACCTTCAAAATTGCGCATGTTGCTGCTGTTGTTGTCCATCCCTCAGGGAAAGGCTGACAGCCGTGTGCGTATGTCGAAATTAATGGTTGCTTAACCGATTTTAACGTTCCATACTTCAGGCACCCTTTCCCGTTCACACGAGAGAGGGTGCTTTTTTTTGCTCCTTATGTTAGATTCATTTTTCAAACAGCTTGACGCACAGGCCGTCACTTTTACGACCCAGATACCACCCAAAACAGAGGTTTATCGGATGGCAGATGGTTTGTTTCAATTTCTTTTTCCCATCATGAACGAGGATCCCAAGCCGGCAAGGGTGCAATATCCTGCGCTTCGTCATGAACTGATCTCATTGCTCTTGCCTGTATTGGGAGGTCAGGCAGAACGGGCCACAGAAATTGCAGATGCTTTTTTTGTGCAATTGCCTTATGTGTATGAACTTCTTCAGGAGGATGCAGAGGCATTTCTTCGTTTTGATCCCGCCGCCACGTGTCTGGAGGAGGTTATTGTGACCTATCCGGGATTTCATGCTGTGGCCATCTATCGTATAGCCAATTTATTGCACCGCCTTGGCACGCCCTTGCTTCCCCGGGTATTTTCGGAATACCTGCATGGCAAAACGGGCATTGACATACATCCTGCGGCTACTATTGGTCACTCCTTTTTTATTGACCATGGTACGGGTGTTGTGATTGGCGCAACAACGCTTATCGGCAACAATGTCAAAATATACCAAGGCGTAACCTTGGGGGCTTTACAGGTTGACAAATCGTTGGCCAATGTAAAGCGCCATCCTACCATTGAGGATAATTGTGTTTTGTATGCCAATTGTACCATTTTGGGCGGGAAAACGGTGGTTGGCCATGATTCAGTTATTGGGGGAAATACCTGGTTGACAGAGAGCGTGCCTGCTTTCTCTATTGTTATGAATCCCTCACAGGCCAAAATTCGTCAGCGCCCCTTTGAAGAGGCTATCAATTTTGTTATTTGACCAATTACCCACTATTACATGTCATTTTTTACCATCAACATATCAATTTTATGAAAGCGAACAATATTTTAGAAACGATTGGCAACACGCCCCATGTCAGGATCAATCGCCTTTTCAGCGATCAGCACGAAATTTGGCTTAAGCTGGAGCGAGCCAATCCTGGTGGCAGTATAAAAGATCGCATAGCCCTCTCCATGATAGAGGATGCAGAGCGCAAAGGAGAATTGCGCCCGGGCAGTGTCATAATAGAGCCTACCAGTGGCAATACGGGGATTGGCTTAGCCTTGGTGGCAGCAGTGAAGGGCTATCCTATTATATTGGTCATGCCGGAAAGCATGTCCGTAGAGCGGCGCCGTTTAATGGCTGCTTATGGTGCCCAGTTTGACTTGACACCACGGGAAAAAGGAATGAAAGGGGCTATAGAGCGTGCGATACAGTTGCAACAGGAGATTCCCAACTCCTGGATACCGCAACAGTTTGAAAATGAAGCCAATCTGGAGGTACATCGCCGCACGACTGCACAGGAAATATTGAATGATTTCCCTGACGGTTTGGATTACCTTATCACAGGCGTGGGTACTGGCGGGCACATTACGGCAGTTGGAGAGATATTGAAGGAAAAATTTCCCAACCTTAAGGTGTTTGCAGTGGAGCCGGCCTTGAGTCCTGTGATTTCAGGTGGCAGCCCTTCGCCGCATCCAATTCAAGGTATCGGTGCGGGGTTTATTCCACGCAATCTGCATACGGAAATATTAGATGGTGTAATAAAGGTGGAAAAAGATGATGCATTTTTTTACGCCAAACGTGCAGCATTGGAAGAGGGTATTTTTGGTGGCATTTCATCTGGCGCAACTTTAGCTGCCATTGCACAAAAATTGCCTGAAATCACGGCTGGAGCGCGTGTGCTTGGCTTTAATTACGATACAGGCGAACGCTACTTGTCCATTGAAGGGCTTTATGAATGGGAAGGAGCCCAGTCAGCGGTGCCCAGAACGGCATGATTCTGTGAGGGTTGATAAAGTTAATATAGGTAATAATATGCCTTATACCAATCTTTATCAACCCTCTTTTTTTTAGTTACGAACGATCTTGATTTCTACACGCTGGTTGATCTTGCGCCCTTCGGCATTCAGGTTGCTTTCTATGGGCTGCCTTTTCCCATATCCTTTGTGTTGGACACGGTTTTCGGGGATGCCTTTTTTGACCAAATAATCAGCCACAGCTTTAGCGCGGGCAGCCGAAAGTTGATCGGCAAAAGCGTCGGAAGGCACGTTGTTGGTGTGGCCCCCCACTTCTATTGTCACATCGCTGTTTACCACCAGGAACTCATAGAGTTCATCCAGAACGGGCAGGGCCTCAGGTTTGACGCTTGAGCTGTCCGTATCAAAGTTGAGCAATTTCATACGGATTTTTTGTCCGTTTTCAATCGCGCCGGTCAGTTCCGGGATTATTCTTTTATCTGTTTCAAAATCAATAACTTGTGAGCACCCATTTGCATCTGTTACGCTAACGCTGTGTCTGCCCAAGGGCAAGCGATTGACGGATGCGCTTGTTTGTTGATTGTCCCAGACGATATTATAGCTGGGTATGCCGCCACTGATGGTAATAGCAGCTTTACCATCGGGTTGTTGGGCGGAGGTAGCACCTATATTCCGGCTGAGGGTCACTTTGAGGGGTTCTGGTGCTCCAATTTTAGTAGCTAAAACGCGGGTACTTCCCTTGGTATCGGTAACGGTAACGATGTAATCACCTGCTTCCAGATTTTCGGCTGAGGTTCCGCTCAAGCCCGGTTTATTCCAGGCATAGGTATAGGGGGCTTTGCCGCCGCGGACGGTGATTTGTATTGCAGCTTTGTCCTTATCGGCACATTTGATCATTTTGGTTAAATCAATGGAGCCTTCCAGCGCGAGGATGTTTTCTGTTATATCCACACTGCCATTGGTTTTGCAGCCATTGGCATCTGTGATGGATACATTATGTTTAAGCGGGGCCAACTTCAGGGCATTGGCTGTAGTTTCGCCATTGTCCCAAGTGTAGCTGTATGGCTTAGTGCCACCAAGTACTTCTGCTGTGGCTTTACCGTCGGCATTGTTGGTGCTGGCGGGTGAGGTGACCACTACATTAAGGGTGAGCGGATCTGGCTGGCGTATGGTTATGGTGGCTGTGTTTTTGGTGCCTACGGCATCAGTTACCACCAAGGTATATATGCCGGAGACCAATCCTGAAAGTGATTCCCCTTTTAGTGTCGGATCATTCCATTGATATTGGAAGGGGCTTTTACCTCCAGTTATTTTAGCCTCGATGGCACCAGTTTTTTCGCCATTGCACTTTATGGCAGTTTTTTCGGTTAGCGCCACTTGCATGGCTAGAATATTTTCACTGATATCGCCACTGCTTGTAGCAGAGCATCCATTGGCGTCAGTGACCGTGATGCTGCGTTTGCCGGGCGGCAGTTTTGTTGCGGAAACGGTGACTTCACCATTGTCCCAGATGTAGGACTTTTTGCCTGTTCCCCCAGTTACTTCAACTACTGCTTTTCCATCTGAATTGTTGGTGCTGGCAGGTGCCTGAACCAGGACTTTTAGGGTGAGTGGCTCGGGGTTTTTTAAATCATAAGTGGCAGTAGATTTGTTGCCTGCTGCATCGGACACAGTGAGGGTATAAGTGCCTGCCGCGAGTTTGTCGGGGGCGTCGCCTTGTGCGCCTGGGTTGCTCCAGCTGTATTGGAATGGGCCCTTGCCTCCTTTCACTTCCACAACGAGTGCCCCGTTTTTGTCGCCGGGGCATTTAACGGGTGCGTTTTCCGATATGTTAATTTGGAGGGGGGTAATGTTTTCGGACACATCTGTGCTGGCTTCTACGGTACAGCCGTTGCTATCCGTTACGGTGACGCGGTGTTTTCCGGGAGAAAGTTTGATGGCCAAGGGATCGTTTTCCCCGTTGTCCCATTTGTAGGTGAGTGCGCCTGTGCCTCCTTGTGCTTGTACTTCCGCTTTGCCATCGTTATTTCCAGTACTGGCGGGTGATTTTGTAGTGGCGGTGGCCTTAAGGCTAAGGGGTTCTTTTACTTGAGTGCTTACCGTGAATTTGCCTCCTGCGGCATCAGTGACCGTGAGCGAGTAGTCGCCAGCCCCTACATTTATAGGGGAGCCGCCCTTCAGGCTGGGGTCGCTCCAGGCAAAATCATAGGGAGGTTTTCCTCCTTTTATGGTGGTTTCCAGCATGCCTGTTTTGGTGCCAGCGCATGCTACGGGCTTTTTTTCTTCAATAAACACGGCCATGGCCAGGATATTTTCAGTCATGTCAAGGCTTGCAGTGGCCTTGCAGCCATTTCCATCCGTGACGGTCACGCCCCGTTTTCCGGCCTCAAGGCGGACGGCGTCGGAACCGCTTTCTCCGCTATCCCATTGGAACAAGTAGGTGCCATTTCCGCCTTTGGGTTTGGCTTCTGCTTTGCCGTCTGCTTTGCCCACACTTGCCGGTGCATCCACAATAGCGCTGAGGGTGAGTTTTTCTGGTTGTTTAATGCTGAGGGTAGCAGTACTTTTTTGACCTGAGACATCAGTGACCGTGACGATGTAATCTCCTGCCGCCAGATTTGACAATTGATCTCCTTTGAGCGTGTTATCATTCCAGGCATATTGAAATGGGCCTTTTCCTCCTTTCACCTGCACAGAAAGGGCTGCTGTTTTGTCGCCATGGCATTTGATACCGCCTTTTTCGGCGATGCTTATTTCAAGTGGTTGTGCATTTTCTATAATATTGACTGTAGCGGTTGCTGTACACCCTTTTTGGTTGGTTACGGTGACGCTGTGAACGCCTGCGCTGAGTTTGGTGGCATCCACCAGGGTCTCGCCATTATCCCAATTGACGGTTATGCCACTGGCATTGCCGTCAATTTCTACCACTGCGGCACCATCATTTTTACCGGGGCCGGTCACAGGTTTTTTCTGGCGGGTGCTGAGTTTAAGGCGGGTATCGGGCACTTGTACGGTTGCGGTACGGGCTTTGCCCTTGCTATCGGTGGCTGTTACGGTATAATTGCCAGGGGCAACATTTTTGGGTGCGTCACCACTAAGGCCTTCATTCCAGCTGTAGGTGTAGGGTGCAACACCGCCATTGGCCCTAACGCGCAAGTAGGCGTCTTTGCCATTGCCATTGCAGGATATTCCTTGTTCAAGGACAATGATACAGGTCATAGCATCGGCTTTGTCCACTTTGTATAGTCCTTTGTCTTCAGATCCGACCCACACTATACCTTCTGCATCAATGGCAATATGACGGCCAAACTCGCTGGTATAATTTTCGGGGCCACTAAAGGTATGGTAAACTTCGGCCTGGGTATCAAACTGGGTAATGATACCGGATAGAATCCACATTTTTCCAGCATTTTCAATATCGAAATCATGTATTTCGCCCTCTATTTTCTTTTCATCCAAGGCCAAATCCTGCCAGCGCTCACCATTTATGGCAATGGTAATTTCGCCATCGGCCAAGACATAGAGATCATTGCGGAACTGACGTACGCGCTGTACTTTGTAACCGCTAAGGTCTGCTTTCCATTTGCCCAGGGTGCCGTACATGATTCCCTGTTCGGTTCCTATCCAATAACGGCCACCTTGATCTCTAAAAATGGTTGTGATGCTGTTGGATTTGAGTTTGGAGTTGCTGCTGGTGAACTTTTCCATCAATTTGAGTTGCGGATCTGTGGCAAAGAGAAATAATCCTGCCTCGTCCGTGCCTACCCAAAGTTGGCCCGTATTGCTGTCATAATAAGCGGCGGTCACGCTACAAGGGGTTTTGACTATGGCCCTGAAGGCTTCTTCAGACCAAACGAAATCAGTATTTCCGCCATGAAAGGCCAGAACGTTGTTCTCTCCTGTGCGAAGGCTAAGGGGCGCACCAAGGTCAGCGGTTCTGATTTGAAAAGTTCCTTTGCTGTTTGAAGCCCACTTACGTCCTTTGTCGTCAATGGTAAGGTTGGTTACGGGCAGATTCCGATCAACTGCAGTGCAACGGACGACTTCAAGGCCCGCTTTTTGTGCGAAAATATGTTGAGTGAAAATGAGGAGTATGAGCAGAAGTGTTTCCTTCAAAAAACCGATATGCATGTGATTGATGTGATAAATTAGTTTAATGTGATAATGGGTGCATTATCAACGGGTGCCTAAAAAGCCCTAAACGTTAAAAAAAGGGGTAGTCACACACGAGGTATGTGAAATTTTTTAAAAAGGCCGCAAAGATAGGGAAGAGCGTAGCGAAACAATTGGTTTGGTCAATAAAAAAAAGCGGCGGGTTTAAATAAACATTCCAATATGAACAAAGTTACCTGTCCTTCATGGCCATGCGAACTTTTTTGACAAAACTGGTCTCAATATCAAAAAAAGAAGATATCTGTTGGTCTGTCCAGTCGGGGTGCTTGGTAAGAAATGCACGGAGCATTTTTTCCATGCCCTTTTCCATACCTTTTTCCATGCCCTTTTCCATACCTTGGGCTATACCTTTTTCCATACCTTTTTCCATACCTTTTTCCATACCTTTTTCCATACCTTTTTCCATACCCTTTTCCATACCTTGGGCTATACCTTTTTCCATGCCTTCTTTGACAAGGCGTTCATATATCATATCAAAAGTGGAAACAAACTTTTTACCTTGTTTGGGAGGGAGATCTTGTACTAAATCCATGATTTCGATTTCTTTAAAAGATGAATTTTTTTGAATATAAAGAAAGGTAATGATGAAAAGATGCAGCAGTAGTTCTTCTGGCACCTTTTCGTCAGCAAATATAAGCACATCCCTGAAATTCGATCTGAAAAAATTGTTGTCTCGGGCATGTTTGAAAACTAAAAGAATATTGCGGAGCAACATTGCACTGCGCATGCTATTGATCACGTCATCACTTATGTTTGAAAGGTCAATATAAATGAGATCGAAATGAGGAATATACCCTTTAAGGTTTTCTGGAAATGGACCAAACTGCTCGTTGAAGGGCTTTAAATGCCATTTTTCCTCCCCGTGGTAGAACAAAATCGGGATGGTAAGGGTGAAAGATTCACGCCCTTGCTTGATGTCTTCTTCAAAAATGTCAAATAAATAGCGACCTAATTGCACATAAGCCATGCGTCCGGTAGGCCAACTTTTATGTTCAAAAAGCAAACAAATCCTGGCTTTTTGTGCATCAACTGTTTGGCAAATATACACTAAATCCGCGAAATGTTTGCGCCGTTTTTCAGAAACAAAACTATCGGAAGAAATCTCAAGCGTGTCAAGATTCAGGGTTTTCAGTTGATCTTTGGGGAAAAACTGCCTAATCAGTTGCAGCGCAACTTCCCGAATCTTGAACACCTGCTCAAAATAGGCATCATGTGGATGGTTTCCTAATATGCCGCCGAATTCATCCATTGTTTACCAAATCAATGATGGTGACCATCTGGGCCATGCACATGGCCATGCGCCAACTCTGAAGGGTCCGCGTCACGGATAGCGTCCACATGCCCTGAAAAAAAGAGGTCAACGCCTGCCATTGGATGATTAAAATCCACTTTGACCTTATCCAAACCAACCCAGGCGACCATGCCTTCAAAGTGGTTGCCATTTTGATCGGTAAGGGGGAGGACATTTCCAACTTTTAATAAGCCATCAGGTATTTTACCATCCATTTCAAAGGCAGAAATGGGGATTTCCACCAATGCGGTATCGTCATATTCGCCATAAGCGTTTGCTGCTTTTATGCCAAATGCAAACTGATCACCTTGCTTCATTCCCATCAGATTTTTTTCAAAATCAGGGATCATCATGCCTATGCCATAAATAAAAGTGAGTGGCTCTCGGCCAGAGGTAGTTTCTACCAATTGTCCTTCAGCGGTACCTTCGGTAAGTGTGTAATGTACGGATACCACTTTTTGGGCTTCAATTGTCATGTTAATGTATATTGGGTGAAAAAGTGCGCAAAGATAAGTAATAAATAAAGGATCGCACTTAATCTGTACAATATTCGTACTTTTAGGCGCAGTTTGAGAAAATATACAGTTTGATACATGGAACATTTTTACACAAAACTCAGTATAGTAGTTGTTACTTTATGCCTGTGCCACTTACTGAAGGCCCAATCGCCATGCCCTATTACGGTATCAGCAGGTCCAGACAAGTACTTGTGCTCACCGCCAAGCCCAACCCAACTACAAGGTGAAATAGATGGTACTTACCTTAATTTTATATGGACACCAACGGCTGGGTTGACAGGGGCTAATACCCTTACCCCAACAGTCAACACGGCTACAACACGGACTTATGTGCTTACCGGGCGTGCTGTAAACTTAGATAACAACCTGATTGTCAATGGAGATTTTAGTGGCGGCAATGGCGGCTTTACCAGTGACTATACGTACAGCCCGGGAGATCTGGTGCCTGAGGGACTTTATGATATCACCTCCAATCCTCAGTCCTCGCATCCCGGGTTTGCCCCCTGCCCTGATCACACCGGTGGCGGAGATATGATGGTCGTCAACGGCGCAGGAACCCCAAACCAGAATGTTTGGTGCCAAACCATTGCGGTGGACCCTAATGCTCAATATGTGTTCTCCTGCTGGGTAACCACTGTTGTGGCTGCTTCTCCTGCTCGATTGCAGTTTGAAATCAATGGCACTACCATTGGGCCAATCTTCAACGCGCCCAGTACGGTATGCAACTGGCAAAATTTCTACACAACCTGGAACAGCGGGGCCAACACCTCCGCTACTATTTGTATCTTGAACCAAAATACCACCTTGGGCGGAAACGATTTTGCCCTTGATGACTTGGTTTTTGCACCTATTTGTGAAAAAACAGACTCCGTTACGGTACATGTAATCAATGTGGTGGCCCAAGCCAGCCCACTGTTGGTGACCATCCCGTGTGAAGGTTTTAATGTTAAATTGAATGGTACAGGCTCTAGTACCGGCCCTGAGATTTCTTACTTATGGGAAACCTCCAATGGCAATATTGTCAGCGGCGAAACAACCCTTAACCCAACTGTAAATCAGGCTGGCATGTACACCCTGACGGTAAAATGGGAGAAAGATGGCGTGGAATGCACCAAAACAGCCACAGTCAATGTAACACTCGGGCCTCCCATGACGGCTTTCATCAATCCTCCCTTGCCTTTGGGCTGTGGCAACAGTTCAATTAACTTGACTGGCAACACCAACCAACCCGGGGCCGCTGTTTGGAAATGGGTTACCTTGGATGGAAATATTATAGGACCAGATAGTGTTCGCACTATAAAAGTAGATAAACCTGGTATATATGAATTGCTGGTAACCAATAAGATAACTGGATGCACCGCAATGACGGAGGTAACGGTAAGCGCTGCAACCAATCCGCCTGCTTCTAATGCCAGCGTGGCAGATACCATCACCTGCGAACAGGATTCGGTTATCTTATCGGGTTTGGGCAGTAGCACGGGCAATAATATCACCTATTCCTGGACAACAATAGGAGGTGCCATACGCAGCGGGCAAAACAGCTTGAACGCTGTAGCCGAACAGGGCGGATTGTATATCTTAAAAGTTACCAACACTACCAATAATTGCACTACTTCTGACACGGTAAATGTGACCGCCATAACCAATCCGCCGCCATTGAGTACTTTGCCAGCTGAAACCTTGGACTGCAATACCCTCAGTCAGGTGCTACAGGCCAATTCTACACTCGGCACCATTGATTTTAACTGGACAACTGTTGGCGGCAATATTGTATCGGGTGGCAATACGGCTAACCCGCTGATAGATAAAGCAGGATTTTATATTGTTCGTGCCACCAACTCGTTGAATGGCTGCTCATCAAAGGACACCATTTTAGTGAATGAAAATTTTGTCAAACCATTAGCCGCAGCAGCAGTGGCCGATTCCATCACCTGCCAAAAAACCAGCCTCAACCTCAATGGCTCAGGCAGCAGTACAGGAGCTAATTTTCTTTACCAATGGACGGCTACGCAAGGTGGCAATATTGTGTCCGGTTCAACAACTTTAAGCCCCTTGGTCAATGCAGCGGGTTTGTACACCTTGGTCGTTACGGATACCGTAAATGCCTGTACGTCAATCGCTTCTGTTACAGTTAAGGCGGATAAAAATGTAGTTAAGGCTGTTGCTAATGTTAATGACTCACTGAGTTGCCGCACCAAAGCCATTCCACTGACAGCAGTTGGCAGTACCAATACCCAATCCATTGCCTATCTGTGGACGACTACAACGGGCGGTTTGGTCGGAGACCCCACGAAGCCTACCATCACGGCCAATCAGCCTGGTGTGTACCAACTTTTGGTCACGGACAAGGCTACTGGCTGTACGGCAACCGATATTGCAGAGGTGATCCTTGATGACCAGAAACCCAATATCAACATCATCAAGCCCGATACCTTAACTTGTCGGTTTCCTACCACATTTATTACAATAAACAACAATCAGGCCGGGAGATTTTCTTATCTATGGACTCCCGATGCTTCAGGCAACATATTAAATGGTGCCACAACAAGTAGCCCTGAGGTGAACAAGCCCGGATTCTACAAAGTAGTGGTAACCAATGAAATAAATGGCTGTACCTCGGATTTTTCTGTGTTTGTACCCCTGAATAATCTGGTTTCACTGCCTTCAGCAGCAGCACAAGGCCAAATTACCTGTGCTACGCCCAAACTGAATCTTAGCACTACCCTTAATCCCCCTAACCCAGCGATCACCTATGCCTGGGCAGCGGGCAGTGGCGGCAATATTCTTTCTGGCACCAATACCCCCAACCCGAGCATTGACAAAGGCGGCATTTACCTAGTCACCGTTACCAATCCGGCCAATGGCTGTACCGCATCCACCAATGTGGTGGTGCTGGAAAACAAAATACCGCCGCCAGCGGAAGCGGGATCCGGCGCGTTGCTTACTTGCTTCGACCCGGTGTACACCCTTACCGCAAATAACAATGTCGGAAGTGGATTTCTTTTTGAATGGAGTAGCCCGAATGGTCATTTTACCGGCCCTGTCAATGGGATACAGGCCGACTGCGACAGCACAGGGCTTTACTTTGTCAAAGTAACCAATCCTGCCAATGGATGCGCGAGCATTGATAGTATATTAGTGGCTGTAAATCAGCAACTTCCATCCCTGGCTATTAGTGCGCCCCCGCTGCTAACCTGCCTGCAAAAATCTGTTAACATCACGGCAAATGCCAGTGGACAAAGCCTAAGTTACCAGTGGGAAACCTTAGATGGCAATATTATTTCTGCAACGGACGGTACGGTGATCAAAGCAGATGAACCGGGCAAATACAGCGTCACAGTAACTGACGGCATTAATGGCTGCCAACGCGCGGGTGTCAGTTCGGTAAGCCAAAACATAGACCCCCCAAAAACAAATATCAGCGCCGTGGCAGCGATCACCTGCGCCAATCCCACACGCGACATTTTGGCCCAAAACAGTGCCGTCGGGAGCTTTTTATACGCCTGGAGTGTCCAAAATGGCGGCCAGATCAGTGGCCCTACAGATGCCCTTAAAATAACAGCCACCAAAGCAGGCTCCTTTATTCTACTCAGTACCAATACCTTGAACGGTTGTACTGATGCTGACACCATACAATTAGTGGAGGATTTGCTTACTCCTATTGCCGTTGCGGGTATTGATGATACCCTTAATTGCATTAAAAATACCATCACCCTGAAAGGAACGGCATCCAATGGCACAGGGCTTGCTCCCAATTGGGCAGCAGAAAACGGGGGCAACATACTCAGTGGTGGCAACTCTTTGGCACCGATTATTGATAAGCCAGGTACTTATATATTGACCGTTAAAAACCCTGCAAACGGCTGCTTGGATATTGATACAGTATTGATTTTCAATGACTTGAAAAAGCCGGATGTCGCCATCCAGAAACCGGACACCCTAAGTTGTACCCGTGTAGAAACCGCACTGAATGGTTCGGGCAGTACGGGACTTAATTTTACCCCACAGTGGAGCACCAGTGGCACAGGCAGTCTTGTTGGAAACACTAATGCTTATGCGGCTTTGGCCAATAAACCCGGCACCTATACCCTGCTCATTCAGGATACCAGAAATGGATGTACCAGTACGGCAAGCGTAGCGGTCATTCAAAATATTACCCCTCCGACTTTGGACGCAGGCGCAGATGGAAAATTGACCTGTAAAAACCAATTTTTGGATTTGAACGCCAAGGCATCTGGCGGCCCCTTGAAATACCAATGGGCTGCACAGAATGGTGGAAATATCGTGTCTGGCATAAGCACCGCTACTCCACGCATTGATAAACCGGGCAGCTACGCCCTTACGGTAACCCGCGACGACAATGGTTGCACGGCTAACGATGCCCTGTTGGTAACGCAGGATACCGTGACACCACGCATTCAGATCGCTCCACCGCTGTTGCTGACCTGTACCCGCAAATCCGTTGCCCTCACAGCCAGCCTGTTGCAGCCCTCGCCAATTGCCTTTGATCCCAGCTGGTCCAGCACCAATGGGACTATAAGCAGCGGGCAAAAACAGTTGGAAGCAAGCGCAACAAAAACCGGCCTGTACACCTTGGTGGTACTTAATACCGATAACGGATGCTCTTCAACTGCACAAATAACGGTAAATGAAGATGTTAAAAAGCCAGATGCAGTGCCTGGCCCCACAGGTGATATTACCTGCAAACAAAGTGTGTTACAGTTAAATGGCACTGGCTCCTCCACTGGGACCAACATGAAATATGATTGGACGGCTGCCAATGGCGGCAACATCACCAATGGCAAAACCACCCTGCTGCCCACGGTGGACAAAGGTGGCATTTATACCCTTTGGGTTACCAACACGGACAACGGCTGCACGGCTACCAATAGCGTGGTCATAGGCGAAAAAACCACAAAGCCGCCCGTGCTTATTGCGCCGCCCAATGTGCTTAACTGCATTGCCAAAACGGTAAATTTGGATGCATCAGCCTCTGCAGCACCCACTTACACTGCACTTTGGGCTACTTCTGATGGCAATATCGTGAGTGGTCAAAATACTTTTGTGGCAGTGTGTGATCGCCCGGGCAATTATCGCATTACGGTAACCAATCCTGAAACGGGTTGCTCGGATACGGGCCAAACTCTTGTAAAGCAAGATATTGCACCACCTAATGCCAAGGCTGGTCCTGCCCAGATTTTGCATTGCAACCAGCCCGAAGTAAGCTTGCAGGGCAGTAGCAGTACCATTGGTAACATGGCCTACAGTTGGAGCACTAACAATGGCAACATCAAATCAGGCAGCACCACTGCTCAGCCCCTTGTGGATGCGCCCGGTCTTTATGTACTTACCCTGACCAATCCGACCAATGGCTGCACCAATGTGGCGCAAACCAACGTGAGCGAAGTATTATCCCCATCATTTGTGCCAACTTTTGTACAGCCGGATTGTATCACCAACGCTGGCTCAGTGGATTTTGGCCCTGTACAGGGTGGGGCAGAGCCATTTGTTTATTCTGTTGACAATGGGAAAACCTATCAAAACGGCAGCCAGTTTCCCAAGTTGAAGGCCGGTGCTTACACGCTGATTGTCAAAGATTTGTATGGCTGTACAGATACCGAAAGCATCACGCTGAATGAACCCCAAAAGCCTAAAGTTACCCTGCCGCCTTACTACACCATTGATCTCGGCGAATCCGTTTTGCTGGAGCCCGAATTAGTCATTCCTAACTTTTTGATCAAGTCATGGAAGTGGTCACCCAAGGATAGCCTGAGCTGTACGGATTGCCCGACACCGACTGCCAACCCGCAACGTACCTATGTTTATACCTTGGTGGTGACAGATAAAAACAGTTGCACGGCCACGGCAGCCACGCAGGTGCGCGTCAATCGTGCGCGCCAGGTATATGCCCCCAACATCTTCTCGCCCAATGGCGATGGCAAAAATGACTTTTTCAATCTTTTTGGCAAAGGCGTGCGTTCCGTGAAAGAAATGCGGGTGTTCGACCGCTGGGGCGACCAACTCTATTTTGTTGAAAACCTGCCTATTAACGATGAAAATGCTGGCTGGGACGGCACTTACCGGGGCCAACTGATGAACCCCGGCGTGTATGTCTGGCAAGCCAAAATCGAATTTGTGGACGGCCAAACAGAAACCTATTTTGGGGATGTGACGGTGACAAGGTAGGGTGGGGGAAGTATAGAAAAAATAACCCTATTGGTCTGACGACCGCGAACGGATCGTCCGATCACGCCCCCATATCCTCTTTCTTTTGCCTTCCAAGTCTCTCTTAGCGTTTCCACCGTCGCGCAGTGCGCATATTTTCTCAAAAAATCCTCTTTTGTCATAGCAGAGCAGAGCGATAAAAATGATGAGTGAATAGTTTGATGGAAAGGATTGGGATTAAACAACGGCCACCAGCGTTATCCTTTGCTCAACACCTTCATCCAGCATGAAGCAAAGTTTTTCAATAAAAGGCAAAAGCGTGGAGATTCTGTTGTCGGGCGCATCCAATACAAAAAGTTAGACTGGGTACTTATCTATATTTTGCTGAAAAGGAAGGTTTTTGTCCATAGTGACGAGCGCATCAAATTGGTTCTCACCGATCAACTGCATCAATTCGCCATTTTTCTTGCCGCTCCATCCCATATACTTTACCGTGAACACTTCATGTCCGTCTGTAAATGCCGTTCTGATCTTTTCGGGTATGTTTTCATCAAGCAGCAACTTCATACTGATTCAGTTCATGAGTGAACAAGGATTGTTTTGCAAAGCGCAATACCGCCAGGGCTTGTTCTTTTTGCACACTGGGGAAGTTTTCCAAAAACTCATCCAAAGTTTCGGTCTCGAGCCAGTCAAAAAGCGAGTTGACAGGTACTCGGGTGCCTGCGAAAACGGGTATGCCGCTCACTATTTCAGGGTCAATAGTCACCAGATGCGATGGGAATGGAACTGGATGAATAGGTTCAGACATATTGGTGTAAATTTATTCCATTGCAAAAGTAATGGTTGTTTTTCAAAATCAGTTAGAGACGCGGTGCACCGCGCCTCTAACTGTCATCCCGTTTTCGTCTGTCAAGGATTGTGTTATCAATCCCCGCCTTATCGGTACAGCGTAATATCGCCTTTGTAAATGACTTTTTGGCCATTGATCAGCTCAATGACGGCATACCAGGCAAATACAGCGGGGAACATATCCTGTCCATTGTGGCGG
Organism: uncultured Saprospiraceae bacterium; assembly: GCA_964539805.1. Classification (GTDB taxonomy): domain Bacteria; phylum Bacteroidota; class Bacteroidia; order Chitinophagales; family Saprospiraceae; genus M3007. The sequence goes on along the minus strand of CAZIKN010000086.1, from coordinate 1,918 downwards.
CCATCCCATCCCAATTCTGGTTTGTTGGGTTCAAAGTTTTCGCGCTGGAACACCATTTCACCCCAGCGGGAGAATACTTGCAGGGAGTTGATCTGTTTGACATTTACATCATTGGCAAAAATGGTAAACCTGTCGTTGATATTGCCAGCTCCGGGCTTGAAGATCGTTGGCACATAGATGTCCGGCTCTACATCCACGGCTACATTGATCTGGGCGAGATCCTTACAACCTTCTATGGACGTGACCACAATGTCATAATAGTTGGTACGCAGGGGCTTTGCCCAGGTGACTAAGCAGCTGTCACAGCTCAGTCCCTCTGAAGGTGTCCACTGAATGGATTTGATTTCAGCTGGCGTCAGGTTGACCTCTGCTTCCAACAGGGTGCTATCGCCCATGCGGATCAGCACTTTGGAATCTATCAAAATATCCACCTTGCGCGGCTCCGTAATGGTGGCACTGCGCGTGGTGCTACATCCGTTTTTGTCCTTTAGTATAATGTCATAAGTACCTGCCTTGACTTCTTTGTACACTACCTGCGTGCTGAAGTTTTTGCCACCGTCAACAGAGACTTGTACCGGTGGCTCAAGACCCCTTACTTTTTCTAGAGAAAAGGCACTCTTTTCCCCAAAACAAACGGCCTGAATCACTTTGAGTTCTGCTTCAGGGTCTTTAGGATCCACCACTACTTCGTCCGTTGCCGTGCAGCCGGTAGCGATCACCGTAACCACAAGGGTATAGGTGCCGGGCTTTTCGGCTACGGCTTTTACGTTGGTCCAACCAGAAGTAATCAGGCCATTGGCAGTGCTCCACAGGTAGGCCAATTGGCCGGTACCTGTTGATTTGCTGGCATCCAGAGCGCCTTTTTCACCATAACAAAACAGTTCAAAATCAGGGCCGGCATCTGCAACCGGGAGCGATTCGTCGGTTTTGACTTCCACACCATAGGCATTGGAACAGCCATTATTGGGGTCGGTACCAATAAAGACATAGACACCCGGTGTGGTGACGCTCAGGGTTTTGCCGGTGCTGCCATTGATGTTTACGGTGTCGGTTCCGTTCACTTTAGCCCATTGGAAAACGATGTTTGGGAATGGGGTGCTACCTGTCAGGGTCACGGTTTTTTCGCGGCAGCTCAGTTTTGCCGGCGGATCAACGGTGACGGCCGGGTAACCTTTGTTTTCCCCAATGGTGATGTTGGCCGTGTCGGAACAGAAGGAGAGGGTATCTAATATGACAAATTCATATAATCCGGGCTTTTCAATTTTTACGGTTGTGCCGGCAGCATATACCTGGCCTCCGCTGAGCCAAATGGCATTGACATTGGAGGAGCCTTCTACTTTGCCCGCCAGCAGGATTTCGTCAATCTTGCAGTCTAAGATGTCATCCGGGCTGGCGGTAATACTGGCCACAGGTTTGTTGCGGATGTCTTTTACGGTGGTTGCGGTGGTGTCCAAGCAGCCGTTGGTATTTGCAATAACAGTATAAAGTCCTGCTTTTGAAACACTTATGGTGGCCTGATTGTCCGTGCCTTCTATTTTGCCATTGGTGGTAGTCCACTTAAAGGTAGAGCCAGTGAGGTCAGAGGAGGCGTTCAATTGCACTGTAAGGTCTTTGCAGGTAATTGGATTAGGTGTGGCAATGCTGGCAACCGGTTTTTCCCTGAACACGACGGGGGTACCTGCTGAAACAAAGCTGCACCAATGCCCCAGGACTACATTGCCATTGCCATCATTATTGCCGGCGGCGGCGGAGATGTAGTAGGTTTTGCCATAATTCATCCTGGTGGCATCAAAGCAGAACGTTGGTTGGGTGCTGCGGGCTACTTCATTGACGATTTGGCTGCCAGTGCCTTCATGCAGAATAAACTGCAGGATGTCACCCGGTTCGAGGAACTGGCCGAGGCTGTTGTAGGTAGCCG
>CAZIKN010000085.1:0-25639 GCA_964539805.1 uncultured Saprospiraceae bacterium | reverse complement strand
CTACCGTTTGGCCAAGATGGTTCATCACCTTGACCTGCACGCTTTGTCCGCTCCAGTCTTCTAAGTTCAGATAGAGGATGCCTGTGGTCGGATTCGGGAACAGTTCAAGCTCGCCGCCTTGGCTTAGTCGGCTGCGTGTTTCGGTCTCGTCATCCGGTGCGAAGTTGGGCCAGGGCAGTTCCGGGCAATTGAAGGTGTTCAGGTGTGCCTCGAAGTAGGTGCCATCAGCGAGTTTTGCGTAGGTATAAATGTACTTGGGGGCCGATTGCTGCGGTAATTTATACTCCATGATGTCAAACAGGCCGCCTTTTAGCACGGTACTGCTGTCCGCCTTGAACCGAACCGAATAAACGGGCGAGAAATTGGGGTTGCGCACCAGATATTTGCGTTTGCTGACCTGATCCTCATAGATGGAGCCATCCGCAGGTGCCTCGGCTTTGATACCGTTGGGCAGACGGAACAGGACATAATTGAGCGATTCCGTACAGCTGTTGATGACTTTGATGCGGTATCGCCTGTTACCTAAGGAATCTAATTTGATGGGCAATAATTCCCAACGGAAACAGTCATTTTTCTTAATATCACAAGCTGGTTCACCTTGTACCACGGTTATCTTGAAACAGCAGGTATCCTTGTTGCCGCAGGTATCCATGGCGGTGTAACATATTTCTGTATCACCCAGACCGAAGGATCCCCCGATGGGCTTGCCTTTGAGCAGGGTAATGGTTGGGTTACCGCCCGGGCAGAGACTGTCCGATACTGGCAGGTCATAGTCCACCACCGTTATGGTATCTGTAGGTGCCGTAGTCACGGTCAGGTTGGGCGGACATGTCAGCGTGAGGGTGGTCAGCCATTGCAGGGTGTAGGTAACAATAGTGTCACAACTTCCGGGCGCGGGTATGGTATCATTTACGATCACGGGGGCCGTGTAGGCTTTGCCCTTGACAAACACCGTATCGCCCGGCAAAAACTTGATGGTCTCCGAGCGGGTTGGGCGAGGGTTGATATTGACCTGATATGTAGCCAAGGTATCGCAACCGCCTGAGGTAGAGGCAATTTTGAACTTCACGGTCTCCGTTTTGAAGTACTTTTTGCCGTTCAGGGTCAGGGTATCGCCCTCACAAAGGTCAAAGGTGTCGCCGAGCATTGGCGCGGACCTGAAATTCAGGATGTAGGTGGCTACCGTATCACAGCCATTGGGTGCGGGCAGTTGGAGGGTCACGGTGTCATTGACTGTATATTTCTGTCCTCCAAGGCTGATACTATCTCCCTGACAAGCATCAAGGGTGTCGGTAAACTTCGGTATCGGGTTGAAAATCAGTATCTTTTGCACCAAAGTATCACAAGCCGTTGCGGAGGCAAGGGTATCCACATTGAGGGTGATATTCATGGTGTATTTCATGCCGTTAACCAAGAGGGTGTCGCCTTCGCAGGCGCTTAGCGTGTCCGCTTTAATGGGCAATGGCTTGAATGTCAATACTTTTTGCACCAAGGTATCACAGCCGGGGCCTGGGTTGGCCAAAGTATCTACAATCAGAATGGTATCCTTCAGATAGGGTTTGTTCTGGAATTTTATGGTATCCCCCGCGCAAGCGGTTAGTGTATCCGATTGGACGGGCCAGGGCCTGAAAATCAGTTGTTGCTTCAGGATGGTATCACAGCCCGGGCCTGGATTGGCCAAGGTATCCACCGTAAGCAGGGTATCCGTTTTAAACACAGTGTTGCCGATCTTGATTGTATCCCCGGCGCAGAGCAGTGTGGAATCAATTTTTACATTCAGCGGCCTGAAAATCAGCTGTTGTTTCAGGATGGTATCACAGCCCGGGCCAGGATTGGCAAGGGTGTCCACGGTGACTAAGGTATCCGTTTTAAACACAGTGTTGCCGATCTTGATTGTATCCCCGGCGCAGAGCAGTGTGGAATCAATTTTTACATTCAGCGGCCTGAAAATCAGCTGTGTGGTTTTCACCGTATCACAACTGGCGGTAGCGGCCAATATTTGCACAATGGCCGTGTCTGCGGTGTATTTTTTGGCCAAAAAAGTAACCGTATCCCCAACGCAGGACAATATGGTATCAAAAAGCAAAGGCACGGGCTTGAAGACCAATTGTGTGGTTTTGAGGGTGTCACAACCCGTACTTGCGGGAATGGTATCCAACAAAGTAGCCGGTTGGGTGTATATTTTGCCCCCGATGGTTAAGGTATCGCCGGGGCAAAACGCAATGGTATCGGTGAGCGTGGGAACGGTATTGAACACCAAAGCCGTTTTTTTCAGGGTATCACAACCGATCGTGGTTGACGGAATGGTATCCACCACCACCACTGGCTGGGTGTATTTTTTACCGTTAAACGTTAGGGTATCGCCCGGGCAGAAGCCTATAGTATCATTTTTAATGGGCAAGGGCGCAAATTTGATGTCGTAGGTAATCAAACTATCACAACCTGTTGGGTTGGGCTTCATTAGGGACACCATTGTATTTTGCTTGTACGTTGCACCGCCCACGGTGTAGGAATCGCCTTCGCAAAGGTTGACGTTTACCATGCGCATGGGAAGCGGGTCAAATTGTAATACGTATGTTGCCAAGGTATCACAACCACCTGTGGTAGAAGGGATGGTATCCACTACGACATCATTCATCACGTAAATTTTACCCCCTAAATTGATGGTGTCGCCTTCACAGGCGGTCAGGGTATCCGTTGTTTCAAAGGGCAATGTGACATTCACCGTAAAGGTGTCATTGAGCAGGCACCCACTGGTAGTAATGGCCAAAAGGCGATAGGTCGTAGTGCTGTCGGGCGATATTTTTACGGTTGGGCAGGTATTGCAGTCAATACCTTGGTTGGGCACCCAGGCATAATTATCAAAGCCAGGAACAGATACGGTTACCGTATCTCCTTTGCACAAGCTTTGGTCCACTATTTTAGCAGCTTGTGTGTTGAGCTTAAGGATAATGGAATCGCGTGTTTTGTTGCCACAGTCATCCGTGGCCTCTACCCAGTACAGTCCGCTTTTATTGGCTGCAAAGGTTTGGTTTTTGCTGCTGTCCTGCCACAGGTAAGCTTTATAGCCCTGGCCGGCATCCAGTATGATCGTAGTGTCTTTACAGGTAGTAAAATCATCACCTAAGAAAAGTACGGGTGTGCAAAGTGTTTGGCTGCTAACGATGGGCTTGAGGTTTTGGAAGGCCATTGCCTTGGCCGAATCAGCGTAGGTGGCAAAGGGGAACGCAACTGTAATGCTCACCGGGTTTTGCACTGTGCTTACTACCATGCTATCTTTGGCTATAAAACCACAAGGCGAATTGACTCGCAGCAAAGAGTCCGTTTTGATGACAAATGCATCCGTATTCAGCGTTGTCGTATCATTGACTAAACCACTGAAATACAGAAAGTTAGATTTAACAAAAGCATGTCCGCCGCTAATAATCTCCGGCTCCAGACTGCCGGGTGCGGGCAAACTTACTTTCTGTACGTTTTTGATATTGCCATTAAAATCTGTTTTCAACAATATCAGGTCAGCCTTGGCTTGTCCACTGAAAACCGTAATGGCGTAGCCATCGGAAAGTCGCTCAAGTTCTGTGGCCAAAATGAGGGCATTGGTATCGGGCAAATTGTATTTTTTTACCCAAATGATGTCACCAGCGAGGGTCGCTTTTTGCAGAAAAATATCCTTGGGCTGTAAAAATCCCGTTGCCCCATCGGCAAAATACAGCATAGTCACGGTATCTGCGTCAATCCTGAAATCGGCGGGCAGGAAAGCCCCTGCGCTTGCGGTATCCACATGGCTTAGCCGAGTAGAAAGTACCTGATTGTTTGCGGTATCAAATTTCATCCATGCGATGCGTGGATTGAAATTGGTCAAGACACTGTCACCGCCACCCAGGGCAGCCAAGCCGTAGAGGGCATCCTTATAGGGCATAAGTTTGCGCAACAGGGCATTCCCATCGTAAATGAAGCGATTGGATTTGGTGGCAATGCCATTGCCCGTGTTACGCTCCAGTTCTACGAGGGTAGTAGGGCCTAAAAAGGTGCTGAGGTGGAGCACATAGTTTCCGCCCGCTTTTTTCTCCACGATGCCGCCTACTTGCGCATTGGTAGGCGAGCGCCTTGCCCATTGTAAAGCATCGGTTTTGGGATTATAACGAAAAACCACTACTTGTTTTGAGCCAATTAGTGGCTCATCCGTAAAAGCCAGTCCCACAATCAGGCTATCGGAGTCCACAATGATTTGGCCAAAATCCGAAATGCTGGTGATCGTGTCCAATAGCACCCTCGACCAAAGGATTTGCCCTTGGTCGTCCATTTTGTTGATTTGGATGCCAACATCCCAGCGCCCGGCAGCATAAAAGCCACCATCAGGGGCCTGGGCAAGGCCAAAGGACGAGGTACTGTTGCCGGGGTTGGAATACGTTTTGAAAAAGGTGCCGGGGGCACAGCCCGATTGGGCGTAAGCGGTCGAAATGGCAAGCCAAAGACCGAGCAGAAGAAGTTGTGCTTTCTTCAACATAAGCAGGAAATCAGTTAAGATGAAACAATAATTTAGCAGGAACATCCTGCCCCACAGCACGTGGACAGGCAAGTAAAAGACTGACCATCAATCAATTCAAACGAATCAATTGAGCCAGATTACCATTTTATGCTCACTATTAGGGATTAAAAAAATGTTCGTTTTTGATTAGGCAGAGCGGTTTATGATACTGCCATTCCTCTTTCAATGGCATCCAAAGCCCACATTTCCAATTGTTTATGGTGATATTCAAACCATTCGGACTCCGTCTCCTCATACTCCAACAATACATTTCTAAAAAACTTAAAGGGCTTTTTGCCGCTCAGCGCATCTAATAATCGGTTACGTATGCGCTCGTTGGTAATCCCTGAAGCGAAATCTTCCATAAACCGATAGGAGTCTCGAGAATCAGGTGGCAGTATTTTTACATACATTTGAGGGGCCAGGTCAACTATATCGGTCACTTCCTGTACCAGGTAATCAAATTCCGGGTCATAATTTCGGCCATTTGGATCGGGGTGGCTCAGAATCTCATGTGTCTCTTTGTGCATATAAACAACATCACCCTCATCTATGTACTCGGCTATTTCTGCAATTGTCTGCTCCATGCCGCTTAAAAGCGTTTTTGGAAAAAATATTGCCTTTAACGTAACAAAATGTTAAGAAAAATTTATAAGCAACCAATTTTTGCCATTTATCATCAAAAAAGACGGTAAAATCATGAAGGCTAAAAAAAAGGAACTACCTTTGAAGCCTCAAGCAATCAGCATCATTGATGCTTGCGCTTCAATATCGGATTTTTTTGCCTCAGGGTCTAAAATATTGAAGTTTATACCGTTGCAAACCCAAATCCTGTCATCACGTCAAATTCATTATGAAACGAATGCTACTGGCTTTTATCTCTGCCTTATCCATCAGTGCTTCGGCTCAAATCACCATCACCAACGCCGTTTTCCCTTCAGAAGGTGATACCCTCCGTTATGTTACGGACAACAGCCCACAAGGGATTGACGCTGCCACCCCGCCTGGCGGCAATCAAATCTGGAACTTTGGAGGCCTAAAAAGAAGCACAAGTAGTACTACGGCCTACACCAACGCCAACAAAGGAACCAACTTCAGCAAGTTCCCGGGAGCTGACCTTGCCATCATCAACCCTCAAGGCGAAAGTTATTTCAACAAAACCGCCACAAAATTTGAAAACATGGGTTTTGTGGGACGTAACCAGGCCGCCTTTAACATCGTGCTGTTGGCCAAATACAACCCGGCATTGGTGGAGAAACAGGCTCCCCTGAATTTCTTTGATATTGCTCAACAATCCACTAACCTGAACATTCCTTTTGATGCGGACGAACTCCCGGATTCGCTGCTGAAAAGTTTGCCTATCAAGCCCGATTCTTTTCGGGTCCGCATAAACAGTCAAAGACTGGAAGTCGTTGACGGATGGGGCAGTTGCTCCATTCCCGGAGGCAGCTATCCCGTGCTGCGCCAAAAGCGCACCGAGTACGTTACGACCAATATTGATGTAAAAGTGCCCTTTTTGGGCTGGCTTGACCTTTCCACAGTCCTCGGCGGCGGAGGAGGTGGTGGTATCGGCAACCTCATTGGCACGGACACCACCATTAGCTATCGGTTTTTGAACGATAAGGAAAAAGAAGACATCGCCGTGGTCACTATGAGCAATGACCTCAAAACCGTTGAAACTGTACGCTTTAAGAACAACAATGTACTGTCCGCCCCCGAACGCTTCGCTCCTGGCAACAGCAGCATCCAGGCCTTCCCCAACCCGGCAGTGGAATGGGTGCGTTTTGACTGCAACAACCTGCAGCCCGGCGATTACACCCTCAAGATATTTAATATCGTGGGTAGGGCCGTGTACAAAGAAACCTATCAGATAGCAGGCAATCGCTCTATTCGCATTGAATTGGATGATTTCAAAAAAGGCACCTACCTGTACAGCCTTTCCGATGCCAAAGGCAATGTGATCGGCACCAAACGCTTGGTCGTGCTAAAACCTTGATTGACAACAAGCGGCTGTATCTTATATTCAAAAATGAAGATTGGCTGATGAATAAGTTTTATTTTTTTACTCATACGATGACTCGAGTCATCGTATGAGTAAAAAAATAAACCTTATTTCACCTTCCTTTTGCCTTTGATACTTATGATACTACCCCTTGTTAATTTTCTTTGACGCTTCCCAACTAATCATGAATAACGAACAGCATCCCATAAAGCAACTGCTTGTTACTGCCGCTACCCCTTTTGAAGTGGCACCGCTTGTTGCCTTTTTGAACCAAAATTTTACTGTAAAAACCGCAAACACGCTGTACGAAATGGAAAACCTTGAGGTTCGGGTTGTGGTCACGGGCATCGGGATGGTGGCTACCGCTTTTCATCTGGGCCATTTTCTGGCGCACACTAAGCCCCAATTGGTTATCAATGCCGGAATCGCAGGGGCTTATGATCGCACCCTGTCATTGGGCGATGTTGTTCAGGTACGCAGCGAAGTGTTTGCCGATCTGGGTGTGGAAGAAGCTAACGGCAAACATACCGATCTTTTTGAGTTGGGCTTTTGGGACCCCAATCAGTTTCCCTTTGTCCATGGCCAACTGTACAACCCGGAAAGCGACCAGACCGCCTTCCTTCCCTTAGTCAATGCCCTTACCGTTCAACGGGTGCACGGCCAAGCGGAAAGCATTGCCGCCACAATGGCCCGTTACCCAAAGGCACAGATAGAAAGTATGGAAGGGGCCGCGTTTTTTTATACCTGCCTGATGACCAATACTCCCTTTTTGGAAATACGCAGCATCAGCAATTACGTAGAGCCGCGCAACCGCGATGCCTGGGATTTGCCTTTGGCAATCACGAATTTGAATGCTGTTTTGGTGGAAATGATAGAGTCGTTTTTGTAGTTTTGAGCGATAAAAAAAGACCATGAAAAACCGTAAAATAAGAAGCACTCCTCATAACAATTATTTCGTTGCTGTTGCGAGTATTCCAGCAGTTGCTTTACAATTGCTACAAGTGGGACTTACGCCTGAAGAATATGCCTTATTAGACTTCGGCAAGTTCTCTGTTTCGCCCAACTCGTTTATTGACAACAAGTTAAAAAACAATTTATCAGACATTGTTTATTCCTGTGGCTTAAAAAACGGTGGCTCGCTCCGTATTTGCACGTTGATAGAACATAAAAGCACTTTGCCCGGATCAAGTTTGGTGTTGCAGCTGCTCCGCTACATTCTGAACATTTTGGAATTTGACCGAAAACAAAAGAACAAACACCATACGCTTACCATTCCAATTGTCTATTATCACGGTAAGGAGAATTGGCAGCCTAAGACACTTATTGATCTTTATGGCATTATACCCAATGATCTAAAATGCTATGTACCCAATTTTGATTTTCGGGTTATTGATTTACAGGCCATGACAGACCCGCAAATCATGGCGATGCAAAAAACATTGTATGTGCGAAACATTTTTTTAGCCATGAAACACGCATGGGAGGACAAATTTTATCAACACAATTTTGCAGAAGTCGTTATCTTTGAGGCTGGAAAAGAAGGGAAGGAAATTACAGACCTTCTAATCCAACTAACTCTGGAATATATCGCCCAGGTTTCATCATTACAAAAAGAGGAAATTATGGAAGCAGTACAATCATTGCCAACATCTAAACAAAAGCGGATTATCACCACATTTGATAACTTCAAAAAAGAAGGTAAGATCGAAGGTAAGATCGAAGGATTAAAAGAAGGTTTGGAACTTGCCATAAAAAAATATTTGATCGCTCGTCCATTGGAGACAGATCAACAGGTTGCTGCTTTATTTGACGTGGAAACATCCACGATCAACAAAATCAGAAAAACGATCACCCCATAAAGTTCAAACTTCGTCAGCGGCTGTAACTTAATCCCCGAGCGCTGCACTTCGTCTAAAAGACTCATGCCACCTGCGGAGACTCGCACAACGCATACTCACCAACAATATGAAAAGCAAAATCCTATCAATCTTGAGCCTCATTGCATTTGCAAGCTCTACACTTCATGCTGACTTGGGAACGTCATACACTGTGTTCGCCTATTTTTACATGAAGGATGGTAGCCATTTTGAGGCATGTTTTGATGTGCACAGCTGGATATTGGAAAATCAGCGGATATACCTTGATAATAATATAAAATTGACCAATGAGCAATGTATGTTTGCCTTCAAATCAAGTTATACCGCGCTTAACAATCTTAGATCACCTGCAAAATCGGAAACAGGGGATTCCATCCTTGTTTTGAGGAAATTGGATGATTTTAAATTAAAGTCACTTCACAAAAAAAACGACTATCCCAACCATGATTATATTGGCTTGGTATTTCTTAAAGATCTGATTTACATCAATGTAGATGCTGTTAAATATGTAAAATACAAACGACACCATCAATACAAACACAGGGGGGGCATTTACCTGGCTTCTACAACAATGAAGGACAGCTTGAAAAACATGCGATACTGGAATTTTGTTGAGTATAAGCTAGACCACTTTCCCATCTTCGGTGAGCAAGAGGAACTTGGAACTTATCATATATTTTTCAATTACAATGCAAATTATAATAAGGCAGAATTGGATCGTTTGGTCATGTTGAAATATGATCCCATGAACAATCCCCAAATAAAAAAAATCCTATCCAAATATCCTAAAAAAGCATATCAGGAATTGCCTTATAAGGCTAAAGAACAATTCGATTTGTTTTGGTCCAAACAGATAAAAAAAGCCAACCAATGGTTTTGGCAGAATGGCGTTTTTATAATAGATTATTTGATTGGATGCTGAGTAATTGTATTAATTTACTCCCCCCTAAAGATCAAACTTCGTCAAAGGCAGCAACTTGATTTCCGAGCGCGGCACTTCGTCCACCCTGCGCGTATAAACCGGCAATAAGGGATCAGAATCCGGGCCTATCAACAGTGGTTTTTGATGGTTTTTGTCACTTTTCAGCATGGAGGTCCAGCGGTGAAACAATTGCTCGCGCTGCTCCGCATTGAGCTGCGGATGTTCATCATAAAACCCTTTTGCCATTCTTTGTCGCTTGGCCTCAAACAGCGTTACCGCGCAGGCTACCGAAATGTTCAGGCTTTCCGCAAAGCCGGACTGGGGTATGGTAAATGCGCCATCACAGAGGGCCAGTGCTTCTGCACTAATGCCTTCATCTTCATTGCCAAAAAGCAGGGCCGTGGGCTGGGAAAAGTCATAATCATACAAGGATAAAACCCCATCGCCCGGTGGAAAAGTGGCCAAAATGCGGCCATAACGCTCACGGACACGCCTAAAACATTCCTCCAAATCTTCAAAAAAATAGACATCCGTCCATTTGAACGTACCGCCGGAGGTCCGTTTCCCCAGCACCAACCCGCGTTTGTCTAGGTATTTTTTGGTGTAAACGACAAAAACCTCTCGCACGCCAACAGCATCACAGCTGCGCAGCACCGCGCTGATGTTCAGCGGGTCAAAGATATTTTCCAGGACTACCGTCAGGTCCGTTTGGGTCTGGTGGATCACCTGACGTATTTTTTGCTCACGTTGTGGATTCAAGGGTCAATGTTTGATCACTTTTGTGGAATTCACTTTGCCATCTGCAGCCGTGCGCAGGATGTACACGCCTGTAGGCAGTTCCGTCAGGTCAATAGGCTCGCGGATGGCCGCCACTTGGGGCAACATGCGTTGCCAAAGCACTTGGCCTTGCAAGTTGAACAAACTCAGCTGGAGGTCAGTACTGCGGCGGAAGGCCATTTCAAGCATTGTGATACCTGTGGTCGGATTGGGCATCAGGCGCAGGGGGCTTGCATTAACCAGTTCCTCTGACGCTGACAAGCCTATATTAAAAGTCAATTCACCAGTACAACCCTTAGAATCAGTAACAGATACAGCATAATTTCCAATATCCAAATTAGACAAAACATTGGTAGTAGAAGTAGTACCATCACTCCATTTATAGGTGTAGGGAGGGTTTCCGGCTCCTACTTTAATGGTGGCAGAACCGGTGGGCAGACCTTGCCAGCTGTCCTTGATCGTAGCACTCAGGTTCATGGTAGCCGGGCAGGCGCGCAGGTTCACGTTATCCAAATCAAAAAACCAGTTTCCACCTGCCGAGGTGCCCACAAAGCGAATGAAGATGCCGCGACCTACAAATTGGTCCAGACCAATATTTGCAGTTCTGAGCTCGGGTGTGGGCGAATGCGTAAGGCCATCAATAGTGAACACCGTTTCGTAGGTATTGGCACAATTATCAGACACCTGTACTTGTATGCGTGATCCTGGAGGCAGGGCATAGCCAACCGTGCCATCAGGAGCTGTGGTGATGCGGTAGTCAAAGCGCAGGGTATCACCCTTTTGGATCAGGCCGTAGCGCGGGATTGTGGTAATAAAATCTGTATTGGAGGCTGACATTTCCACAGCCAGCACCTTTGATGTATTGCCGTGGGCATCGGTCACAACAGCCTCCGTATCCCAGTTGGCAGGCGTACCTGTCTCAAAATCAGCCTGAAACGGCGTTGGCAGCGGGCGGTGATCCACGCTGTATTCTGCCATGTTGTTAAAACTACGGGTATCTCCATTCAAATCCGTAAAACATTGAATGGTAAACAGGCCGTCTCGGCTGTCAAATTTCTGTTTGAATGTATAGGTAAATGAGGATTCAGGGGCAACAGGCTGCTTAACAGTCTCAACAACAAAACCAGCCTTATTGATACTGTAGGCTACTTTGAAGGAATCCGGGGTGCTGGTGCCAAAATTGGCGAGGGTAAAGACAACCTCGTCAAAGGCTGATCCGCACTCCAATTGATCCGCTGTGGTCGTGACCTTTAGGCCACTGAAGTCACGTTGGACAGGTATTGTTATGTGTACGTCATCAATGGCGAGGCCATCGCCCGTGCTCAGCACATCTGAATCAATCCTAAAACGAAAACGCACGCCTTTTTTCCCCGTAACTTCTGGCACGAGATAACGTGCGCGCACCCAGCCACCGCTTTTGCCCGACCACACATCGCCAAGATCATAGGCGGTATTGGTTTCGGTGTACCAATTGAAACCATTGCCCTTTTTGCCCATTTTTTGCCAAACATCACCATCACTAATTGTATATTCCAATGCTGCGCCATCAAACATTTTTTCAAAGTCATAAAATAACATGCACTCAAAAGCTGGTGTCTCCGTCACTTTTTCAAAATCAAAACAGGGAGAAACGAGGTAAGAGTTTTCATCAAAATTGTAGGGGCCTTGCAAGTTGGTCACCCAAATATTTTTACCGGAACTGGCTTTTGCCAAGCCGGGCTTGTTAGGTTCCCCCCAAGCCCAGGTGCTGCGTTTGCTGCTGGTATCCACGCGCCAACCACCATTCCAGACATCAAAATTTTGGGTATAGGGTGGCGCTAAGCGCACTGCAATATACTGAAACAAGGTATCATTGCCGGGGTCTTCATCATTTTCAAGCAATGGATAAGCCGCTAAAAGGTACTCACCCGGGTCTTGAAACCCGACCGGAACATCAAACTCAAAAACGTCACTGGAGTCTTTGCCCAAAACACCTGTGTACAAACCATCTTGAGGTTCCGTTATATTGGCCTCAACGCCATTTAGGCTGTAACGAACGGGCACTAAGGAGAGTGGATCGGCACCGTAATTGTTCAATCTGATCTTTACCATCTCTGAAAACACATCACAGCCGCCTTCCGGGCTGATGATCTCGCTTACACCGGCATCCAGGGTGTAATAGGTCAAAAATGAAAGTGGCCCGACGGGAAGGCTGAACTTATTGGTATCACATTGCTGCACCACATAACAATCATACTCCGTTTTTTTTTGCAAGTTGGTGATGGTGGCACGGCTCTGGCTCACTTTCAAAGTGTCCGAGTTGGCAGACCCATACACAAATCCTTTTGGCCCATACACCACTAACCAAGCCAAAGGCGCCTGGGTGCCGCCTTGGGCCCAACGCAGTCTGGCGCGGGTATCAAATACATCTTCTATGTTGAAATTCAATGGCTTATCACAACTTTGTGCAAAAGCGACAGAATGGCCAAGGCCCAAAATGGCCCAGAACAAAAAACGGACGGAAAAGGGATATTTCATAAATCAAAAAGAACAGTAAATCGGCTCCAAAGGTAAGCGTGTTTTTGTGAGTGCAAAACATGTGCGCAATCGCATGTCAGAAATGGACGAAAAATAGCATAACTTTGTGGCATAAAACTATGCAGAATATCGTAAAACTGACAAATGCCTTTATCCACCAGCAAGACGGCAGTCCCGTGCTGGAAAATATCAATCTTACTGTTGGAGAAGGGGAATTTACCTACCTGATTGGGAAAACGGGGAGTGGGAAAAGCAGCTTGCTCAAAACATTGTATGGTGCCCTGCCCCTGCTTCAGGGAAGCGGCGAGGTGGCTGGTTATGATTTGAAAGACATCAGCCGGAAAAATATACACGAGTTGCGCCGCAAATTGGGCATTGTATTTCAGGATTTTAACCTGTTAACCGACCGCAACATAGGGGACAACCTGTTGTTTGTGCTCAAAGCAACGGGTTGGACGGACGCTGCCGAAATGGATGCTCGCATAACCCAGGTGCTCAATGAAGTCGGCTTGAATAATAAGCGGGAAAGTATGCCCTATCAACTTTCCGGCGGCGAGCAACAACGTATCGTACTGGCACGCGCCCTGCTCAACAATCCCGCCCTGCTCATTGCAGACGAGCCTACTGGCAACCTCGACCCTGAAACCAGTGACGATGTGCTCACCCTGATGCGCAATTTGGCCAAACAACACAACACAGCTGTCCTGTGCGCCACACATGATTACCGTATTTTGGAAAATTTTCCAGCGCGGATCATTCGGGTAATCCAAGGAAAATTGATTGATGATTAATACCTCACCACAACCCCTTTTTATAGCTTCCTTGCTCCGCCATGCCCGCTAATGCAGCCTGAACGATTGTTTTGTCCTCCGTGTAAGTCACCCCAAACCACTGGCTGTTGCTGCTCAGTACCCGCAATTGGATTTTGCCGGCCTGAATTAAGTTATTCACCACGGTTGGGATGTAGAATTCCGCTTTGGGCCGATCTTGGTTGGCCAAGACAAATTCGCGGAATTGGGCTTCTATCTCATCCAGCACATTAGGATAAAAAGCCCAGAAATTCATGGAAACCAGGGTGTTATCTGGTAGCGCATGTTTTGCCCCCGCCTCATCCACAAAGGCGATACCTTCCGGGAAACGCTCTATTTTGGTGCGCTCCACCACATCGGTCAGAAAACCTTCGGGGCTTACGGTGCAAACGCCACGTGACACGGCCCCATTTTCGGACAAGGTATTGCTGATGTGATAGGCTACCATACCATAACAGTTCGGGCTGCATTCCGTGCGCAGAAATTGCGCAATGTTTTCAAAAGCATCCTGACCATAAAAATCATCGGCGTTCAACACCACAAAAGGCTCGGTGAGAAAGCGCTTGGCCGAAAGAATGGCATGCCCCGTGCCCCAGGGTTTTTCGCGATGTGGCAGTGCCGGCAACCAATCCAAGGCCGTATCCTTTTCCTGAAATGCGTATTCTACTTTGATGTGTGGCTCCACTTTTTGGCCTACTTTTTCTATAAAATCAGCCTCAATATCTTTTCTGATGACAAAAACGACTTTGCCAAATCCAGCGCGCTTGGCATCAAAAACAGAATATTCCAAAATGGCCTCGTTGCCCGGGCCCATGCCATCTACCTGTTTCAGGCCGCCGTATCGGCTGCCGATGCCCGCAGCAAGAATCAAAAGGGTTGGTTGCATAATGTCGCGCAATCTTGATGTTAAAATGGGGCGCAAAGAAACAGTATTTTTTACTAAACCTACGCACTATATAGCGCTGCCAAAACGTAGTTTTTAAGGCAAATCCTTCTTAATTACAATAATCTAATCGTAATCTACGTAAAAATCATACGAACCATGGTATACCTTTGCCCTACCCTACCCCCCTTCGAAACCTAATCTTATAACATCATGATGCTCGACCCGATTATCAGTTCCGCCAAAGCTGCCCTGCAAAACGGCGATACCGCCCAGGCACTTGGCCTGCTCATCCCTTTTTTGGAAAAAGACACCCGATTTGTGCAAACGGTGCGCACGCTGCGCATTATGGAGGCTAATTATAACAACACCAAACAACAGGAACAGCGCGGTATTCTGGCCTTTGCAGAGGCACAACGCGAATACAACCGCATCAACGCTACCGTTCTGGAAGTGATACAGGCCCTTGAGGCAGGAAAAATACCCGCCATTGACCTGACTCAAAAATCTGCCTCTTCCGGCCTGCCCCGCTGGCTGCTCCTGACAATCGGTGCTTTGATGGGTGCCGTTTTGTTGTACGGCGCTTGGTCTATTTTCCAAAAACCAGCGTCCGAACGATGCCCTGAATTCAACGGGCAGGGCCTCAAGGTGATGATTTTGCCCTTCCAAAACCTCGGTGATCCACAAAAACCAGCCAAACCGCATTTATCCATCCGCGAGCGCATCACCCAACTCTCCGAAAAGAATCAATTTCCTCTTGATTTGGCCGTTTTTTCCAAATTTGAAACAGACCAATTGGAGCCAGATGATGATGATATACGCACGATTGGGAAAAACTGTGGTGCCGATGTGGTGATCTGGGGCCTTTACGAACAACGCGACTCCCTGATCCTGACCACCCGTTATGTATTTACGGATGCGTCAGGCCGGAAGGGCGGCTCTGGCTTGGAATCATTTGGCAGCGTGGCCAGCATTCAATCCGCCAAAATTATCAAAGGCTTGGATGATGCCATTTTTATGCTCTGTGGCGTGATGGCCATTCATGAAAAAAACTGGCCTTTGGCCAAAAAATGGTTAGAAAAAGTGAAGGACAAGGACACACAGGTCATGGATATGATCGCCAAAATAGAAGATAAAATGAAGATGAACTAAACCGCAATGAATGCCCTGATTTTTTTGTTCCACATTCATTTGCAAATCCCTATCTTTGTTTTTAATAAAATCACTACCTAATCACAACATGCTGATTTCGTTGAGATTACTTTATATTTAAAAAAATTCGTTATGTTGACATACGGCAACACCCCTGTTTTAGAAGAAGAAATTGTTGAGGAAATCGCCCTCAGTGATTATGAAATGGAACGCAACAAACCTATGCCAAACCTTGTACACGGCCTCATCCAGAGTAAGATCGCAACCACTTTGGATCGTATGGGCTACTCCGAAAAATTTGTTTTCCCCAGCGAACTTGCTTTGGACACCCAACCTCGCGCCTCCACACCTGACATTTGTATTTACCCCAAACAAAAGGTGGACATCAAGACTATGACAGCGCGTCAGGCCAATCCGCCCATCACGACCATTGAAATCCTTTCGCCTAACCAATCACTGAACGAACTGATGCATAAGGCATGGGACTTGTATTTTCCATTTGGTGTTCAATCCGCCTGGATTGTGGTGCCCGAAATACGCGTTATTCACGTGATGCAGGCTGATAACTCACAAAAACTGTTTACCACTGGCCTGTTGACAGACCCCGCCACTGGCATACAAATCGAAGTGGAAAAAGTGTTTGAGGACCTGATTTGACCTCAGACCAAACGCCGGTGCCAACTTTTCCCCAGGGGGACCCACCAATTGCCCTCAAAATCTTTTTTGTTCTGGGCCAAAGTGTTCAGCATCAGGGTTTCCGCATGCACCGTGCCCTGTTTCACCAAGTCAGCCAGCGCATCGCGTTTGTCAAAACGGATTTCGCCTTCGTCACTTAGCCAGCCAAAAGTCATGCGATCAAAAAAATCAAGACTCAAATGCGCACCCATTTGCTCCAGAAAATGAACGGATTTGTCAATGGAGCATCCGCTGGCACCAGCCCTCGTTTCGTCCACCATCAGAATGACAGCCTGCTGCCCATAAACCTCGGATGTAGCTAACAATGATTGATTGTGTGCCGTCCATTGGTTGGTAAAGGCATTTAGTTGTTGGGTAGCCCATTGTTTTTCATCTGATTGTAAGGGGCGTTCGGCCACATAGATCCAAAGTTTGGATTCAGGAGCAAAAGTGTCCAATTGTGCGAGTCCGGGTTTGTTCATATTATATTCAAAATTTAGGTTCGATTACGCCATAAAGTGCCCGATTGGCTTGTATTTTTAATAAAAACACATTTTCCAAACTACTGTTGCGCGTATTGGGGTTTAAAAAGTCTGGTTTTAACAGGGCGACCTGAAAATGTTTGGCAGCGATGGCCACGGCATACGCGATGCCATATTCATCCAAGGCTTTGCGGCCCGCCTCATCTGTGTACACCCAAAGGCCGCCGGGGTCGCCTGCTGCGTCAAAAACCGCTTCCGGTGTTGGCAGATGTTCCAGCAAATCACCATTGTAAAAATCCAGTGCATGCCCATGACGGCCAAAAAACGCAATCCGCTCCGCCGGAATCCCCATTTCGGAGGCCCGTTTCATTATACTCGAAGTGCTTTGATAGGGCAACAAAGTGGGATAAAAATGGAAATTCAGGACAAACAAGGCGGCCAATGCCATTAAAACACCCCTTTGTACCAAGGTATCGCTGTCTGACGGGAAAGGATTGTGTATTATGCGCCACCACAGAAAAGCCAAAAGCCCCAACGAAACAGCCCAAATCAGCACATTTTCACACCAAAAGACCCAGCCCAAAATCAGCAAAACCGCCAAGGTCAATATTGCATAAGTCACATACTGCAAACAAACCCAAAATCTGGAGCGTACTCGATGCATAAAATCTGCGGCAAGCACGGCAGCCCAGGGCAAGGTAACAAAGACATAGTGCGGCAGTTTGTACTTAGACAAGGATAAGGCTATAAATGTAAGGACAAAGCCGCCAAGGGCATAGTTTTCAGCCCCCCTGTGGAGGGCCAAATTGGGCATAGCCACCATATAATAGGCCCTTCGGATGCGTTCAAGCAATTCGCCCAATAACATAAGCGTCCAGGGCAGAAAAGCCCATGCATACACGTGCAAAAAATAAAAAACGGAGGTATTGTTGCGCCAAACATTCTCACCGGTGATGCGGCCAAAACTTTGTTCCCAAAAGAAAAAATACAAACCGGAAACGCCCGTCCGGCCATTGACCAATTTCTCAGGGTGGAAGTCAAATTGCTGGTACAATCCCCAACACATGGGCAGCAGCAGCAAACCAACCAATAGCAAAGCAGCCAACCACTGCCAGCGGAAGATGTTTTTCACATCCCAACGAAGCAGCAAATGGCACCCTACGGCAAAAGCCGGCACAACAAGGCCAATCGGCCCTTTGGCCAGCATGGCCAAGGCCACAAAAAAGAAGGCCCAAAGCCAATGACGCCAATGGTTGTCTTGAAGGTATTCCGCCAATTGCCACACAGCACAGGCCGTTAAGCCCAATAAAAGCGTATCCGTGCGCACATCATTGCAGATAACGACCAATCCGGTAGCCGAAGCCAGCATAAAGGCCGCCTGTACCGCCACTTTTTCTGGGTAAAACAATTTACAAAAACGATAAACCGCATACACGCCTGCTATGGCCACCAGGAAGGAAGGCAACTTATAAGCCCAGTTGTTAAGCCCAAAAAGGGAAAAAGAGGCCGCTGAAAGCCAAAACAACAACGGCGGCTTGTCCAAATAATCCGCCTCTCGGTGCATGACCTGAAGCCAGGACCCGTTTTGCAACATTTCCATGGAAATAGAGGCATATTGCGAGGCGTCCACATCCATCACATCCAAAAAAAGGCCACGTACCGCCACCGCCAAAAGGCCAATGCCAAGCCAAAACCAGGGGTTTTGCCGCAGTAGAGTAATAACAGGGGTGTTCATCGGCGCAAAGGTCTGATTTTAAGTGGAACAATAAAGCGATCTGCCATGGTGCAAATTATTTTGTGCAACAAATAAGCGCAAAGGCATACCTTAGCGCAGCAGTAAAAAGCACTGAAATGGATCCTGTCCCTCAATCTACTTTATCCCAACTCATTTTGCCGCTGCTCGCTGCACAGGGGCACACCTATTATAAATACAAACCTGTTTTTGCCAAAAAAGCAAAAGCGGGAGAATACGTAGAGACCCATACTGCCGATGGCCTCGAAACCATCAATACAGCCAATGAAGGCGACTACCTTATTAAAAACCAAACAGCCGCAGGAGAAATGTACATCCTTAGTGCCCAAAAATTCGCCCAAAAATACGAGTGGCTTCAGCAGGGCGAGGATGGTTTTGATGAGTACAAGCCGCTGGGGCAAATCATAGCCCTTGAAATCACCAAAGAACTGTTGCAAGAACTTGGTTTGACAGATGATTTTCACTTTATTGCAAGCTGGGGCGAACCTATGCGGGCACGAGCCGGGGATTTCTTGGCCAGCCCTACAGAATTAAATGAGGTTTATCGAATTGCGCGGGCCGAATTTTTTGAGACTTACGCGCTGCCTGAAGCTCCATTCCAAATTTAATTCCGCAAGCCGCTGCCAAAACCCCTCTCCGCCTAATTTTTTTCGGAAAAAAATTTTTCTTGGTTTTTTTAAACGAAAATTGCATTGTACCTTTGCCGCCGATTTTGAAAAAGGCTATTCCAAAGAAGGTATGAATTCTTTTCGCACATATTTTATCGCATTCATTTTCAGTGTTTTAGCAAACTCTGGCTTCGCGCAGGCTGGCCATGAGGGTCACAACCATGCTCACCCTGAAACACACAGCGCGCCAACGGATCACCCCGCCAACGCTGAACAACACCCCTCTGACCCTGCTGCTGCAGGCCATGAACACCCTTCCGGAGCTGACGCGCACGGTCCTTGCGGCCATTCCGTAAATGCCGAAAAAGAATTTAATGCGGGCGATAATGCCGTACACCACATATCTGACGCCAATGCCATTCATGTCATTGGCGACACCTATATACATCTACCGGTTATTCTGAAATCAGAAGCTGGTTGGAAATTTACCACGACATCATCTTTTCATCCGCACCACCACGGCAACGGAGAAGTAAGCAATGATGGTTATGTACTGATCCACGGCAGCGTTATGCGCATTCTGGATGCCAAATTTCAAAAAGGTGAATTCAAAGTTGACGATTACACCCATCAGGACATAAAAGAAGGTGGCAAAACCAAAACAGTGTACAATGCCATCATCGCAGGCCAATGCTACCCGCTGGAGGCCAAGACTACTTATGACGGTGGCCTTCTGGGCGGCGGTGTGACCGGTTTTATGGATTTCAGCATTACACGCAACGTGTTTACCATGTTGCTGACTTTTCTAATTCTGTTCTTGTTGCTTCGTGGAGTGGCCAATGCCGCCACCCGCAATCGCGGCAAGGCTCCCAAAGGTTTGCAAAATTTCTTTGAGCCTTTCTACACCTTTATTCGCGATGAGGTGGCCAAACCCAACATTGGCCCCAAATATGAAAAATACATGCCCTACCTGTTGTCGGCATTCTTTTTCATTCTTGGCCTTAATCTCATCGGGCAAATCCCGTTTTTCCCGGGCGGCGCCAATGTTACAGGAAATATTTCCATCACCATTGTTTTGGCGGTGTTGACCTTCCTGATCTCTACTTTTAGTGCAAACAAACACTTTTGGGAACACACCCTCTGGATGCCAGGTGTGCCCGCAGTGTTGAAAATACTAATCCTGACCCCAATCGAAGTACTTGGTTTGTTCCTCAAGCCCTTCACCTTGCTCCTGCGTTTGTTTGCCAACATCACTGCAGGCCACATCGTGATCCTGAGTTTCGTGAGCCTTATTTTTATTTTGGGCAAATCAGGTACCAGCTTTGGTGGTTCAATGGCCGGTGCAGCCGCCTCTGTTCCACTCACCTTGTTTATGATGACGCTGGAACTCCTTGTGGCGTTCCTGCAAGCCTTCATCTTTACCATGTTGAGTGCTACTTATATTGGAACGGCGATTGAGGAACCGCATCACCATTGATTATTACAACATCAAAAAAGGATAATCCAGTTCGTTTTTTGATCGGTCATTTGTTATTTCTTTGGAAACCCGTTTCCGCCTGTACAATGGCAAATGATTACCTGTAAGTAAAATGTGATAATTAGTGAATACGATAATGTGATAATAATCAGCGATTTATCACAACAATAGTATAAACTAATTTTATGGAACGACTTAATTGATTTTAACCCGACATGATTTATGTGAAATGTTTGTTCGAGTTGATTTTTGTGATAGATAACTTACGTGTTCAAGCGTAATCAGAAATTATCACATTTTCACATCATCACATTATCACATTTATTTTTGTCACATCATCATATTAATTATGTACGCAGCAATTGGTGCAGGCCTCGCAGTTATCGGCGCAGGTCTTGGTATCGGCCAAATCGGTGGTAAAGCCGTTGAAGGCATCGCACGTCAGCCGGAAGCAGCCGGTGACATCCGCGCAAACATGATCCTGACAGCGGCCCTCGTTGAGGGTGCAGCATTGGTGGCCATGGTATTGTCCTTCTTCGTAGCAGCTCCAGGCGTGAACGGCTAAGAAAATCAACTCCGGGCGGCGCGAAGCGGTTGGCGACGCAAGGCCCGGCTTTTTTGAAAAATCCTGGGCGTGTTTGCTAATTTGTTTCAATACAGCAACAGCTCATCACTCATAACTCATAACTCATCACTCTCACGATGTTGTTTCTCGCAGATTTTAACGTACTCAAACCCGAACCCGGACTCTTGGTCTGGACAACCATCATTTTCCTCCTGTTCTGGTTTATTATGAGCCGTTTTGCCTTCAAACCTATTGGCGAAGCCCTCAAACAGCGCGAATTGGATATTCAAAACGCCCTTGATGAGGCCAAAAAAGCCCGCGAGGAAATGTCGCACCTACAGGCAGAAAACGAAAAACTGCTCCAACAGGCGCGCGAAGAACGCACGGCTATCCTGAAAGAAGCTAAAGAGGCAAAGGAGGAGATCATCACGGAAGCCAAAGAACGCGCCAATGCTGAATACAAACGCAAGGTGGACAGCGCCCTTCACGACATCGAAAACCTGAAGATGGCCGCTATGGTAAGCCTCAAAAATCAGGCAGGCCAAATGGCTATTGAAATTTCCGAAAAAGTGCTGCGCCGCGAATTGGCCAACAAAGCTGATCAGGAAAACTATGCTAAAAGCCTTGCTGAATCCATTAAACTAAATTGATAATTGTGGCTTTAGCCTTGCGCAACCCCTGCGCAGGTAATGATCGCAATTTACAATTAACCTATATATCATGTCAGTAACACGCATCGCTACCCGATATGCAAAATCGCTGCTTGACCTTGCCATTGAGCAGGGCAAATTAGAGCAGGTACATGCCGACGTGAACACGTTGGCCGCTGCCGCTCGCAATCGCGATCTGCACCTGATGCTGAAAAGCCCCATCATCAATCCGGACAAAAAGAATGCAGCCCTCAAGGCCATCTTTGAAGGTAAGATGGATACCCTCACATTAGCCTACCTCAACCTGTTAGTGAACAAAGGCCGTGAAGGATACGCTACCGAAATAGCCAATGAATTTATCCATCAGTACAAAGTCCTCAAAAAGATAACAACGGTGACCGTTATAACGGCTGAGCCCTTGTCAGAGACCATTTTGACCCAAATAAAGGCTGGTATTCTGAAAAGCGGTGCCACTACCGAAAATATCGAGCTGGTAACCAAAATACAGCCCGATCTTATTGGTGGTTTTGTTTTGGAGTTCGACAACAAACGCTATGACGCATCCGTGGCCAGCAAGTTGTTCGACCTCAAAACACAGTTTACCAAAAACCTTTACATCAAAGAATTTTAAGCAAATTGTTGTTGATCCAATACATCAACACATCAACATCTATTCAAATCAACAATTAAATAAATATGGCAGACGTCAGACCGGAAGAAATCTCCGCGATATTGAAACAGCAATTGTCCGGCTTCGGAGTTGAAACCAACTTGGAAGAAGTAGGCACTGTGCTGCAAGTGGGCGACGGTATCGCCCGCGTCTATGGCCTCAACCGCGCTCAGTCCGGTGAATTGGTCGAATTTGAAAACGGCGTTCGCGCCATCGTTTTGAACCTTGAAGAAGACAACGTAGGTGTCGTATTGATGGGTTCTTCAGACAGTATCCGCGAGGGTTCTGTGGTAAAACGCACAGGCCAGATCGCCTCCATTGAAGTCGGCGAAGGCTTTACAGGTCGCGTGGTGAACCCGCTCGGTCAGCCCATTGACGGCAAAGGCCCTATCAGTGGCGCTAAGTACGAAATGCCATTGGAACGCAAAGCCCCCGGTGTTATTTACCGCCAGCCGGTAAATGAGCCATTGCAAACCGGCGTAAAAGCTATTGATGCTATGATTCCGATTGGCCGTGGCCAGCGCGAATTGATCATCGGTGACCGCCAAACCGGTAAAACGGCCATCGCGATTGACACCATCATCAACCAAAAAGAATTTTATGACCGTGGCGAGCCCGTTTACTGCATTTATGTAGCCTGCGGACAAAAAGCCTCCACCGTGGCCCAGGTGGCCCGTACCCTCGAAGAGTACGGCGCTATGCCTTACACGGTGATCGTATCGGCTTCTGCCTCTGATCCGGCTCCGCTTCAGTTCTATGCCCCGTTTGCCGGTGCAGCCATCGGTGAATTTTTCCGCGACACCGGCCGCCCGGCATTGATCATTTATGATGACCTGTCCAAACAGGCTGTGGCCTACCGCGAAGTATCGCTGCTGCTCCGCCGCCCACCTGGCCGCGAAGCTTACCCCGGTGACGTGTTCTACTTGCACAGCCGCTTGCTGGAGCGTGCAGCAAAGATAAACCAGACCCAAGTAGTGGCAGAAGCCATGAATGACCTGCCCCCAAGCCTCGTTAAAGCAGGCCTCATCAAAGGTGGTGGCTCTCTAACTGCTCTACCCATTATTGAAACCCAAGCAGGTGACGTATCTGCTTATATCCCGACCAACGTAATTTCGATCACAGATGGTCAGATCTTCCTGGAATCCAATCTGTTCAACGCTGGTGTGCGTCCTGCCATCAACGTAGGTATCTCGGTTAGCCGTGTAGGTGGTAACGCCCAGATCAAGTCCATGAAGAAAGTAGCGGGCACCCTGAAACTTGACCAGGCGCAATACCGCGAGTTGGAAGCCTTCGCTAAGTTCGGTTCTGACCTTGATGCAGCTACCCGCGCCGTATTGGCCAAGGGTTCACGCAACGTGGAAATCCTGAAACAGCCGCAGTACAGCCCTGTTTCCGTGGAGAAGCAGGTCGCCATCATCTATCTGGGTACCAACAACCTGCTCCGCGATGTTCCGCTCGAAAAAGTGCACGAGTTCGAAGAACTTTTCCTCGAGCGCATGGAGGATAAACTTCCCGAAGTGCTGGAAGAATTCCGCAAAGGCAAACTCGACGATGGCAGCTTGGCCAAAATGAAGGCCCTTGCAGCGGATTTGGCAGGAAGTTACGTGAAGTAATGGTGTTTACCCAGATTGCAGTGCATTATTGGCAAAACTTGATGAAATAAACAGATTATTGGCGTCTATCATAGCAAATTCAAAAAAGGCAAACCCAGGGTACTTTTTTCTGGATTTCCTTTCTGATGTTCATACAGTCTGTATTTTCAAATACAACTCGATTCGACCTAAATTAGCTTGAACTTTCAAGCTAATGCTGCCACATTAGCAAATTAGCACATTAAAACATTAAAACAACCATGGCTGGAGGATTAAAAGAAGTTCGCGAGCGGATCAAATCAGTGATCAATACACAGCAGATTACCAAAGCGATGAAAATGGTATCTGCGGCAAAACTGCGCAAGGCCCAAAACGCTATTGTACAGATGCGTCCGTATGCTGACCGCCTCAACCGCATGCTTTCCAACATATTGTCAAATCTGGACGGCGATGCCGGTACCAGCTTTGGCAAAGCACGTGAGGTAAAAAATACCCTTATCGTGGTCATGACCTCAAATCGCGGCCTTTGCGGTGCATTCAATACGAATATCTGCAAAGAAGCCGTGGAGACCATTAACAACAAGTATGGAAAACAGCGCCGTGACGGCAAAGTGAGCGTACTGTTTATTGGCCGCAAAGGATATGATTACTTCCG
Source organism: uncultured Saprospiraceae bacterium (assembly GCA_964539805.1). Lineage (GTDB taxonomy): Bacteria > Bacteroidota > Bacteroidia > Chitinophagales > Saprospiraceae > M3007. Next base: position 1,045 of record CAZIKN010000085.1, on the reverse strand, counting down.
CCGCCGTTTCCGCGACCTTAATTTTGAGGTAGATTACATTCCTGTTTACGACAATCCTGCTTATGACAACGTAAGCGCGGTGGCCCGCAATCTTATGGATGCCTTCGCTACAGGAAAGTATGATGCCATAGAGGTGATCTACAGTCGCTTCAAAAATGCAGCCACCGTGTTCCCTACATCCGAACAGTGGCTGCCCGTACCCAAAGCAGCAACTGCTGAAGGTACGAAAAGCGGCGTTAAACAAAAGAAAGCTGACTATATCTTCGAACCAGACAAGCAACAACTGCTGGAAACACTGGTTCCAAGCATACTGCAGCTCTCTTTTCACAAATGCCTCCTGGATACCCAAGCATCCGAACATGGTTCCCGTATGACCGCAATGGATAAGGCAACGGAAAATGCCGAAGAATTGCTCAAAAACCTCCGCATTCACTACAACAAGAAGCGTCAGGAAGCGATCACGACCGAATTGGGCGAGATCGTGAGCGGTGCAGCGGCCTTAGAGGGATAAACCCTTTCCTTCAAACTCAGGTATCTGGCCTGTCTGGCTTATGATATCATCATATTTTTCGCCCCTTTGGCCCTTGCGGTCAAAGGGGCGATTTTTTAGGCTATCCAGGTCTTTGAGACCTGAAAAGCCTAAAATGGCAAAGGCCGTTGGAAACGCCTATCCAATGGCAACCATTGATTGGTTTTCCAGTCCAAGTATTCAGTGCCATAAAAACCCAGTTTATAGTCAAATTTAGAAGGAAGGTCATAAATATAACCCAGATAATAATACTCCATCTGTAGTTTCCTACACAGTTCTAATTCGAGCAGCATCGTATAAATACCCGGGCTGAATGACTGGAAAGCAGGGTCATAAATGCAATATGTGCCACACATGGATTTTTCGCCAATATGGAAAAAACTATGGGCAAATGCCTTTGATTCCTTGTGTTGTTGCAGGTCAAATTGCCAGCCCTGGACGGGCAGGCGATGGGCCTGCTCACCTATAAAATCGGCCAACAATTGGGGTTTGCGGTCAGTAAATCGCTCGGAATGT
>CAZIKN010000084.1:0-26144 GCA_964539805.1 uncultured Saprospiraceae bacterium | reverse complement strand
ATCCACATCAAAGCGGTCATTGGTAAAGCTAAAGCTTTTGGTGATGGATGCGCCGCCTGAATAACCCGGTCCATGAACAGTGCCATAAATCAGGTTGGGTTCCTGTCCGCGGTATTCCATAATGTCAATTTCGCCGCACTGGGGCCATGAGACCTGGTCAATATCATTGCCCAACATCCAAAAGGCAGGCCAAAGCCCAGGCCCCCATGGCATTTTCATTCGAGCCTCAAAGCGGCCGTATTTTTGAGCAAAAATGCCTTTGGTTTTTATCCTCGCCGAGGTAAAGGCGCGGCCAGCATAGCTCTCACGTCGTGCTGTGATGGCCAGGTTGCCCTGCCCGTCAAGCGCTACATTTTCAGGGCGATTGGTGTAATATTGCAATTCCTGATTGCCCCAGCCGTCGTTTCCGGGGCCGATGCCGATATCATAATTCCATTTCGTGTCATCGGGCGACTTGCCTGCCGAGCCATCAAAATTATCTTCCCACAGCAATTGGTATCTGCGATCAGGCAGGGCGTTATCATCGTCTTGACAAGCCCAGATAGCGCATGCACTTGTTATAAGCAGCGCGATATTGATCAAAATTGAATATTTATATTTCATGTTAAATTCTTACACTTGTTAAATATGAATGAGCAAAACTTTTGGCATTATTTGTAGAACAGGATGTTATCAAGGTAAATTTTTCCATTGCCCTCAAATTTGAACTGAAAAACATTGGACAAATTCACCGTTGGCGTAAATTCAGACAAAGGAATATCCACGCTGGCCCAGCCGGACGTAGGCACAGTCAGCTTGTAAGGCTTTTCTGCCGGGCCAGGGCTGATGAGGAACACATTTAAAGCAGTAGCGTTGGCCGTCCAGATATCAAGATGCAAATGGGTCATGGTACTTACATTTTGATTGCTGCCTAATTGCATACCTTGATAATTCAGGCCAGTGTAAACCAAGGTGTTATTGCCTGCAACAGGCTGCTGAGTTACCTGAGTCGCTTGCCCCCAGTTGGGATTCAGGTCAGTGCCTGCTACATTGGTATAGGCATCACTAAAAATAGAAATGACATTCGCTGCGGCATAGGTTGGTGTTGGCGCGGCAGTTGTAGGCGCCGTACCACCGCTGCTGGTTTTGTAGAAATAGATATTGTCCAAGAAAATATCACCGTTGCCATCAAATTTAAACTGAATCAGATTGTTTAGGGCTACAGGGGAGAAACTACTGAGGGGAATATCAACACTGGCCCAGCCATTGGTGGGAACAGTTAGGGCAAAGGGTCTTTCCACCGGGCCTGGACTGATGAGGAACACATTGAGGGCCGTTGAATTTTTTGTCCAAATATCCAGATGAAGGTGGGTCATGCCGGACACATTCAGGTTGCTGCCGAATTGTGTTCCCTGGTAGTTCAGGCCAGCATAGCGCAGGGTATTGTTACCTGCTATGGGCAATTGGGATACCACAGTAGCCTGTCCCCAATTTGGATTAAAATCCGTAGCGGCTACATTAGTATAGGCATCACTAAAAATAGAGATTACATCGCTTGGATTCCGGGTAGGTGGTGTAGGTGCGGCAACCGTCGGCCCGCCACCCTGTGATGACTTGCCAGAGTCATAAAAGTAAACGTTGTCCACATACACATTGGGCAGATCGCCGGACAGCACCAATTGGGCCAGATTTGCCCTTTTGGTTAGTCCGGTGAAGTTAGACAATGGAATATCAAGGCTTACCCATTGCTTTGAAGTCAATGTGGGACTGGTAAAGGATAGTTCATGGGAGGAATCATCACCGCCACCAAAGGTATTGTTTGCACCAAAGTCAACCAGTAGCACCTTGAAACTCTTTGGGGGATCCGTTGGGTCAGGCGTCCAAATATCCATGTGGAAATGTGTCATTTTGCTGGCATCAATAGTCTTAGATGTAAATTCTATACCCACAAAATTGAGGTTTCTGTATCGTTTTGCATCATTTCCCGCAATTTTCACCTCAAAATCTTCGGCGGTTGAAAATTGCCAGCGGGTATTCCAGGTATCCACATTTACGTTATTGTAGGCATTGCTAAAAAGAGAAATTACACTGTCTGCCTTAACCGTAGGCGTAGGAGCGGCCACTTCAGGGCCGATAGCCTTACCACTTGAGTTGAGGGTTAATGAACCGGCGGCAATCAAATCGCCAACCTTGGCAGTAATAACTGTTTTTCCTGCATCCAGGATAGAAACAACGCCAGTATTGCTTACCGTTGCCACAGCAGGATTGGAGGAGGAGAAGCTGAAATACCCCGGAGCAGCCCCCACGCTTTGGTCAACGCCAGTAGGCATATTGTAGGAAACGCTAAGGCCTCCAATGTTCAGTTGTTGCCCTGTTTCCACGGATAATACTTGATCCTGGCCTTCCAAAATGAAAGCCTTTGGATGCGCAATGGTACCTAATTTTTCAAACTGTAGTTCGTCAATCCAGAAGGTATAGCCGAGGTCGTTTTCCGGGCCTTCGGAATAAAAAAACATACCCCGTTCCTGCTTTAACTTGGATGGATCAGGAATGGGAATGATGTATTTTTGCCAGTTAGTGTTAACTTTTACCCCATTCAGGGTGGCTAAATACTTTGACTCGCCAAAATCGTTGCCAAAGCCCACCACATCAATGGTAGCTGATTTGGATGCCTTAGCCCAGAAGGTAAGTGCATCATAACCCGATAAGTCACGACCAACGGAAGTAAAATAGGCGCCGCCAGCATAGGCTCCCTTGGGATCGCCGGCATCAGGCACAGCAAATTTCATGGAGGCAGAGCCTTTGTATTTTACCTCGCTGTCAACGTCAAAAGCCGTAACTTTTGATCCGCCAAAAGCGCCATAGTTAAGTCCTGCACTAAACCCATCAATAAACACTTCTGCCGTGGTGGGGAAAGTAGCGGGTTCAAGGTCGGAGAGTTCTCTTTTGCAACTGAACACGCTTATGAGCATCAATGCTACAATGAAGAAAAGTGATGAAAATGTGTTTTTAAACTTATTCATGACCAACGTTTTATGAATGTTAGATACATATTTTTATAAATCATCCTATGGCTTTTAATTGCCGATATTGATCTGCAAATAGGTTTGGACTTCCCATTCCTGGCCATTTCCAAAACCTATAGCCGTAGGATCGGGCACAACCTCTCCACTGGCATCAATTTTTGTAGTTGGGCTGTAGCGCGGCGAATAGCGGTCAAGTGAACGCCAGGTATAGCGAAGGCCAAGACGAGAATTGGGCAATTCAAACCAGGATGGCTTGGCAAGGCTTGTTGAAATATCTGCCACAAGCTGAAGCGGGAAGGTAAGGTTGAAATCCCGGTGATAATCATAGGGACCCCAATCATTTACCTTGGCCATAGCGATCAACTTGGTTTTTTTATGAATAGCGCGGATATCTCCGCCAAAACGCTTGATAAGACGGGCATCACTGCCATTTGCCTGTGCCGTGCCAGCAAACAGGTTGGAGATGATGCCAAAATCAGGATTTAACTTGGAGACAATACGGGCATAAGCCTCCCAAAGATCCTGCGCGGGTGCGGCACCTGGGAAGGCAAAAATAGTACGGCCATCGCCGAGGATACCAATTGCCGCATCTTGCGAGGTGGGCAAGTGACGATAAATAAAACCACTGCTTATGGCAAGTCGTGCATCTTCAGCAAGATCATTGTCCCACTCATACATCCAGGTACCAGGCGTCGGATCATACGTGAACAGGATTTCTCCAGCCACGGTCTCGCGGTTTGCCCGCACCGCAAAGGGGTCATCAAGTATGTTTCGGGGGCGGCCAGGGGCTGGCAAATTGGTAGGCATAGGATCCTCAATCGGTTTTTGCCACAAAAAGTTGGGGGCAATTTGCAGATGGCCAAATCCCAGCGTAAAACCCGTCAGAAAGTTGTACTGGTTGCCACTGCCACTGTCCTTAAGTCGCCAGCCAGTAAAGGTTTTGGTATAATCCGTGCCACCCTGGGCAAGTATCCCCTGCGCTGCACCTTGGGCATACCACTGGAATGGCCCAGAGGCATAGGTCAGTTTGAACTTCCCTCCCCAGGTGTCGCTCATGTTCGTTTCATCTTGCAAGACTACCGTACGGCCTTCTGCAGTTTCCCGTGCGACCTGGAATATTTCGCCTACGCGGTTGGAGTTGGACCAGATGCCACCGAGTTCCATGCCTACTTGCCCCATTTTTCTTTTTATGTAAAGCGAACCTCGGCGAGTGGGCGGTATAGGTACCGCTAAAGAACTCACTGCGGGAGCCTGAGTGTCCAAATCCTCATGAAAAACGCCCGTGATGTTAAATTTACCGATTTCTCTGCTGTATTTTGCCAATATGGCTGGGTTGGCACCCCACCACAACTGCGGGCCAAAGGCTACTTTAAAGTGTTTGAATGCTTTTTTGCCTGAAAACTCAAAACCAAAAGGGGCATCACCATTATATATGTCTATGTTGGGGCCATAATTCGCTTCGGGGTAAAACCCGAAAAAATCGCCCTCGTAACCCCAATGGTAGTGCCCGGTGCGGTAAAATCCCTTTACATCAAATTGCTTGGTGTTCCAGCTGATATCGGCGCGATAAATTTTCAAGCGTTCCGCGTCAGAGAGTTCTATGGCGTTGTTCGGGCTATTGCCCACGTTAAAGGATTGCACTGTTCTGATACGGCCACGGTTTTCGTAAAAGATCTCATTGATAGGATTTTCGGCCACATTGCCCAAAATATTAAAAGAAACATTGGCCCTCAGGTTTTCTGAAGGGCTGGCTTCTATACCGATAAAAACGGACTGCATGTGGTCAAACCCCATCTGGTCGGGGTACGAGACACGGCCCGGAATGGGTGCCTTAGGTGTGGTGACCAATTTGCCACCTGTACTGAAAGTATAGAGATCGGCGCGCAGTTGGCTCATACGAACTTTTTTGGTCTGCTCTCCGTTGAGGGCAGCCTTGTCGCCACGCGCCTTGATTACGGCATCTGTAAGTTGTATGCCGGAGAAATGGCTTTCCAAAATGGCTGGCGTAATACCTTTTTCCAAGGGATTAAGTTTGTGGGCCTCTTTCAATGCATAATAGGCAGCGCGAGGGTAAAGTTGGTACAGTCCGCGTTCATTGTTGGGGCCTTTCGCACAAATGCCAAACCACTCCTCGTTCATATTGTTTTCTCCCTCGGCGTAATCGTTTTGATAGCCTCCATTGCTCCAGGAGGCATTGTTGTCGTGTACGGAGAGGTTGCTGGTTTGTCCAAACTTCCACCAGCCGTCGCTAAACTGGAAGGTGAAACCCCCAATACAGTTGTTCGCCTTACCCATGCCAGCTGCATTGGCATATATTTCTTTCCAATTGCCAACCATGTAGTAAGCCTGTGACTGCTGGTCTTCCTCATTATTGAGAACATTGAAAGCATCGGCCCCAAATTCAGTGAACATGATCGGCTTGTTAAACTCCGTCTTTACCCGTTGAAAAGCATCGCCAAAGGATAGGCCCCGATACATATTGGTACCGTAAATATCCACGTCTTTGCATTCTTTGGCAATGATTTCCAAAAAAAGAAGATCGCCGTTGCACATGGCAACCGGGTGCGACTTGTCAATCGCCTTCATGGCTAACGTAGCCTCGTTAAAGAGTTTGTACATGGCCGTTGCCCGAGTAGTTGACTTTCTATCCTGCACAGGAATATCTTCTGTTTCGGCTCCCTCCCAAAATAGGCCGTAGTTGTTTTCATTTCCCAACAGGAAAAGCAATAGGCCGGGTGTATTTTTATACGCTTCAACCATTGCCTTTACTTCCGAAAGCAACAGTTCACGGGTTCGGGGATCAGCATACTCTGTATTGGGCACCCATGCTCCACCCAAGGTAAGGCCATAGCGACCAAAGGAATGGTTTAGCATTGTGTAGATACCAAACTGTTCATAAATATATCGGATCCATCGGGCTGGCACACCTGTATATTGCCGGACCACATTAACGCCCATGTTTTTTAACAAGGGCATTTCTGCATCAAGTGCTGCCCTGATAATATCATCAGGTTGTTGCCAGAGACTGTAGGAGTAGTTGGTGCCGATGGGAGTATAATCCCAGTTCATCCCGTTGATGAAGAAGTCTTTACCGTTAACGACCAATTTCATTCCATCCTGGTTGTTGGATATGGAAACCCTGTCGGCCTGAGCCATGACTGAAAAGGCGAAAAAGGAAAGGATCAACGTTTGTACAATTTTTTTCATTACCATCTATTATAAGGTGAAACATAGTATTCAACAAATATTTTCTCTCCGTCATACCCACTACATGCTTTTTCTTCGGTTTTTAATGGGTCAAATGTAGATGCATCCAACTGAACAAAAAAGAAACATACCCCATCAAATATTTCATCAAACTTTTTTTTTACTACTACACTATACTACATTTGCCATGATAATTACTTTATTTTGAATAAATTATGAAATTATTACAATTTCGCGGATTGGACAATCATCCCTACATAAAGTACACAATTTGCTTGTTTTGGTCATTTCTGCCATACTTGCACTGCCTGGCCTTTTCGGGAAAATACCCTGTTCAAAATTTTATGCCATCCGACTACAAAGCCGGAATACAAAATATTGATTTCGCCCAAAACAGGGATATGACATTGTTTGTTGCAAACAACCTCGGTATCCTTTCCTATAATGGTAAATCATGGGAAAAACAAGTCTTTCAAACGGGTAAAAAACAGCGCTCCTTAGCATTTGATGAAAAAACAGATCGCCTCTATTTTGGCTCACAAGGCTCCTTTGGGTATTTTAATGAAGATTGGAACATGGTATCTTTATTGGGCAAAATACCCCTGACTGCGCCTGATTTTGACGAAGTTTGGGATGTGTTTTTACTCAACTCAAAAGTCTATTTTTGTACTTTTCAAGCCATTTACGTTTATGACGGCCATAATATTTCCGTTATCGCACATGAAAATGGCTTCATTCGTACCTTCAAAACCAATGGAAAGCTGTTTGCCCAGGGCCGGCAGGGGAATCTTTGGGAAATAAAAGAAAATGAACTGCTTGCGCCTTCCTACATACCCTCTTTAATCAATGAGACCATTGCGGGCGTAGTGGCCCAAGATGATGGCTATCTTTTGATCTGTAACTCGGGCAAAATCAAACTTGCCACTTCGTTTGGGTTCGTTGAGCAATACGAGGGACTGGCGAAAGCACTACAAGGGAAATACGTCAACCACGTCCTCCAACTCTCCGATGGCCGCTTGGCCATATCTACCCAAACCGCTGGTTTGTTTTTGTTTGACCTGCAAAAGAAAAGCATCGAAAACATAAGTAACCAGGAAGGTCTTTTGACCAACGCCTGTTTACGCGCCTTTCAGGACTACTCCGGCAACCTCTGGGTGGGCATGCAAAATGGCATAGCACTCATTGATATCAACTCCCCCATGCGCTTCATCAACCGCGAAATCAATATTCAGGGCAGTGGTTATGAGGCTTATAGTTCGGATGAAGGCACTTACTACAGCAGCTCAAATGGCATCTATTTCCAGGCTCGAAATGCGGCACAAAGTGTGTTTTTGAAAGGCACTGAAGGTCCGGCCTATGGCATTCAGAATATAGCTGGCAAACTGTATGCAGGGCACCACACAGGGCTCTTTCTCCTTGCGGGCGGGAAAGCGAAACGTATTGCCCAAACACATGGCCTTTGGCAAGTAAAACAAATACAATCTCGTCCCGAATTTGCCATAGGCGGCACCTATTCAGGTCTGTTCCTTTTTCAGATGAATGAAAAAAAAGAACTGCAAGCGGTGGGAAGAATCAAGGGATTTGAGGAGTCCAGTCGCTTTTTCGAAGAAGATCGCGAAGGAAAAATTTGGGTTGTTCAGTTTTATAAAGGCTTGTATCAACTTGCTTTGTCGCCGGACCTATCTAACGTTACACCAATTAGAATAACCACTGAACAAGGGTTGCCCGAAAACGAACAGCTTATCCTGAGTCGTATTGACAATGAACTTTATTTGGCTACGCCAAAAGGGGTGTACAAAATTGACCAGAATAATGGCCGAATTATTAAGTCCGAAACCTTTTCCAAAGCGATTGGTACCCAGCAAGTGTATTTATTGGTACAGGACAAACAAAAAAATGTTCATGTGTTCACAGAAGAAATTGCTGGCTTTTTCAAGCAAATAAGCACCGAAAACTATGCCTTTGTCCCATCTTCCATTTTTCAACTGCGGTATTCGTTTAACAATGACCTGCTCAATGTATCCGTACACACCGACAATGGCGTGCTGTTCAACGCCAATGAGGGCTTTATCCATTACAGGCCCGAACTGGAGCATCGTTTGGCCACAGAAAAGCCTCTGATTATCAGCAAAGTAAACAATGTGGCCGAAGACAGTATTTTGTACAAACGAAAACCTTTTGGCACAAAGCCGGACAGCCTTCCCCGGCTGACGGTCTCTTACCGCGCTAAAGTGCTGCAGTTTGAAGTGGAGGCTTTCCAATTCAACGAGGTGCAAAATCAATTGTTCCGCTATTATCTGAAAGAGTTTGATGAGGACTATGGGGAATGGACCCATGCTACGACCAAAGAATATACCAATCTGCGGGAAGGAGAATACGAGTTTAGTGTACAGACCAAAAATTTTCTCGGCCAGGTGATAAGCAGCAAGCCCTTGTTCCTGAAGGTCAATCCCCCTTTCTACAGGACTATTTGGGCATATATCATATATGTGATATTGGGCGTTTTGTCCTTGGTTATGGTGTCAAGATTGCAAAAACATCGCTACAAACAAAAGGCACAAGCAGCAGAGGAAGCCAAACATAAGGAACTGCTTAAAAAACAGCAGGAACTAAACGAAATTGAGCACCAAAAAGAGCAAGCCGTAAGGCAAATAGAAGAAGATAAAATGAAAAGTGAACTTCGGCACCTCAACAGCCTCTTGGCGGCATCCACCATGAATCTTGTGGTTAAAAATGAATTTATGGAAACCATTAAAGAGGAATTGGAAGAAGTGAAACAAAAAGGCAAAAGCACCGAAACCAAACAAGCCTTGGAGAAAATTGTGCGAGAGATAGACACCACGTTGAGGTTACAGGAGGATTGGCAGCAATTTGAATATCATTTTGATCAAGTGCATGGCGATTTTCTGAATCGCCTCAGGGAACAATTCCATGACCTCACCCCCAATGAACAGAAACTCTGCGCGCTGTTACGCTTAAACCTGAGCACCAAGGAGATTTCCAACATGATGAGTATTTCCCTCAGGGGGGTGGAAATAGCGCGTTACCGGCTGCGTAAAAAATTGGGCCTTGACATGGGGCAAAATTTGTCCAAATTCATATTGGAATACTAATTTTACATGATGATCCGCTGAGCGCTCATTTATTTATGGCTGCGCTAAAGCCCTTTATCAGTGTTGTGTAGGACAAAATGGCCGATTTTGTGGCCGTTTCGTCCCAGCCTAATTCTTGTTTCATCAATTGAGCAACCTGTGGCACCGCATCTATTGTTGACACCCAATCCGTTATTTCCAAGCGGATACGACGGGCTAAAAAATCACGCAGCGTGCAGGCCATTTCGTGCCTGGCGGCGTAAACAACTTCTACACCAAGGTAAGGCTTATGTGGGCAAAGCGGTTGTATCCAAGTAGGATTTTCTGTCAGTAATTGGAGTACAGACCATACTTTTCCACCATACTGACGGGCAAGGTATTGAGCTGTATCAGTTGGCAATTGATATTTCCCAATAATGTCCCGCCAAAGTTGCTTAGAATACCCTTCCGCCCCAAACAAGGGATAATTTTTTGTTTTGCAGGCCACTCTATGGTTGAGCAGTTCGCATGTTTTGTCAATGGCATCCTTTGCCATAAGTCGGTAGGTGGTCCATTTGCCACCAAGAAGGCTCAGCAGGCCCGAGCTTATATCGTATTCCACTTCATGATCGCGGAGCATACTTTTGGTATTCCGCCCTTTTTGGGTGTCAGGCATGACCAATGGCCTGATTCCGCCAAATCCAGCCTTAACTTGAGTACGGTCAATTTTTTGAGCAGAGAAAGGCTGGAGGGTTTCAATCAAAAAATCAATTTCAGCAGGCTCCAAAACGGGTTCCTCTTTCAGTTTTGGATAGTCATCATCGGTAGTGCCCACCAAAAGTTCTCCATAGAAAGGTATGGCAAAAATAACGCGCCCGTCTTTTGTTTTAGGGATAAGCAGCGCTCCGTTGCCCCCCAAAATATTACCGGGAAAAATGGCATGCACGCCTTTGCTCGGCCTAATTCTTTGGGCAAGCGAAGGGTTGGCCAACAAGCGGATTTGGTCAGCATAAGGGCCGCAGCAATTTAAAAATTGCCGAGCCTGTACCCGCCATTTTTTTGATGCTTCGGATGGATCTATCGTGTCATTGATGAGGGCTGAACTTATTTTCCCAAACCCGTCTCGTTCCAAACCAATCACTTCAGCATGGTTGAGCACCACAGCGCCTGCTTCTTTGGCACTTTGAGCCAATGCCAAGCAATAGCGCGCATCATCCAGTTGGCCGTCATAATACATTACCGCACTGTGTATGTTGGTCTTAAGCCCTGGCAGCTGTTGCAATACGGTGGCCTTATTTAACCATTTGCTTGGAGGTAGCGCATCTTTCCCTGATGCAAAAAGCCCATATATTTTTAATCCAATGGTAAAATAAAGCCCCTCAAGCCACGAATACACTGGTGTAAATAACGCTAAAGGTTGTGCCAAATGTGGGGCATTAGACAGTACAACATGACGTTCCTGAAGACCGTGTTTGACTTGCTTGAGCTGTTTAAAATCAAGATTTTTGATCGCTTGTTCCAGATAACGAACCCCGCCGTGTATCAATTTGGTGCTTCGGGAGGAGGTTCCGGCAGAAAAATCATCCTTTTCGATCAAGGCTACTTTTAATCCACGCAACGCAGCATCCAATGCGCAGCCTGCGCCCGAGGCACCAGCGCCGATAATGCACAGGTCAAACACCTGGCTTTCAATTTGTTGAAAAGTAGCAGAACGCATTAATGTTGTCCTTACAATTGTTTAGGGCAAAAATACAGCTAAATAAGGCAAAAAAAGGGCATTGTTTCACACGCTGTGCAACACAGCTATGGAAAGGGCAAAAATAGCCGCTGTTTCCGTACGTAGGCGGGCATCGCCAAGGCTGACAGGCTGAAACCCTGCTTGAACAGCTGACTCCACTTCTTCAAGGGAAAAGTCACCCTCAGGACCAATTAATATTAAAGCATCTCGTCCAGGATCAAATACCTGATTAAGGTGCTTTTGAGGCGTATTCCCAATCCATGGCAAATAAGCAAGCGTATTACCCCCATTTTTAATGTTTTCTTTGTGCCGGCCAATTAATTTGTTGAACGGTGTAAGTTCGTTCAATTTAGGCAAAGTGGCGCGCATGCTCTGTTTCATGGCCGATATTAGAATTTTCTCCATTCTGTCAAACCGCACACTATCTCGTTCAGAGCGTTTGCAAAGCAAGGGTGTTATTTCATTTACCCCGATTTCGGTTGCTTTTTCCAAAAACCACTCAAAACGTTCCATCATTTTAGTGGGGGCCACTGCCATGTGAATGCGTGTTTGGCCTGAGCTCTGCTCCTGATGTTGCGCTGTAATACGGGCCAAAGCCTGCTTTTTGCCTAATTCTATCAGTTCGGCATCATAAAAAAAACCCTTGCCATCGGTAATACGAAGTTGGTCACCCAGCTTTCTGCGCAGCACCGTGCTTAAGTGTCGGCTTTCTTCCTCATCCAAATGAACGAAGCCATCTTTGATATTTTTAGAAAAAAAAAGCAAGGTTCTTTATTTCTTTTTGTATTTTGCTCTGACAAATTCCACTACAATGGGCAATACTGAAATGCCGATAACCGCAAAAATAACTACTTCAAAATTGGCCTTTACAAATGGGTGAGAGCCTAAGTAATACCCCGCCAAAGTAAGCCCTGTAACCCATAAAATACCACCGGCTACACAAAAGGCGATAAAGCGTGGGTAAGCCATTTTGCCAACCCCTGCCACAAACGGTGCAAATGTGCGCACGATGGGCACAAAGCGGGCAATTACTAAGGTTCGCCCCCCATATTGATCATAAAAGGCCTGTGTTTTGTCAATATACTCACGTTTTAAGAACCAATAGTCGCGTGTGAACACCTTGGTGCCAAGAAAGCGGCCAAAAAAGTAATTGGTGTTATCGCCCAAAATAGCCGCCAGAAAAAGTAAGGGGATTAAGAGCCATACGTTTAAAATACCGGTTTTTGCAGTGATCGCTCCCGCCGCAAACAACAGGGAGTCTCCCGGCAAAAAAGGCGTGACCACAAGTCCGGTTTCACAAAAAATAATAAGCGCAAGCAGAAAATAGGTGGTCAACTGATACTGCTGCATCAGGTTTTCCAGGTGTACATCCAGGTGACGGATGAAGTCGAATAGTTGGGTAAGTAATTCCAAGTGTTATTTTTGCGGCAAAATTAGAAAAGACTTTGAGATTTGACATTATAACTGTTCTGCCAGAATTGTTGGAGAGCCCCTTGGGCCACTCCATTATGCAACGCGCCAAAAACAAAGGGCTGTTGGAAGTGTACCTGCACCAATTGCGCGACTATGCCGTGGGCAAGCACCGGCAAGTGGATGACTACCAATTTGGAGGCAGCGCCGGCATGGTCATGAAACCTGAACCTATAGCCGCCTGTATTGAAAAATTGTTGTCCGAAAGGCATTATGATCACATCATCTACACCACTCCGGATGGACACACTTTGAACCAAAGTCTATGCAATAGGCTCTCTTTGGGTCAAAATATCATCATTTTATGTGGCCATTACAAAGGAGTGGATGAACGGATCCGCGAAAAATATGTTACATTGGAGATTAGTATAGGGGATTATGTGCTCTCGGGAGGCGAGTTGGCTGCCGCCATTATTGTTGATGCCGTGGGCCGCCTCATCCCGGGTGTGCTTAATGATGAGACCTCCGCGCTGATGGATAGTTTTCAGGACAATCTTTTGGCGCCACCCGTCTATACCCGGCCAGCAGAATGGGAAGGCAGGTCTGTTCCTGATGTGTTGTTGTCCGGTCACGACAAAAAAATAGATGAGTGGCGGTTGGAGCAAAGCCTGGAACGGACCAAAACGAGAAGGCCTGATCTTTACGATAAATATGTCAGTGAGGTAGGCTGAAGCATCAATAGCATATACAAAACATCAAATTATACTACAAATTATGTTAGGATTAGGATTAATGGTCATCAGCGGTATATTTACCGTTATAGGCATGGTGCTGGGCGGTCGCCTGCGCAGCAAATTTCAATTATACTCAGAAGTGCCTTTGCAAAATGGTCGGAGCGGTGCTGAAGTTGCCGCTGCCATGTTGAACCACTATGGACTGGACAATGTGCAGATTACTCAGGTGGATGGTGAGCTCACAGACCACTACAACCCCATGAACCGCACCGTAAACCTGAGTTACAACGTGTATCATGGTCGTCATGTAGCCGCTGCGGCAGTAGCCGCGCACGAGTGCGGCCACGCCGTACAACATGCTACCCAATACAGTATGTTGCAACTCCGTTCCGCCATAGTACCCGTTGTGAATATTGCCGCGGGCGTGCAGCAGTACATTTTTATGTTTGGCGCAGCAGGTGCGGCAGCAACCAATAACCTCGTTTTTGTTTACATAGCGCTGTTGGTATTCGGTATTACGGCAGCATTTAGCCTCATTACCCTTCCCGTTGAATTTGATGCCAGCCGCAGGGCCTTGGCCTGGCTCAATGAAAGCGGTTTCTCCCGAGGCCGTGAACATGAAGGGGCAAAGGATGCGCTTTGGTGGGCTGCCATGACGTATGTGGCTGCGGCTCTGGCTGCCCTGATACAGCTCATTTACATTGCTGCCATGTTACTGGGTGGGCGCAGAAATAATGAAGAATAAGGAATACAATCAACCTAGTGCTACATCCAGCAAGTGGTACTAGGTTGATTGTATTCTTTACAAATGTTCCTGATATTGCTCTTTTTCCCCTATGCTTTCACACACACACATATATAAATATGTTGTACATTTACCGGTCTAAATTACACCATCATGCAAAATTACCGCTTTGTCTTTCCTGCCCTCCTCGCGATAGCCATTATGGCCTGCGACAAACGCAGCACCCCTGAAATAGCACCCGAACTGCCCCTGGTTGCCGAATTCAGCATTGAAAATCCTAACGGCAGCGTAAATGAGCAAGATCCCGTGCTGCTAAGCAATAAGTCAGAAAACGCCGTATCCTACTATTGGGAATTTGGCAATGGGGAAAGCTCCACGGAAAAACAGCCCGAACTGACGTACGGCAAATGTGGTATTTACCCTATAACACTGACTGTCACTTCTGCCAGTGGTGCCACAAAGACCGTCAAACATGAAGTAACCGCCCTTTGCATTTTTGGCGGGGTGCATGACAAGTAAATTTGTCATCTGCCAAATTTCCAAACTGCCGTTAGCATAACATTTCGGCCTGCCTGAGGGAAGTAGCCCGTTTGGTTATAAAGGCTCCCCTCTTCCAAACGTGTGTACGGATTGTCTGCCCTTGCATCATAAGTGGCTGAATAATAGCGGTATATCCACCCGTTGGCTACGTACTGCCGATCCAGGATATTGGCAATCGTCAGGATCAGGTTCAAGCGGTTTCGGGAATTAAGGCTCATTTCATGATTCAAACGAATATCCCACAGCTGCCAGGGCGCGAGTCTTGCAGCTTCACTTTGGCTGTTGTCTATATACTGCTCACCAACCCGCTTACAAATTAAAGTACTACTTAAGGTATGTCGGCGCATTTTGAGCGCTGTCCATTCCGCTTCCACCCGCGCAACCAATCGGGGTGAAAATGCAAGATCTGTCTGGCGATAATATGTTGTAAATTGTTGGTCAGGATTATCCCAATTGTCAATAAATGCAGTCATTTGATGCACTTTATTGCGACTAAATGCTGCATTGCCACGAATAGTCAAGTTAGGTAGCGGCATCAGCTGCCCTTCCAATTCCACGCCAGCCCTGTAACTTTCCGGCACATTGGTCCGAATGTATGCTCCAACATCATTGATGCGCCCATCCAATACCAATTGGTTGCGATAGCCCATAAAAAACATATTGGCTGAAAACTGCCATATATCGCGTCGGATACCCACATTAGTTTCTAAGTTATACAAGCGCTCCGCTTTAGGCCTGCTTTGTGGTGTACTTTGGGTATAATCATCCCGATTAGGCTCCCGATGGCCTACTCCAAAAAAGAAATTCCAGGCCCAACGGGGTGAAAATTGCCAATTAAAGCCTGCTTTTGGATTGAAAAACAATAGATTATCTCTTTGGGTTACATTGTTTTGGTCATTGTCAAAACCTAAAAAATCATACTGGACGCCACGTACCTGAAGGTCTAACATGGAGGTAAGGCCCTTTTTAACTTTTGTTTCTATTTTTAAAAACAAATTGGCATCGCGCTTGGTCGCATCATTATCATAATAACGGAAATCTGGTTTTTGACCCGTTGGCAGCTCAGTCCAGATGATCTCGCCAAAATGTGCGCCATCATAACGACTGGCGGCCCCGCCAAGTGTAGCCAGCCATTTGTGAGCAGGTGCCCAGCGAAGGGCAAAGGTGGCGCCATAAAAATGATTGTCTAACCAGCGCCGACGAACCAGATCGGCCGGAGGGGGCTGTGTGTCTATGATTTTGCTGGCAAGACCGTATGCTATATAATCCTGATCGGCTTTATATTGTTCAAAATAACCTTTGCCTCGGGTGTAATGTCCGTTCAATTGAAGGCTTAATTCATGGTTGACGATGCGTTTGTAATGCAGCAGGAAATGATTTTGTCCGTAATTATCCACTTCATCAGGATACGGCGTGTCGGGCCGCTCCGTACCGGCTACGTTGTAAGTGCGCAGTTTTTCATTATTCAAATACTGGGCGGGCAAGCCGTACCAAGCCTGATAAGTGCGCTCATGGCCCAATAAGGCGTGTAGTTGCAAACTTTGTTTTTCGCCAATATAAGCCCCACTAAAATGTGCCGAACGCAGATTGGCGCTTGCCCGATCAACATAACCGTCGGACTGTATTTGGGAAACGCGACCGCTAAAAGCAAAGCGATTTTTTAACAACCCCGTCCCAAACTGGACACTGTGCCGACGGGTGGCAAATGAGCCAACAGCATTGGTAAGGTTTAGAAATGCGTTCGGGGCTACATTGGATAAATCAAGGTTGACGGTGGCCCCAAATGCCCCCGCACCATTGGTACTGCCACCAACACCGCGCTGCACCTGTATTTCAGCGGCAGAGGCAGCCAAATCTGGCAAATTCACCCAAAAAACACCTTGACTCTCAGCGTCATTAAGCGGGATCCCATTAATGGACACATTGATACGGGTAGGATCGCTCCCGCGTATGCGCATAGCCGTGTACCCTACCCCCGCACCCGCGTCCGAACTTTCTACCAAAGAAGGTACACCGCTTAACAGATAGGGAACATCCTGGGCGTGGTATTGCTTCGCAATTTGTGCTGCACTCAGGTTGGTGTGTGGTACGGGATTGTGCGCATCCGCCCTGTTGGCTTGGATAACAATGGTTTTTAAGGTTATTGAATCTGGTTTTTGGGCAATAACAACATCATGCGCCAATAATAGAGAAAGAACATAAGGCAACATGGTTGCCGAGCGCATACCTGGCGATGATTTGCTTGTGGCCGGGTAAAAACTACACTGCCCAAACGACAAACGAAACAATAAAAAATGAAACATAAACAAAAAATAACGGGAACGCTGTCCCCGTGAGTGAAACATCCGCCCAGCCAGGAGGCTTAGCCGAGCGTAGTGGATGCCACTACCCTACTCATTCCCTTCACAGCATAACCTGCGCAGGTTCGATGGGTATAATCTCAGGTAGGAAACTTTATTTTTCCTACCACCCCAATGAGACCGATTGTTTTTCTGATTTTTGGCCCGCAAAGGTATATGATGCAATATAATTCTCCATTAGAACTTATTTCTTTTCACCCTGGCAATCAGGATAATATAAATTTATATGTAAAAAGAGATGATCTATTACACCCTGATATTCATGGCAATAAATGGAGGAAATTGGCTCCTGCGCTTCCAATAATTAAAAAATCATATCCTGCTGGAGTGGTCACTTTAGGAGGAGCTTTTTCCAATCATGTGCAAGCTGTTGCAGCTGCTGGCCGCATTTATGGCTTTCCAACACATGGAATCATCAGAGGACTGCATGCCGACATCAACAACCCAACCTTAAGTGCTGCCCGTGCCGATGGCATGCAATTGCATTTGGTCTCCAAACAATTATATGCCGCTATAAAACAGGGTGACCATAAATACTTGATTGACCATTTCCCATCTTGCTACCTCCTCCCCGAGGGTGGGTCAAGCCCCATGGCCGTTGAGCATTGTAGCAGCATTGCCAATGAAATAAGAATGCAACTGGCGGAAAAGAAGTCTGCCGATAAGACAACTAAGTATATCTGTGTGCCAGCGGGCACTGGTTGTACTGCGGCAGGTATTGTTAAGGGTTTAAAACCTGAAAATGGTGAAAAAGTACTTGTGTTTCCTGTGGTCAATACGGGTTTTGATCATCATAGTATTCTTAATCTTTTAGGCAAAGAAGGCGTAGGAACAGAGCCAATGCTGAATGTAGCAGCGCAACACTTTCAGATAATAAATGATTATGAGTTTGGTGGATTTGCCTGTTATGATGAAAAATTGATGGAATTTATTCGTTATTTTGAAATGCAAACGGGTATTTTACCAGATCCTTTATATACCGCCAAAATGTTCTTTGGTGTGTATGATATGCTGGGAAAAAGAGTGTTTGCGCCAAAAAGCACAATAGTCATGATGCATACCGGTGGCTTACAGGGATGGAAAGGGTTTAAGGC
The DNA here is from genome assembly GCA_964539805.1 of uncultured Saprospiraceae bacterium. GTDB lineage: Bacteria > Bacteroidota > Bacteroidia > Chitinophagales > Saprospiraceae > M3007. Next base: position 8,240 of record CAZIKN010000084.1, on the reverse strand, counting down.
GAGGTATGCCCTTGAGAAAGAAAAGAAATGATCTCTGTGGCAGCCTTTTGGGAAGCGCCGCAACCACCCAATTGATCGCGCAGCGCCCCGTAGGCTTGAGTCATCGCAAAGGCATTTTTATCATCCAAAATATGTTTGAGCGCATGCGTCAAGTTTTGTGTATTGAGTTCATTTTGAATGAGTTCTTTTACCAGAGGCCTGTCTAATATCAGATTGACCAATGAAATGTATTTTATAGTGACCAATCTCTTCGCAATGGCATAAGAAAATGGATTTCCGGCATAACAAACTACCTGGGGCGTACCGATGATGGCTGTTTCAAGTGTAGAAGTACCAGATTTGACCAAAGCTGCTTTGGCCTCTCGAAGCAAGGAATAGGTTTGCCCTTGAACAATCCTAACATTGTTATAAGGCGTCATCAAATCCTGATATATGGAAAGGGGTAATGCCTGCGATGCCGCTACAACAAATTGATAGTCAGGGAAAAATGGCACAACAGACAACATGGGGGGCAATATTTTTTTTACTTCTTGCTTCCTGCTTCCCGGTAACAAAACAATAGTGCGAGAATCCGTCTTTTCATCCCTTCTAAATTCAGGGCCAATAGCATCCAATAGTGGATGCCCCACAAAAACGGCCGTAACCTGATGTTTTGTAAAAAAGGCTTTTTCAAATGGAAGAATAACAAGCAGCAGGTCAACATCACGTCTTATATCATGCACCCTTGATTGATACCAAGCCCATATTTGAGGTGAAATATAATAAATGACAGGGATACCCTGCTTTTTGGCCCATTTGGCAATGCGCAGATTAAATCCCGGATAGTCAATGAGAACAAGTGCGTCAGGATGAAATGAGGTTATGTCTTTTTTGCAAAAATCTAAGTTGTTCAGTATGGTGCGCAAATTCTTCAACACTTCTACAAATCCCATAAAAGCAAGGTCGCGATAATGCTTGACCAATTGTAAGCCAGCGTTTTGCATCAAGTCGCCTCCCCAGCCGCGGCATTCCAGATTGGGTTGAATTTGTTTTAATGCCAATAGCAGATTGCTACCATGCAAATCGCCCGATGCTTCTCCTGCAATAATGTAATATTTCATTGTGTACCTTAAAAAATACAAAGGTATGCAAGAGGGCTGTCAAGATCAACTTGACAGCCCTCTTACCCATAAAAATACACAGGGGCTGCGCGAAAATCGCGCAGCCCCTGCTGAGGCATGAATATACTCAATTATCTAACCACAAACCACTGCATAGTGGCAATGCCTTCTTTGCTTTGCAAGGAAACATTGTAAGTGCCTTTGCTCAAGGTTGTGGCATCCAAACGAGCGATATGATCACCGCTGGGCAGTTCACCTAATTGTTTGCTTTGTACCAAACGGCCTTCCAGATCAAATACCATAATCTGGAGTGATTGTGGCTGTTTCAAGCTGAAGCGCAATTCTGATTGGTCATAAGCCGGGTTTGGTCGAATTTCCATCTTGCCAAGTTCAGCCAGGGTATTGGTACCAGACACACTTTGTATGTTCAGGTTATCCACAAAAAGGTTGTTGCCGAAGCCGCTCTTGGAGCGAACACGGATCAATACATCTTTCAAGCCAACCATTTGATTGGCAGAAAACTCATTTTCTTGCCATTCCGTTTCGTTAGGAATGAAGAACCTTCCGCGAGGGTCAGCAGTTGCCAAGTCATCGCTACCTGCTTTGAAAATATTGGTCCAGCTTGTGGCGCAATTAGTAGAGAAATCAAAAAACATACTGTCCTTTTTGAATACACCATCCGTGCTGTCATACCAGCAGTATGCATTGTCAAATGAGATCAACAGATTTGTTGAGCCAGTGAAATCAATTTTGGGGATAAACAATTCGCTGATTGCGTTTTCCTGAATATTGTAGAAAGGAGCTACCATTGAAGCATCGCTATTGTTACCTACATCGCCAGCACGAGTCCAGCCTGTTCCGCGTGATGCGTAACCGGTTGGTGGCCAAACAGCCTCCTCAAAGTCTTTAGATACAGGTAATTGTTCCTTTCCAGAAACCACTGTGTAGGTGATGGTGCCAGCCGCATCATTTTGGTTTCTCTGCAAACCCAGGCTGCTATTTGCAACACGCACGCGCAGGGTTTGAACCCCCGTTGCTGAAAATGCTACATCAGGCAAAGTAACCGTAGCGGTAGCGTTGGCGTTGATGGCACCCGTCCATTGATAGTATGCCCAAGGACCTTGCTCATTCAGGCGATAATAAACATCTGCTTTGGTCATTTGTGCCGTACCAGTGTTACGCAATTGGAACACGGGCTTAGCCGTTGGGTCGCAGGTAAAACGGGTGGCATTGGCAGCGCTAAGCACTACACGGGCATAGTTTCCAGCCGTGATGGTTGTATTTGGGGGTGATACTTCGGATTGATATACTTCTTTGCTGTCATCATGTTGTAACCAGGACACAACTTCCAGGTTATCAGCATTATAGAAGTTATAATACGGGAATGCCAGTGTATAGGTTTTTTCTTCACCTTTAGCAAAATCACCTGTAGCGATACCATCAACAGAAGGTACAAATGAGCGCATTACATGTGTATAGTCCTTTTCACCATTGGTTCCGGGTGCTGTTGTGAAGTTGATTTTTGCCTCAAGCAGTGCAGTGCGAAGGCGGATGGGGCCTGAAAGGCTCTCATCTGATTTGACTTTAACAGTAATAAGCACAGAATCAAAATCAGCTGTGAAAGAGTGAGAAACCAAGATGGTAACTGGCGTAGTTGACTCATTTGCCGCCACTATCTCTGACTCGTCCATGCAGGCAGGGGCACCCAAATATGCGCCACAATCATCTTCAATAACTGCACCGTTGACAAAGCCATTGGGTACGCTATTTACGCCATAGTAATCAACACGAGCGGCTACTTCTCTTCTGTTTTGAGCATTCATGGGGTCAACTCCTGGCCATACCGTTTGGTACTTTACCGGAGTAACAATTGCAGCATTTGCGAGTAATTTTGCATTAAAAGCAGGATTTTGGGCTGCACATGGCGCACATGATGCCTGTGTAAACTCTTCTATCAGTACACGCTTCTTATGCTGTGACCAAACAACCACCGTGCAGCACAGGGCAAGTACCAATAATGTAAATCTTTTCATGTCAATAAAACAGTTTTAAGTTAAAGAACAGGGGGCAAATGTAAAAAAGCAAATTAGTTTGCCCTCACATTTGGAAAAAAATGTCCAAGAAAGACAGATTAACTTAAAAAGGCTGCATTACAGGGCAAATCATTTCTACAAAATGTTGTCAAGGTAGTTCATACATTCATCTAAATCATGATGTAATGTAATGTGGTACCGCATGCATACGATCTCCACATTCCCTTTTCTCCAAAAACCATCTGGGCAGCAGACGATTAATTTACCAGAACGCGCAAACAGCCCCAACTCCAATAATGATATGGGTGATTTTGTATTCGGATCAAAATACATCAGTATGACATCAGCTTTCTCCAAGGCATTCAACTCCCAGTTTACCTGCTGGGAAAAATGAGCATTTTCACAAGTCTGTTCCCAAGTATCATCCCAATCCAATCGGCGGGGGTTTAAGATGTTATACTTTGAATGCAATTTATGGATTACCACAGCCTGCCAATCCTCGGCAGCTCCCATTTCAATACTTCCAGCCAAGAACAAAAAAGGAAGTTTCGCATCTCCTGAAGAGCAAACCTGATAGTTTTGAGGTGCGTGGTAAATCATAGTCTATCTTGGTTTATTTGATAAAATCGGGCAGCGAGTGCCAGAATATGATCCTTTTTAGCCAAAACATTGATCCATTTTTCAGGTATTGCATCATATCCATAATAAATTCCAGCCAAGCCACCTGATACAGCCCCTGTTGTGTCGGTATCTTCCCCAAGGTTTATGGCTTTCAAAACGGCATCCTGATAGCTGTGAGTCGTTAGCAGGCACCAGATGCTGGCCTCGAGGGTATGCAGTACATATCCTGTTGACTTAATGTCGTTTTCAGGCAAATTGCGCCAATCTGATACGCCGAAAGTCAATACACGCTCAAAAATGGCTTGCTCTGACTCGGGTAAAATGTCGGGATGATGAATTAAAAATGATTCGATCAAATCCTGAGTCATGCTGTAAGCCTCTTCTATAGATTGGCCTTTGAACAGAAAAACACCGAGCGTTGTGTAAAAGTAACAGGCAAAGACCGACCTTTTGTGGGCATGTGTCAAGGACGATACTTTTCTGACATAATCATAATGTGCATTGGGTTCAATATCCAACAAAAAATAGGACAGGGGAAGGATGCGCATCAACGAGCCATTTCCATTCTCCCAATCTTCCTTTCCTCCTGCGAGCACAGGTTGTTCTCCTTCTTTCAGATTTCTTATGGCTTTAGCGGTTGCATTGCCCACGTCAAACACCTCCCCCCTTGCTGTCCAATATCCCTGATCGAGCCATTGGACAAAGCGCTCCGCCAAGTCATTTAAATCAAAACCCTTGCATAGCGATTCTGCCAAGCAAAACGTAAGTGAACTGTCATCAGACCATGTACCCGGAGCTTGGTTGTAGGTGCCATATCCAGTCATTTCAGAAATAGGATTGGCCTTTAGATGCTGCCTCGATTTGAACTCAACCGATACGCCGAGGGCATCACCCACGGCCACACCCATAAAAAGGCCGTTTATTTGATTCAAATTTATTTCCATGAGTTTTGTTTAAATATTTAAAAAATTATGGGACAAACGTTCCCGAATTTCACTTAACTTACACGTTTTCAGCATTTTACCATCTTTAAATACCGCTTGTAAAAGCCCTTCATTGGCTTGCTCCCAGTTACAGTTGTCCGTTAGCACTAATTTACCATTTTGTTCATCCACGCGGAGCAAGCCGCGAGCGCTTTTTTTGCCGCCGTTATCGGTTTTGGGGTCCTTAAAAATAGCCCTTCCTACTCCATTCACTTCGCCATAAGTTGCCTTAACCGCAAAACCAAAGGTGTCGCGTGTTACATATTGATACGTATAAGAACCAATACCGAAGACTATGTTTCCGGTTGCAAAGCCTTTGGCCATCAAGCCTTCACAAATGGCCTTGCAACGCTCCAGCGTAATGCTGTCGCCGTAAATAACCCCAATATGAGGGTCAAGCAGTTTGAATCCTGTATTGGTAATGCTTCCTCCAAACACGTCCCACAAACACGCTACGGCACCTTTGTATTCAGGGCTGCCTTCCGGCGCATTGGGGTCGCCACAAATGATGTGTACCGGGTCGCCAGAATCAGGGCGGATAACTACTTTCCCATTTCGCTGTAAAATCAGTGATTTCAAGGCGGGTAGGTATTCAGTAATAACTTGCCAGAAGTCCCAGGTGTCAGAGACGATTGATACAATGCCTCGAGGGTAGATTTCTTCAATCAAACGGCGAAATGTAGCCAGTTCACCATCCTGCATGCCCATGCACATAACGGAGTGCTCTGTGGCTGGCACGCTGCCTCCCACCAATTCTTTGGTGGCATCAGCCCCGTAATATTCAGTTAAAAAATCAATGGCTGGTATGGTATCCGTTCCATAAAAGCTAAGCAGATGGGCCGCTCCAGTCATCATGGCTGCCTCCACTCCCCCAAGCCCCCTGAAACTAAAATCATGTCCCTGCCAAGGAACAAAATCAGGATCCGTGCCTGTTTGGCGAGCATATTGATCCAGCATGCTCCGATATTGTGCTGCTATCGTAGCACTCGTACAAGGTTGCCACAAACAGGCCGAAATAAGGGTTTCAAGGAAATTGGTCAACCAAAAAAACTCAGGCAGTGTATTGTGAATGGTAAACATAGGCACCTTCAACGGCACGCGCGTACCTTCAGGGAGCGCCCTGATTTCCAAAGGCATATACCCCAAATCATGCAATGCCTCAATGTGTTCATAGGTAATGGCGCCCGGACCAAGATAGGATTCAATCCGATTTTTATAACGGGCCACTACTTCTGTTTTGGGCTGTTGAAAAAAACGCTGATTATATTCTTCTATGATGTATTTTTGGATCACATACTGAAGGCCAAAAAACACAACCTCATCTACTCCGGGCATACGGCTACTTCGAGGGGTCAAATTGGAGTAAACCAAACTTGTGCCTTTGGGATATTGACTGCGGTGATCTACCTTGTATCCATCAGTTAAATGTATTGGGCTCATAATGAATGTATTGAAAATAATGAATAATATACCTGGATTTAAGTGCTTTTGAAAATTACCAGGATTGATTTACCCGATTTTTAATGAATTACAGACTTGGGTAAACTCAAAACCACTTTGTGTTGCCTGTAAATTGTTCTGATTGTTACTCATACTGAAGGGGTATGATTGTCAGCTGTTCATGTTTATGCTCTGCAGCAAAAGAATTGGTGGTGAATATTTGATCAAAGTGCGCCAAAAGAGGCTCAAGGCCCCTACTAAAAATACCATGGCTGACCGCCAGATATAGCTTTCCCGCGTTTTTTGCTTTTAGGGCCTCGGCCAATTGGATAAAAGTGCCGCCGCCATCGCAAATATCATCTACGATTAGGCAGTCCGCCCCACTAAGGTCCTGCGCAAGAACAATAGGAGCGGATAAAAACCCATTCTCAACCTGACGTGATTTGGTGCACTGAATCATTTGGGCCCCGCCCATTTTTTCAGCCAAATACTGTATTTTTTTACTGGCACCTACATCTGGCGCTATCAATGTAACGCCCTGTAAAAAAGTATTTTGCGCTATTATTTGTTGGATAAAACCTACATTCGGAAGCACATGGCAACGATCAATGAGCGCAGCTGTAACGTCAGAGTGAGGATCAAAGACAGTAACCTTGTCAAAACCAGCTGTATTGATCATCCGCGCATATACTTTTACGCTCAATGCCTCGCCTGGCACCATAACCCGATCCTGGCGAGCCGCTGGAAAGTATGGGATAAACAATTCAATCTGCTTTACACCCATTCGCCTTAGCGCATCATGGGCTAACATGGCCAGCATAAAATCATCCGTAGTTCGCGCTTGTACCGTAACCACGACCCTGTCTTCCATTTTCTGGCCGGGGTCAATTTTCAGGTGGGGCTCTCCCCCACTAAACTTAAAGGATTCAAACTTCCATTCAGGCAGTAAGCGCAAGGTTGGTGATAAATTCAAAAATATCATTTTGAGTAATTTTTACACAAATTTACGTACAAGAAAAACATCTTTGCAAATATTTTGAGTAAAATTTACACAAATTAAAAATCGTATAGTATATTTACTTGATTTCAAATAAGATACCTTCTTTCTTTCGGGCAAGATATTTTACCTCGTCAAATTTGTAGCGCGTACCCGGGCGGCCTTTTTGAGCGGTGTGCTGCACATCATATTCTTGAAGTATATCAAAACTAAGGAATTTTTTTCGAAAATTGGACCGTTCTACTTTTCTGTCCAGAACGGTCTCGTAAAGTTTTTGCAAATCAGAAAGCAGAAAAACTTCTGGGAGCAGATTCAACCCAATAGGCTCATAACTGAGTTTTCCACGCAAGCGCATCAGGGCATAATCCACAATATTATGGTGATCAAAAGCTAATGCAGGTAATTGTTGTACAGAAAACCAGCGGGCTTCATCTGCATCGGTGGTAGCTGAAAGGGAAAACTGGTGTGGGTTGACAAGGGCAAAATATGCCACCGTCACAATGCGTTCCCTGGGATCGCGATCCGGTGAGCCGAAGGTGTACAACTGTTCCAAATAATTGATTTGAGCGCCTGTTTCTTCTTTTAGCTCACGCTCTATGGCTGCTTCCAAGGTTTCATCAGGCATTACAAAGCCGCCGGGCAAAGCCCATTGGCCTTTGAACGGTGCGATTTTGCGTTTAATAAGCAACAGCTGTAGTTTTTGGTCTTGATAACCAAAAACTACAGCATCAACGGTTAGTTTCACCTCGGTGTTGGTTAATTTTTGACTTCTGGCACTTTCGCCCCCTGTCTGACAAAGTCCAAAACAGGATCAGAGCCTTTAAGAAAAGAGGCGTAAGGGCGCAAAATTAAGAAATTTGGCTCTAAAGTGCGTGGGGCATCTTTGTCGAACCGGACGGGCCTTGAAGGTGTAGTAACGGTGAGTCCGGTATTGGGTAGTCCAAAAGTAACAGGCTGTCCCTCTCTGCCAGGGCGTTCGGCGGTAGGCTCGCCCACGAGTAAAGCTTCCGTTTTATCCCTGAAATATTTGGCGATGTTAACGGATTCAACAGCTGTCATCCAGCCA
>CAZIKN010000083.1:0-26872 GCA_964539805.1 uncultured Saprospiraceae bacterium | reverse complement strand
AGCCTGTTATCCCCGGAGTACCTTTTATCCTTTGAGCGATGGCCCTTCCATGCGGGACCACCGGATCACTTTAGCCGTCTTTCGACCCTGATCGACCCGTCGGTCTCTCAGTCAAGCGCCCTTGTACTAATACGCTCTACGCATGATTACCGTCCATGCTGAGGGCACCTTTGCAAACCTCCGTTACACTTTAGGAGGTGACCACCCCAGTCAAACTACCCGCCATGCACTGTCTATATTTCCTATGTTAGGACTCAATTAGTCAAAGGGTGGTATTTCAACGTCGGCTCCCCAAGGGCCAGAACCCCCAGATCATAGCCTCCCACCTATCCTACGCATCAAATAACCGAGCCCAATGCAAAGCTGTAGTAAAGGTTCACGGGGTCTTTCCGTCCCGTTGCGGGTAATCGGCATCTTCACCGATACTTCAATTTCACCGAGCTCGTGGCTGAGACAGTGCCCAGATCGTTACACCATTCGTGCAGGTCGGAACTTACCCGACAAGGAATTTCGCTACCTTAGGACCGTTATAGTTACGGCCGCCGTTTACCGGGGCTTCAGTCAAGACCTTCGAGTTACCCCTAAGCCCCTTCCTTAACCTTCCGGCACCGGGCAGGTGTCAGGCCATATACCTCATCTCTCGATTTTGCATAGCCCTGTGTTTTTGCTAAACAGTCGCCTGGGCCTCTTCACTGCGGCCCCTCGCGGGGCGTCTCTTCTCCCGAAGTTACGAGACCATTTTGCCTAGTTCCTTAGCCACGAATCACTCGAGCGCCTTAGGATTCTCTCCTCGACTACCTGTGTCGGTTTACGGTACGGGCTGTGTCAGCCTGATGTTTCCCCGGATTTTCCTGGAAGTAATTTCGGTACACTATCACCGCTCCCCGAAGGAATTGGTGTACTATCACTTGCGCTTCAACGCACTATTCCGTCAGTGCGCGGTACCTACATCGCTCCGTCCCCAGTTCACAACTAACACAGGTGTAAGAATTTTAACTCACTTCCCATCGGCTTCGCCCTTCGGCTTATCCTTAGGACCCGACTCACCCTGATCCGATTAACGTAGATCAGGAACCCTTAGTCTTACGGCGAGGGTGTTTTCCACACCCTTTATCGTTACTTATGCCTACATTTGCTTTTCAGGTCGGTCCACGGTCCTTCACAACACCGCTTCAGCCCGCCTGAATGCTCCCCTACCACTCTCTTGCGAGAATCCACAGCTTCGGTGGATAGTTTGATGCCCGCTTATTTTCCGCGCAGGAACGCTCGACTAGTGATCTGTTACGAACTCTTTAAATGAATTGCTGCTTCCAAGCAAACATCCTAGCTGTCTGTGCATTCCCACCTCGTTTATGCAACTTAACTATCTCTTAGGGACCTTAGCCGATGGTCTGGGTTGTTCCCCTCTCGCCCCATGACCTTCGCACCCTGGGGCTCACTGCTGTTACTAAGTGCCGGCATTCAGAGTTTGTTAAGGGTTGGTAGGCGGTGAAGCCCCCTAGCCTTCTCAGTAGCTTTACCTCCGGCACTCATTTATCACAACGCTGCACCTAAATGCATTTCGGGGAGTACGAGCTATCTCCGAGTTTGATTGGCCTTTCACCCCTATCCACAGGTCATCCCAAAACTTTTCAACGTTTACGAGTTCGGCCCTCCACTGCGAGATTATCGCACCTTCAGCCTGCCCATGGATAGATCACACGGTTTCGCGTCTGCCCCCACTGACTCAAACGCCCTGTTAAGACTCGCTTTCGCTACGCTTCCGCACCTGAAGTGCTTAGGCTGCCAGTGAGGTACAACTCGTAGGCTCATTATGCAAAAGGCACGCCGTCACCCCGTCTAAACAAGGCTCCGACCGCTTGTAAGCGCATGGTTTCAGGGTCTTTTCACTCCCTTTCTTAGGGTACTTTTCACCTTTCCTTTACAGTACTTGTTCGCTATCGGTCTCCTGGTAGTATTTAGGCTTGCCAGATGGTGCTGGCGGATTCAGACAGAGTTTCACCGGCTCCGCCCTACTCAGGATACTCCTAGGTATATGTCTCCTTTCGCATACGGGGCTATCACCCGCTATGGCACGACTTTCCAGCCGTTTCCGCTAAAAAACATACTTCCATTTCGAAGTCCTACAACCCCGGTGGGCACGCCCACCGGTTTGGCCTGTTCCGATTTCGCTCGCCACTACTCACGGAATCACTACTTGTTTTATTTTCCTCCTCCTACTTAGATGTTTCAGTTCAGAGGGTTTGCGACTGTTCGTCATATCTTCAATATGACAGGTTGCCCCATTCGGACACGTACGGATCTAAAGTCGTTTGCACCTCCCCGTACCTTTTCGCAGCTTACCACGTCCTTCGTCGCCTCCAGGAGCCAAGGCATCCCCCATGCGCCCTTTCTCCGCTTCCTATTCTTGCCTGGCTTTTCATAACCAAACTTTGCTCTTCTCAGTTCAAATCCTAATAACGCTCTCGTTTGCTCATCCCATTACTCTATTCCCTTTACTCTCTCTCTCTCCTCTCCCAGTATGTCAATGAACTCTTAAGTATAAACCACACTAAATGAATTTAATATGATCTTTCTTAGCAGTAAGCATCGGCTTCGAACCGAATCAGGATTAAAACCCTGAATGCCCCCAAACGGGCTGCAACTTTTATGTAAGTAAGAACCAACTTTTTGGCTCCCTTGTTTTGGGGCTGCAAAGGTAGAATTTTGCAGTTTATATAACCAAGAGATTTGAAAAATATTTTTACAAAAATTTTGCTTTATCTCTTTGTTTTTGTCTTGCTATTCATTGTGATTTCCAAAAGCGGGCGCAAAGGTAAAACAAGTTTTTATTCTGCCAACAGGGTCATTCACTTTTTTTAAAAAATATTATTTGGTTACGCTTGCTTAGCCCTTAAAGCACTGATTTATAAGTATTTCCAACTTTGATTTTTTTTTGCCATTTTCCAAAATAAAAACTCGTCATACCTTAATGCCCTGTTTCATCAATATTCAGCACCAAAAATGTTCTCAACAACTAAAAAAATTGGCATCCTGGGAGGAGGGCAATTAGGCAAAATGTTATGCCTTGCGGCTGCAAACTGGGATTTTAAGACCTATGTGCTGGACAAATCCCCTGATTATCCAGCCGCAGGAGTTTGCAAGCAGTTCATTCAGGGAGATTTTAATAACTATGATGATGTAATGGCTTTTGGCCAGGACCTTGATGTAATTACCATTGAGATTGAGCATGTCAATGTCCAGGCGTTGAAAGATTTGTCCAAAATAGGCAAGACGGTGCACCCCTCACCTGAATCCTTGAGCATCATCAAAGATAAAGGTCTTCAAAAAGAATTTTATCGCGCCAATAACATTCCCAGTGCCCATTATGAACTGTTTGATGATGAGCAAGCCTTGTTGAATGCCATAGAAAGTGGCCGATGGTCCTTGCCCTTGGTACAAAAATCAAGGACCGCGGGTTATGATGGCAAGGGGGTTGCCATCTTAAGAACGCCGGACGACCTAAAAACCAAATTGCTAACAGGCGCTTGCTTAGCAGAGGTACTGGCGCCTATTCACACGGAACTTGCTGTTATAGCAGCCCGTAACGATATGGGAGAGGTGCGAGTATTTCCCACTGTTGACATGGATTTCCATCCGGAAGCCAATCTGGTAGAGTTCCTCAAATGCCCGGCCCAAATTAGCCCATTGGATGCGGCCCGTGCCGAGGCTTTGGCTGAACAGGTCATTCACACCTATAATATATGTGGTGTGCTCGCGGTTGAAATGTTTTTAACCCGGGATGGAAGCTTGTTGGTCAACGAGGTAGCTCCCCGACCACACAATAGCGGGCATCATACTATTGACAGTGCATTGACCTCCCAGTTCCAACAACATCTGCGTGGAATATGCAACTTACCCTTAGGTGATCCCCATCAAATCATTCCGGCAGTTATGATCAATCTGCTTGGCGAACCGGGGCACTCCGGACCGGTATGGTATGCAGGTATGGAAGAATGTCTTGCCATACCGGGTGTCCACATTCATCTTTATGGCAAAAACACTACTTCCCCATTTCGGAAAATGGGACATGCAACGATAACCGCTTCAACACTTGCCGAGGCCCTGGAAAAAGCGAGCAAGGTAAAAACACTATTGAAAGTACTTAGCCAATGATACAAAAAAGCGGTTTGTTTGACTCCTCAAACAAACCGCTTTTTTGTAACCCTGTCTTCATTGCATTACACGGTACCAGAGGTACTGCGCAACAATTGCAATGACCGCCAATCTTTTAAAAACCAGGTAATCCATTGCCAAGCAAGCCCGGGTAACACAATAAATCCTAAAGGATTATAGTACCATGCATCCGCAAACTCAAAGTGAATAAGGTGCATGACCGAACGCGTTAAACCACAAGCATAACACTCTTGCTTGAACAACAGCACCGAAAGGCAAAGTGCCTGCCCCTGATCAAAATAATCAGAAGGCAATAACAACAGCACTATCGGCACAAGGATAAAAAAGGCCAATCGGGCGTATAACAACCAATGCTTAGAGGCTTGGGTCATAGTTACTGCCATCAGCAGGCTTCATATCACCCATGATAATTCTGATCAGGTCAATCAAGGTCCAGATACCGCAACCACCCAAGGTGATGAGCATGAGCCACCAGTTTTTGTAGCCCAAGTACAGACGGTGGATACCCAACCCGCCCACAAAAAGCACCAACAAAAGTGCTACAATCTGGCTTTTGCTACCACCAGCATCATCGCCAAGTTGTTTTTTCACCATCTTTTGCGTTGCTTTCAGCGCAATGGTCTGCTTGAGCGTCAATTTATGACCCGTCATTTCCTTAACCTTTTTAGGGGTCATTTTGAGGAAATCACCGGTTGTCATGTTCAACAATGCAGCTGGCAATTCATTTTGATGCTGTGTGAGCATTTTTGCCACCACTACAGAACCTGCATTGGCTGCAACATCAGTAGCAAAAAGTTGAGCAGACTGGAAAAAACAGAACGCAAGCAGAATGGTTAATAAGGTTCTTTTCATAAAAATTTGAATTTTAGAAAATTAGGAAATTGCGCCTACTCTATCAGGCTTTTCGGCATTCGCCTCCAAAAGTGCATAAGCGCTTAGGCTTGGCTTTTCGGAAATCGGGGGCAAGTTATGCAGCAGTTTTATAATTGTGCACCGGTGATGAAATATTTTTTAATCCTTGCCAAAAAGCCCCCTGTCAGCATCAACGCGAAAGAGTCTTATTATCTTTGCGCACTTTTTATCCTCTAAAATAAACATACGCCATGCGCATACAATTATTTTTATTTCAAATCTTGCTCCTTATGGCTGCCTGTGGCCAAACCAGCAATAACAGCACCAATAGCCCCGGTACAGCAACGGCATACGCTTGTCCCATGGATTGTGAAAATGGCAAAACCTATCCTGAAATGGGAACTTGCCCGGTTTGTAAAATGGACCTAAAACCTGTGGCTGCCCCAACCGGCAGTGCCGAACCTGGTGGCTATCAAATGCTGGAAAAAGAAACCATGACACTTCATGATGACGCAATGAAGGCAATGGCGGAAATGAACCAAACAGGGCTTGAATTAAAAGGACAAATGGTGAGCGGCCAAATGACTCCTGAAGTTAACAAACAATATACCGATGTGCTGAATGCCATGGAAAAAGCCGAAAAAGATATGATGACCCTTATGCCTCAACTTCATACCCCTGATGGCATGGCTGCCGCTGATGCCCTCAAATTTTGGGAAAATATGAAGGCCAAAATGACCCAAAACTACATGGATATGCAAGCGGCAAAGGAAGCCGGGCAGAAACTGCTGGGGAAATAAGCGCTGTTCATTAGCGGTTTTTTCAAGTTTGACTTGAAAAAACCGCTACGATGCAACTTTTCGGAAAAAACTGGTCATTTATCCCCAAATTTGGCCATGTATGTCATTTTGTTCAAACTAAAACAGGGACATGGTGCGTTTGGCCTGTGCTTTGCCTTTTATGGGCATTTAAACCTTAAAATCAGCACACTACATCTATGCGGGAAAACTTGAAATTAATCATTGCATGCGTGGCCAGTTCGTTATTCAGCATTTTTGCCTATCAATATTTCTTTGGAGCCAAAGGCGCTTATTGGGACCACCCCGAGAACGAAACCCGCTATGCTTCTTTTGTCAATACGCTTTTTAATGCAAGGTCAAACAGCGCCTTCCACTCATCATCCCCTACGGATTTTATTGTCGCAGCTGAGGTAGGTACCCCGGCCGTTGTCAATATCAAAGCCCTGATCATGGAGGACCGAAACTGGGGTGGCTCTGCCTTAACAGGCTCATCCGGTTCAGGTGTGGTAGTCAGTCCTGATGGCCTCATCGTAACCAATCACCATGTAGTTGAAACCAGTCAGGACATCAAAGTAACCCTCGCGGACAAGCGCGTGTACAAGGCCAAACTTATAGGCTCTGACCCAAGCACGGATATTGCCTTACTGAAAATAGAAGAGCAAAACCTTCCTTTTTTGGTCTTTGGCAACAGTGATTCCGTTCGCGTAGGTGAATGGGTATTGGCGGTCGGCAATCCTTTTAACTTAGAAAGCACCGTAACTGCAGGCATCGTAAGTGCCAAAGGCAGAAACATCAACATCTTAGGCGGCGGAAAAAGCATTGAGTCATTTATCCAAACCGATGCCGCAGTCAATCCAGGCAACAGTGGCGGGGCTTTGATCAATTCTTTGGGCGAATTGGTGGGCATTAACACCGCCATTATCACAGAATCAGGCAGCTATGAAGGGTATTCCTTTGCAGTGCCTTCCAATTTGGTACAAAAAGTAGTTCGTGACCTTCGTGAGTTTGGTGATGTGCAACGCGCTTACTTAGGTATCAATATCGAAGATTTGGATAGCGAAACCGCACGTGAAATGGGGCTACCCAACGCGGAAGGTGTTTATGTCACCCGAGTAAGCAATAGTGGCGCAGCCTCAGATGCCGGCCTTCAAACAGGAGACGTTATTGTAGGAGTGGCAGACACAAGGGTACGCAGTGCTGCTGAATTACAGGAGATAGTGGGCCGTTTCCGCCCGGGAGAGCCTATATCTTTGGAGTACTGGCGCAACGGGCGCAAAGTAAAAGTAAAAACAACCCTCAAAGACAGCAATAATGCCACTACCATTGCCAAAGTGCAAGGGGATGAACTGGAAGCAGAACTTGGGCTTGTTGTAAGGGACCTAAGTAAATTGGAACGGCGGGATCTGCATATACAAGGTGCCATGGTCAGTAGTATCCGACGAGGAAGCACAGTGGCCAGCGTCAACATGCAGCCGGGTTTTGTCATTACCAGCATTAATGGTAACCGAATCAGCAATGCCGGGGAAGCTATTGACATCATGCGCGGTGCCTATAACAGTCTTGTGCTGGATGGATATTATGAGGGCGAGCCGGATCTGTATTCCTATCGTTTTAAGAAGAAATGATATTTTTTTACGGCGCAGCAAAAACCTTGGTTTCACCCACAACTGCTTCATTTTCAGCGGGATACCATCGCAACCGATCCAGTGTCTCAGTAGTGCCCGGGAAAATATTCAGGTCAACGCGGGTACAAATGCCATCAATACAACCTTGGTTGGAATATTGCCAAATATCCCACGGCTTGCAATCAGACAAATAAGGCTCTGCATTGGAATATCTGGCAATCCAAAGGGGATATTGATCAAAATGCGGGCTTAGGAAGCGATCATAAAAATGTTGCCCACTGTAAATAATGGGTTTGCAATGGAGGGTTTGCTCAATGATATTGCACCAAATTTTGGCTTCCTGTATCATTATTTCCGGTGAAATACCATCTAAACGTTCAATATCCAAAACGGGTCGCAAATCTCCCGGGCACATCTGTACCGTGGAAAGGAACAATTTGGCCTGCTCTTCTCCACAACCATAGGCTCGGAAAAAGTGGTAAGCCCCTCGGGTTATAGCATGTCGCCCCAATGCCTCCCAATTTCGGGCAAAAAGGCTATCCTGGTAATCATGACCTTCGGTAGCCTTTACAAACACAAAGTCAACTTCTCCTTTTTCTGCTACCATATCCCACGCTATCCTTTTTTGATAATGTGAAACATCCACACCGGTCAACGTTGGCACCTGTGTTGGAGGAGCCACGATCTCATGCCCACTACCCAATGGCAGCAGAAACAATACGGGGAATATGGCGGCAAGGCGAAACAATTCGAGTGATGAGTATTAGTCCTGATAAACGGTCAGGGTTGTGGGTGTATTTAGGGAGCTAAGATTTCACTAATGCCTGTAGTTGGCAAATATTAATAAGTGAATTAGCACCTTGTTGACAAAAATGAATTGGAACACATTTTGTGCCAATGATCGCTAATTGGCACAATGTCAAAAGGTGTTTTAGATGAAGTGCGGGATTTTAGATGGTGATTGACAGGAAATATGCCTATTTTAATTTAGAACACGGTATCCATTGCAATTCTTCTTTGGAACGATCAAAACGATGAACGCGCAGTACATATATACCGGCGCTGTCATGGTTAGAGCATTGGCACAATTGACGGGCAGGCACCATTAATGACCTTTCTGCTACAAACTGAGGAACCTTCAAGTCATTCAATGCCCAATCTTCAATCAACATTTTTGTACGGTCCTCCTCAAAATGGAAAGTCGAAAAAAGGTAATCACAATGCTTAGTGGTGTACAAAGCATTGGCCGGCTTGTAATAGGTCAACTCTGTTTGGGTATTGGTGTATAATTCCCAGGAAAGCCCATGGGGCCAGCCCCCAAAAAAATGCAGCACTGGGGCCAGCCATACCAAGGTCACGATCAAAACAGTGGCAAAACCTGAAAAACAGGCGCTCCAAAAGGGTTTATTGCCCCGGATGTGTCCTAAGTGGAGAAAAAGAACGTAAACCAATACAGCCATGCCCAAATTCCAGGGGATCACTACCTGGTTCCAGTTCCGCCCCAATGGCCCAAGATAAAAAACCGTACACAAGTGAAAGCCAATGACCACAAAAGCCGTCATTCTCTGCGAGCGCTGCCAAAGCAGGCCAAAGGCAAAAAACAGCTCAAACAGGGCTAAGCCATAACCCAAGACTGGCCATTGGGCCACTGGGCGGCTGAAGGCAAATGTTTCCAAAAACCAGATAAAATCGCCTTCAACAAAATAGGGTGTAATTTTATTGAAACCGCTCCAAAAGTATATTCCCGCCATCAATAAGCGTAGCGCAAATATTTCGGTTTCCTTATCTTTATCTGACAACCATACCACACCAAAAACCAATATGCTCATCCAAACCCAGGGTTGCAGGCGATTTACATCCAAAACACACATACCTGTCAACCATAGAACCACCCCACCCAATACCCATTTTTGCCTTGGCCAAGCCATGAGGAAAAACAATGCGACCAGCAAAAAAACGAATAAATAGCGATGGTAATGCGCCGGCAAATTTGGCATACCTGAAACAACAGGGGCCACGGGAAAATGCCATTCCCTTAGAGAGATATCCCATAATGGCCGGCAAAGACCCATACACGCCAACAGCATGAGGGCTGTTATACGAGATGTGGTAACATATTTAATAAATGGCCCTTTCATATATGGTCGTATTGGCAAAAAGACATGATTACCTTCGCCTGCAAAGCGCCCTCAGCTTTTCAGGTTTATCGTTTGTACCAATAATTATTGCGTACTAACCAATCAGGCTCTCTCCTGAAAAGGGTCATATTGGTATGTTTGATTTGCACCTCATCCACAGTGAAGGGTAAATTGACCGTCTTTTTTTGCAAGAAAATACTTGTTACGGTTCCCTCCTGCGTCACTAAGAATGGGATGTCAAATAAAGCCCATCCATTTACTATGGCCTTGAGGTAATAACGTAGCCCCTCATGTGCAAGTCTGATTTCCTGTCCTGTGGCCTTTGCGTTTTCCACGATTTTGACTTCATGGGTCATCGCACCATCATCTTTGACGTAAATCCACATGCTCAGATAATACGAGCCTACCGGAATATTATCACGGTAGAGCATAGTCGTATCGCTCATTATACCGCTTACGGCGCCTTTCCCCTGAAACACATTTTTTGAAGAGATGGAATCAAAGCCCAAATGACGATAAAACAAAGGCGCCTGGTCGCTTTTCCAACCATTACCAGCATCGTGAATGGCTACCCGATTCATATCTGCCTCCAGTTCGGCCATCATTTCCGTACGATAGGTTTTAACACTGTCCAAACTTAAGGAAAGAATGCGCATATCCGGGTTGTTATATACCTCTTTTGCTTTGGATACCAAGTGCTTATAGCGAATTTTGATCTCCTCCCATTGTTCATTCTTTACCATCAACGCAATGGGCTTTTCATTAGGCATTTCATCCAACAATTCAGGCATTACGCATGGCGGCAGCGCAAATTGCACTGACTTTAGCATGTGGCCAATGGATTGGCGGCTCATGTTTACCCCCATATCCGGCACACCGGAGTGCAGGGCGCTCGCCTGCATTCTTTTAAAATGGAATGATCCGGGATCTATGTCCATCCAAAGGTTTTCAGAACCTACATGATAATAGGGCAAAGGCATGAGTGCCTGATAGGGTGAAAAGTCCACCTTGTTCATCCAATGTTCGGGTGAATCCACAAATATTTCCCTGCGGCAATTATTGGGTTTTAGATCAAGTCGTTTTTGACCTTGATATAAGTAGGCCTCATAAGCCAATATGGCAACTGGAGTCAATGCAATAACCCATGAAAACCAGGGATATTTCCCGTCTTTAAATCCTTTAAACCGCTTGCTGTAATTCCATGCGGCATAAAACAAACAGATGTTGACCACATGATACCATGCCCATGTAAAGCGGCCCAAGCCCCTGAACTGGCGGAACGGCCCCATGTATTCTACCATCCAGTCCATGCCTTTGATGGCAAAAGGGAAGCCGCAGGAAAATACCAACAGGATAAATGCAGCGCTAAAAATACCGCGGAGGTATTGTTTGTGTACGCGGTGATAGGCCGCCTCATCCCAGGTTTTATCAAACAGTTTGAAACGTGAAAAAAGCAGGTAAATAGTGTACAAAGTGGCGGCAGCTCCAACGTAGGCATGTGATTCACTGCCAATTCTTCTGATGTGGATAATATTTTTATCAATCCAGTCAAACAACGGAAGACCCTCATAAGGAAGAAAAACCCCCTCCCAATGGCCAATATAATGCAGAAAACCCCAAGGATACGCGGGCCTGTCCGCACAAAAATCCGACCAGCGCAGCCATAAGTTAAGGAGGAAGAAAGGCAAGACCACCATAACCACCCAATGGCTAAAGCGGCGCATGATGTTGTCACGTGTAAAATTGCTCAATACCTGAACGCCAGTGTACAAGCTCAGGAACAATGCGCTCAGCCCAAAATTATAGAAGTGCAGCTGCGCCCCGAACCAAACCAATATGCCAATATGCAAACTGTGGTACCGACGGCTTTTTTGCTCTTCATAACGGCATAATAAAAGCAGCAGCAATGGTACAAACCAGGCATGTGCAAGGCCGTAATGGCCATCAATGCGCTCAAACTGGGGCGACATAAAGGTCATTGGGAGGGCCGCAAGTATGGCATACCAAACTGGCAAGTGCAATTTTCGGAACAACAGAAACAAAAAACCGGCACAAAATACAAACCCGTACATCATAATGACATTCAGGTACCCCACCGTTTCCTGGCTGATATCACTGATGTTATGGTTCCACCATTGCATGGCGGTGCTCAGGATGGGCTGGCAATCCGTAAAAAGCACATGATCACCATAGGGATAGTTCATGCCCCCATAATGCGTAAAGGTAGTATCATGGATGGTATGCCAGGTGGCGGTCATATAATTTTTGTATCCGTCAGATGACTCGCCAAGAATAACATCATTAGGCTTGTCCAGCCATTCGCCATGTTTGAGCCAAAGCAAGCCCGTTGCTAATAAAAGCGCGGCAACAAAGCCCCAGAAGGTATCTGAGCGCTTAATGTGGCCTAAATCATGCAGGGTATGTTCAATTTGTTCAATTTTGTCCATATCACATTACGTCAAGTGTGCACCATTAGGCCCTTGACACCATATTTTTGAAAATTAAGATCAGAAAATTTTTGCCTTCTGTAAATAAAATACGCAACCCGACCTTGCTAAATACAATACCTTCCGTCAACTGAACTGTAACCGGGGTCACCCCTACCCTACCGCGAGCCAACATCAGAAACTCAAGATCAAACAAAAAGCGATCAATTGTAGTCTGTAAAAAAATGGCTTTGCCCGCTTGGTCAAACCCCTTAAGTCCACATTGAGAATCGTCCACAGGCTGACGTAAAACGTAGCGCAACACCCACCGAAGGGTTTTGGATAACCAGCGCCTGAAAGCAGGCACATGGTCATAATAACCCATGTCCCTATTACCGGCAGCAATGCCACCCTTAAGCCGAAGGCATTCTACGATACGCCTCATGCTGGCCAATGTATAAGGAAAATCAGTATCTGTCACCAAGATCAAATCCGCCGTTGAGGCCAATACTCCTTGCCGCAAAGCATAACCTTTTCCTCTGTTTTCAGTATAATTTACGATCAAAACATCGGGTAAGTGTGTCCTTAACCGCTCAAAGTTTTCTGCCGAGGCATTTCTCATCGAACCATCATTAACTACTACCAGACGCAGCTCAAGCCCCAAGTCAGGAGTAAATGCCCTGAAAGCCAAGAACTTTCGGGCCACTTCCCCTTCCCAGCCGATGGGCGGGTTGTAACAAGGGATAACAACATCAAGGGATTGAGACATGAATTTTTTTACTACAAATCTGAATGACTTTACTTAGAGGATCAACCGTTGTGGCCTGATTCTGATCGCATAAAATCTGCGGCAGCATCCAATTCTTCATAAAAATCGGCTCCAAAACGGCGGATAATAGCATCTTTTACAAAACGGTAAACCGGTACTTTTTCCTTCTCTCCCAGCGTACAAGCTGCGGCGCATATTTTCCACCGATCATAATTTAAGGCATAAGAATCAAAATGTTCAAATCGCTCCACTCGAATAGGGTAAAGGTGACAGGAAATGGGCTTTTGAAAATCAATTTCGCCAGCCTTCCAGGCTGTTTCAATAGCGCATTGGCCAATGCCATTATCATCATAATTCAGATAGGCGCAGGCTTTGCCTTCCACAAGGGTAGTGCCGTAATCCTCCATCCCTTCAAACCACTCATATTTTCCCTGTTTTTCCACCGCAGCGATGCCTTCTGTGCGCATAAATGGCTTTACCTTTTCATATATCTGTTCCAATACAGCCTTTTCCTCTTGCTCCAATGGCGCCCCATAGTCGCCTTCCCAGCAGCAGGCACCTTTGCAGGCAGACAAGTTACAGATAAAATGTTCTTGTACTACATCATCACTTACCAATTTATCCTGTACAATTATCATAAGGGTAGGGTTGTTGTAAGGGTTATAAAAGTGTTTGATAGGCCAATGCACCGCAGATGCCACCCAGAATTGGCCCCAGGACAGGTATCCAGGCATAATTCCAATCAGAATCTCCTTTGCCATGCACTGGAAGCAGGGCATGGGCTATTCGAGGCCCAAGGTCGCGAGCAGGATTGATCGCATAGCCGGTGGTCCCGCCCAATGACAAGCCTATGGATAAGACCAAGGCGCCGACCACCATTGGATTTAGGCCCTCCGCGAAACGATTGGCACCTATGGCTGAAAGGCCAAAAAGCAAAATGAAGGTACCGATAAATTCACCTATAATATTGCTCCAGTTATGTCTTATTGCCGGGGCAGTACAAAAAACAGCCAATTTCGCTGCTTTGTCATCCGTTTTTTCCCAGTGCGGAAAATAATGCAACCAAACTAAGGCAGCCCCAATCATGGCACCCAACATCTGGGCGGCTATATAGCCTGGCACCAAACGCCATTCAAATTTTCCTACAACCGCCAAGGCTATACTCACAGCCGGGTTGAGGTGAGCCCCGCTGACTTGCCCAACTGCATATACTGCAAAAGTGACGGCAAGCGCCCAGCCAAAAGTTATGACCAACCAGCCGGCGTTTTCGTTTTTGGTGCCTCGTAGCACCACACCTGCCACCACGCCATTACCCAAAAGGATAAGCAAGGCCGTTCCGATCACTTCTGCGATGTAGTTCATGGTTATGAATGTGATAATTCGTGAATAAGATAATGTGATCCTTCTTAATGTGATGGTGTTATACAACATTATATTGCCAAATCATCACATTATCACGGTAAGGTTTATTGCCCCATCAACTGCAAATCCATTGCTTCTTTGTCAAGCCCCAATTGCTTGGCCAAGCCGTAATCCTTTTCTGCCAATGCTTTTTGGCCCATCAGAGCATGAACACGTGCGCGCTCCCGATAGGCATAACTGATACGGGGGTCGTATTTGATCGCATTGTTCAGGCGCCGAAGGGCATCATTTTGATCCCCTAAAACACGTTGGATCATACCGCTTTCATACCATACATTGGCATTAAATGGGTCAAATTCAAGGTATTTGGTATAGTCCAACAAGGCTTCTTTGTACCTGCCCAAGGTATAATTGGCAATGGAACGATTAAAATATCCGTTCTTATTGGTCGCATCATGCTTCAGTCCTTCGGTGATATCCTCCACTGTTTTTTGGAAATCACCCAATGCGCCATGCGCAGCGCCCCTATTGATCAATATCTCGCCTTTATTTTTGTCACTGATCTTACCAAATGAAAGGCCAGCATCATAATCTTCTATCGCTTTTAAAATCAATTCCCTCGATTGGTTCTTGTATTTGGGATTCATCCCCATGTCAAAATGGGTTTTGCCCCGACTATTTCTCAATTCTGCTTTATTTGGCTCAATGTTGATGGCCTGTGTATAGTCTTTAAGGGCGTCCTCATAGCGGCCCTGGCTTCGCCGATATTGGCCCCTGTTCCAGTACGGTAGCGAATTGGTCATTTTTTCGTATTTCATAACATGCGTCCAAAGGGTTTCACCATTTTCCCATACAGCAATTTGCTTTACCGTGTAAATACAATAAAACAGGGCTGCTACACTTGCAAGGGCAGCCAAGGGCATCTTTAATTTTTCTACCTGAAAATATTGGTCGAAATAATAGGCAGCCACGGCAAACAACCCAAAGTAAGGAACGTAAGTAAAACGATCAGCCAGAAAACCTTGGCCAGCGCCCAGCACCTGAAGCAGGAACATGACATTAAGGAAGAAAAAGAGCATACCAAATACCCATATTCGATTACCGCGCTTCCATAACCACCAAATGCCAAACCATATACCTATGAACAAAAACGGTGCAACATATACCATAGCCGGAAGTGGCTTGGGATATGGATACAGCCCCAACTGCATATACTGCAAAAGTGACGGCAAGCGCCCAGCCAAAAGTTATGACCAACCAGCCGGCGTTTTCGTTTTTGGTGCCTCGTAGCACCACACCTGCCACCACGCCATTACCCAAAAGGATAAGCAAGGCCGTTCCGATCACTTCTGCGATGTAGTTCATGGTTATGAATGTGATAATTCGTGAATAAGATAATGTGATCCTTCTTAATGTGATGGTGTTATACAACATTATATTGCCAAATCATCACATTATCACGGTAAGGTTTATTGCCCCATCAACTGCAAATCCATTGCTTCTTTGTCAAGCCCCAATTGCTTGGCCAAGCCGTAATCCTTTTCTGCCAATGCTTTTTGGCCCATCAGAGCATGAACACGTGCGCGCTCCCGATAGGCATAACTGATACGGGGGTCGTATTTGATCGCATTGTTCAGGCGCCGAAGGGCATCATTTTGATCCCCTAAAACACGTTGGATCATACCGCTTTCATACCATACATTGGCATTAAATGGGTCAAATTCAAGGTATTTGGTATAGTCCAACAAGGCTTCTTTGTACCTGCCCAAGGTATAATTGGCAATGGAACGATTAAAATATCCGTTCTTATTGGTCGCATCATGCTTCAGTCCTTCGGTGATATCCTCCACTGTTTTTTGGAAATCACCCAATGCGCCATGCGCAGCGCCCCTATTGATCAATATCTCGCCTTTATTTTTGTCACTGATCTTACCAAATGAAAGGCCAGCATCATAATCTTCTATCGCTTTTAAAATCAATTCCCTCGATTGGTTCTTGTATTTGGGATTCATCCCCATGTCAAAATGGGTTTTGCCCCGACTATTTCTCAATTCTGCTTTATTTGGCTCAATGTTGATGGCCTGTGTATAGTCTTTAAGGGCGTCCTCATAGCGGCCCTGGCTTCGCCGATATTGGCCCCTGTTCCAGTACGGTAGCGAATTGGTCATTTTTTCGTATTTCATAACATGCGTCCAAAGGGTTTCACCATTTTCCCATACAGCAATTTGCTTTACCGTGTAAATACAATAAAACAGGGCTGCTACACTTGCAAGGGCAGCCAAGGGCATCTTTAATTTTTCTACCTGAAAATATTGGTCGAAATAATAGGCAGCCACGGCAAACAACCCAAAGTAAGGAACGTAAGTAAAACGATCAGCCAGAAAACCTTGGCCAGCGCCCAGCACCTGAAGCAGGAACATGACATTAAGGAAGAAAAAGAGCATACCAAATACCCATATTCGATTACCGCGCTTCCATAACCACCAAATGCCAAACCATATACCTATGAACAAAAACGGTGCAACATATACCATAGCCGGAAGTGGCTTGGGATATGGATACAGCGGTGACATGGGATAAGGAATAATCAGTTTATACAGGTAAACACAAAAAGAATAGGCACCTATACAAAGGCGATCCAAAAAACTAAAATCCGTAACCCCCTTATCTTCATTGATGGAAACCAAGGATGCCTGATAATCCGAAGCAACCACCCCTAATGCCTTGAACAGTTTGACCGCTGTAGGTGAACCGAGCGTGAACAGATTCACCATACCAAAGGCAAATGACAAAGCCCAATACGGAAGTTTTTCCAAAGAAAGCGCTACAAATCCTTTTTCCCGTTTAAACCAAAAATCAAGCATCAACATGGAAAAAGGAAGAGAAACAGCCTGTACTTTAGCATATAAAGACAAAAGGCCCAAAACAAAGGTAGCAGCCATCAGCAGCATGCGCCGCCCGGAGGATGCTGCTTTTAACCAGGCGACATAGGTCAGCAATGCGCCAAAATAAAACGCCGCGAACAGCACGTCTTTTCTTTCGGTTGCCCAAGCCACGGACTCAACACGCATAGGATGCAGGCCAAATAAAAAGCCACCCACCAATATGCCCCAACGGCCAATACCCATGCGGGCCAACAGCAGCATCACCAGAAAAGTAGTAATCAAGTGAAGGAGCAAATTATTGGTATGGATTACTTTGGGATCAACCTTTCCGAACAATTGTTTTTCAATCGCAAAAGTGAAAATAGGTAGCGGGTTGTAGTTGCCAATTACCGCTCCTTTATCCAAGCTAAATATGTTTTTGGTTGTTTCGCCAAAGCTGGATCCTACCCCCAGTTGTACGATGTTTGGGTTTTCCGTAATGTTCGGATCGTCATCCCAGTTGACTAACTGGTTTTTTAATGAGGGGAAATAACAGGCGGCAGTAAGCGCCAATACGATAAGGGCACCTATAAACCAGCCGGGTTTTGAGTCCTTGGCCTGTACATCTGCGGCAGCAGATTTAGTTGTTGCGCGTGTGTTGTTTGCCTTTTGTGGGGCAACAGGTCGTTTTGCCATTTTCAGTGAAATCTGCTAAGTGCTTTAAAATTCGACGCAAAAGTAATCAACCTATCATAACTTAGGGCATGCAAACAAAAAGCGGACAAATTCCGGTAAAAGAATTTGTCCGCTTTAGGATCAAACATGATGGTAAGTACCTGATTATTAAATCAGCATACTTTCAACACTCAATATTGCCAGAGGTCATGTTCGAAGTTGAAAATATCATTTTTGATTTTTTCAGACTCCATCATGATATCCAAACCAGAGAGATAATCGTCAATTTTGCGATCATACACGTTTGATTCCTTGTAGATATAACTGGAGAATGAGCGCATTTCGAAGAGGTCTTCCCATGAAATGGTTGCGTTGGTGTTGCCGCCCATGGTGTACACGCGGTGGCGAGCAAACAGTTCACGCGCCTGAGGATAATTCACCCAGAACATAGGCTTTTCAAAACGGAAGTTTCCTTCGTTGTCCTTTACGTCAATCATAGGTGCAATACCAAGGATACGCACCTGCATGGTTGAAGTTTCTTTGTCAAAGAACCAAACTTCTTTAACACGGAAACGCTTTACGTCTTCCCAGTTAATGTCATTGCGTACGATCTGGATTTTTTCTTCGTAGGTCTCCGGGTCAAAAGTTACGACGGTGTCGGTTTTTGACAACATAGAGAGAACGTTGTCCGTACTCATGCGCTTTTTAAATTTTGCGCCATCTTCATCCACATCATAAACTGGCAGGTCGCCTTTGGTGGCTGCATCAGAAAGGATGGTGAAGAATGGGTCCTGTGGGTAGGCGAATGGGAGGTTCATCTTTTCGCGCACATCAATAATGCGCCAGATGCGTTTTTCCCAAAAAACATCACTTTCGCGGATGGGCTGATAGGGCAGCACACGGCGCTCCTGCATGATGTCTTTTTTAACGATGTCGTCAAGCGGAGCGTCACCAGGGGCTTCTTCTTCGCTGACTTCTGTTTTTACCTCGACTTCTTCGGGGTCTTGTGCCATCAGATTGGTTCCGGCAAGGAACATTAGGAGGCACAGGCAAGTCCATTTGATAGAAATTTTCATGACTCGCAGCAGTTTTGATTAAGTGAATAAATGTGTTTAGTATTTTGTGCAAAGGCCGCAGCCTGCGCAAGAACGCAGGCTGCGGCACTTTAGTATCCCGTTAAGAATTACTTGATCTTGTAGGAGATGCTGCCGATGTTACGGGCAGCTATATCACCAGGGCATTTGCATTTTACATCATCAAAGAAGTAAGCATCGCCTGGTTTCGCTTTTTGGATCAACTCTGCAATTTCACCAGACCAGCGAGCACCTGCATTAATTTTGGTAATCGGGTCTTGGCGTTTGGCCAAGTAGGCAAAGTCAAAGCCAACCACGTCACATTTTGCGTCAAAGTCAAAGCCTTCAAGAATGGCAGACATACCGCCCTGTGCCTTGAATTCACCATTACCCATGGTACCGCCTTTGTTTTTAGGGTTACCACCCAAACGTGGGTTCGGGTCGGGAATACGCTTGACACGGAATGGGAAGGTTTGGGAAACACCACCACCTGCTACGGTAATTGTTGCCTCACCGGGGGTAGTAACCTTAACGTTATACTTGCCAGCAGCGCCAGCAGGTGATAAATTAATACCGCCACCAGAGCCAGTAACCTTTACTTGAGTAGATGGCACACCCGCTGCAGAAACAGAGATTGGGTTATCTACACCAATATAGAATACGTTCATTTTGTCCAACTGAACCGCTACTGAACGTTGGCCTACTTCGTAAGAGAATTCTTTTGAAACAGACTCTGTTTTACCTGTTGTAGGATTGCGCAGATTAATGGTTACATTATATTTCTTTTCACCTACAGAAGATGGCTTATCGGTAAACGTACCGATACCATCTTTAAGGGCAAGTTGACGACCACCTGCTGAAATAGAGATGTTATCGGCTTTTGAGCTAAATGCGCTCAAAAATACTTCAGCTTCAAAATTCTCTCCCAAAATAACATAGTTTTTCTTAGGGTTTACACCCGGTATAAACTTGTCGAATTTGAGGTCGGTACCCTGTACTTTTGTGGCGCAATAGTTAAGGGCTGCTGTTGCAGAACTTTTAGCGTCGCTCTGAATTTTACCCAACAATGGGAATACAGCAGAAACAGGCATTTGTTTGAATTTGAACTCAGACCAGTTTTTAGCTTTTGTCCCGGAAGGTAATTCTTCTACATTAAGCGAAAGGGCTGCTACTGTAGTAGCATCATTGTCAACAAGTTTAATGATTTCATTACGAGTTTCCGTAATTTTACCCATAATCTCATTGCCAAGCCCTTCATTCACAAACATTTTTGTGGTAATATCCTTGTTACGAATATCCTTGGGTTGGTCCGGTATTTTAGGGTTTTGGCCGCCTGCCTTCTCGAAGAGATTTTTGCGAATCTCTTCAATATATCCTACAAATTCGTTGGACAATTGATTAATCTTTATCGCACGATTTTTGTAGTCTTCTGCTTGCGCAGATGGATAATCTTTAGCCCCTTTCTCAATGGCTTGGGTCAGGGATTCATTATTTTTTTCCACAATTGCACGGCTTTCTTTCATCCCCTTGTCGAGCGAGAAGAAAGCATTCATTACCTCGGCTGACACGTTGAGTGCCAGCAGCGCGGTCAACACCAGATACATCAGGTTGATCATGAGTTGCCGCGGCTCCTTTGGTATTGACATATTTTAAATAATTTAAATTTTAAAATGAATTGGTGAATGTCATACGCAATGGATGATGGTTTTGGGCCATCAAACACCACAAAAAATTACTGACGACCGATGTTGGCCATTGCAGAAAGCATATTGCCATAAACGGTGTTCAAAGAACCGAGGTTTTTGTTCAGAGAAGACAGCTGATCTTTGTAAGCCTTAACGTCTTCTGCTGATTTGGCCATGTCGGACATAGCCTCGTTCATTTTAGTATAGAAGTTGCTCATAGACTTCACCTGCTCTTGTGTGCCGGAGAAATCAACTTCCTGAAGGGATTTGAGTGCACTCATGCTTTTTGACATAGATTGCAGCTCGGTCAGCATACCACCCAATTGGCGTTCGATGACATCACCATGCAAAGGTGCTACATCAGGCATGTTAGTGCCACCAGCTGTGAGGGGCTGCATACGGGAGTCATAATCATCCAAGCCTGGGTACAGCTTATGCCAGTAGTAGTCCGGTTCTGGTGGGAGAATACCCAGCATAAGGAAGATAAAGATTTCGATACCCATACCGAGGATCAGCATTTCAGATGCACCTTCCCAGCTTTCGAGTTTAAACAGAGCACCTGCCAATACGAAGGCAGCGCCGACGCCGATGAGAAAGTTCTTTGCTCTTTTAAAGCCTTTTGACTTAATAAAACTCATTGATTGAAATTTTTTAACAGTTGAAAAAAAGGTTCGACGAAAATATATTCAAAACGCTGTGCGTGTTTTGAGCGCGGCAAAAGTAGTAATCACTACTTTAAATCCCCAAATAAAATTTTGGAAATCCTTAAATTTATAGCCCGACTATGACGCTGCGGTGGCAATTTGCATTGCTGCGGCGGAAAATCTGGCTGACATGTGCACGGGATAAGATTAAGTAAATACGGTTGTTGGGAAGGGTAAGGGCTTGTCACACCCTCAAGAGGGGGGAGATTTTGATGTGGACATACCCTATATGTATTAAAATGGTGCGACAATTCGTGTTGTTTTGTGAATGAAATGTAAACGAACTGTCGCACCAGAATATTGTATTTGGGCAAATATTATTTTCCCAAATTAGAAATCATTGATGGAGCGGCCCAGGAAAGTCAGCACGCAACGGAAACCAACATAGCTTTTTGTGGTATCCTGGTACTCATAATTACGGGTACCTGTTTGCAGGAAAAAGGCAACATCTTTCCATGAGCCACCACGGATAACTTTACGTTTGTAGGTGATAGGGTCTTCATCTTTTGCATCATAGCGCATGTCCGGGTTAAGGTCATGTACGAAAGCATAAGAGTTTTCGTAAAATGCAGTGGAAGTCCACTCGGATACATTACCAGCCATGCAGTACAAGCCATAGTCGTTCGGGTAATAGCTATCCGCTTTTACAGTGTACAGGCCACCATCTTCGGGATAGTTACCGCGGCCGGGTTTAAAGTTAGCCAAAAGGCAACCTTTAGCGTTGCGGGTATAGTATGCGCCCCAAGGGTAAGGTGCGCCCTCGCGGCCACCGCGTGCGGCCCATTCCCACTCATGCTCTGTAGGAAGACGGAACTCCTCTGTACGTGTATCAGAGTACATGTTCCAAAGTTTGCCCCTCCAGAAACTAAAGGCATTGGCCATTCTCCAGTTTACACCTACTACGGGGTAATCATCAAAGGCCGGGTGCCAGAAATAGTTACGGGTAAAAGGTTCATTATAAGAATAGGCGAAATCGCGTACCCACACCAATGTATCGGGGTAAATGGGTACTTTTTCTTTACGCAGCAAAGAAGTACGGCTCACATTTTTAGCATGAGCTGCTTTTTGCCATTCGATCCATTCGTATTCGAAGACCATTTTGCTCACATCCAATTCTCTGCGACCAGCAAATTTGTCATTGCCTTGGTAGAAAAGGTCTGAAAGTTCTTCGGCGCTTTCTTCCCAATCCACTTCCTGCTCCCAGTCAATGCGATTGTCAGAAATGTCACCATTGCCTTCCGTGTCCTCCATGTAGAGTTGGAGTTTATCGTGGGCAATTGAGTCAAGAACCCAGTTAACAAACTGGCGATACTCATTGTTGGTGATCTCGGTTTCATCCATGAAGAAACCTTGGATAGAGATGGATTTTGGACGCTGAACCATTTGACGGCTCAGGTCTTCGTCACCGGTACCTATGTGGAGCGTACCTGAAGGGACATACACCATACCGTAAGGGTTGATGCCTTTCCAACTCGGACGGTCAAGAACACCGACCAACTGGCCACTTTCTTTACGGCCACATGAGGAGATTAGGGCTGCGGCAAACAGTAGCAGCAGCAAGAATGAATTTTGTAGTTGTTTCATGTTTTTAAACACCCGTGTTTTCCTATTAAAAATGTCTAGGTTGGAAAGAGATCGAAGTAGTTGGTTTGTTGATTATATTTTTGATGATACACCCACCATAAAATGGGTACGTTTAACCAATTTCTTGCCAAAAAGACACCGACAAACGATTTTTTAACTTTAGATTGTATGGTATGTCCATTTTTTTAAAATAAACATCCCAAAACCAACTATCAAAATGACACGATCAGTATGTTTTGTGGCGCTGTAGGGCCTACTGTTTATATATCTGGTATGATGAAGCGGGGGCAAAAGTACAAATCAATTTGTTTTTCACAAGCCTGAAAAAATTTTGTGCTGCTTTTCTTAAAAAAAGGCGAAGTGCCGGTGGTCATTTTTACAAAAAACGGGGGTTATATATTACAGGTGGCAACTTACCGGCACCAACAGGTTTGTTCAAGCTGTAGCGAAGCAACAATTCATGGCTGCCCCGATTGACTGCTTTTAGCGGTGAAAGGGGCAAATCAAAGGCATAACCCAATGTTGTGCGCTCATTTAACTTAAATCCGCCAAAAATTACCACAGCATCACGCGCTGAGGCTGTAAATCCGCGGAGTGAGCTGCCAGCAAAAATATTTTCTCTCCATTGTCCCAGAACTGAAATTTCCATTTGCGTTTCAGATTTGTCATTTTTGAGCAAAACAGCAGGTTTTAACATTAGGTCTTCAAAAAGGTCCACTTTCAGAGCGGAATACAACACATAGTGTCGGACCGGGGCAAGCGAAAAATCACGCTGATTGTCCGTGGCGCTCAGCACTGGCGCAAACAGCGGGAGTACGGATGCGCCCAGTTCAAAGTTGCCGGACTGCAAAAACAGGCCTGCTTCTGCCACGGGCACGCCAGCTGTTATTTTCCCCTGGGGCAACCATTGGTCATTGTGGTTAAAAATACCGCTTGGTTCCACATAAGTGCCTTCTGGAGCCCTTAGTTTGTTGCCATCAAGCGCATATTGCATAAAACCGGCACCGGCACCTATTGCCAATATGGTTTTTTGCCCCAGGGCAAAATGATGGCTAAAGGACATCATGGCTTGTGTCGTTCTGTGTGCACCTATTGCGTCATTTTCAATTTTTAGTCCCATACCGCTGCTTATTTTTGATATGGGCAAATGTGCGTTCAGTTGCTGCGTAACGGGTGCGCCTTGAAGATTGGACCATTGTTGGCGGTATATCCCATTGGCTACCAGTGTGTTATCCAAGCCGGCATACGCGGGGTTAACGGAATACTGGTTTAGTGCAAACATGCTGTATTGCGGTGCTTGTTGCGGTAGAAGGGGGGCCAAGCCAATAAAGCCAAACAAAAGTGTAAGAAACAGGCGCATAATCGAGCGAATAATTAAGTTAGAAGCAAATGCATATTTTTGATGGCCATTTGTGGTCTTATATCACGTTGTGGCCAGGCATATCAGGCAATTCAGGTATTTGATCTACAAATTTTTCCCGTTCACTGATCAGTTCAACCAAACGCCGGATGGCCCTCCTTCTGATTTGGCGTTCCAACTCTTTGTTTGGCTCGTTGAGGATGTATTGAAATTTCATGACGACACAATCTTTTTTTACATCCGCCACCCTAAGATAGTAACTATCGGGTTTGATCAGGTTGTGGAAAGGTCTGAGGGTGTGTATCAGTTTTGCCTCCAATTCTTCCACGTTCATCAGGTGTTTCAGGTCAATCTCAAACTCAATACTGGTGCGTTTTATTTCGCGCTTGGTATAATTGACTACCTCAGAGTTTAGCACAAGGTTGTTTGGGATATAAATCATGTCATCATCATCGTTCAACAGATGAACGTTTTGAAGGGTGATGTCCGTAATTTTCCCTCTGTGCACGCCTATACTGACGTTATCTCCGATGGAAAGTTGGCCTGAGAAGGTAATAATCATGCCATTGATCAGGTTAGAAATGTAGTCTTTGGTCAAAATGGCCAAACCTGCGAAAATAATGGAGAGCGAAGTGAAGAGCTCCCTTGCATTGATGCGAAAGAGAGACAGCAGACCTACTATTATTCCTATGACTAACAGGAGGGAATAAATATGGCCAACACCTATAATAAAGTTGTCACTGCTTTTTACTTTGTGCCGGTGGCGATACCACCATACCGTAGAAAACTGAACAAAATCCAGCAACAAAAGGAAGATGGCGATGGAGAAGATAGTTTCGCTGTAATATTTGAATGATTCACTGTATTTGGAGTGCTGAAACCACCCGCTAATATCCCACTCGCCAAGGCGAACCTGCACCAATGCGTAAAAAACAAGCAATTTGAGCAAAAGGATAAAATAGCGCATGTATAGAGTGTTTAAAAAAACATGATGCTGTGAATATCACGGAAAAGAAGATGCCTCTACAGAATTTTTGAGGCATCCTCTTTGTTATTCTTTCCCTTCCAAGAATTTGCTCAATAGGGCAATTATCCTTTACAAAACACTATCAACGGTATCCAATGGCAGGCCAAAGGCTTCAGCAACGCCGGGGTAAACAACTTTTCCGGCCACTACATTGAGGCCCAGACGGAGCTCGGCATTGTCATTGCAGGCCTTTACCCAGCCTTTATTGGCCAACTGGAGCGCATAAGGGAGGGTTGCATTGGTCAGTGCTATAGTTGAGGTGTAAGGTACTGCGCCTGGCATATTGGCTACACCGTAATGCACTACATCCTCTATTATATAGGTGGGGTTTTCATGGGTTGTGGCCTTGGTCGTTTCCATACAACCACCCTGATCTACCGCCACATCCACGATGACCGTGCCCGGGCGCATGAGTTTTAGCATGTCCCGAGTGATCAGTTTGGGTGCTTTTGCGCCAGGGATCAGGATGGCGCCAATAATGAGGTCATGGGTCTGGATCAAGCGGCGAATATTGTACTCATTGGAGTACTGCGTAATGACATTAGCGGGCATAACATCACTTAGGTAGCGCAAGCGGTTCAGGTTTACATCCAAAATGGTTACCTGAGCGCCCAAGCCTGCTGCCATTTTTGCTGCCTGCGTGCCTACTATGCCGCCCCCCAAAACGAGAACCTTGCCGGGTGGCACGCCGGGAACTCCGCCCAAAAGCACACCTCTGCCTTTAACAGGTTTTTCCAAATACTTGGCACCCTCCTGGATGGCCATCCTGCCAGCTACCTCACTCATGGGAATAAGCAAGGGCAACTGACGATCCTTGGTCTCCACGGTTTCATAGGCTAAGCAAATAGATTTGCTTGCGATCATGGCGCGGGTCAGTTCCTCGCTTGAGGCAAAATGGAAATAGGTGAAAATCAGTTGGTTGGGGCGGCAGCGTGGATATTCTTCCTTAATAGGTTCCTTTACCTTTATGATCATTTCTGCCTTTGCCCAAACCTCATCAGCAGTGTCAAGTATTTTCGCTCCGGCTTCTATATAATCTTCATCTTCAAAACCGCTACCTACTCCTGCGGTGCTTTGAACATAAACTTCATGGCCGCGACGGGTAAATTCCATTGCCCCCGCAGGCGTAAGGGCAACGCGGTTTTCGCTGCTCTTAATCTCTTTTGGTACGCCAATAATCATATTAAACGAACTGATTTTAATGATGTGTTAGGTAAGAAATTTGAATGCGAGCAAAGGTAGTTTGTTCATGGATATAATTGGTTGTGATTGTTCAATTTGTTCAAATGGCCATAAAATAAAAAAGGCGCAAGACTTTTCCTGCGCCTTAGAATTTCTTCAATTCTAAAACAATACTTACACACGATCAATTGAATATCCAAAACTATGCCAATTTCAGGACAGCATCGGACATTTCTACAAAATGCAAAAACAATTGCCCGTTGGCCAACCTTTTCACATAGTGCCGCTGTCTTTCACCCACTGGTTAAGCACATAAAATATTTTGCAAAAAGCCGTTATCTTAAAACCTCATACTGAGAACACTTTCATCATTTGACGGATAAATGGTTTTTTAGATTTTTTCCTCTAAAAAATTGGGATTCAAAAAAATGATTTTACGTTTGCCCCTGCAAAACCACTAAACTGGTTAATCCTTTTGAATTTAATATTTTTTTAAACCTTTTCAATTTTTTGTATGAGCAGAACACTTTACAAAGTCGGGTTATTGTTGCCCGCGCTCTTGCTGATGGC
>CAZIKN010000082.1:0-27328 GCA_964539805.1 uncultured Saprospiraceae bacterium | reverse complement strand
ACCATGGAATTGTGTAGTGTAAAATCACTTTCTTTTGCAGTAGGGCTTTATTTGCCCTTGGCCACTACCCTACCCATCTTTGCCGGAGGCGCGCTCAAAGGGCTCACGGATTGGATGGCCTCCCGTAAGGGTGAAGCGGCGGAAGATGCCGATTTGGGCAAAGGAAGTTTGTTTGCCACAGGGCTTGTAGCCGGAGGGGCACTGGCTGGTGTAATTGTGGCCATTCTCAGTGTCAAATTCTCTGAAAATCTAAAGGCCATAAATATGGAAGAGGCCATTGTGCATAATCTCGGAGAAGGTGGTTACAACCTGCTGGGTATCATGTTCTTTTCCATTTTAAGCATCATCCTTATCCGTACTGCGCGAAAAAAATAAGTTTGTACATGGCTTCATATATCGTTGATGGCGTGCGAACGCCTATTGGCAATTTCGGCGGGGCTTTAGCGCCCGTTCGAACAGATGATTTGGCCGCTCACGCCATTCGTGCATTAGTGGAACGGCATACTGACCTGGATCAAACGACCATACATGACGTCATCATGGGCTGTGCCAATCAAGCCGGTGAAGATAACCGCAATGTGGCGCGCATGGCTGGCCTTTTGGCGGGCTTGCCTATAACGGTGCCAGGTGAAACGGTCAATCGCTTGTGCGCCAGTGGCATGGCAGCAGTTGTACATGCGCACAGGGCTATATCCAGCAATGAAGGTGATCTTTTTATTGCCGGCGGCGTTGAAAACATGTCTCGCGGGCCTTATGTCATCAGCAAATCAGCCAAAGCATTCGGCACCGACGCACAGATGTATGATTCCAGTTTCGGTTGGCGATTTATCAACCCTAAAATGCAGGAAATGTATGGTACTGATGCAATGGGCATGACCGCCGAGAACCTCGTTGCCTTATATGGTATTTCAAGAGAAGATCAGGATAAATTTGCCTGTCAAAGCCAGCAAAAGGCAAGTGCTGCCCAAAAAGCAAGGTATTTTGAAGGAGAAATAGCTGCCGTTTCAGTGAAGGTTGGCAAAGGAGACAGCCTTGTTGTGGCGCAGGACGAATTTATCAAACCCGATACCACCCTGGATGGTTTGTCAAAACTCAGGGCAGCCTTCAAAAAAGATGGTTCGGTGACGGCTGGCAACTCATCCGGCCTAAATGACGGCGCGGCAGCTTTACTTATCGCCTCTGATAACGGCCTGAAAAACAACAACTTAAAACCCATGACACGAATTGTGGCTGCAGCCGTTACGGGAGTAGAACCACGCATCATGGGCATTGGCCCTGTAAGCGCTTCCTTGTTGGCATTAAAGCGTGCTGGCCTGACTTTGGATCAAATGGATTTGATCGAAATCAATGAAGCCTTTGCTGCACAGGTGTTATCCTGTACCCGTCAATTGAATTTGGATGACGGCGACCCGCGTATCAATCCCAATGGTGGCGCTATTGCATTGGGGCATCCTTTGGGTATGTCTGGTGCGCGCCTCCTGCTTACCGCTGCCCGTCAGTTGCAAGAGCGTGGGGGCCGATACGCGCTCTGCACTATGTGTATTGGTGTGGGACAAGGTTATGCCGTAGTATTGGAAAGGGCCTCGTAAGCATAATCACGTTCAACCTTGCATATACGCGTTTTATAGGCTTTGTACCATTGGTTGCGTCCGTTTTGTTGTGCGTTCAAATGCTCCGTTTGTTGTTTCCAGTTGCGGATGGCCTCTAAACTTTCCCAGTATGAAATGGTGATGCCTAAGCCGTCACGCACACTTTCATGGCCTAAATATCCAGGTTGCTGCATGGCCAGTTCAACCATTCTGTCGGCTGTTTCACCATAACCGTCATTTATATCCGTTCGGATACTGCTAAAAATGACGGCGTAATAGGGGGGCTGGGGTGTTTTTGCAATCATTATTTATATGTGGGTATCAATTGTTGTGTATCAATTCAGCATAACCAAAGCCAAACTTACCAAAAGCATTGCCATTATATAGCAGAAAAATGCGACCATGCCATTCAAAAATGTGCGGATAGCACATCATATCAGCATCCCAACCTTCATCGGACAAGGGCATGCCGCCCAGCATATCATCGCGGTGCCAAGTCTTCAGGTCGTCAGACCAGGCATACCCCAAACGGTAGCCACGATCCCTGTTGTTACGAAAATCAGTAGCCTGTCTAAAACAAAAATACATGTGGTAGCGCGAACCAATTTTTAACACCGTGGGCAATGCCTGGTTCTCATAATCGCCAAATACATTGGGGATTATGGCCCTGCCATCTTCTTTCTCCCATTGGATGCCATCTTTTGAAGTAGCATGCGCTATTTTATAGCATCGGATGGGGCCTTCGTTTTCCTGTACCTCACCCCAAGGCTTACCAAATATGTACCAGGCATGAAAAATGCCGTCATACACCTGTACAAATGCATCCCCAACAAGCGTAGGTTCGTGCAATGAGGCGCACAGCACAGGGCCACTGCCATATTTCTGAAAAGTTAGGCCGTCATCATGGCTAAAGGCCAATCCTGTAGCCAGATCTACAGGCACTGAAATTCTGCGGCTCCATCCCGTGGTATAGGCCCATATTTTGCCATCGTGCCTCAATACATTCAGCGGAAAGATGCCGTGTTCGTCAAAGGAGCCTAATTCACCCAGAGGAATGACCTCTTTTTTAGCGTGATCAATTATTTTAAAGTCGCGGTCCACGTCAATAAAAGTGATATAACTGACCGGCTTGCCACTCAAGGGCTCTTTTTTGCGGGTTGAAAAATAAATGCGCGCGAAATCTTCAAAAACGAGTGCCTGCGGCGATACTGCAAACTCAGAACAATCAAACTGCTCAAACGAGTGCTTACTTGGGTCGAAAATTATTCCCTTTTTTTGCCAAATCATTTTTAATCCATCATTATTTTAAGCGTGTGGCTGCCTTTGTCCGTTCTGATCCAAAGACCATATATTCCCTTAGGCCATTCCGTTGAGCGTGCCAAATGCCATTGATTTATCAAGCCTAAGTCATGTTGTTGCAATACCCTGCGGCCTGTTACATCAAATAATACAAGCTCTTCAACACGCGTAAGTGTTTCAAAATCAATATACAATCTGTCAAGAACAGGATTGGGATATAGCTTGAGGCCCTGGGTAGAGGGTGCATCCACGGCAACATTCAGCACTGTCTCTGCGAAAAACTGTGCCATTTGTTGTGTGCGGAGGGTATA
The DNA here is from genome assembly GCA_964539805.1 of uncultured Saprospiraceae bacterium. GTDB lineage: Bacteria > Bacteroidota > Bacteroidia > Chitinophagales > Saprospiraceae > M3007. Next base: position 24,129 of record CAZIKN010000082.1, on the reverse strand, counting down.
ATTATCCAAGGCATGGCCTGTTTTTGAAGGGTCAAGCACTTGACCAAGACAATCAGCTGTGTTGTTGGTGGTTTCAAAACGATACCGAGGGGCTTTCTGCCCTGCGGCCACCATGGCGTCTATTTTCTTTTTTATGCCAAAACCCCCACTGACATAGGGATTGTTAATAATGGGGAAATTACCAATTGCAACACCACAATCTGACACCCCTTGAAATGCTTTCTGCGTACCGTATGGCACCACTAAATCATTGGGCTGATGAAACATGAACAGTACCGGGATGTGGTCAGGGTCAGGGTGGCTATCAAGCCAATTTGTCATCATAGCACCGTATAAACTACCCACGCCCCGTATCCGATATGGCTCCTGTAAAGGATTCATTGAACCTGCAATCGTTCCCAGATCGGGTCGTTCCAAGTTGGCATTTTGATAACTTGATATCCCCAATTGCTGTACACAACCCAGGTAAAAATCAATGGGTTTTGTGGCCGGGTCAATATTGCCCGCCTGGAATGGTTTTTCATCGGGCATATCCAAAAAAGTAGCCGCCAATGCAGCAAAGCCCCCGGCACTTTCTCCAACAATAAACACCTTTTGAGGGTCAATATTATAAACGGATTTCTGATTGACCATGTAACGGATAGCCCCCTTAACATCCTGCATGCCACGGTAAACTGCCCGATACCATTCCAGCGTGTCCGCCGCATTTACACAGTTGCGGCCCGGTATAATACTACCGATTTCCTTATTGGCATGATATAGGCCAAGCCGATACTGCACCGAAACCGTTACATAACCGCGACGGGCAAAATCCTGCATCATATTGACAATGGTAGCATCTTTGCGGCTGCCAGCAATAAAAGCCCCGCCATGAATCACAATCATAAGTGGCCGTCCGGCAATAGAAACTAAGTCATTGGTAGGATATGTGACATCCAAACGGAGCACTACGCTTCTGCCTGAAAAATCCGTGGCTTTGCCATAAATCAAGCCCGTGTCCGCTGTAATATTGAATTTTTTATCTACCCAGGGCTGAGCTGTTGAAGTGCCCCCAACTAAAAGGGCAAGAAGAAGAAGTATCTGTTTTGTCATGATCAGTGGTGCATTGAATAGCTTTTGGGAAAAATTGACCACAAATATCTGAATAGCATGCAGATATGGGATAAAAATTTTGCAAAAGCTCATTTTCCCAATGTAAAACCCATAAAATCACTCCAATGCCTCTTCCTTGCTGACTTTGCTGCGCTTATCGCCAATGTTGACAAAGCAGCCCACAAAGACAGATCGAGGCGCAGGAGGGCCAATCTCTTGACGGAAATAGGATACAGGTTGGGAATTGGGGACGGGAACAAAACGGTAGTTGAATACCTGCTTGATACCCAATACATTATTGATCGAAAGTACAAAAATGGTAAAATTACCCTTTATGCTGGTCAACTTTGCAAATTGTATGCTGAGGTTTTGATATGCCGGACTTCGATCACCTAAAAACACGGGATTGCCCGGATTGTAATAGGGTCTTCCCGATTGCACCGTGTAAGACATGTTGGCCGAAATTTGTGGCTTGTTAAAGAAGTATTTGAACACCAATGAGGCATTATGGGTAGCGGCAAAAGTGGGCATTGCACTCACTGGATAATCACGAGCAATACGTTTTGTATCCAAAAAAGAGTAAGAAAGCCAATAATCGCCCCATTTCAAGGTTTTGCGGTCCCTAAAGAAAAATTCCACCCCTTGGGCATAACCATTTCCGCTATTGTCAAAATTCGGTGATGTGCGCACCAGATTATTGTACTTTTTATAATAACTTTCTATCCTGATAAGTCTGCCCTCACGGGCAATCTGATAATTCAGGATAAAATGCTGTGCGCGTTCAAAACCAATTTGAGTGCCACGAAACAAAAGTGTGTCTTCTGGAGATTGATAAAAAACACCCCAAGAGGCAGATACCTGGGCATCCTTTCCCGTTTTATAGGCTGCGCTGAGCCTCGGAGCCAGGTTATTCCTTTCCAATGCCATGTCCCGCTCTCCGCGAAGGCCCGCGCGAAGCACCATACGATCCGTGATGTACGTTTCGGCTTCGCTATATACTGCTCCAAGGTTGTGATTTACTGGATTTGGAAGGAAAGAATTATTGATATTCAGCAAGTTGTACTCTCCACCCGTTTTTAAACGGAACAGGGAGTGGGGAGCATAAACAGCATTTACCCGACCGCTGAATGCATAATTCTTAACTTCAAAGGCAGAAAAAGTGTTGGGCTCAAACTCATCCTGATTGGTTTCACCTTGCGTTGCAATATAGATGGTCCAGTCCTCATTTACTGGTTGACGCCATGAGATGAAGCCACGCGCATTTTGGTTTTTTATTTTCATGGTGAAATTACGTGTTTCAAAAGGAGCTGCAGGATAGCCAATACCAACTTTATTCAAGGTGCCTTGCCCGCCATATTTCAAGATCCCTAAATCGCCAATTTTTTGACGCCCCTCAAAAGAAGCATACCCGCCAACGGGAGGATCAAAAAACTCAAGCCTTTGTTTAATAATTTTCATATAAGGGCTTAGGTTTATGTACCCGGCATTGATACTGAGGGCCGAGCGTTTTTTTAGCAGGGTATGTCCAGCGTTAAGTCCTAGCAGGCTCACGCCAATATTGGTACCACCCTGAGTGGGCATATCCGGTGAATTAAGGGAGAGCGCCGCAGAAAGCGCCTGGCCATACTCCGCCGAATACCCTCCTGTGGAAAAGGTAGTTCCCTTAAACTGAAATGGGCTAAACCTGCTCCTGACCGGTACATCAGGCGTGCCTGTGGAGTAAAAATTGCGTACGGCAAGCCCATCTATATAAATACGGGTTTCGCCTGCAGCACCTCCACGAACGATCAATTGACCAGTTTCGCCATTGACCGTTGTGCCCGGCAAGGTATTCAAAGCTCCTGTAAAATCACCATTTGCTCCTGGTACCGTAACGATATCCAAAGGCGTCAGCACTACTCCTTTTTTTTCGTCACTGGCCTCAAACGAGCCAGCAGAAATGACCACCTCGCCAATAGCGGTTGGCGTTTCCTCCATAATAATCTTTAGGTCAATCGGTTTTGAAAGGTCAATTGGGATTTCCTGGGTTTTGTAGCCAAGATAAGCCGCTACCAAAATCTGCTTGCCCGTTTCTTCTGTCTCGAACTTGAAAAGCCCGTTGGCATCAGAGGTGGCGCCATCAAAACCATCCTTGATGCTCAGGCTGGCTCCCACAATGGCGTCCTTAGATATTTTATCAATAACAATCCCTTGAATAACAACAGATTGTGCGTACAAAGAACAAAGCATTAGGGAAAAGAAAGGGACAAAAAAACAGCGTAAAGAAAATTTCATAATTCAAAATTTGTGCAAAGGACGAAATTTAGTCCTGCGCTGTACAAATGCGTTTGCCGGATGTACTATTTTTGCCGACGAAATGACACAACATACATGGCAGAAATGGGTGGGCACCGTTGGAGGCACGGGCTACCTGCCCGTGGCACCCGGCACCTGGGGCACAGCAGCGGGCATACTTTTTTTGCTTCCTTTTTATGGATGGCCCGGAAAACAAATGTTATTGGGGCTTATCATCGCAACAATTTTATCAAGCATTATAGGTGCAAAAGCAGCGCATGACCTTTCCTCTGAGTGGGGAGAGGATCCCAAGCCTTTTGTGTTGGATGAGGTAGCGGGCTTATGGTTAAGTATGGCAGGACATGCCATTAATGCACCCAACTTGATTCTGGCATTTTTTCTTTTTCGCTTTTTTGATATTTTCAAGCCTTTAGGCATAAGAAAATTGGAAAACATTTCGAAGGGTTGGGGTGTTATGCTGGACGATTTGGCAGCAGGTCTGTGTTCCAATATTGCCCTTTGGGCTATTGGCTATTTCCTCGGATGGTCATTTTGAATTCTACAGGATGTTTTCGCACAACTTGACTACATTTGCGCAAAAATTAGCCTAACCAAGCATAACTTATTATATGTTTCAACTGACAGAAGAACATTTGGCGGTACAACAGGCCGCACGTGATTTTGCACAAAACGAACTCAAGCCCGGCGTTATCGAACGTGATTCCAAAGGAATTTATCCGACCGAGCAGGTCAGGAAAATGGGTGAACTGGGCTTTTTGGGCATGATGGTTTCCCCCGAATATGGTGGAGGGGGCATGGATACGCTATCCTATGTTTTGGTCATGGAAGAACTGAGCAAAGTGGACAACTCCTGCTCTGTAATTGTATCCGTGAACAATTCATTGGTTTGCTGGGGTATAGAGGCATACGGCACCGAGGAACAAAAGCGCAAATATTTACCCAAATTGGCCTCAGGCGAATGGATAGGTTCTTTTTGCCTGTCCGAACCGGAAGCAGGCTCTGATGCTACCAGCCAGCGCACCACTGCTGTTGACATGGGCGATCATTACCTACTGAACGGCACCAAAAACTGGATCACCAACGGTGCCACGTCCAAATTGCACCTTGTGATGGCGCAAACTTACCCGGAAAAAGGCCACAGAGGTATCAATTGCCTGATTGTTGAGGCTGATTCGCCCGGTGTAACCATTGGCGCAAAAGAAGACAAATTGGGCATACGCTCCTCTGACACCACAAGTATCATGTACAATGATGTGAAGGTGCCCAAAAGCAACCGTATTGGCGAGGATGGCTTTGGCTTTAAGTTTGCCATGAAAACACTGACCGGAGGCCGCATTGGCATTGCCGCACAAGCCCTGGGCATAGCCTCTGGCTCTTTTGAACTGGCATTGGAATATTCCAAGCAACGTCAGGCCTTTGGCAAGCCTATCCACCAGCATCAGGCTATTGCCTTCAAATTGGCGGACATGGCTACGGATATAGAAGCGGCCCGCTTATTGGTGCATCGTGCTGCCGTGCTGAAGGATAGGAATGAAAATTATGATCAGGCGGCTGCAATGGCCAAATTATTTGCCTCCGAAACCGCCATGAAACATAGTGTAGAGGCGGTTCAGATTCATGGCGGCTATGGCTTCGTGAAAGAATACCATGTGGAACGCCTCATGCGCGACGCTAAAATAACCCAAATTTACGAAGGCACATCTGAAGTGCAGCGCATCGTAATAGCTCGCGGGGTTTTGGGTTGATTTTGGTTTAGCAAACAACAATTTACGATTATTTCAGTCGTTCTATAAAAATTGGCGGCATGGTTCTGTGTACCGTGCCGCCAATTATCATATCATAGTTTTCCTCAAAGTCCATCACATTCTACCTATGTATAAAATCAAATACGGCGGCAAAAAAGGCAAGACGATTAATTTGGTCGAAAGCCCGGACAAAGTAGCGATCAGAACCAAAAACAACCAAAACCTGGAATCACTTCAGGTAAGCTCCGAAAGCAGGTCCTTGATTGACGAAACCACGGAAGTAGTCAATTTCCCGGAATCTGGCGTGACGGTCCGCAAAGTCACCTTATCCCCACCATCCATTGAAGGACTGGAGTCAACCACGACAGAAAGTGCAAACGTGGAAGCCCAAATAGCCCGACGGGACGAAACTCGTGCTGCACTGAAGCAGGAAGAGGGCATACGCTTTGCAGGCCGCGTCCTCCAGGATGCTGACACTGGCGAAGTTATGCTCTACACAGAGAATTTTTTTGTTAAATTCAAAGATGCAGTCAGTGAAGCGGACTGTTTGAAATTGATAGCCAAATACCACCTTGAAATAAAAAACAAGCTCCCTTTTGCCCCCAACTCCTATTTTGTCCAAGCCCATGAAGGTACAGGTCTTGAGGTGTTTGACATTGCTGACAAATTATTAAAAGAGAAGCAGGTAGAGTTTTGCCATCCTGAACTCGTCCAGGAAAGGCGTTTCAAGGCAATTCATCCGCTACAATGGCATCTTGCCAAAACAACGGTAGGCGGGAAAGCAGTAGATGCTCATGTCAATATAGAAGCAGCCTGGGCACATACGAGAGGCAAAGGTGTGACCATTGCGATTATTGATGATGGTATAGACACCGATCACCCTGAATTTGCCGGGCGCATTGTTCACCCATTTGATGCTACTTCTAACCAGTTCAATGCCAAACCTAAAGAAGGCGAAGACAATCATGGTACGCCCTGCGCGGGTATGGCATGCGCAGCCGGGCTTGCTGATGGGGCATCCGGCACAGCACCAGAGGCTTTTTTAATACCGATCAGGTTGCGAAGTGGCCTCGGTAGCATGGCCGAAGCCAATGCGTTTGCGTGGGCTGCTGATCATGGCGCAGATGTTATTTCTTGTTCCTGGGGCCCTACGGACGGCACTTGGTGGGAGCCAGACGACCCTATCCACAAACGTTTTACCGCATTGCCGGACAGTACACGATTGGCCCTTGAATATGCACTTTCCAAAGGCAGAAAAGGCAAAGGCTGCACTATTCTTTTTGCAGCAGGCAATGGCGCTGAAGATGTGGGCAACGATGGCTATGCCAGTTACCCGGGAGTTATTGCCGTTGCAGCCTGTAATGACACGGGCAAACGAAGCGTGTACAGTGATTTCGGAAATGCCATCTGGGTGAGTTTTCCTAGTGGTGATTTTGGTTACGCACCTTTTAGGCATCCAGCCCCCATCACACAAGGGCTGCGTACGCCTGACCGTTTGGGTGCAGCAGGTGTAGCCGGTGATTATCGGAACAATTTTGGTGGGACCTCCGGTGCTTGCCCGGGCATGGCCGGAGTGGTTGCGCTCATGCTGGCTGTCAATCCGGACCTAAAGCCTTCAGAAGTGAAAAACATCATTAGATCCTCTTGTGTGCAAATTGACAAGGAGACGGGCAAATACGATGCAAACGGCCATAGTATATGGTACGGGTATGGAAGAATTGATGCCGGATTGGCCGTGGAAAATGCCAAAAAAGCCAAAGCCGATCCTACTGGCCCCTCAATTAATGGCCAGGTTAGGTTTATCTCATCAGGAGAGATACCCTTACAGCCAGGGGGCATGATGACTGGCAATTTCAACCCTCCGCGCAAAGTACTTGGACTAAAACTAAATGTTCACCCTAAAAACAATAAGCTCAGCATAAAATACAAGACCAATGTGCCCGGGCTGGGTGTTTTGGAAAATAAGGCTGAAGGTGAATTTGTTGGGGCAAAAACTGGTCGCCAACGGGTTATAGGCATTGCGCTGCATTTGGAGGGAAATGCCGCATCAAACTACGACCTGGAGTATTCAGCGCGAATTCAAGGCGCCGCCGAAGCTGTTTCGGCTAAAAACGGCGCATGGTGTGGCACGGATAAAAAATCTGGCAAAACCATTCAAGCGGTCTCGGTTGTTCTGAAAAAGAAAGGGGTGTGAATATTTAGTGTTTGGAAGTGTTACCTTTTTAAAAAAATGCGTTACAATGTTGTTTTAAAGCCAATGCAGCGCTTTTTTAATATCCTGTGACACATAAAAACAAACACTGGCCTCAATAGAAAAAGAGGAGAAAGGCCCACACCGATTACCCAAATACCGATTTTACTAAGCACATTAGTCCGCCGCTTCAGGTTTTTTCCTGAGCGGCGTTTTTTTGTAAAAAAAGAGCGGGCCATTTCCCTTTAAGTGTGGAATGGCCCGCTTCTATCATTTTATCCTAAGTCTGGGTATTATCTGCTTATCATCAGCCTGCGCACGCCACTTTCATGGCCCGTACGGAAGCGCACCACATACATCCCTTCTGGCAGAGCAGAGGCATCCAATGTGATAACGGATTGATTTTCATACAAATTACTCCATACCAATCGTCCGGTAGCATCAATCATTTGCAGTTCCAAAGTACTGTTAGGTACTTCTTTAAACACTATGCGGGCCATGCCTGATGTTGGGTTTGGCATGAGGCGAACACCGCTGAGCCATGCTGGTTCATTGGTGCCACTGACAAATTTAACCTCTATTTCTGCTTTGCTGTAAATACAGCCATTGGCATCTTTTACGGTTACGGTATAAAAACCGGCATTCAGGCCGGAAAGGTCTTCTGTGTTTCCAATTACCTGTTCGCCTTTTTTCCATTCAAAATTGTAGGGTGCTGTACCGCCGTTTACCGTAATATCAATTGCGCCATTACCATTGCCGCCAATATCATTGGAAACAACAATATTGGTAAAATCAACTGGGGCAGAAACAACTACCTCAAATGAACAGACTCCTATATTTCCACTTTCATCAGTAAATGTGTAAGTATTTGTAGTTGCGCCAACAGGGAAAGCAGATCCACTCGGCAAACCGCTTGTCTGTTTCCATGTGCCACCTACAAGCGGGCAATTGTCAGATGCAACAGGAGCATTGTACTCCACAATATTGTTGTTTGCACAAGCTACTATGCTGTTTGGGCAGCTCAGCGTTGGAGATATATTGTCCACAACCGTCACTGTGGCAGTGCTTGTTGCTGTTAGGCCGGCAAGATCCGTCACTGTTACCGTAACCGTATGTGTGCCTTTTTGATCACAGCTAAAAGAAGCTGGTGAGAAGCTCGTGCCGGCAACTGCACAATTATCTGCCGCCTGAACATTCAAAGCCTGGCTTGTAACCGTTGCCAAACCGTTGTTATTCAGCGCGATAGTGGCATTTTGTGCGGAAACGGATGGAGGGGTCACATCATTGGATTTTATCAATACGTTTACACTGCTGGAGCAGCCATTGGCATCCATTACGCTGATGGTGTAGGTACCGGCAACAACATTGGACAAGGTATTGCCTGTTGCACCCGTATTCCAGGTAAAGGTGTATGGCATGGTACCACCAGTAATTTCAGCAGTAGCAGAGCCAGTGTTTTGGTTGGGGCATTCTGGGCTTACGGTGTTCAAAGACCAGTTGGAGTAAGGTGCTGGCTCATTGACGAGAGCAGTGCCAATGATTTGGCAGCCGTTGGCATCCGTAAGGGTTGAAGTATAAGTGCCCGCAGCCAAACTGGTGATGGTTGAGCTTGTTGCGCCATTGCTCCAAATGTAGGTAAATGGTGCGGTGCCACCATTTTGGGACAATGTAACTGTGCCATTGTTTGCACCTGCGCATGTGATGTGGCTCACCGTTGACTGGGTCGTGATGGCACAATTAAATGGATTGATAACCATGGTCTGCACAGCAGTGCAATTGTTGGCATCTGTTACGGTAACCGTGTAAGTACCCGGAGCCAGACCACTTATGGATTGGGTAGTTGCATTGTTGCTCCAGCCATAAGTGTAACCGGAAGTGCCTCCCGTTGGGGTAGCGGTAGCCGTGCCATCATTGGCTCCGGCACCCGTTTCATTGGTGCTGGTAGCATTGGCACTCAATTGTGTCGGCTCTGAAATGGAGACATTCAATACTGCAGGGCAGTTGTTGCCATCCAAAACATTAACGGTATAAGTGCCAGCGGCCAACCCGTTAACCGTCTGGCTGTTTGCGCCATTGCTCCAGTTGTAGGTAACCGGATCAGCTGCGCCAGTCAGCGTAACAGTAGCCGTACCATTGTTTGCGCCAAAGCAATTGATGTTTGTACCAGAGACCTGGCTTTGCATGGCACAATTAAACGAATTTACATTGACGGATTGTACAGAGGTGCAGCCATTGGCATCTCCTACCGTAACGGTATATGCGCCTGGGGCCAGACCTGTGATGGTAGGGGTGGTAGCATTAGTATTCCATATATAGGTGTAACCACTGGTGCCGCCGGATGGTGCCGCCGTAGCCGTGCCGTCATTTACCCCATTTTGGGTTTGTCCGGTTGCGCTAGCATTACAGTTCAGTACTTCTGGCTGTGCTATAGTTGCATTTGATGCGGCGGTGCAGCCTTCTCCATCCGTTACTACTACGTTATAGGTGCCAGCGGCAAGATTGCTGGCTGTTGCCGTTGTGTTGCCATTGCTCCAGGCATAGCTAAAGCTGCCGTTTCCGCCAGTTCCCGCTGCTGTTGCAGTGCCATTTGTATTGCCGTTACAGCTTACATTGGTTTGCGCAGAAATGCTGGACGAAACAGCAGGGCTTTGCACAACAGCAGTTGCAGCAATGCCAGTACATCCGTTTTCATTGTTGGAAACAACGAGATTATAGGTACCTGCTGCGTTTACAAGTGGCGTAAGGGTTTGTTCACCAGAAACGATATTGCCATTTGTAGTTGTCCAACTGTAGGTAAAATTAGTGCCTGTTGAAGAGCCATTTCCACTCAATTGCAGTTGTGTGGTGTTGCAGTTGAGGTTACCAGGTGTTGTTGCCGAGGCGCTTGGCGGAGTGGTATTTGTAGCTACATTGGCTAAAGCGGTGGAGGTGCAGCCATTTATACTGTCCGTTACGACCAAATTATAAGATCCGCCCAGATTGACAGAAGGATTTTGTTGGCTGCTTGTGTAGCCATTGGGGCCTGTCCACGCATAGGATACGGATGATGCTGTTGTTGAGCCTGTGACGGTTACTGATGTGGTAGCGCAGGTCAGGGTGCCGCCCGTGGCAGAAGCTCCGGGAGGAGTGGTGTTGGATGCTACCGAAACCGATGCTGTATTAGAGCACCCGTTGTTCTGACCCGTTACCACAACGGTATAGTCACCTACTGCGGTCACAACCGGGCTTTGTTGATTACTGGTATAGCCATTGGGGCCACTCCATACAAAAGTCGGATTACCTGCGTTGGTTGATGTGGTCAGGGTAACATTGGGTGCCACACAATTGAGGGTTCCGCCATTGGAGCTAATACTTGGTGGCAGATTGTTGCCTAAAACCGAAGTAGTGGATGTTGCCGTGCAGCCATTGGCGCTATTGGTTACGCGCAAGGTGTAGGTACCTCCTGCATTTACGGTTGGGGTCAAAGTGGTGGCACCACCGGTGATATTGCCACCGTTGGAGGCTGTCCAGAGATAACTAAAATTGTTGCCGCTTGAACCGGAGCCCTCCAGAGAGGTGCTTGGTACCGCGCAAGTGATTGTGTCAGCCGGGCCAGCATTAGAGTTCGGGGGTGTGGTATTTACCTGAACGGTGGTAACACCTGAACGTGTGCAGGCGTTTTCCGTATTGGTGATGACCAGGGTGTAGGCACCACCGGCATTCACCGTAGGGGTTAGTGTGGTAGCCCCGCCTGTGATATTGCCACCATTGGAGGCCGTCCATTGATAGGTATAAATTGGCCCTGTACTTGAATTGCCGGCATTTATCTGGATGGATGTTTGCGCACAGGTAAGCGTGCCGGGCGGTGTAATGGAAACAGATGGATAAGTTGGTGGAGCCAATGTTGCCACAACTGTTTTGGTACAGAAATTATCATCCGTTACGGTGCAGGTATAGCTGCCAGCAGTCAGATCAGATGCTGTAGGTCCCGTTTGGTTGTTGTTCCACTTGTAAGAATAATTGCCCCAGCCTGCGGCTGCACTGGCTGTGATGCTGCCCAAATTGCCGTTACATCCCACAGGATTGCTGGATTCTATGGTCAATTCCAATGCGCCAGCGGGTTCATTCACAGAAATTGGATCCGTTATACCAGTCCAGTTATCGGATGAAGTTACCGTACAGGTATATGTTCCAGCGGGTATATTGCTAATGTCTTGTGTAGTTGCACCATTTGACCAAATATAGGTAAAGGGGGCAACCCCACCTGCAGCAATTGATATGTCAATAGAGCCCGTATTGGTATTATAACATTTTACATTTTTTACAGCATTAACTGATAACTGAATAATCGGATCCGGACAACGCGTGGCCCTGAAATTCCAAAGACCACTTGTGGGCAATTGGCCTGCCACATAAATTTTTTTGTCCGAGGGGCAGATGCAATATATAGTTGGATAATACGTCACAGCATATTGGGACTTAATGGCCGAGTCATCAATAATCGGATACGGAGTGCCGTCTACCCAGTTTCCTTGAGTAGTATTGTTGCATCCCGATGGCCCATAAAGACAGGCCGTGTTCGTACTGGCATCACCTTCAATAAAAAACACATACGCTTCATTGGTGCCAGGAGGGCCATAGGTATTCCAGAGATCTCTAAGGGCATGCGTGTTGTGATAATTCCAGCATGGTCCGCACCAAGTAGCCGAGAAGTCAATAAAGACGGTTTTACCCGCTTCCAGCAAATCATAGAGATTATGCTGATTCCCATCAATGTCGGTGGCTGTAAAGTCCGGTGCAATAGAGCCATTGGGCAACTGCGCATAGGCAGCATCCCACCCTATCCAGCAGAGCAAGAGTGTAAATATTATTTTTTTCATAAAATGAGAAAATAGTGGTGAATTTGTGGGCCAAATGTACAAAAGTATTATTATCTTATAGTATCTTTTTGAAAATATTTGTACCATATACCGCCCAAATGACAGTTTTTAATTTCTCATTTGATATAGACAGAAAAATGAGCCAAAACATTGGATGTATCTTTTATGGTTTGAGACGACCGCTGCTAAACAATAGTAAAACTTGAAGGTGGAATTGGAAAATAAGCATACTTTCAAGCCCAAAAATTTGTCCTTTTATTATGCAACTTCACTACAAAATCCTGTCTTTCAATATTTTGGCATTTCTTTTATGTCTTAAAACATTTGCACAGCATCCGGATTCAATAGCTGTACAACCGGATAAACTCCCCGCTTATGGTCAAACATCAGGTATCCATTCTTTTAAACACCATTCTTTGATACCAGCAATTGCGGATGACCCTTTAGTTCAACTGCAAGGTCAGATTCCGGGATTACTAATGCTCAAGTCGGGCGGCGACCCCAGGACCACTTTTTCCATGCGCGCGCACGGCAGCTCAAGTTTCTATGGTTCCAACCAGCCCTTGATTTGGGTGGACGGTGTCCCCGCAGACGATTTACTGCTGCTCCGACAAGAGGATATTGACAGCATCGCTGTTTTGCAGGATGCGGCCTCAACCGCCATGTATGGTGCAGGCGCTGCCAGTGGTGTGATTCTTATCAAGACCAAATCGGGCAGCAAACCGGGCCTCTCCATTTCGTACCAGGCTGGTGCCAGTGTCGGGCAGGATGCAAAAAGACCGAAAGTGCTGGACGCAAGTGATTTTTTGGCTGCCGGAGGCTTGGGTATCACGCCTCAAGGCTCCAGCAGTACAGACTGGCATGAAGAAGTGCTACAAAGTGCGTTATCCAATAGCCATCACCTAAGCATTGGTTACAGGGCAAAACGGTGGGGCTTACAAGGTAGCGGTGCATTCCAAAACAGGGAAGCTTTGCTCAAAAACACCCACAACATGCAACTCAACAGCCGCATCAACACCTACTTTCATAGCGCAAATGGGAAAATAAAACTCAAAGGTGGTTGGGCCGGAGGAACGAAAAATGCAGAACCAGGTTTTGTTGAGGCGATGCGTTATGCAGTCACATTTAACCCAACAGCAACAGTAAAGAATGACGATGCCATGTTTACCTCTTCTGGTGGGTATGTACAGGCAAGTTTTTTTGACTATTTTAACCCTGTAGCAATATTAGAGCAAAATAAAAACTTTGACAATCGGTACAGCTGGATGGGGCATTTTGGTGCTGACATTCAGATAAACAACGCATTCTCGATCGGATCGCATACCGCATATCGCAATCGAATGACCAAAAATGGACAATATTACCCTGAGGAATCCTTGTTTAGAGCCAATACGTTTAAGGAATACGTTCAGGTAAGTAATGAGGATAACAGTAATTTGTACATAGATATTAACCTAAAGTACAGGAAAACCAAAGGAGGGAAAAGCTGGGGCTTTGATGCCGCCTACATCCTGAACAAAGACGTTTACGAATTTCAATATCGAGAGGGCCGTGATGTCACGCCAAGCAACTCTTCCCCTCGGACGCTAAATGATATTTTTAGCCTCAATTTGTCTGATGCACTGACAAATGGCAGAAGCATTGACCGCAAAGTGGACAAAAACAATGGCGGTTTTTTAGGCGCTTTTACTTATAAAAACCGCAATATCCATTTTAATGGCGGAATCAGAACAGTATCGGCTACTGGCTCATCGGCCATGCAGCCCAAAATGGCAGTGCTGCCATTTGCAACGATAAATATAGGCAAACCCAGGTTCGGATTAAATGCTTCTTTTGGACAAAGTGCCAATCAGCATTTTGACTCGTATATAGACACGGCGGGCACTGCTTATTTTGGCAAAAAGACGGAATTTGCCCTCGGGGCCTCATCCGCATTGGAAAAGTTCAACTTTAATGCTACTGCTTATATCAACAATAGCAAAGACCCTTTGTCGCAAAGAGTTATTCTTGGGCTACCTTTATATGTTAATATCCATCCCAATAGTTATGCCATCATCAGCAATATGGGTTTAGCTATGGATGCGAATTATAAGATAATAAATACAGATAGAATAAGCTGGACAGCGGGCCTTAACTTTACCATTCAGCGCTCGGTCGTCCAAGATTTGAAGGTGGAGTCAGATGCCTTTTGGGCTGAAGGCAAAAACATCTTGGCACCCACGGGAGGCCCGGGCATGGGCGATTCCTATTATCAACAACTTTATAAAGGAGCGCTTATTGGCGAATTTTGGGCCCCCACATTTGACGGTGTAGATGCTAATGGCATCACTAAATTGAAAGACGAAAATCAAGATGGCTTCATCAGTGAATTGGACTGGCGGAAAATTGGTAGTGGAATGCCCAGTTTTTGGTTGAGCCTGCAAAACCAGGTTCAGATAGGGCGGTTTAATACCGCTTTTCGCGTTCGCCATGTTGGCGGTCATGATATGGTTAACGAAAATGCTGTTTTTTATACGGGCGTTACGAGAAATTACAATGCTGTAGTAACAGATTTCTCACAACTCAATATTAAAACCAACATTTACAATGACCGAAACGTAGAAAAAGCACGATATACACGCTTGGACTTGCTCCAGATAGGCTATGATTTCAAACTCAGCCATTTTGACCTTTCCTTGCATATAGGTGGGCAGAACCTGTTTACACTCACGCCGTTCAGCGGCAATGACCCCGAGCCACACCTTAAAGACATTGGCCCTACTACCAATGGCAGCACCTGGATAAGCCCGCTGAACAATTTCAGTCCGGGCATAGAGCGCCGCAACAACTATCTGCCAGAAAGAAATTATTTCATACAGCTCGTAGCTCAGTTTTGAGCCCATTGTACTTCAACCGGGTATTGCATGGTCAGGCAGTGCAGGGAGCCATGCTGTAGAATGAGTGCCCTGCAATCAATGCCTATTACTTCACGATCAGGAAAAATATGCCTGAAAATATGGAGCGCCTCCTCATCCTGGCTTACCCTGTAGGTCGGGATGAGGACAGCTCCGTTAATGATAAGGAAATTGGCATAAGTGGCAGGCAAGCGATGGCCATCGGGCGCATAGCACGCATCCGGCCAAGGTAGGGCCACCAAATTGTATGGTTTGCCATTGGCCATACGGAAAGTTTTGAGTTGCTCTTCCATAAGCTTGAGTGCTTCAAAATGCTCATCATTATTATCCGTACATTTTACATAGGCAATAGTATGCGGATTACAAAAGCGGGCCAAGGTATCAATGTGTGAATCGGTATCATCCCCGGCCAAGTAGCCATGATCAAGCCAAAGCACCCGATCCAGACCAAATATCTGTTTTAACTTCTTTTCGATTTGTTTTTTGCTCAGATGCGGATTTCTGTTTGGCGACAACAGGCAGGCCGAGGTGGTCAGCAGAGTGCCCTCGCCGTCACTCTCTATACCGCCCCCTTCCAATACCAAGCCCCCGGGGCGGGTTAGTGTACGTAATACACCAATAGATTTTAGCCTTGAGGTGATTAGATTGTCATGGTAAGCAGGAAATTTTAGTCCCCATCCATTAAAAACAAAGTCAAGAACCAACGCTTCAGGACTCTTGCCCTGTCTATGTTGCAAAATTGTAATGCCGCCATGGTCTCTTGCCCAAGTATCATTGGTTGGGGCTTCACAAAACAAAAGATTATTCTGATTTGCATGTTTCAGGTATGCCCTTACATCACTTGAGTTATTGCAAACGATGAGCACTTGTTGGAATCGGCTTATCGTTTCGGCAATTTCGATAAAACAGGGCAATACTTCGGGCAATACCTCTGCCCAGTCCGTGTTTTCGTGAGGGAAAGTAAGCTGAACTATACTTTGAGGAGCCCACTCTGCAGGCAAAAAATATGATTTCTGTGTGTTCATTTTTCATCAAATTATGGATGGGGCAAAGGTATTGGAGTTTTTGGAATAAAAATTTCAATTGGAAAAGGAAGAACTTAAAGATAAATTAACCCCTCAATGCACTGATTCTCAATCCGTAATTAAATTTGGTAAAAAAAATAATTAGAAAAATATGAGAAAAGAATTTGTCAAAATCACCGAGTAATTTCTACTTTCGCCCCGACTTAGTGTTCACCACACACTGTCAACACCTACTACCTTTTCACATTAGCCCTTTCTGAGTAATATCAATTTTTATGTATTGATTTAGGTATTACAAACATTAATCCACCCCATTCACACCAAATCACTGGCTTAGGTTCTTTTGGAACAAAAAAACATATTTTTTATTCATTCATTCTAAACTCATTTTGTATGAAGTGTTTAAACACGCTTGCTAAAGGAGGCTTGATGGTAGCGTTTATGCTGCTTTTCAGCAACTTCGTTTTGGCGCAACGCACCGTGAAAGGTAAAGTCACGGATGCAGAGACTGGAGAAGGTCTCATCGGGGCAACTGTAACGGTAGTAGGTACTACTCGTGGTGCAGTAACCGATATTGATGGTAACTATTCCGTGGAAGTACCTGACGGTAGCACCCAGCTTCGCTTTGCCTACACAGGCTATGCCGAAGAGGTAGTCACCTTGAGTTCTTCCAATGTGGTAGAAGTAGCCATGAAACCCGGCACCGTATTGGACGAGGTGGTTGTGGTTGGTTATGGCACGCTAAAAACCAGAGAAATCACAGGTTCCGTAGCTTCTGTTAAAGCTGAAAACTTTGTAAAGGGTAACGTGAACGACCCTGCACAATTGCTTCAGGGCAAGGTAGCGGGCCTTTCTATCACTCGTCCGGGCAATGACCCCAATGGTGGTTTCAACATCCGTCTCCGCGGTTTGTCCACCTTGGGTCAGAATACCACACCACTTATTGTTGTGGACGGTGTACCTGGTTTCAACCTGAATGCAATTGACCCTAACACCATTGAGTCTATTGATGTATTGAAAGATGGTTCCGCGGCTGCTATTTATGGCACGCGTGCTTCTTCAGGCGTTATCCTGATCACGACCCGCAAAGGTCAGGCAGGTGTGGCCAAAGTAGAGTACAACGGACAATTCTCTTTCGAGAACATCGAGCGTCGTGTTAACGTTCTAAATGCTGCTGATTTCAAAAAGTTTGTTCCCAACGCAACTGATTTGGGTGCCAACACAGACTGGCTCGATGAAGTTACACGTGGTGGCTTTACCCAATTGCACAGCCTTGGTTTGAGCGGCGGAACTGGCAAGACAACCTATAATGCCACATTGTCTTATCGCGATGTAAATGGTATTGCCAAAAAAACAGGTTTTGACCAATATTTGGCCAACTTGAGCATTCAACAAAAGGCATTGAACAATCGCCTGCTTTTGTCAGCAAACCTTGGTATCACCAACCGTAACTCTGAACTTGGCTTCTCTGAGGCCTTCCGTTACGCCACTATCTTCAACCCTACTGCGCCAGTAACAAAAGACGGCAAGTATTTCGAAGTGGGTGGTTTTGAGCAGTTCAATCCTGTTGCTATTATCGAGCAAAACAGCAATGACCGTGATGCCAATAACTACTTTGGCAACGTCCGTGCCGATCTCACGCTCCTGGATGGTCTTACTTTGGGCGCATTTGTTAGCCGTACGCGCCAGACAGATCAGACAGACGAATATTATAGCCGCGAAACCCTGTACCGCAGTGGTAATCGCGGTCTGGCTCGCTCCGAAACATTCAACAGCTACAACGATCTGATCGAGACTACTTTGAATTATGACAAAAGCTTTGGTAAATTGAATTTCAAAGGACTTTTGGGTTACAGCTGGCAAGAATTGGCCGCAAAAGGTTGGACCAACCAAGCCGCAAACGTAGAAGTAAACAACTTTGGTGTAAACAACTGGGCTGCGTATGCAGACCTTAAGGCAGGACAATTTATTGCAACCTCCTACCGCAACCAGAACAATATCATCGCACAATTTGGTCGTATCAATCTTGGTTGGGATGATACCTATTATGCAACAGCATCTTTGCGTCGTGAAGGTTCAAGCCGCTTCGGTGAAAACAACAAATGGGGCTTGTTCCCTGCGGTTTCTGCCGGTGTTGCTTTGGATAAATTGTTCTCTATCAGTGGTGTAAACAGCTTGCGTTTGCGCGCAGGTTACGGTGTTACCGGTGCTACACCTCGCGACAGCTACCTCTCTCTGGCTAAAGTGGCTCCATCTGGCCAAACATTCCCGTTGGGCGGCACCAATGTGCCAACATGGGGACCATCAGGTGGTCGCAACCCTAACGCTGATCTGAAATGGGAGCGCAAGTCTGACATCAACGTGGGTGTTGACTTTGCCATCATGGATTACAAACTGACAGGTTCTTTGGAGTATTATCGCTCTAATGTAACAGACCTTATCTACGAATTGCCTGTGGCACTCCCGGCAAACTTGTTTGACCTGACTTGGGCCAACGCTGGTAAAATCCAAAATGGCGGCGTAGAATTGGCCGTGACTTACAACCACAATGATTTCTGGAGCACCAGCTTGGTTGGTACAGCCTACCAGCGCACACGCCTGTTGGAGTTCTATCGCAACTTCAAAACCCTTGAAGTGGGTGTTGTAGGTGCTCCCGGTCAAAACAGTTCTTATTACCAGGTGTTGAGCGTACAGGACTCTGCAAACTTAAACATTATCGGTACTTTTGTAGCCTTGGATATTGCCAAAGTGGGTACTGATGGCAAGTATGTGTACTTCGACAAAGACGGCAATGAGACAACCGACAAATCTAAAGCACGCAAAACTGTAGCGGGTAACGCATTGCCCAAATACGAACTGGGCTGGACCAATAACTTCAAGTTTGGCCGCTTTGATGCTCAATTGTTCTTGCGCGGTGTGTTTGGCCACTCTTTGGCCAATGAATTCCGTGTGTTTTACGAAAACTTAGGTGACAACAACGGTTTTAACAAGGTGGATACCAAGTATTTCAATGAAAAGCTGACAGAAGGTAACTCCTACAACAGCACACACATTGAAAAGGCCAATTTCTTGCGCATTGAGAACCTGACCATCGGTTACAACCTGCCTTTGAGCGCAGGCGCATGGTTCAGCAAAGCGCGCGTGTTCTTTACAGGCCAGCAATTATTCACCTTTACGAAGTACAGTGGTGTTGACCCAAGCCCACGCTTCCAGGATTCTGGTAATGTGGATAATGGCAACCGTCCTCCAGTGTTCCAGGATCCCCTTATTCCAGGTATTGATCGTCGTAATACCTATTTCACAACTCGTACTTTCAACCTTGGTGTAAACCTCGGATTCTAATTTCACGACCTTTAAATCATTTTATATGTTTCATGCATAAACAAAGCATGACTCGTAAAAAATCAATTCATTTTACATTCAAATTTCATTTTAACATGAAAAAAATAATGTTTTTGGGAAAAATGGCCTTGCTCGCATTGTGCATTATCCCCATCAACGCTTGTACCAATCTGGATGAAAAACTCTATGATCAGGTACCTGAGTCGGACTTTTTCCGCAATGAAAACGAAGTAAAAAATGCTGTCGCGCATGTTTACTCGAGACTCTACCCATTAATGAACCACGGCAGTTATTTCTCCACCCAAGAGGTTAACTCCAACGAGGTTGTTATCCCGCAACGCGGTGGTGACTGGGAAGATGGTCGTCAGTGGATCAAGACACACCTGCACACACAAAATGGTACAGAAGACTGCTATCGTGGTGCCTGGAACTTCTTGTTCACTGGTGTAGCCAACTGCAACTGGGCCATTTACAACATCGGCGAAACCCTTAAAAAGGGAAATATCGCTGCGGATAAAGCCAATGGTTATATCTCTGAAGTACGCGGTCTTCGTGCACTCTATTACTTCTGGCTCTTGGATTCTTTCGGTAATGTACCCATTGCGGATACTTATCCAACACCTGCAGACCTTTTGCCCCGCACAAACAACCGCGCAGAAGTGTATGCATTTGTGGAGAAAGAATTGACAGAAATTTCCAACACCCTGAGCAAAGACCTGGCTTATGCCCGATTTACCTACTATTCCGCACAAGCTTTGTTAGCCAAGTTGTACCTCAATGCCCAGGTATATAAAGGTGCAGCAGAATGGGCCAAGGCATCTGCCGCAGCCAACAATGTAATCAGCAGCAATAAGTTTAGCCTGGCCGCCAACTATTCTGACAACTTTAAAGTGGACAACGACAAATCACCAGAGTTCATTTTGGCTATTCCTTACGACAAAGTATTTGCACAGGGCTTCAACTTGTCTCAAATGACTTTGCACTATGAAAGCCAAAAAACGTTTAACCTGCAAGAGCAGCCATGGAACGGCTATTGCACGGCAACGGATTTTTACAACTCTTATGATAATGCCGACATTCGCAAAAAGGCCAACTTCTTGGCTGGCCCACAATTTGCTGCCGATGGTGTTACGCGCCTTGTGGATCCAAGTGCAGAAGCAGCGGATCCTGATGGTGGGCCACTAACTTACACGCCAGAGGTCAATGCCATCGAGCCAAACGCGCTGCGTCAGGCTGGTGCACGTATTGGTAAATATACCTTTGAATTGGGTGGTACGTCAAATCTGAGCAATGACTTCCCAATTCTGCGTTATACGGATATTCTTTTGACTAAAGCTGAGGCTGATGCCCGTGTTGCCAACAACTGGAATACTGCAGCTTCAACGCTCAATCTGATCCGCAAACGTGCAGGCCTTGCCGATCTCACCACAGTGGATGAAGATTCCTTCCTCGCTGAACGCAGCCGTGAGGTGTTCTACGAAGGATGGCGCCGCAATGACCTGATCCGTTTTGGCAAGTTTAATGCGCCACGCGGCCTACGCCCCACTGCTTCTACAGCCACCAAAAATCTTTGGCCTATTCCGGCGTCACAGATCAACGCCAACCCAAATCTGAGCCAAAATCCTGGTTACTAATACCCTGATTCTGGCCTGATTGGTCAAGCACATACACAGATAGCCACCCCGTTCATTCGGCGGTGGCTATCTGCTTTTAATTCCATATCATATAAAATTTTCTATCTTTGCAGTCTGGCAACGCTTCGGTATCCATTTTCGTTATGGGTAATTGCAGTTAAGAACATGCCATCTTTCGCCTGAATTCCATATAAATGCGGCATAAAAGTCATTTTTTGTTCCTGTTTTATTTGTGTATGCTAGTGCTTAACAGTGCTTGTTATACGTTCAAGGGCATATCCATTGATCCCAATGTCAATACATTTTTTGTTCAAAATTTTGAAAATGTGGCAGGCAATGCCCCGCCAACACTGGGCCTGGATTTTGGAGAATTGCTCAAACAGAAAATTCGTACAGAAACAAGGCTTCGCTTGCTTCTGGAAGACCCTGATATTACCATAACAGGCAAAGTAACGGAATTTCGCGTGCAGCCCGTAGCGCCTCAACCCGGTGAATTGGTGGCCAGAAACCAGCTCCACGTAACGCTGCGCGTAGGCTATATCAACAATCGTGATGAGAAAAAGAGTTGGTCCAACGAACAGGATAAACGTTTTTTTGCAGAATTCAACAGCGATCAGGATCTGTTGGCCATTCAGGATCGCCTGTTAACACAGGTCATTTACCCTCAATTGCTGGAGGATGTTTTTAATGCCCTATTTAATGACTGGTAAGTATGACCCAAGATCGCCTGCTTAAGTTATTGGAACAGCCGGAACAATTAGCCTTTATCCCTTTCGAGGAGCTAAAAACCTTGGCATTAGCATATCCTTATGCTCATAACCTGCGCTATCTTTTGGCGCTGAAAGCAAAAAATGAAGACCATCCTGATCAGCACAAGCTACTGGCTACCGCCGCTGCCTACAGTTTGGACAGGACCCGGCTTTTCAACCTCTGCGCTCCAATTCAACTTGTCCCCCAAAAAATGGAGGAAATACTCGAATTAAAGCCGTTAGATGACCTTTTAAAAGAAAGAGAACAGTTGAATGTGCTACAACGCGAAGAAATTTTTGAAAAAAAATCAGCACAGGCAATACCTGCTACTCCAACAAAAAACAATCCTTCTCCCCATCTTGAACCAGTTCAAAAAACCGAAGAAAAGACCGCGGATTTAAGCATCTCAACTCCACCTCAAACTCAACCCGTACTCGGATTTAACGACTGGTACAGCGCATTTAATGTTCCTATTTTAGGGCATAAGAAACTGATTAACAATGATTTGAATAAAAAGGAGCAGGAGCAGAAAGAAGCAGTAACCAATGCCCCTTCCAAAAGCAGCGTAGCACAGACGCTAGCAGAAAAAAGTGTGTCTGAAAACAAGGATGTTATTTCCGAAACACTAGCGCGTTTGTTGGCCAAGCAAGGCTATACCGAAAAAGCAATAGCAATGTATGAACGATTGAGCTTGGCTTTTCCGGATCGGCATACTACCTTTGCAGCTGAAATTGATAAATTAAAAAAATAACGACTCGACATGTTAGGCACTCTTGCGGTTCTAATTGCGCTCATCAGCGTACTTCTGATGGCTACTGTTCTGATTCAAAATCCTAAAGGTGGTGGTATTGATAGCAATTTTGGTGGTCAGGCACAACAACTTTTTGGTGCAGCCCGCTCTACTGATTTTGTGGAAAAAGCAACTTGGGTTTTGGCCGGTGCACTCATTATTCTTTGTGTCGTAACTGCGCTTACCGTTGGTGGCGTCAGCGACCCAACCAATGGCGTTGAAATTCCATTGCAATCAACACAGTAATTCAATATCGTTCTTTAGGACGATTGATTTAATCCCGAATTTTTCATTACGATGGAGAATTCGGGATTTTTCATTTAACTTATGCGTTATCCCTTTTTTGTACTTTGCCTTGCTTTTTTAAACTACTCGTTTGCACAAAATCCGTATAAGATGCAATGGGCAAAAAGTCTTCCTTTGCTGGGTATCGGCGCTGGCACTTTGAGTACTTCATTGATATTGAAATCGCGTAATCCTGCACTAAGTGTTGAACAGATTGCTCGCCTTAACCCACAAAACCTGCCTGCTTTTGATCGTTTTACCGTGCATCACTACAATATTGAAGCGCAAAGATGGAGTGATGTGCTGCTTTATTCCAGTCCATTATGGCCTAGCCTTCTGCTTTTGGACCCCGTAATTAGAAAAAACAGCCCTCATGTGTTTGCAGTTGGCAGCCAGGCCATATTGCTCAGTGCCGGGCTGACCGCTCTGACCAAAGAATTAGTGCTTCGCCCACGTCCTTACGCCTATAACCCCCATGTGCCCTTGAGCCTAAAAACGGAGCGTGACGCCCGCAAATCTTTTTTTTCGGGACATACTTCCGGGCTTGCAACCCTCAGTTTTGTCAGTGCCCGAATATGGGCGGATCATCATCCTCATTCTCGATTGAAACCCTGGGTGTGGACAGCGGCGGCAGTACTGCCCATAAGTATGGGAGCATTGCGCGTCGGGGGAGGCAAACATTTTCCCTCTGATGTGCTTACAGGCTTGGTTATTGGAGCGGCATCGGGCTTTTTTGTTCCCATGCTGCTTCGTAAATGATTGTTTATCAATAAAAAAAACTTGGCTCAATGTAAAGCGGCAAGACGTTTTACAACGCCTTGCCGCTGATAACCCATTCTTAAGTATGAAGTAAAACGACGGGTGTGGCCATCATTTATTGCTGAATATAATTATTTCAAATACCACATTTTGGAATCCAAATCATCAGGGCCTTGTCTTTGAACGGCTGCTTTGTAACCTTCGGGATTAAGTGCCTGTTCGATGATGGGATAACGGAAACGAACCGGTATGAGGTTGTTGTTTTGATTGGATTTGCCCGGCTTTAAGTCAGGGATCCGGGTACGACGCCAGTCATACCAAGCTTCCATGCCCTGAAAATAGAGAGAGATCCATTTTTGGAAACCAATCTTGTCTAATTTTTCCCTGCTCGTGCCGCTGTAAAGCACTTGTGGCAAATCAAGGTAGCCCGTGGGTGTTGTCAGGTTATAGAAACCAAAAGAGCCATTT
>CAZIKN010000081.1:0-27581 GCA_964539805.1 uncultured Saprospiraceae bacterium | reverse complement strand
TTACCTCCACGCTGATGCTCGCCTCCGCGCTACAGCCATTGACGGGATCGGTGGCTACCACGCTGAAAGTGCCCGACTGTGTGGGTTGGGCATTCAACTGCTTGCCCTGCGTGCCGTCACTCCACAAAAGAAGGACACCATCGGGGGCCTCGCAACTCAGGCTGATGCTCTCGCCAGCACAGATGCTCTTGTCGCCAGATATGGACAACTGCGGCACTTTTATGTCCTGTGCGATCACAAAACTCGTGTCCGCGCATGCGCCGGAGAGGCCGTACTTGCCCGGCTGCGCATATTCCTTGCCTGCAACTGTGACGCTCTTGGTCGCGCAATTGAGGGTGCCCACCACGCCCAGATCCAACTGGGTCTTGGGATTTACCTCCACGCTGATGCTCGCCTCCGCGCTACAGCCATTGACGGGATCGGTGGCCACCACACTGAAAGTGCCCGACTGTGTGGGCT
This sequence comes from uncultured Saprospiraceae bacterium, assembly GCA_964539805.1. Taxonomy (GTDB): domain Bacteria; phylum Bacteroidota; class Bacteroidia; order Chitinophagales; family Saprospiraceae; genus M3007. The sequence goes on along the minus strand of CAZIKN010000081.1, from coordinate 27,122 downwards.
GGGCATTCAATTGCTTGCCCTGCGTGCCGTCGCTCCACAAGAGAAGGATGCCATCGGGGGCCTCGCAGCTCAGGCTGATGCTCTCGCCAGCGCAGATGCTCTTGTCGCCAGATATGGACACTGAGGGTGGCTTTATGTTCTGTATAATGGTAATGGTAGTATCCACACAATTACCAGACAGCACAAAGGTTCCCGGGCTGTTAAATTTTTTGGATTTAAAGGTCACAACAGGCTTTGCACAAGTCAGCACGCCCACGGTGCCTAAGTTAATGCTTATTTTTGACTTAGACACCACTTGGGCAATAACCAAAGAGTCGCAACCTTTATACGAGGTAAAATACTCTTGATATACCCCGGGACTGCATATCGTTTCTCCCCAGGGCAGATTAACACAATCTCCCGGGCAAATAAACAGGGGAGCTAATTGGGTTGTGGACGGTATTAAGCCATTCACGACTACTTTATCCGTGTTAGTACAGCCATTGAAGGGGTTGGTAGCGGTTACAGTGTATGTTTTTTTGCCAGGAACAACGTCAATGGTTGGTGTGGGGCCATTTCCCAGCGGGCTCCATGAAAAAATACAATTCTGGGGCCATGCTGATGCACTTAATTTCGCTGTTTCGGAAGCGCATGCCTCAAAATCATTCATGGCCGTAACAATAGGTTGAGTGACATCTATGGGCACCCAAAAGCTGCCTGTTTCCTTGCATTTCCCGTTTGCCGCACTAACGCTAAATAAGGTTTGTCCGGGACTTGAGATGAAATAAACTGCCTGCGTTTTAGGCTCTCCGCTGACTTGGCCCCCAAGACCGAACAAGGCGGGCTTTTGGGTACTTATGACCACGGGCACGGCGGTGACTACACAGGTAAGTATGCCCTCAACGTCCACTGTAAATTGGGGAGCTTTATCTTCTTTGACTTTTATGATCCATCTTTTGCACCCATCCGCTGAGTTTTTAACAAATGTGCCGGGTGCCGCATAAATTGTTCCCATAAATTCAGGCGGCGGCCCGTCACATGGTATCGTTAATTCAATATTTTCCACATCAAATATAATTTTGATTCCCAAGCCTTTCGCTTTACCACAGGTTACGTTTGCTCCTACGCAATCACAAAATACCAACGTATCGCCACTGATAAAAACGGTATCGGAGAACACCGGCAATAACTCAAACCAAATAGAATCATTGACTACGGTATCTTTGTCAAAGGTACATTGATCAAACACCAATGTTACGGACGCGGAGTTGCTGTCTCCAATGATACGGGCACATTTGGGAATATGCCATTTGTAAATGTATTTTTCGATTTCCACCCCGGTTCCACAAAATAAGCAGGCCCCCTTCGGTAGTGGGCATTCAAAAACGGGAAGGGTGACCTTACAGGATGGCGGTGTTGCGGTGTATGTGACTGTTTGCCCGGGGCACACCACATTAGGGCCATTAGTTGAGCCATCCTTGACTTCGCCAGTAGTGACCAAGCTGTTAGGCTTGCCATCGTTGATACCAGACAAAGGATCTATTTCAAATTCGCAGCTGCTGTTGCCGATACCATCTACCATAATATAATAGGTTTCACCTGGCACAAGCCCTGAGTAAGTGTTCTGCACAGAAGTATTGGGCATGATGCTGAGGCAATTGCCGATACGACTATATTCCTGGCAGTTGGTAGCGGAGAACAAGGCAACTTCCATACCGCCGGGAGCTGGCCCTGAAGGAGTGCAGTTTTTCAGATTAAAAATTAAAGTCACCAAGGGGTCGCATGCAGCGAAGCGCAGCCAGCGGTTACCATTGATCGGAAAGCAAAATTCGGAGGCCAAATTGCCGGGCACGTCGGCAGTACTGTTTAAAAAGTGAAATGTCTTGCCCTTGATATAATCGGCACAAAGCAGTGGAGCATCAGCACAGGCATCACTGAAGTTGGGGTTCTTATTTTTACAGCAGCTCACAAAAAAATGGAGCACTTCAGTAAGCGGGCATCCGTTGGGGGCTATGCTGGTATATTTATACGTTCCCGGCTCCGTAAGTGTTTGTCCGTGAAAAAGATAGGGCAAGTTATCATCACAGATTGTAATTTTCTGCTGCACCGTTTCTTCCCAGAAAAATCCTGAAATAGTAATGGGATCAATATCGGGCGAGCAACAGCCCGGCAGGCAATCTGCACACTGAACAGGGTCAATACCCGGGCAGGTATGCATTAAATTTACCTCTACTGCTCCGTTGGTTACCGTATTTTCAAATGCAATGTTGATTGTTTGGGCATTGGGATCGGAACTGGTAATCTTTACACCTGCTGGCAGCACCCAGTCAAATTTAAGGCACTTTTCTTTATAGGACTCGGCAAAGGATTTGGAGCATCCGGGCGTGGGGGAGCCAGCACAATTGGGCAGCTGAAGTTCGAGGGTTCCGCCTCCACAGGCTACGGGCGTGTATTTGATGACTCCTTTTTCGGTAGTGGCGGGCACTTTGGGGTTGGAGATATCAACACCTTGTACCAGGAGGCGAAAATCGCAGATATCACTGCCATAACCATCAATCATGAGGGTGTAGGTTTCGCCTGGATCTGCCGTAAAGTTTAAATTGATGGGGGTGTTGGCACCATTTTCCATGCCCTGCTCACAAACGAGCATATTGTGGCAATCGGCGTAAATGGCGGCCTGAAGGCCATCGCCATTTTGGCAATTGGAAGCAATGATGACGATGTTTACCTTGTTGGAGCAAGCGATAAACTTGATGAACTGGTTGTTTTGAATGTTGCTGCAAAAAGGCCAATGGTCAAGCTCCGTAAAGCCGTCGCTTGTCCCTTGGTAATTGTGTAGTTTAAACCCACAAAACAGCGGTGCCTCTTCACAAAGTTGACCGGGCTGGGGTGTGCAATTTTGAGCGCAAGTAACGGATACAAAGTGCCATAAAAACAGTAATGCAAGTAAGGGTTTCATCATGTTTGAACTTTTTTTGGTGTGTTAACAATTGAATACACATGAAAAGGCCATGTCTGATACAGGCCAGACCAAGTGTTTCATAGCAGTACATAAAATCCGGATTTGGAAAAACTCAACTGGAGCTATGGGGGAACATTTTGGCAAAATCAATTTTGCCTTTCACATGCACCATTTCGTTCAACTTGTGACATAAAGAGGCCGGAAGTTTTAAAAATGCTGCTTTCACAATTGCATTTTTTTAATAAATAGTTTTTCTGATTTTGAAAAACAAAAAAATAATACAAAAATATTTTGCCTATTTAAGACAAAATGCAATATATTACGGCGTTTATTTACATTTTTGGTTTTGAATTTGGAATCACAGCATCAAAACCATTATATTAAAACTATTCCAACCCATCATCCTAAAATCTTTACTTATGCCTACCGTACAAAAACTACTCGCAAACAAGGCAGTTAATGCCGTTTACACGGTTACGCCAGATCAAATGGTCATAGAAGCCCTTGAACTTATGGCCCGATACAATATTGGTGCCGTTATGGTTATCAAGGATGAGCGTTTGGTGGGTATTTTTTCCGAAAGGGATTATGCCAGAAAAGGGATATTAAAGGACCGCAAAGCAAAATCAACGCCCATCCATGAAGTTATGACCTCGGGCGTTTATGTGGTTAACCCGCAACAGAGCATAGAAGACTGTATGAAACTAATGTCCGAAAAACGGATTCGCCACCTGCCAGTGATGGAGGAAGGGCAAGTAATTGGCCTGCTAAGCATCAGCGATATAGTCACCGCCATCATCCGCGAACAGCAGAACAGAATCAGCAGCTTGGAGCAATATATTACAGGTACGTACTAAGAGACTTGCCAAAACTCCTTACTTTTGCTCTCTAATGAAAGAAACTAATTTCATAGCGCAAAACAAGGACAAATGGGCCGAGTACGAAGAGATCGTGATGCAGGGCAAGCGTGATCCCGAGCGTTTGAACGAGCTTTTTGTGCAGATCACGGATGATCTTTCCTACGCTCGCACCTTTTATCCCAACCGCTCGGTGAGAATGTACCTCAATGGCATGGCCCAACGCATCTTTAATGATGTTTACAAGGCTAAGCGGGTCTCCGTAACCAATCTGATGAAGCATTTTTGGAGCCACGAACTGCCACGTATGCTTTGGGAAGCCCGTATTGCGCTGTTGTTATCCTTTGTTATTTTTAGCCTGTCTGTCCTTGTTGGGGTTATTTCAAGCAGGGCCAATCCGGAATTTGCCAGCACCATTCTTGGCCCGGGTTATGTGCGACAGACCTTGGACAACATTGCCAACAATGACCCGATGGCCATTTACAAGGATTCCAGTCCCTTTGCCTCCACCAACCTGATTGCCGTCAACAATTTGCGCGTTGCACTGCTTACGGCCATAAGCGGTGTACTGGCTTCTATTGGCACCTTATTCATCCTCATGCAAAATGGCGTAATGGTGGGCACCTTTCAGTACTTTTTTATAGAAAGAGGCTTGTTCTGGGATTCTTTTCTGACCATTTGGATTCACGGGACTTTGGAAATCAGCATGATCGTGGTAGCGGGGGCCGCTGGCTTGGTGGCGGGATCAGGCCTGCTCTTCCCGGGCAGCTACACAAGGGCACAGGCTTTTCGCCTGAGCGTAAAACGCGGGCTTAAAATTATGTTTGGTATAGCGCCACTTATCGTTTTGGCCGCCATTTTTGAGGGCTTTCTGACCCGTTTTACAGAAACCCCCGATGTTATCAGGGCAATGTTTATCCTAAGCTCCTTGGGCTTTGTGCTCTGGTATTTTGTTTGGCTACCACTGCACATGGCTCGCAGTGGACAATTTGCAGCACAAGAATTAGATGCTGACCTGCCGCCTGACCAAGGCCAACAACTCGATTTTGGCCTAATCAAATCCAGCAGTCAGATCATGTCTGATGCCTTTACCCTCATCAGGCGTTATCCCCGCTATAGTTTTGGCAGTTTGCTGTCTGTTTTGATGCTTTGCACCGCTTATGTTTTTTTAATCAATAAGCAGGGTCGAACATATTTTTCTGAAAATTACTTTTCGTGGTGGGGCATGGCAAAAAGTTTGGAATCCCTTTTTGACAACCGCACTTTCCCCTATATATTTTACCTTCAAATAGTGTTTTTTGCTGCATTGACAAGCGCTGTACTCAGGGCCATAGAACGCGAACGGGACAGTTCCCGTAAGCATTTGTTCTCAACAACTGAACGATTGATCAGGTTTGTATTTTTAATGGCACCAATGCCGTTTTTTATTTGGATCTATATGATAAAGGCCAGCTTTATCACTTGGGCTTTATTAATTTTGGCCTACCCTCTCCTATCGTTATGGTCTGCCGTAATCTATTTTGAGGGCCGCAATCCTATATCAGCTCTTTTTAGGTCTTTTTCTATTATGAGATGGGGGCAGAGTATTTCTATCGGGCTTTGGACGAGCAGTGTGGGCCTGCTACTTTTATTTTTTGTTGAAAATAAATTATTCAATTATATGATTGGCCTTTCTATATGGGATATACTTAGTGATTTCATCAAGTGGTTCATACCTTCCGGAGAAAAAAACATAGCGTTATATTATGACCTGCTCTATCTCACTACTTCAGGTTTTATCATTTATTTCGTATTGATGTTATTGATGTGCTGTGGCGCTTTTCAGTATTTTTCCAATGCAGAATCTGCAGACGCAACATCATTAAGTGAAGGCATAAAAAAAATAGGATTGGCGGGCCGTATTCGCGGCTTGGCCAAAGAGCAATAGTACCTGAACAATAATTTAATGAAAAATATAGACATTATATTTGAGGATCCGCACTTTTTGATTGTAAACAAACCTGCGGGACTACTAACCATACCTGACAGGGGAGGCAATAAGGACAATCTGCTTGCCTTGCTCCAGCGCCATTATGAAAAAGTAATGGTAGTACACAGAATTGACCGGGACACCAGTGGTATTATTTGCTTTGCCCGCACGGAAGCCGCCCACAAAAACCTGTCTGTACAATTTGAGCAACATAGCACCGACAAATTCTACCTGGCCCTTATAGATGGGGTATTGCATCACGATGAAGGAGAGATAGACAAGCCTATTGCCGAACACCCGGCCATCAGCGGTAAAATGACAGTGGGTTTCAACGGCAAGCCGGCACTCACTTTTTATCGGGTGCTTGAGCGCTTCAAACGCTTTTCACTGGCTGAAATACAGATCAAAACCGGGCGCACCCACCAAATCAGGGTTCATTTCCAAAGTATCGGTTATCCTTTGGCCGTGGATCCCTTATATGGACGCCGCGAAGGCCTTTTATTGTCTGAAATTAAAAATAAAGGATTCAAATTAGGCAAGTTTACCGATGAGGAAAGGCCGCTGTTGAGCAGGGTTAGCCTGCACGCCTATCGCTTGCGCCTGGACCACCCCGTCACTGGCGAGCGCTTGGAATTCAAGGCCGAAGCGCCCAAGGATTTAGAGGCTGTACTGAACCAGTTGCGGAAATGGGGGGCGGAAAAATCAGTTTTCAACACCTGAGCTTGCAAACTGACGACTTACATGTATCGCAATTGTCTCGTCATACCGTTAATCATCCTTTTTGTTTGTGACATTGCTGCCCAGCAGTTCACCAACTATTCCTTAGAGGATGGCCTGCCCCAATCACAGGTGTACGCGCTATGTGAAGACCAAAAAGGCTATTTATGGTTAGGAACCCAGGGTGGTGGGCTTTGTCGTTTTGACGGCATCCGTTTTGAGGTATTCAATGCCGGCAATGGTTTGGGTTCCAATTTTATCAACGCAATATTGGAGGATGACAAGGGCCGCATTTGGTTTGGCACCCAAAATGGCTTGTCGGTATATGATGGAAAAGGATTTCAAATCATTGCAGATTTTAATTTACCCGTTTATGCTTTGGCTCAACAGCCTTCAGGGCAATTACTCATGGGCACTGCACGCGGACTTTGGCAAGTGGACTTCGCTACCCTGCGTGCCGTTCAGCAGTCCTACCCAAAAACATTGGATCAAATCGCTGTTTTTGCCCTTCATATTGAAGCTGATGGCGATTGTTATGTGGGAAGTCAGCGCGGTATTTACACCATTGCCAAAAAGGACAACAAGGCATTGTCTATCAACGCTTTGTACAAAAAAGAATACAATCCGGTTTATGCATTTGCCAAATGGCAAAACAAACTTTGGTGCGCAGACCTGAACGCTGGCCTGCTGGCAATTGACCTTAACTCCAACAAATTGCTCGAAGCCCCCAGGATGGACTCCCCAACCCGTATGATAGCCCTTGCCATTGGGCAGGAAGGGCAACTTTGGGCGGGCACACAATCAGATGGGCTGCTCCAGTTTGACGGAAATACAGGCGCTTTACAAAAAAAGATGGGGGAAAACGACGGTTTGCCGCACAGCCATGTACGCAGTTTGCTGTATGACCACCACAAGCGTTTGTGGTTAGGCACTTCGGGGGGAGGGCTTTCCCGTCTGGGCAGCCAGGCATTCAGACGCTTTGACCGCTCTAATGGCCTGCCGGGCAACCGCATTTATGCTATATGCGAGGATAGACAAAAGCGAATATGGGTAGCAGCGGCCCAAAATGGATTGGCCATGATGGACTCTACGGGCTGGCAGGCCATACGCTCGGACAGCGGCTACTTGCAAGGGGTAAAATGCCGCACCCTTGCCTGTGATGCCACTGGCAATATTTGGGTGGGCACGGAAGGCAAGGGCGTTTTGTGCCTGTCAAAAGCCGGAAACCAGTTTTTTAACAAGGCAGCAGCATGGCTTCCCTCGGACTGGGTGCAGAAAATTTTATGTGATCTTTCAAATGGCGACATTTGGATCGCTACCGCAGAAGGCTTGGTGCTGCTTACGCGCACGCCCGAGGGCCTGTACAACAAACGAATATATGGCCTTAAAGACGGCTTACCGGGTACTTCCATCACGGCCCTGCAATTAGATCCCAAGGGAAATCTTTGGTTCGGCACCTTGGGCGGGAAAATTGGTGTGCTGCAACAAAAGAAAATAGCCCTGGTGTTAGGTCCGGAAAATGGTTTGCCCGGTAGCACGGTCACAGCCATTGTTTTTGACCGTGAAAACCACTGCTGGGTAGCCACCAAAGGAAAGGGTGTTTGGCATGGCGAAGCGTTGGCCGGAGGCCGTTTTACCGCCCTTGAAGGAATCAGCTCGGGAAATGTGTACTTACTTGCTATGGATCAGAGCGGCAGGTTTTGGGCTGGCTCCGAAAGCGGTGTGGATGCTTTTGGCCCCGGTAAAGCGGATTTTACGGTGCAGCACTTTGGCAAAAGCGAGGGATTTACGGGCATCGAAACCTGTCAGGATGCGGTACTAAATGACGGAACTGGACATCTTTGGTTTGGCACCATGAATGGCCTCATGCAATACCTGCCCAATGCGCAATTACCCGTTTACCAGGCACCCAAGTTGCATTTTGAACACATCAGTTTGTTTTACAAGCCCATTGCAGAAACAGACTATGCCGACAAATCACAGTGGCTTTTTGACCCCAAAGGCCCCGGTCTCCAACTTCCATGGAACCAGAATCACCTGAGTTTTGCCTTTAAAGCCATTGACCTAAGCCGTGACGATGCCATGAAATATCGCTGGAAATTGGCCGATGTGGATACGGACTGGTCGCCGTGGCATACACAAAACACCGTAAACTATGCCAATCTTGCACCCGGTAGTTATCGCTTGTGGGTACAAGCGGCGGGGAGCAATCTTGCTGCGCCAAGCCAGGCCATATTTGCTGCTTTTACCATTCGTTTACCTTTTTGGAAAACCTGGACATTTATCTTATCCAGCTTTATTTTGAGCGCTTTAATGCTGTTTTGGGGCATAAAAACTTATGTAGGGCGGTTGAAATCAAAAGAACTGGCCAGCCGGGCGCAATTAGAACTTAAAAACCGCTTGTTGCAATTGGAGCAAAAAGCCTTACAGCTCCAAATGAACCCTCATTTCATTTTTAATGCGCTGAACAGTATTCAATCCCTGATTGCTACCCAGGATTACGCCGTAGCACGTCAGGAAATTACCCAATTCGCAAAACTGATGCGCGGAGTGCTGCACAATTCGCGCAAAACGGCCATCACGCTTCAGGAAGAAATGGACACGCTGAGCCATTACTTACGGGTAGAGCAATTTTGCCAACAAAATACTTTTAGTTATGAGGTAAACGTGGACAAGCATATTGAAACCGACCAGATCAGCATACCCCCCATGTTGCTCCAGCCTTTTGTGGAGAATGCTGTGGTACACGGGGTTTCTCATTTGGATTACCCCGGACACATAGCCGTATCATTTTCGCTAAAAGGCAATATCTTGCTCACAAAGATCAGAGATAACGGCGTGGGCAGGGAAAAGGCTGCACTATTGCGCGAGGCCAAAAAACCTGGTCATCAATCCGCTGCCATGCAGGTTACCCAAGAGCGGCTTTCAGCACTTGGAGGCACGCTTGTCATTAGCGACGGGGCTGATAAAGGAACAGTAGTGGAAGTGTACCTTCCCTTAGAAACGCTACCGGAAGAGTAGATCAGCCTGCCCTCCATCATCAATTGCCATACTGTTACTTCGTCTGCTTGTCCCGGATCATTTTTTGGGCAACCATCAATTGCGCACAGGCGTAATTGCGCATGCTATCCACTAATGCAGCGTTATTTTTTTTCACATCCTTGCAATATGGAATATCCAGGTCAAACAAGGTTTCGCTGCCTGATTTACGGGCCACATACAAGTATTTGTCATTGATCACACCCAATTTGTGGTCTTGAGAAAAGATGGCAAAGGGCCGTTTTTCCCTAAACAGGTCATAACCTAAGCTGTTTTGCAGGTAATCCTTGCGCAAAAGTCCCATAATGGTAGGAAAAATATCCGTTTGGTTGGCCAAATCATGGCGTTGTTCCGGTTTTTTGAAAATGCCGGGTGCGTGAATAATAAGGGGTACGTGGTTGTAGGACAAGGGCACGTCATATTGGCTGGGCAGGTTAACGCCGTGATCGCCCACGAACACAAAAATGGTATTATTGTACCAGGGTTTGGTGGCGCAGGAATCCATGAAGTTTTTAAGCGCCCAATCTGTATATTCGTATGTAATTTCAATTGGATCCTGTTTGGTGGGCTTAAACTTGGTAAAAGCGGGCAGGGTAAAAGGCGGATGGGTGGTAATGGTCAGCAGCGTGGTAAAGAAGGGTTGTTCTCCGTTGGCATTGGCGAGGCTGTCCATGTATTGGAAACCAAAATCAAAAAGTGTTTCATCCCCAACACCCCAGCTGTTGGCTACAGTTTCTTTGGGATAATCATACATGTCTATGATCCGATCATAGCCATTTTTATTCAGAAAGACATCTAAATTGTCAAAAGTTTTGGGGTGAGTACAGAAAAAGGAGGTACTGTAGCCTAATTTTTTCAAGGTCATGGGCAAGCCGTTGAATTCATTGTGCTCTGACAGGCCATTCATCATCGGATGCTGCATCATCATAATAGGCATACCATAAATAGTGCTGTAAAGACCTGCATTGGTGTGGATGCCATTGGAATAGCAGCGATCAAAAAACACGCTGTTTCGGCACAACTGGTCCAAATTGGGGGTCAGGTTTTGACGATTGCCAAAAATACCCATACGATGGGCACTCATGCTTTCGAGGAGCACCAGCACCACGTTCATATTCCTTTCTTTTTCCGTAAAATGCCGTTGTTGGGCTATGGGTGATTCCTCCAGCGCCTTGCTGACCCCAAAATCCTGCTGTACTTTTTTAATGGCTTTTTCAAGAGGGAAAATATTAATGTCAAAATCAAAATAGGAGTCAAACCAGGTATGTACCGGATTGAGGGTCAGTTGATTGATAAAACCATCATTGCTAAAGGTGGCACTTTTCATATCCAAGCGGCGTGGCGTGGCGCCACCCCAAATACCATACAACATTAACAGCGACGCAAGAGAAACAGAACTCAATTTAGTACGCAGTGACGGGTCATGCTCCACCCAGGCTCGCCGCCACAGGTAACGCATAAACTTACCAATGCCCCAAATAAAAAAGAACGAAATAGCGATAAAGGGATAGTATTTATATTCGGTGGCCAGGTATTTGACCACTTGCATCAAATTTTTCCAGTTTACGGCAGCGGTAGTCAGACGAGAGTTGAAGAAATTGAAATACGGGATATCGGCAGCACAAATAAGGAGGGATATCAGGACTATAGCACCACAATAAACGCGCACCATTTTGAATATTTTCTCGTCATATTTGGGCCAGAAAAAGGCAAACACCAACAATAAAAAAGGCAAAATAATGGCATAGCTGGCTATGGTAACATCAAATTTGAACCCAATCCAGAAAGCTTCCCACACAGGCTTGGAACGCTCTGCCTGAAAAAAATAGGAAGGCCGGTTATAAACCAAGGTGATGTAACGGAACAAACTGTAGGTGCCCAGTAGTATCAGGTGGACAATAATCAAAAAACTAATATGGGGGGGCACAAATCGTTGAATCAATTTCATAGCATAACAGGTTTAGTCAAGATCACTATAACGGCGCAAAGTTAAGTTATTGTAAACGCCTGCAAGGACAAACCGACGTATATTATGATTTCTTTTGCGAAATGGCCTATTTCTCTTGCCAATTGAAATTTTATTTGGCTTGCCCCCCGCTATTTATTCGCCAGAAACCAATACCACCCCTTTTTGTAGCAGTACATTTTTCCCATCTTCTTTTTGATAAACAATGGGTTTTATGACTTCTACCACCTTTAAATTGGATGCAGAATTGCCCAAAACGCTGGCCTCAACATCCGTACGGGTTTCGCTGTAAGCCTCTCCTGATGGATTGTGTATATGGTAGCCCATGTCCGCGAATACGTCTTTCATACGGTCCAGGGGACGCTGCAAGCCGCCCGGATCACTGGCCTTTAATACTTTTTTCTCTAACTCAAACAATTGATTGATCAAACGAAGATGATGATGGTGCATAAAGAATGTGATAATGGTGGGAATGTGATAATCTTACGGGCTATTGCATGTACGCGATTACTCGTTTCTTGATGATCTCCTCTGTCTTTTCTTTCAGTTGGCTGATATGTTCCGGCCCCATTGTTGAGGTATCAATAGGTTTTTCCCAAAAAATGCGCACAATACCGGGCCTTAAGCCTGTTCCATTGGCCGTGATATGGGCAATATTGGCTATCGTTTGGATAGCCAGGGGTGCCCCTGTTTGTATGGCTATCCGAAAAGCCCCATCGTAAAAAGTGCCGATGGGGTCATTGGTCTTCACCCTGCTGCCTTCCGGGTAAATGAACACACTGGTACCTTCGGCCAACTGTTGCTTTAGGGCCACTACACTACGCGCCCGGCTAATAGCACTGCTCCGGTCCACGATAAGGCACATTTTTTTCACCACCCAGCCAAAAACGGGTATTTTCAACAATTCCTGCTTGGCCAAAAACCGGAAAATGCCCGGAAAAGAATGTGCATTGACGATGAAATCAAGCGAAGAGCGGTGATTGCTCACAATGACGTATGAGGTGGCTGAGTCCAGGTGTTCCTGCCCTTCTATTTTGAGGCGAATGCCCACGAGTGTCAGGAATATGGGCGTAAACACATGATGTAAATAGTATATATTGCGCTTCAAGGCCCTTTCACCGGCATAGAAGATCATATTAAATAAAATAATGGGGACACTTAAGGTCATAAGTATCAAAAACAGCAGTATGGCCAGGATAGCCCAAATCTTCCAAAATAAAATCATGCCCTTTCATTTTGGCCGTAAAGGTAAACAAGACTTGATTTTTGTATGTTTGCACTTCATTTTTATCCCGCCGATTCTTATTGTTCATCATTTTTGTAAAGCATGTTGGCGTATTTTTTGTACAAATACTTGTTTTACAGGAAATTAAATTCAAACAAAAAAAATGTTGCGCGCAGCACTGCTTGACATGTACAACGGCGAGACCAATCGGGGCATACCCATGCTTCGAAATATTTTTGGCCGCTACTCCAACGAACTGAGTTTTGATCACTTTGATGTAAGGGCAAAAAATGAACTACCTGACCTTAGTTATCAAATTTATGTGTTCTCGGGCGGGCCGGGCAATCCTTTGGAGGATGACGGGCTTTGGTTTGATGCCTTTTTTGAACTGATCGAGCGCTTGTGGCAGTGGAATCTGCACACGGATGATCCAATGGAAAAAAAGCAGTGCCTGTTCATTTGCCATTCTTTTCAAATGGCCTGCCACCATTTTCAATTGGGAGAGGTAAGCCAACGATATAAAATGTCATTCGGCACCTATCCGGTGCACAGAACCTCCGCCGGCAAGCGTGAGCCTGTATTTGAGGGCCTCCACGACCCATTTTATATTGCTGATTTTAGGCGTTATCAGGTAACCAAACCCAACCACGCGCGTTTCCGCGCCATGGGTGCAGAAATCCTTTGTTTGGAAAAACTCCGGCCTCATGTGCATTTTGAGCGCGCCATCATGGGCGTGCGATTTAGTCCCGAAATGGTGGGCACCCAATTTCACCCGGAGGCAGATCCTGATGGCCTGCTCAACTATTTCAATGAAGAAACCCGAAAAATGAGCATTATTGAAGAACACGGAGAGGCGCGTTACCACAGGATGCTGCATGATCTTTCCCATCCGGAGAAAATCAAGTTGACCTTTGATACTATTGTTCCTACCTTTTTGGAACAAGCAATTGAATCTTTGAGCCTCGAAATGGCTTGATATTATATTTTTTTACCTAAACACAAATTCTATCTTAATCAATGAAAAATGCATTTTTGCTTTTTGCATTTGTAACCATGACATCGGGCCTTTTTGCCCAAAATGTAGCGTTAAAAACAAACGCAGACAGTGCCAACTATGCCTATGGGGTTATCCTTGGCAATGCTGCCAAAAAACAGTTGACGGCCAATTTTCGGCCTGATCTGTTTCTGGCTGCCGTAAAAACAGTGTTCGATGGCGGGCAACCCCTGTTCACAGAAGAAGCCTCCAACAAAATTTATGGCGATTACAACCGCCGCGAACAGGCCAAGATCAATGAAAAATGGAAGGGTGAAAACCAGGCCTACTTAGACAAAAACAAAGCTCGCAAGGAAGTAACCACTACTGCCAGCGGATTGCAGTACGAAGTGCTGACCAAAGGGACGGGCACCGTTTCGCCGGTGGCCACGGACAAGGTAGAGGTGCATTATCACGGCACACTGATTGACGGCACTATTTTCGACAGTAGTGTGCAGCGCAACCAGACCTCCACTTTTGGCCTAAACCAGGTCATAAAAGGCTGGACAGAAGGCCTTCAGTACATGAAAGTGGGCGATAAATTCCGTTTTTACATCCCTTACAACCTTGCTTACGGCGAGCAGGGCCGCCCAAAAATCAAACCTTTTTCCACTTTGATTTTCGATGTGGAGTTGTTCAAGGTCAATCCATAAAACACAAAACAAGCAGCTGAAGTGAGTGTCTTATGGGCATGTTTTTGCTTTAGACCTGTAGTGGTGAGAGACCATCTGCTCCTACCGCTACAGGTCTTTTACAGGAAGCAAATGGCATATGAGACACTTGGTTTAAATCCCCAATCCTATGACCCAATCCAGCATCCACGGCCGATTCCTCGCCATGACCATGATTTATGTTATATTAAAGTTTTTTGGCGGATCGTTTGGTCAAATGGCGCTCTACCCTATTACTCTTTTTGTTACTTTTTTGCATGAATTTGGCCATGCATTGGGCGCTATCCTCACGGGCGGCGCGGTGGAGGGCATGCAGATCAATCCGGATGGCAGCGGCTACACCGTTACCCGCGGTGGCAATCAGGCTATTGTGTTGATGGGTGGGTATTTGGGCAGTGCATTCTTGGGCAATTTGTTGTTGTATATCGGTGCAAAAGCACGCAACATAACCCAGGGTACGCTCATCACCCTTGCTGTTTTAATGGCCATTGCTGCCATTTTTTGGCATGAATCCTTTATTAGTACGGGTATTTTGTTGGCTTTTGCATTTGCATTGTACTTTTTGGCGTCCAAAACGTATTGGGATCGCGATGTGCTGATGTTTTTGGGGCTTGCTGCCGTATTTTACATTATTGAGGATTTTAATGTTGGTCCAAAGAGCGATCTGGCCATGTACGAACAAACAGTGGGTGTTTTTTCGGCCCAAACCTGGATGATACTTTGGTTGATATTGGCTGGGCTAATGTCTGCGATTAATGTAAAAGAAGTACTGAAAAGATAAGTTTGACCGTACCGATTAAGGTATCATTAGTTGTTTTTTAATCAATTGGTTTATTTCCCATGCGCAACATTTCTGCAAAACTGATTTTGCCCTGTAGTATCGGCTTGTTTATTTTTGGCTGGATACACAAAAACAAGAACGGCACCACTGCCGCACCGGCAACATTTCATCACGAAACGGTAGATTATCCCCAAAACTATTTTTTGAATCCCGTGGACGATCAGATAAAACTGACCGGCACTTTTGGAGAGCTCCGCTCTGATCATTTCCACAGCGGCATTGATATCAGAAGCAAAACGGGCAATGTAGGCCAACCTGTGTTCGCTTCTGCTGAAGGCTTTGTAGATCGCATAAGGGTGCAGGCCAGCGGTTATGGCAATGTGATTTATCTCAAACATCCAAATGGTTACATGACTGTTTATGCGCATCTGGATCGCTTTTCCCCTGAATTGCAAGCCTATGTGCGCGAAAACCAATACAAAAAGGAATCCTTTGAGGTTGACTTAAAACCTACAGATGGGCAGTTTACGGTCAAAAAAGGTCAAGAAATTGGGAAATTGGGAAATTCCGGCGGCAGTACAGGGCCTCACCTTCATTTTGAGATCAGGAATACCAGCAGCAGCAAGGCCCTAAATCCCTTGTTGTTTAATTTGCCCGTAACGGATCATACCGCACCAGAGATCCGTGACATGAAAATGTATTTTCTCAATGAAAACCGTGAGGTGCTCGGCAGCAAACCCTTGCCACTTCGCAGGCAGAAAAACGGGAAATTCGGCTTGGAGCATGACACCGTCAAAATAGGTGCCTGGCGCGTTGGGTTTGGAGTGAAAACCTACGATCAAATCACCAATTTTCGCAATGACAATGGGGTATATGCCATTCAACTGCTGGTGGATGATGCAACCGCATTTCACTGGAAAATGGATGAATTGGACTTTGATGAAACCCGCTACCTCAACGCACATTGTGATTATGCTGCACATGCGCGATTCGGCTCGTGGTTCCACCGTTGTTTTCAATTACCGGGCAATCGCTTAGCCAATTATCAGCCCACGGAAAGCAATGGTGCGGTAGCGCTGTACAAGGACAAGCCTGTAAAAATCACCTTAAAGGTTTCCGATCCTGCCGGAAACACCAATACCTTGAGTTTTTGGGCCCTTAGGGACGATGAGCACATGGAGGTTTTTACAAGCCCTTCTTTTCAGTATGAATTTCCGTATGCCAATGAAAACCGGATAGCGCAAAATGACTTGTTGCTGGTGCTGCCCAAAGGTGCGCTCTACGAAACCTTGCGCTTTTTTTATACCAATTTTCAGGATAATGAAACAGGCATATACTCCGCTGTGCATCAATTGCATGATGAGCACACACCCGTCCACCGTTTTTTTGATCTTCACATAAAACCTGAAAACCTGCCGGACGAGCTGCGCAGCAAGGCGGTTATCGCCAATTGCAGCGCCGGTCGCCCTGAAAATTGCGGGGGGGGAGTGGAAAGGCCATTTTTTGCATACCAAAGTGCGCAATTTTGGCAAGTATTGCATTATGGCCGACACGGAGCCGCCAACTATAAAGCCGGTTGTTTTTGATGATGATATGCGGCGCAAAAACGCCATGTCTTTCCGTATCCAGGACAACTTCAACATCTCGGGGCAAGCTGATGGCCTAAAATACAGGGGTACCGTTGATGAGAAATGGGTATTGTTTGAATATGACCGGAAAAAACAACGGCTGACCCATGTATTTGACGAACACATTGCGCCTGGCGAGCATACCCTTCGGCTTACCGTTCGGGATGACCGCGGAAATGAATCTTTTTATGAAGGAAAATTTATCAGATAAGGAATGATCAGTTCTTCTTCTTCTTAAACGGATCCCATTTATTCAATTTATCTTTGACCTCGTCCACCTTTTTGGTGCCTTCTTTGCCAAGTACCTCTTCTGCTTTTTTGCCTGCTTCCTGTCCCAAAACTTTGGTGGCCTCTTCTTTTGCCTTGTCAGTAGCCTCTTTTTTGAGTTCTTCTGCCTTTTGATTGGCTACGGTTTTGGCACTGTCAATGGCTTTTTGTGCGGCGGTTTCGGCCTTTTGTTTGGCTTCTTCTACCTTTTTGGTGGCCACATTTTTAAGGGAATCCCTGGCTTTGTCCACGGTTTGTTTGGCGGTTTCCGTAGCTTCTTCCTTTATACTGCTCTGGCCATCCGACCCGAGGATTTTCATGCTCATTTTGGGGTTGAAGAGAGAGCCGCCCAAGTCAAAGCGCACGTTGATAAAATCACCCTGGGCAATGTTCACGCCCGTTTTGGAGGCTTCGGCGCTCAACAGTTTAAGTCCGGAATTGGCGGCGCTGCCAATTCCGCTCTTTTCAAGTGTTTTTCGTGGCGTTTTGGTGGTAATTTGGTAGTTCATGTCCTGATTAATGCCGTGAGAGCCGCCAATTTGCATATCCACATCACGGATATGCACCTTGAAGGGCTTGATGGACACTACGCCATTTTTAATCTCAAACCAGTTTTTGGTGTTACCCAACTCCATTTTTTTCAAATAATCAACGTTCAATTTTTCCCCGATAAAATTGGCTGGTTTGAAATTGTTCAGCACAGCGGATATGGTTTCCAAAAAACCTGCGGCAGAAAGCGTAGCGAGATCGGGCATCATATCTTTACCCAACAGGCCACTCAAAGATAATGTCGTGTTGAATTTGCCATCCATCAATTGGGCAACAGGCGCTAGTGTTTTTACGGTGGTAAAGTTTTGGAATGCATCACGGAAGCCCATATTCTGAATAGCCATGTCCATGTTATAGGAGGGCTTGCTGAGGTCTTTGGTATTGTATTCGCCGGAAATACCGATAAGGCCGCCAAGCGTATTGGCTGTACAATCCTGAATTTGGGCTACGTCATCTTTTACGGTAACTGTTCCGTTCAAATCGCTGAGTGTCAGGTTGGTATATTGCACCTTGGCCATGTTGGCATTAATGGTCATATCCATATTTTCCGGCACGGGTATAACGGCTTCTACTGGCACGGCTGCGGCATTGGCTGATGCTGACGGGGCGGGTTCCTCGGTCATAAATTGATTAAGATCAAAATAATTGGAATTGAGATTGATAGTACCCACAACATTTTGGTTATCAAAAAGATAGTTCCAGGCATTCCTGATCTGGCCATTACCGCTAAGGTCGCTTTCGCCCATTTTTAGGCCAAAATTACCTATAGTCATGTTATTGGGGGTGAAATGGCCATTGACCACCAAATCACTGATGTCATAAACATCATATTTCAGTTTGCCGATTCTGCCATCCACGGTAAAATCCCAACGGTCAAACACTTTTTCCGAAGGAGCGGGTTCAGGAGCATCGGTAGGTACTACGGATCCATCAGCAGGGGCAGGCTCCATCCATTCATTGGCATCAAAATAACCGGAACTCATGGAAAGGCTGCCAGTCATGGTTTTGTTGGTGGAAAAATAGGCCAAAATATTGTCAATTTTACCGGAGGCTTTGAAGTCGCTTTTCCCCAAACGCGCATCAAAATTCTGAATATCAACATGTTGAGGAGTCAGAGAAGTGCTCAGGGTATTAATTTTTACGGTAGGCGTGCCTGCTGCACGGTAGGTAATTCCAGTCATACCAAAATCCCCAGCCATGTTTATTTGATCATAAGCCTGGCTTTCAACCTGGCTCATGGCAGCCTTCATCATGATATTGGCCTTGATGATTCCGGACAGCTCTTGTACGTCTTCAACGGGGAATGCCTTGGTGAGCTCAGCGAGATTGAGCGTTCCGTTTATTTTGGTGTCAACAGTGGGGTCAGTTTCGGGCGTTTTCAAATGAAAATAGCCCTCCAATGGATTTGAGCCAATGCGCAGGCTAAATTTAGGGATATTGACGGTCATGTCATTCAGGCGCTGACTGGGACTGTTCACGGACATGTCCACATTGATGGCGCTCATACCCAGAGGAAGACTGGGATATTTAAAATCGGCGTTTCCAACTTTCATATCCAATTTGAAGGCCGGATAGGTGGTTTCGTTGTACTTTCCTTTTGCAAAGCCGCCAAACTGTACCGAGCCATTGGCCTGAACGCCCTCAAAATCCTTGGTATAGGCGCCTGGAATGATGCTCAAAAAATTCTTGAAAGCGTTTTCCGGTGTGCCAAATTTGAGGTCCATCAATATATCCGTTTCATTGGGCATTTGGACAAAGCCATCCAAATTCAGGGCCAGTGCATTCAGCTTCATCACATTGTCCTTGAAGGTGAATTTCATGTTTTTCATATCGGCACCCAGCACTACATCCCAATCTGCTTTTGCTTTGCTCAGGTACTGCACACCACCATAATTGATGGACAACTGACCCACTCGGGTTTTCATGGCCAAATCATACAGGTCGGCATACAGATCACCCTTCCCTTCATGATCAAGATCAACAATTTCTGCGATCATATCCAAGCCCCTGTCATCATAGTACAGCTGGCCATCCTTGATTTCATAGTGTTCCAATTTGATGGGGCTGGCAGCGGATTCGGTAGTAGCCGTAGTTTCCGGCGCTGGCTTGGTGATATCATAGTTGGCCTTGCCATCTTTAAGCACATATACCTTGATATTTGGTTTGTCAAGGTATAATCCCCTCACAATCACCTCATTTCCCGTCACGGCAGACCAAAAATCCACTGCGACATCCATGCGTTCGCACTGCACCAATTTAACGCCTTCAAATGAACCTGTACCGGTAATATCCAAACCTTCGAGGCCAACCGAAAGTTTGGGGAAATTTCGGAACAGCGAAATGTCCACATCTTTAAAATCCAGGGTGGCCGTCAGGCTTTCATTGGCGGCATCTTTCACGGCTGCCATGATTTTGTCCTTGAAGAGATAGGGTACTGCGAATGCAGCAGCAATGAGCAAAACGAAAAAAATGAGGATTCCTTTAATGAGGCGCTTCATATATGCTAATATAATTGTGTGAATGTGAGAATAGTCAGTGCCCAAACAGCAACGACTGCTTTTTGACGCAAATAAACGATGACTTGATACAATTCTTTTACACAAGATGCCAGATAAAAGTTAATCCATACATGATTTGTCAGATTTTTATTTAATTTTGCCACGAGTGTCACGTATTTTTCTTAAACAAATATGAAAAGAAGAAATTTCCTTAAACTTTTCCCCGCTTTGGGTGTCACGCCAGTAGCCGTCAATGGATTTCCGTTGCGTCCATTTGCCAATCGAAAAATGGCCAATATCCTTGCCGGATGCGATGGCGTGGAAGATCGTGTTTTGGTGCTGATACAGATGAAGGGGGGCAATGATGGCCTGAACACGGTTATTCCTGTTGCGCGGTATGATCGTTACGCGGCACTGAGGCCAACCACCCGGATTACGGACAGCGGAACGGACAAGTATATTACTTTGGACAGCACCTTGCCTTCTAAGGACCAGATTGGCATACACCCCGCCATGACCTCGTTTAAAGCCTTGTATGACAAGGGTTTAGCAGCTGTAGTACAAGGTGTTGGTTATCAAAACATCAACCAATCACACTTTAAGGGCACTGATATTTGGCTTACAGGCGGAGGCGGCTCTTATGAGCTCAACAATTTGGGCACTGGCTGGATGGGCCGTACTTTGCAGGCCTTTTACCCTGAATCTGTTGGTGTACCTACCCCCGAAATGCCCGATCCGCTCGGTATTCAAGTTGGCGACCCCAATACATCCCTGGGGTTTCATACGGAGACAGAACACCAAAATGTCATTAACCTCAGTGGTCAGGATCCGGCGGGCTTCTATTCCCTGATCCAGACCATCGGCGGCGCACCGCTCAAGGAAGTGCCGGATTCCGATCACGGCGACGAGCTGGCTTACATTATGGGGGTAGAGCAAAGCATAAACCTTTATGCAAAACGCATCACTGATGTGTTCAACAAAGGTAAAAATGCCCTGACCACTTACCCTAATACGAGTTTGGCGGCACAATTGCGTACCATAGCCCGCATGATACATGGCGGCAGCAAAACCAAAATTTTCTTGTGCTCTATCGGTGGTTTTGATACCCACTCCGCGCAAGTGGACTCAGGAAACACCAGCATCGGCTCACATGCTAACCTGTTGCGCACGCTTTCCGATGGGGTAAAAGCCTTTTTTGACGATCTGGAATTGATGGGAATCGGTGATCGGGTTGCCGCCTGCACTTTTTCTGAATTTGGCCGTTGCGCCAAGGAAAATGGCTCCTTTGGCACGGATCATGGCACGCTTTCGCCCATGTTTTTGTTTGGCAAGGGCGTACGCGCACACGTACATGGCACCAATGTGAATTTAGACGACCTTACAGCTGATAATCAATTAAAAAACATGCAATTCGATTACCGTCAGGTATTCGGAACCTTACTTCAGGATTGGCTCGGGGCCAATGAATATGTGTTGGAGCAAAGCATGTTTGAGGGTTATAAGCAAATGTTTTTGGTGGATAAGGCTTACACCGTAAAACCCGATTGTTATTGGGGCGGCAGCCCTGTGATTGCGGATCCCTTCCGCCCTACCCTACATGCCTGGCCTAATCCTGCTCATTTTTCCACGGAAGTGGTGTATGAGAGCGATGGTGATTTTGAGGGCGTTTTGAGTTTGCACAGCATGGGCGGCACGGTGGTTTCTTCCTCCCGCGAGCAAATTCATTCAGGTACCAACATGTTTTATTTAGATGTGAGCACGCTGAACGCAGGATATTATATCGTACGCTTGGAAAACAAGTCAAATGGGAAAGGGGAAATACTCAAATTAAGCGTTGTGCGGTGATACAATCACTTATGGTCAACCATTTAAGGCTTGAACAAGAGTATATCGGAGGCTTTTCTGCCGAAATTGATTGGGTTGCTGGTGGCAATTTCGATGGCTATGTGTATGAGCGGATATTGCGATTTTCAAAGGATAATACGGTCAAAATGACGAATGTAATATTAGACCAATCACGATATGACGGAGATAAAGCCAATTCTGAAATTACCGGAAGATATGAAGAAACAGACCACAATACCATAACTTGTTATTTTGGAACACGAGAGATGAGGGGCGTTGTTTTGGGTGAACAGGGAGAATACCTTGCTTTTTCCGTACATTATCCGGGCCTCCATACCGCTCAAATTATTAAAGAATGTTACAAGTTGAATCATTAAAGGCAAAACATGCGTACACTTAATTTTTTGATATGGGCTATCTTATTTTGGGCTGCCCATCTTCACGCCCAACAAATGGTGCCCGCTGCTTACAGCGGAATACAATTTGACGGTAATGACAGGCTCAAAAGTGAGGCATACACAGATATTGGTCTGCGCCGAAAAGCAGCCAAATACAATTTAAGCAGCGTCACGCCAAAAGTCAGTGGCGGCAAAAACGGCCTTCAACTTCAGTTCTCCGCTATTGGTTTGAGGAAAGGAAAGCTCAGTTATGGCCTTATCTCGTATGAACAGCACAAATTTCCAACGGCGATACTGCGCTTTGATGCCAAAATTGATGCATCGTCCGGGACAGCATTTCTGAATATCAGCAGAGACTTAAGGGATGGCTTTGACCACACAGGCTGGCAAAAAAAGAATTTTGGCGTCATAGGTTATCGGCTTACGGATTCCACGGGACTTATCGTGCATGAAGGCAAACAGGCCTTTGCCCGTACGACAAATGGATTTGAACCAAGGCCAACTATATCAAGAGGACCATTTATATCGGATGTAACACATAATCAGGCCATTATATGGTATGAAACTTCGGAGCCAGTGTTTACCCTGATCAAAACAGATGTAGCAGAAGATACCTTTTTTAGCAATACGCGAAAATTGCACCATGAAGTGCTCTTGAGCAATCTGGAGGCTAACAGCGATTATGGCTATACGGTAGGTTGTGATAGCGCCTTTATGCATTTCCAATTCAGGACAGCAGCAGCTCCCGGGGCATCAAAGTTTCGTTTTGCATACGCCAGCGATTCACGAAGTGGCTACGGTGGTGGTGAGCGCAATGTGTATGGCACCAACGCCCAAATCATGTCGCGCATAGGGGCTTTGGCCGTGCAACAAAACGCAGCCTTCGTCCAATTTACAGGTGATATGGTGGATGGCTATGTGAGCGAGCCGGATGAAATGCATCTGCAAATGGTCAATTGGATGCACGCCGTGGAGCCTTATTGGCATTACATTCCTTTCAATGTTGGTATGGGCAATCATGAATCATTGGGCTGGTATTCCGACTCACTCAGATGGATCATAGCTGACGGCTTCCCTTATGAAACACATTCGGGCGAAGCTGTTTTTGCCGATATGTTTGTCAATCCGCTCAACGGACCACAAAGTGAAGATGGGTCCAAGTTTGATCCAGACCCTTATCGGCGGGGCGATTTCCCAACTTATCGGGAAAATGTCTTTCACTACACCTATGGCAACACCGCCATGATCGTGCTCAATTCCGATTATTGGTACGCTCCTTTGTTAAAAAAAACCACCCATATCGGAGGAAACCTGCATGGCTATATCATGGATCAACAGTTGCAATGGCTTGGGCAAGTGCTCCGTGAATTTGAAAGCGATAGCCTGATTGAGCATATTTTTGTGACGGTTCACACACCACCATTTCCCAATGGCGGCCATCGGGGCGACTGTATGTGGTATGACGGCGACAATAGCCACCGCCCCTGGGTAGCAGGGAAACCCGTGGAAAAAGGTATTATTGAACGCCGTGATGAACTGCTTGACCTGTGCGTCAATAAGTCATCCAAAGTTATAGCCTTTCTCTGTGGTGATGAACACAACTACAATCGCATGCTGGTAGAAGAGCGTACGGCACGCTATCCCAGCAACTGGGATAAGGCCCGCCTAAGTTTAAAACGCCCTGTATGGCAAATTATCAATGGTGCGGCCGGTGCGCCTTTTTATGCCCAACAACAACTTCCATGGTCATCGGATGTTAAAGGGTTTACGGTCCAAAATGCCTTGTGTTTCTTTGATATTGAGGGGAAAAAGATTTCATTGCGCGTGATAAACCCCGACACATTGGAAACGTTGGATAGTGTGCAGATAAGGTAGTTATAACTAAAAATGCATTTGCGGCACCCCGCTCCTGAACTTACGGCAAATATTTTAGCTTTTTAATACAAAACCCAGCCCTGCGCCATCCCCAATACGCATTTCGCCATCATTGAGGACAAAGCCACCGTTTACCAAGTCTTCGGCAAGGTCAAGGCTGCCGTCTAAGTCAAGGTAGCGGGTATTGGGGCAGGCAAAAGCGGCGTGGAGAGCTGCCGTTATGCTCACAATGCTCTCGTCATTACAACCCCAAAACAGTTGGATGCCTGCATGCTGTGCAATATTTGCAATGTCAAAAGCAGATAATATTCCGCCACATTTCATCAGTTTAATGTTGAAAATGCCAAACAATTTGGGTGGACAGGCCAGCGCGAGGGCAGCTTTTGCATCGTGCAGGCATTCGTCAGCGGCCAAAAGGCTGCGATGAAAAGCACTCAGTTCCAGTTGTTTTTGTTCTCGCCCGGCAGGTAGTGGCTGTTCAATCAGTTCTATGTTAATCGTTTTTGTTTTTTCTATAAATTCCTTTACATCATCTATGTTGTAACCCTGGTTGGCATCCACACGGATGATCATTTTGCGACGGAACATTTCGTCCAATTTCACAATACGCTCTATATCCTCGGCAAGGTTAAGACCAGTTTTTACCTTTAACACTTTAAAACCCATTTTGTAATACTCCTTTGCTTCTTGCAAGCTGTCCTGAATACTCTTGATACCAATGGTTACGGAAGTGGGCAAAGCGTGAAATTTTCGCCCATAAAAATCTACTACAGGCAGGTCTAAATATTTGCCAAAAGCATCGTGAAGGGCAATGTCAAGAGCAGCTACAGTGCCAGGCAGATTTGGAAATTGTTGTTTGGATTCCGTGATAATTTGTCGGAAACAGCGTATATCCCTCCCCACAAGTTCTTGAAAATAAGGCAATTGCAAATTATCAAAACTCTGTTGAGGCGTTTCCCCCACAACATCTTCCGAGGGGCTGGAAGAGCCGAGGCCTATGATGCCATTAGCCAATTCAATCTCCAAAAACACCAATGCCACATCGGAAAAGGTACCATAGGCAATAGTATAGGGTTTGGTTAAGGGCAGTTTAATTAAAGAAGGGCGTATGGCACTTATTTTCATTTTTTTGAAATCAATAATTGAGTGATGGTGGGGATCAATTTCGTCACACCTTCCTGTAATGGCAAAAGGACCGGGATACCCAATTCCTGTTCATACTGCTGTTGGAAGGCTTTAATTTCCGCCTCGGTACAAGCCTCCGTGTTCATGGCTAAAGCAATCACCGTGGCACCCAGGGATTGAATCAGCTTGACCTCGGAGGCCACCGTTGGGATACGGCCCCATTGCGGGTCATCATCAAAGAACTGGCGTTTGGGCGCGCATACGAGGACCACATGTTTCGCATTTCCCGAAATCAGAAACTCCAGTCCACAAGGGCCACTTGGATTGCGCAGGGATGACTGGCCCTCCAACAGTACCAACTCCGCATCCGTCGCTTTCCAACAGCGCACAATGGCCTGTTCAAGCTCGCCGGAAACAAAGTCATTGAGTGTAGAATCAAGAATAAAACCATATTCACCGCCTTGCAGCCAGCCTGTTTGGCCGGTGTAAATCATTTGTGCGCGTATGCCAGCAGCCTGACATGCTTGCAAGATGAGGCGGGCCGTAGTGCGTTTGCCCATGGCACAGTCCATGCCCATAACCGCAATAATGGGGGCTTTTACCGAATAAATCTCACCCGTCCAGAAATGAAGATCCTTGCGCGCTTTGGGCCTTCTGATATCTAATAACTCCACCTTGTGCCGGGCTGCGAGAGCCGCTATTTCAGGCTTCTCAGACAGGTACTCATGCAAGCCATTTACGATGGAAATACCTTTTTGAATGGCCTCCTTGATGGTTTCCAACATCTCCTGCGGAAGTACGCCCCCCGGAGTAGCTACCCCTATAATCAGGTACTTAAGCTCTGTGGTACTGGCCAGAGCAGCAGTGAGGTCGGCAAAGACGGGGATTCCGCGATGGTGCCCGTCTAAAATTTCGCCGGCATCCTTGCCGGCGGTCATTTCACTGTCTATTACACCTGCAATGGTAAACCGTTCGGTGCCTCGAATCAGGCCATGTGCTGTTTTAGCGTCATTTTTTTGCAAAAGGCCATTGGTGAGCACCAAAGCCTTACCTGGTAAAGTCATAATTTATTTCTTTTGATTAATACTCCCGGGTATTTTCCTGTTGGTTTTTGCGCTTGGTAAATAAGTTCGCCGTTTACCCAAACCATTTCTATTCCGGCAGAAAGGGCCGTTCCGTTGCTTACATTGGCGTGATCAATAACGGTAGCGGGATCAAATAGCACGAGATCGGCCCAGTAACCATTTGTGATCATGCCTCGGTCTGTGATACCAATATGTTCTGCTGCCAAAGCTGTCATCTTGTGTATGGCAGTTTCCAAGGGCATTCGCTTTTGTTCGCGCACATAGCGCCCAAGCACACGCGGATAGCTGCCATGCCCGCGCGGGTGCCCGCGTGATGATCCATCAGAACATATATTGGTATGTGGCCAGTTGAGAAAATTCAGCACATCTTCTTCCAGCATGGATTTGCCCATAATAGTTTCAATATCTTCTTCTGAATCAGGATATTGTGCTTCATATTCATCTGCCATTCTGATCAAGGCGACCAAAGTGGCTGCCGGGTTTTCCTGGCGCAGGGCAGCGATTTCAGCGATGGTTTTGCCAATATAACTTTTGTTGGGTGCAAAGCCGATAAGCACAGAGGCGGCAGGATCAAACAGTTGTTTGCAGGCAAATTCTGCGCTTTGCAGGTTGTCATAATCGCGATTGGGGAAAAGTACCTTGAGTGTGGAATT
>CAZIKN010000080.1:0-27895 GCA_964539805.1 uncultured Saprospiraceae bacterium | reverse complement strand
GAAAAAATCTCTCGTTTTTGACTCAAGCAGAAAATCCCAGACATGCTCTCTTAAGCAGGGGTGCTGACCCTGCCTAAGTTTTTACAAACAATACATTAATTAGGCATTGCTCTTAATTTTTCCACTTTTAACAGGTGCACAACGCCGTCTTTTATGTCAATAAGGCCTTCATTTTTGAAGTCTGTAAGGGTACGGATAAGGGTTTCTTTGGCAGTGCCTGCCAGTGCCGCGAGGTCTTCACGAAGGAAATGAATAACGGGGCCGCTTTGGTCATGAAGGCTGACGAGGATCGTAGAAACGCGCTTTCGCACAGAATTATAGGCCAAGTCAATGAGTTGCTGTTCGCGTTCGGCAATATGTCCGGCCAACATTTTAATAAAGCGGGCATTAACATCGCGATTGCCAAAGACCAAAGCAGCAAAATCCTGTTTGGGGATCAATTTGATGCTACAATCTTCCAATGCTGCTGCGTTTTCAGGGTAACAATCCTCTTTGAACAAGGCCAGAAAACCTAAAAAATCACCTCTTTGGGCTACTTTTATAATCAATTCACGCCCATCATCGCTGGTTTTGTAAATTTTCGCCTTGCCTTCTTCCACAAAATAAAGCCAACGGGGATTTTCGCCTTCGCGGAAAATCATATCTTTTTTTCGATAATGCCTTACTTCTCTGTTTTCGGAGAGGTGCTTAATAGCTTCCAAGGCGCGGGCCTCGTCAATGAAGCGTTCCAAAGAGCCGGCATGCTCAGCAGAGGCCATACGCAGGCGTTCGCTTTTTTTCAAACGACTTTCTATTGTTTGCAGCAATACGGCATCGTCAAATGGCTTGGTAATGTAGTCATCGGCACCTAAGGCCATACCTTTTCTGAAGTCATCTTTTTCAGCTTTGGCTGTTAAAAAGATAAATGGAATATCAGCTGTTTTGGCAGATCGGCTCATGATATGCAATACCCCATATCCATCCAGCTCCGGCATCATAATGTCACACAGGATAAGGTCTGGCAATTCGGCTTGGGCTTTTGCCGCCCCGATCTTGCCGTTTTCTGCTGTAATGGCTTCATAGCCACTGAGCATCAATATTTCTGCGAGGTTTTCCCGAACATCGGTATTGTCCTCTATAATCAATATTTTTTTTATCATGCAGCTAAGGTAGTAATCAGCCGCATTAAAAACAGTGACTTCAATCAGCGCCCATCCTAACCTGGGTCATTCCGACAAAGCCTTTATGACCTGCACTTTTGTGGCATAAATATTTTATCCTCTCATAACTCATTCCGCAATGCGGAATTCTTACGCTTAATTATGAACTTATTTGCACCTGTTTCCAAATTGATGACTGGCCACAAGCAGTTGGTTACGATAGACCCCGAAACCCCTTTGAGTCAGGTTAAAGAAATTTTTGACACACACAGTTTCCACCATTTGCCTGTAGTGCATTTCCGCGAGATCGTGGGCATCGTAAGCAAAATGGACCTGGAACACTTCATGGGAGGCCTGAAATCATCAGGTCATACCACCAAACTGTTGGAACATACCAAGGCCGAGGAAATCATGACCAAGCGACTTGGCAAGGTAGAATCTGATACACGCCTCAATGTAGTCGTAGAAATTTTCACGATCAATCGCTTTCATGCCCTTCCGGTAGTAGATGACGGCGAGTTGGTAGGCATCATCACGCCGTATGATATATTAAAGGCTTTGGGCGATGAAAAACCCGAAGATCCAAGTATGGTTTACGAAAACTTATAAGTGTTATGATTGAAATATCCTCTATTTCACCACCCGAGCACAGCCTTGTACCGCAGCCACACTGTGACGGTGGCTGCAAGGGCTGTAGTAAAGCACACATCAAACTCTTCAGCAGCATAGAAGAAGAGCGTAAAGCCTTGCGCGAAAGCACGGTATCCGCTTTGCAGCATTTTAACGTGCCGCACAAACTCATCGAGGTTTCAGAGCCAAATGCTATTGCATTGGCGGGCGTTACCCATACTCCGGCACTTGCCTTGGACGGACAGGTGATGATTGAGGGTCGCATGCCCAATGCCGAGGAAATAACCAATATGATGTATGACCGCTATCTGTATCGCAGCAAAATGTACCGCTTAAAAAACATTGGTGTAGCGGTAGATCTTACTTCGGGAGGAGAAAGTACCTTGCGCTATGCCTGGAACATAGCGAAATATACCAATGCCGCAATAGAAGTAGTATATGTCATGGATAGCATTTTCGATGGTCATACTCCTTCCTCCACGGGCTTTCTTTCCGGCTATCAACGTACCATGCAAACGGAATTGGATGCCTTTATCCAGGAAAAAATGTCCCCACTCGGTGTGGACTACTTAGGATCCGCCGCCCCCAATGCACCCGGTACTTCCGAAAATACCGATCGCATTAAGGTAAGTTCCAAGGTTTTGTATGGCTTCCCGGATACCGCATTGGAGGAATATTCCAAAAATATTGACCTATTGGTATTGGGGACCAGCAGCCGCAGTGGTCTTACCTTAAAGTTTTTTGGGTCAGTGGCCGTAGAGGTTTCAAAATTTGCCCATTGTCCTGTGCTTTTAGTTCCTCCCGATGCTGTTTACAACGGTTTTAAACATATCCTTTACGCGAGCAATTTTGATTCTCTAAGTACCCTGCGCGTGCGCCAGGCAGCCTCTTTTGCCCAACATTTTGAAGCTCAATTGCATTTTGTGCATGTAGGCCCTCCGGGCGAATCCAAGCTGGATCTGGAGCGCAAAATATTTGAATCGGGTTTTAGGGCATCGGACAAGGAAAAACCTTTCCTTTTTGCCAAAATGGTCAGCGACAATGTGGCCGAATCCCTTTATGAGTACGCGTTTTATCACCGCATTGACTTATTGGTTTTTGTTACGCACCAGCGGAGTTTCTGGGAAAGCATTATGCACCATAGCGTAACGCGTGAGGTGGCCTTCAGCACAGACCTTCCTATGCTGGTCATTCATGGGGATGGGGATATGATTTGAGGGGGCGGCAAATGGCTTAGGAACGGTACCACAATAAAGGTTTATGAAAAAATATTAAACCTATCTTGCTTTTGAGGCTGTATCATAAGTATCAAAGGCAAAAGCAACGCGGAATAAAATTTCGTTTTTTACTCATACGATGACTTGAAGTCATCGTATGAGTAAAAAACGAAATTTTATTCTTTAGCCAATCTCTATTTTTGACTTATGATACAGCCTCTTTGTTTTTTCAATTAAAAAACGTGCAAACGCCATCAAGTCTTCACCCTTAAAATCAGTGCGCAAGCGCTTATGGGCTTCGCTTTCTTCCGCCTTTCCTTCAATGAGTGCGGTTTTCGTGCCCAAGGCTTGTCCAAATTGAATGTCGGAGACAGAGTCACCGATCATCCTGGAGTGGGAAAAATATGTTTAATTAAAAAAGGCTTGACAGGCCGAGACGTTGATGTATCTTCACTCCCTGAAGGAATATACGTTGTCTCCATTCTTCAAAACAACAAAATCAATCAATTTAAACTTATAAAGATATGAAAATCTTTTTTCCCCCCTTTATCACGGTCATTTTGTATCTTTCCATGACAAAATGTACCAAAGAAGCCCCTCTTCCACCACCTCCGGTTGATGGAAGTTTGGACAGCAATCAGGTATTTTTAAACGGGCAGCTCAGTGATTATGTGGGTGATTTTAAAAGTTATTACCCCCAATCAAACGATGTCACCTGTGGTTTTCGGCAAAGGAGAGGCGGTTTTGTCAACTATTTTTATGTTACAGGGCCTGTACCTATCGCTCCGGGGGAATGGGGGAAATACCTTGATTTCGGTCAACTGTATGGCTATGACAAAAACAACCATAGATATGCTTTGGATACAAGCCTAAAGCCTGTATTCACCATTACGTCGTTTGATAAATCGGCCAAACGCAAGAGGCGCCTTTCACGCCAGATTTTATCGCACCAGTACGGGAAAGGAAACCCCGGATTCATTCTTGCCGGATACCTTGGAATTTAAAGGCACTTACAATACCGTTTGGCGGGATTATTAGAGCACTAAAAACATCTATCATTCCCGATTTTCGGGAATGATAGATGTAATTGGATCACGCTCAATCCCCTCTGATAATCATCGAAAGACTTGTGCATACCATAGATACAAACTGAGCATCAGGCCATTTTAACCCACTTTCGCCAGTGTTTTTTGGACAAAATCCGTGAGGGCTTCCCCGCGAAGCATTCCGTGCTGGAGCAAGGCGATCTCGGTGAGGTATTGGGCCATGTCATGCCGGGCCGTTTCACCTTCCGCCTTTAAGAGCTTTTGTACAATAAGCGGGTGATTGGTATTTACCACCACATTGTACGAATCGGGAAAATCACCCATGGCACCCATTCCCTGCATGGCTTGCATTTCCTTAAACCGGCGCATAAACTCGGGCTTTGTGATTTGAACGGGCTGATCGTCCGGTGACAACGGAGCAAGGTTAACTGTAGCACCTGTTTGGCCATTGACGGCTTTTTCAAACAAGGTTTTGACTTCATTTTGTTCGTTCTCGCTCAGTATGGATTCGCGTTTTTCATCTTTTTGTACCAAATTACCGGGTGTGTCAGAATCCACGCGAACGAATACAAGACCCATATCAGCACGCTGATATTCAAGGTGTTGCATCCAGTGTGTATCCAATGGAGTAGTCATTTTTACAATGTCGTAGCCCTTTTGTGCAGCTGCCTTTACCGCTGCATCCTGAGCTTCGGGGTCATTGGTATAAATAACCACTGTTTTTTGGTGCTTGTCCGTTTGATTGTCCTTGATCTTATCCTTGTACTCACTGAGCAGGGTAAATTCCTGTTGGGTATTTTCCAAAAGGCAGAAATTCATGGCTCGATCATCAAATTTTTTATCGGACAACATGCCATACTTGATGAACACACCGAGGTCACGCCATTTTTCTTCAAAGTTTTTGCGGTCGGCCTTAAACAGTTCATGCAGTTTGTCTGCCACCTTTCGGGTGATATACTCGCTTATCTTTTTGACATTGGCATCACTTTGCAGGTAAGAACGGGATACATTGAGTGGGATGTCAGGTGAGTCAATAACACCATGCAGGAGCAGCAGCCACTCTGGTACGATGTTGCGCACATCATCCGTGACATACACTTGATTAGAGTAGAGGAATATTTTATTTCGCTGAAGCTCAAGCGAGTTGTTGAGCTTGGGAAAATAAAGGACGCCTGTGAGGTTGAAAGGATAATCAATGTTCAGGTGAATCCAAAACATGGGCTCAGCTGACATGGGGTATAATTCGCGGTAGAACTTGAGATAGTCTTCATCCTTTAGGTCAGCTGGCGCTTTTTTCCAGATGGGGCGCGTCTCATTGATGAAATTGGGCAGCTCTACGCCTTTTTCATCTTTTTCTTCTCCTTCAGGTGTTTCAGGATATTCTGTTTTGGTTCCAAACTGAATGGGTATAGGCAGGAAACGGCAGTATTTTTCCAGCAGCCCCTCAATCTTGAATTTTTCCAAAAACTCCTTGTTTTCTTCATTGATATACAGCACTACATCGGTGCCGCGCTCTGCTTTTTCTACTGGCTCAATACTGTACTCGGGGTCGCCGGCACAGGTCCATTTGACTGGTTCTGCGCCTTCCTGCCAGGATTTGGTCACAACTTCTACTTTATCTGCAACCATAAAAGCAGAGTAAAAACCAAGACCAAAGTGGCCGATGATACCGCTGTCCTTGTATTTTTCAAGAAATTCACCAGCACTGGAAAAAGCTACCTGATTAAGGTACTTTAGCACTTCAGCCTCCGTCATGCCGATACCCCTATCTCGGATAATGAGCCTGTTGTTCTCATTGTCACAAATCACTTCAATGTGCGTGTCACCGATTTCGCCTTTAACTTCACCGTTTTGGGCGAGTACCTGCAATTTTGTCGTAGCATCTACAGCATTTGACACCAACTCGCGCAGAAAAATCTCGTGATCCGAGTAGAGAAATTTTTTAATAATAGGGAAAATATTCTCTGTTTGAACCGAAATTGTACCTTTTTGCATATAATTTGATGAGAAAATTGAGGATATATGGATTGTTTAACGTAATGATGGACATTCTTGATGTTAAACGTAAGCTCAAGAATGTCCATCATTATCAACTGCTATGGTAGGTATTTTCAAAGGATGTGCCAGCGCAAAAAGGGTGACAAAATGTCGGGAAGTCATTAGATTTAGCCCTATCGGATCATGGAAACGGGCATACCTGGATCATAAGTCCCTTTGATGACGGGACTTTGGCGATTGCCCGTGTAATCACGGACATTGCGTTGGATGTAGGCAAAGATTTCGTCCACGCTGACAATTTTATCTTTGTTCAGGTCTGCTTCTCCTTTCAGGCCGCGAATAAGAAAGTGGCTGAACACCCCTTGACGCAGGCCTGCGGACTCGAGGGAGGTTTCGTCTGCTTTACTGGACATAATAAGTGCTGTACCAGATACTGAACTGGCCAGCGTTTTGTAGAACTGCACCACTGCCGGCTCAGGATCGCCACCGGATCGCATGGCAAAAATACTGCCTGAGTGACAGGCATCTGCTATACAAAGGCGATATTTGGCTTTGCATTTATTGAACTGATCTGCTATTTCATCATGGGTGAGCTTGTTGTTGTAGCCATCAAAGTCAATGGGCAAGAAAGAGCCGTTAAGTCCATGCCCGGAAAAATAAAACATCACCAAATCATTGGGGCCTGCCTGTGAAAAAATTTCAGACATTCCGGCGTTGATGTTTTCACGGGTAGCATCTTCATCCACCAAAATACGTACCTGTTCATCCGGCAAGCCGCCTCCTTCCAGGCTTTTGAGAAAGGCATAAAAGCGATAGGCATCATCATCTGTGTAACGCAGCGCGGGCATGTGATCATAGGAGGCTACGCCAACGACTACGGCCCAAACCTTGGGCAAGGATACGCTTACGGGTTTTTCAGTGATTTCTGGTTCTACCTGTTCGGTCACCTCTGTTTCGGGCTTTTCATTGCCGACCGGGATATATCCTTCGGGGGCCACTTTGCCGATGTATTGTCCCTCACGCCAATAACCGCTTACTTCGGTGCCATCACGCTGATACAAAGTGCCTTTGCCCCCAAAAGCGCCTTCAAACCACTCACCACGATAACGGTCACCATTGGCGTAGGTGCAAACGCCAAAACCATGAGGTTTGCCATTCATAAAATCACCAACGTACTTGGCAGCTCCTTCTTTGTACACATAGGTGCCCTTACCTGTATCACAGGTTCCCTGAATACAGCCCGTTTTGCCATTTTCCACCAAACTGCTGCCCAGAAATTCACCTTGTTTCCATTCGCCTGTTTCGGTTTTGCCATCGCTATGATACAGGGTACCATTTCCGTGAGGATAGTTATCCTGAAAATGCCCCACGTATTTATTTCCGTTGGCAAAATAAAACACGCCTTCGCCTTCAAACTTCCCGTTCACAAACGCGCCTTCGTATTTGCTTCCGTCAGGGTAAGCGAATATACCGGGGCCCGATTTACAATCGCCGCTTAGGCAGCCTGATTGTATGTTGGTGCCATCATCTGACATTTCCTCTTTGTTTTTTACAATATACTCTTCCTGTAGTTTGCCGCTTTCATCAACGGGTTTGCCTTGCCGCCATTGGCCTGTGCGCTTGGTACCATCCGAATAGGTTTTGGTGCCTTTGCCATCCGGATATCGGTGTTTCCATTCCCCGCTATATTTTGAGCCATTGGTATAATAACATACGCCTACACCGTGAATTTCTCCATCCCGAAACTCGCCAACATATTTGGCACCGGAGGGATACACATAGCTGCCTTTGCCATTTTTACAATTGCCTGAAATACATTGTGCATGTATGGAGACCAGGCTAAGCAAATAGCAGAACAAGGTGATGAAAAGAGATTTGGTCATAAAAAACAGCTTGCGAAAAGTTGTACGCAAAGCGAGCGTATTAACTTTTATGTAGGTTAAATATTGCGACATTGGCACTTAAATTATCGAAAATAAGTACCCAATGGATAGTTATTGGCCCTTGTCAGGCTCTGTGAGCCGTATGACCATAATACCGGATTGTCCTTTTTGCCTGGACATATAAAGCGGTAAAGGCTCTGAAGAAATGATTACCCTTTTTTTAATGGATGAAGCATGTAACAAGTGGACACGCCCATTTTTCAATACAGCGAAACCTTGATGTGCCACATCCAGGTTTCGCCTTGACGAGCATAGTACAATGATATCGCCCTCTTTGATCAGTCCTTCTTTTGCCGCCACCTTATGTTTGGGAATATAAAACCAGGGATGCCTGTTGATCCTCTCTTCCGCGGCCAAAATGGATTTTGCTATGGCCGCATCCTTTAGTTTAGGGTATTTTGCAGGATTATCCGTAATAAAACTAATTTTCTTGCGGTAAGGGACACCGTTAAAATCTCGCGTTACATCATCCAATATATTCATTTTTTCGGCTTGTAAAATCCAGCCTGTAAAATAGTGGTGCCTTGATGCATACCCGTTTATTTCGCCGCCCCAATACCTCAGCTGTTGTACCTGTTTTTTGTATTGATCATAGGTGGCATCTGGCCCCACCATACTGAGCGCAAGGCATTTTTCAACCAAAGTCCAACAATCCAATACCCTAAAATTAAGGGTTAGCTGTTCCTCTTGGTGAACATCCAAAGCACCTGTTTTATATGGTGTGCCTAAAAAGGATTCTGCCAGAATCAGGCATAGCCGGGCACGTTTTTTCCCGGCATGTTGGCGCAGGATCTTTTGTTTTTCCAAAAAAATAGCCTCATCGGGGTCTGGGTCTTGAAAACAAAATTCCGATTTGCAGGTTCCTTCTTTTTGGCTTTTTGGGCAATCTTCATCCCCTAAACCATTAAAAATCAGGTTAAAAATTAAAAAAAACAATATCATAGCGTTGTTTTGTCCGGCAAAAAAACGGCATTTCGTGCGCAGTTTGGCAGCTGGTGCCCTCATTATTTGAATACAAATTTTCGGATACCATTACTTTTGTACTCATTTTATCCTTTTGTACTCCTATGTTAGTCTCCTCTATCGTGGCTACTGCCCAGAACAATGTGATCGGAAAAGATAACCAGATCCCCTGGTATCTGCCCGCTGACCTGGCATATTTTAAGCGTACTACCTTAAACCATCATGTCATCATGGGCCGAAATTGTTACGAAAGTATTGGAAGACCGTTGCCCAAACGCACCAATATCGTACTGACCCGCGACCCCTTTTATACGGCAAGTGGCATAGTGGTGGCGCACAGCATTGAAGATGCCCTAGGCATGGCCTATGACAATGGCGAAGAGGAGGCATTCATCATCGGAGGAGGTGAGATTTACCGCCAAACGGCTGATTTGTGGGATAAAATTTACCTTACCAAAGTAGAAATTATGGTTGAGGGGGATGTCTTTTTCCCTGAAATAAACCGTTCAGAATGGCGGGAGGTCAGCCGCGAAAGGCATGAAGCAGATGAAAAAAATGAATGGGCCTATTCCTTTTGCGTTTACGAACGCCTGGTAGAGTCGGATTGAGCGCCTGCATTTATCCTCCGTTTTTTTTCAAAATAAGCATGGCGGCATCTTTACCGCTTTGTGCCGCGCCGTTCATAAATCCGGCGGATTCGCCCCCACAGTGCTCTCCTGCGAAAAGAACGCCGCCAACTGGCACTGCCTCCCAACCGCTGATGCGGGTATATTGACCTTTTGTATAACAGATGTAACTCCCCAGATTATAGGTATAGCTGGGCCAATGCATACGAGCAGCCTTGCCATTGTATGCCGCTTTTGCACCCGGGAATATCTGATTCCATTTGGGCAGGTAAATGTTTTTTTGTGTTTCCGGGCTTCCCTCGCCTACCTTTAGGCCAGAAGGGCCACCAAACAAAATAGACAAGCCCGCAGCCTCATTGACGGGTGTTTGCAATTGGGCATTATCCCAGCCATTAGGTATGCCATTGTCCGCATAAACCAGCCCGGTATAGCCTTGTTCCCGCCAAAAATGGGATCGCATACCGAGCATGAGTTTGGCATTTGTGCCATAGCCCAGTTCCATGATACATTGTAGTTTGCGGGGTGGCATAGGTATCCTGAGCTCGCACTGGCGCAGGCGCGTGAAGGGCACCGTGAGCAAGACATAATCGGCCTTCACCACCTCGGTACGGCCTGTGAAGTACAGGGTATAAGCCCCTGTGTGTTCTTGTCTCAATGATTCCAAATTGTAGCCGGTCTTGATGTGGTTTTCATATTTTTTACTCAAGGCATCGGTTATCTTTTGGTTGCCGCCTTTTATTTTGTAGCGTTCATCACTGCTCCCGAACAGCTCAATCTTGTTTTTTTCCGTATCAGGCGAAATGAGCAGGAGCAGGTTGAGGCAGCTTTGCTCTTGTGGGGAGAGGCCATATTCGGATTCGTATGCCACTTCTATGAACCGCTTGATCCAACCACTCGCTCCTATTTGCTCCAAGTATGCCGTGATGCTGCGCTGGTCCAGGCGCTTTACCCAAGGATCCTGTGTTTGCCAGTCAATAACTTCAGGCAACCGATCCATATCTTTTTTCATACGTCGGGCAAAACCGCGGAATGCGGTAACCACTTCGGCCAATGTACGGTGGCGGCCGTTAAAGTAGAAGGCTTCGGTGTGGAGGGCTGTTTCTGAGGCTTGCGCATAATCTATTCTTTCAAGCCCCAAATAGTCCACCAACTCCCACATGGCCGCATGATCAGAGTCAATAAATTCAGCGCCAAACTCAGCCCAGGTGCCTTCACCCATGGCACCTTGAACGGTAAACATTCGCCCGCCGGTACGGCCAGAGGCTTCAAAAACAGTGGCATCCAAGCCGTTTTTCTTTAAAGTATGCAGGGCATTCAAGCCCGCGATACCGCCACCAACGATGGCAACAGTGGGCTTGAATGCTCCAGAAAAAGCTTGGCCGAGAAGCTGTGGCGATGTTGCGGCAAGCGCAACACCTGAGCTTGTAGTCTGCAAAAAACGGCGTCTTGAAGCGCTGTAGCGTTCAATTTCGCCTATAATTTCGGCTGCTTCTGTTTGTTTTGCTTCTGTTTCAAGGGCTAAGGCAAAGGCTTTCCGCAAGCTGTGGAACAAGCCAGTTTTGGTATGCTTCATTATGTCAATGTTTTTCCCAACTCAGGGTCATCTGTTCCGCTGCATCCTGAATGCTGATGCGGTAGAGTCCAGACGGCCAATGTAGTAGGCCATTGAGCGCAAAGGATGTTTCTCCTGCGTCCAAGGACAGCGTCTCTTCCAGCATAGTTCGTCCCAAGGCATCCGTAATGTTCAGGCGTATGTCACCTGCCGTCACTCGATTCAGCCACAATGTGGTATTAGTGCCCGGGTTGGGTGCCAGATACGCTTCAAAAAGACGCTTGTTCAAGATTACTTGGCGCACTGGCGAGTACGTTACGGTGCCGTCTTCATCCGTCATTCGGAGGCGATAGTACAGGGCTTGGTTAAAAACGGGCTTTTCGTCATAGTAGATGTATTCACTGCCCCTGAAAGCCGTGCCCTTACCTATCATTTCGCCTATGGATTTAAAATTCAATTCATTATCAACTGACCTTTCGATGCTGTATTTTTTAAGGTCCCGCTCGTTTTGTGATGCCCAACGAAGCAATACCTTTTCTTGATCTGGCAGTGCCTGAAATTTTAATAATTCCACTGGCAAGGGGGTCAATTGCCCTTTTACATACACGGTATAGCTTCGGGGCGGAAGGGTGATGTGAAGCTCATTGTTATTGGTTATATCCGTGTAAGTGGTGCCGGAAAAGCCCAACATATCTGTAAAAGTAGTGCCTGGAGTAGCTCCCCATCCTGTATTGACGCCTTGGTACATATCCAATGGAGTACCAGAGAAGTTGATGGCCACTATGACTGTTCTGCCGCTGCTATTGGCCTGCATTTGATATACCAATGAAGTGGCAGGTGTGCCATTGTTGCCATTTGGCACAAAATACTGATAATAGGGCGTATTGAAACGACTCAGGTAGTCAATATTGGAAGAACCAAAGATATATTGTTCATGGAGCTCAATTAGGTCATTGATCTCCTCCTTGAGCATAATGTTGGGTGCGCCGCCTACCGAGCCGCCAAAATAATCGGGATAAAACACACAGGGAGCCCCAATTTGATTGTTGGTCATGATGTAAGCATAAGCCAATTTTGCGTCGTTGTTGATGTAGCTTCCTTCATGCCGAAGGTCATGGTTGTCCACGAAGGTGACCACATCAAAGGGACTAGCGTTGGCTTCTTCCACCATGCCGCTATTGAACACATTTCGGACATCGTACCCAAACTGGTCACAGGCGTTTTTCAGGGCACCGCGCAAGGCAAAATCAAAGGCCCGAACCTTGACCTGGCTGCGTGTGTTTGAATTCATAGCGTTTTTTACATCATTGACCCAGCCCGTTAAGACCCCGGCATTATAGTCAAAAAATTCGCCGACGGCCATTTGCGGTGTAGCGCCATTATCCACCAAGTGATCCATGAGGTCTCCAACAAAGCCTGCATCAAAGTGTTTCACAGCATCCATACGCAAGCCTTTTATGCCCACATTTTGGATCTGCCATTTGGTGTAGGCGCGCAACATGTCTTTTGTGGAGGATTGATCCTGGTCATAATCATAGAAAAACAAAGGGGAATTTAGGGGCCACGAAAAATTTTCTGTAACACCGTTGGAATTTGCGGTGTTGTCATTGGGCCTAAATCCGTTATAATTTATTCCCCCTTGCCCGCTGGGCAGGTTGTTAAAATTGGTCCAGGTGTGGTATTCCAATTCGTTCACAATATCCTGTCCACGTGGCACGCTCCAGATACTATACACATAATGATCTGAATATCCACCACTTATGTTGTTCAAATAGATAAACAGGGTATCGTCAACACTATTGAAACTGCCTGCGCTTAGGGTGATTTTTATTTCGTCCACATGGCATCCATTGCCGTCAGGGCCAAGGGAAGCAAATAGGTTTTTGCCCAGGGTATAATTTTCAAAATTGCTTTGACTGCAATCGCTGCCACCATTGGGTTCACTCTCCCAATAATCACCCTGATAGGAGGTGGACAGCGTACTCGCATAAAATTTGTACTGGTTGCTGTTATAACCAAATGATTTTGAGCGCAGTTTGAAATAGTAGTCACCAGCCCCATTGTTGCCCGGATTGGCAGAGCCAAGCGGTAAGGCGCAAAAAAAACGATCGCTGGGATACACCGTGCTGTTGGCGGTATTGGTGATAAAATATTTGACCGCCTGATTTTTTTCCGGCAGGCCACCATCCCGGTGGTTATAAATAACATCCGAGATGACATTCAGGCCTTTTGAATTATAACTGGTAATCAGGCTGTTGAGCTGGGCGCGGGTGCCCCAGGCACAGGCCCCTCCGAATTCGCCAAGATCATAGAGATCTTTGGGGTTGTAGCCATTGCTTTGGTTATTCCAAGTGGCAGAACGGGACAAGGGTGGCAGCCAAATATGCTTAAAGCCTGCATTTTGGAGCTCCGTGCCTTTGTTGTTAAG
The DNA here is from genome assembly GCA_964539805.1 of uncultured Saprospiraceae bacterium. Taxonomy (GTDB): domain Bacteria; phylum Bacteroidota; class Bacteroidia; order Chitinophagales; family Saprospiraceae; genus M3007. Next base: position 14,353 of record CAZIKN010000080.1, on the reverse strand, counting down.
GTTGTTTACCCAATTGCCAAAATTGCCATTTTGAAAATAATCCCAATACCAAGCCTGCATCATGATGTCAAGATTTTGGCATAAAGCACTGGAAACAAAGCAATTAAAGAAAAAGACCGAGACGAGTAAGCGTTTGAACATAAGCAATAGTTGATTTTGGATTTTGAACACGGGAGGAGAGTACCCCGGGTACATTATAGCCACAACTTACCGTTCAAAATCCGATATTAAGGGACGTGTAAACAATAACTTATCCACTTGATACCATTCATTTCCCATCATACTGCCCAATATTTACTTAAATAGCTGGGCTATTCGCATAAAAATTGACTTGTCTGATGAAAAATGCTTTGACCTGAAATCAACAAGTTATTGTTTACACGTCCCTAAAAATTTTTCCACATCATGCTTTCAACAGGTTTGTCTGTGCGTTGGTTGTATTTGGCGTTGGGTTTTTTATGGTAATAATTTTCAATTTCTCCGTCAACAAGGAAGTAGATCAATTGGCCGATAGGCATCCCTGCATACACGCGCACGGGCTGCACACAGGAGATTTCGAGCGTCCAGGTGTTGGAAAAGCCTACGTCACCTTTGCCTGCTGTAGCATGGATGTCAATCCCCAGCCGCCCTATGCTGCTTTTTCCTTCCAGAAAGGGCACGCTGTTGTGGGTTTCGGTGTATTCCTCCGTTACGCCGAGGTATAGCGTTCCGGGCTGCAAAACAAAGCCATTTTGCGGTATTTCAAGATATTTAATTTGATTGTGTTGTTTGGCATCCAATTCGTGGTTTTCGTACACGGCCAACCATTTGCCCAAGTGAACATCATAAGAATTGGTCCCCAAGCATTCACGCCGATATGGCTCAATCACAATTTCACCGGTCGCAAGCGCTTCCAAAATTTTTTTATCCGTCAGAATCATATTTTAATGTAGTTGCTAATATTGGTTAATCACAAACCCGGTACAATCAAAACGTGGCATTCAGCACCACATCTTCGGCTCCTCTGCGCACTTTTACGGTTGTATTATCGCCTTTTTTAAACGTTGAGAGGCTTTTCATGTAATCCTGAATAGTGTTGATCGGAACATCACCCATGCCCATGATAATGTCTCCTTTTTGTATTCCTGCTTTTGCGGCGGGCTTGCCGTCCGTCACACCATCAATGCGTACACCGGTACCCTCATAGGTATAATCCGGCATAATGCCGAGCGTAACCTTGAAGCTCACGCCTGTGCTTTGGTTGGATTTGGTTTCCTGAAATACGAGCTTTGGCTTTTTGTCCAGCTCGGCCAATGCCCTAATGGCCAGATCCAGCACCATGACTTCGCCATCGAAATTGATCTTTGCGATATCATCGCCGGGTTTGTGGTAATCACTGTGTTGGCCCGTGAAGAAAAACAGGACAGGCAGGTTTTTCTGGTAAAAAGAAGTATGATCGCTTGGGCCTGAGCCAGCGCTGTCCAAACGCATGTTCAGATCGCCTTTAAGTGAATTCATTAAAGGGACGAAATCAGGGGCCGTGCCTACGCCGCCTACCATAATGCGCTTTTCGGCATTCAAGCGACCAATCATGTCCATATTGAGCATAAAACTGACCTTGGACAGGTCAACTGTAGGGCGTTCAACATATTTTTTGGAACCAAAAAGCCCTAATTCTTCTCCTGAAAAACAAAGGAAGAGGAAGTTATGCTGCTCTTTTATGCCATTTTTGGCATAGTATCGGGCCAATTCAATGACTCCGGAAGTGCCGGAGGCATTATCATCAGCACCATTGTGAATTTTGCCTTCCGGGTTGGCATCTAAGGAGTTGCGATCATAACCCAGTCCAAGGTGGTCATAATGCGCACCTATAACAATGGTGTATTCCGCGCCATTGTCCAAATAAGCAGCCACATTCTGGCTTTTCACCCTGGGCGCACTTTCATCTACTCCGCCATGGGGGTCTTTTGTTTTTTGAAAATCAAAAGCGTGAAAAAAGCTGCCATTGTCGCCCTTGGGCTGAAGGCCGATCTTTTTAAATTGTTTAGCGATGTATTCTGCTGCCTTACGCTCTTCGGGAGTGCCTGTTCCGCGCCCTTTCATTTTATCGGATGCTAAGTAAACAAGGTGTTTTTTCAGTTTTTTCTTTGAAATATCCTGGGCATGGAGAGGCAGATTTCCAAAGCCAAAAACAAGTACGAGCAGACAGTAAATGTGACGCATGAATGATAATTTCTAAGGGTGAAGAGGGGGCAAATTTAGAAAATTATACCTACATAGGATCAGGCCGTATTCCTGTGGCTATCCAACTTAAGGAGTACCGCTATCATGAGGGTAAAGCCGATCAAAGATGAACCACCGGCGCTGATCAAGGGCAAGGGAATACCGATAATCGGGAACAAGCCCATGGTCATACCCAGATTAATGACAAAGTGAATAAAAAAAATGCCGGCGACGCCGTAGGCATAAATCCTGGAAAAATTGGAGCGTTGCCGCTCCGCAATGACCGTAATTCGCCATAGCAAAAGGGTAAAAAACAAAATAAGGGAAACCACACCGATAAAGCCATGTTCCTCACCTACGGTGCAAAAAATGAAATCGGTGCTTTGTGCCGGCACATAGCGCAGCTTGGTCATATTGCCTTGCATAGGCCCCTTGCCAAACAGGCCGCCAGAGCCAATGGCCATTTTGGAGTGGAGGATGTTATATGCCTTTCCCCTTGCCTCCGCAGCCATTTCTCCTGGCTTCAGCCAAATCATAACCCTTTGCTGCTGGTGTGGGGCAAGCAGGGTGTAACAGGCAAAATTGGCGGCAAAAACCAATCCGGCACCCAAGCCCAACAACAAAAGAAGTACCTGGATCTGCCGCTGGATCAGGTTGTTTTTTTTAAAATAATTGGGAATAAAAGCCCCTGCGAGCAATGCGAGGTGCGGTATTAACAGGAAGGCGGGTTTGTTTGAAACGCTCTCCGGATTAATATTTGACTTTACCAATAACCAATCAATAATATAGGGCCACGCCAAGGTCAACAGCACTGAAAGCGCCCAGGCAATCCACCATGGGCGTGCTTTTTCTCTAAATCGGCTGACCAATTGATAGTTGGTCAATATCAGGAGCGCTGACACTACATAAGGTGGTGGAAACAACAAGCCCAATACGACCAGGATCATGGTACCAAAACCCAATACATACCAACTTCCCGGTAAGCCTTCCCTGTACAATACCAATAAAAAAGAGAAAAACACAAGGGCAGAACCCGTGTCTTCTTGCAATTTCACGATGACCACGGGCAGCATAAATATACCGATAGCAATTAATCGGCTTCGCCATTCCCTGAGATCTACCCCTGTTGAACTAAGGTAGGCCGCCATGGCAAGGCAGGTGCCAAACTTGGCAATTTCAGCGGGCTGGAAGGAAAAACCACCAAACTGATACCAGCCATGTGCACCATTGATCTCACGGCCAAAAATAAGTGTACCGGGCAATATGGCTATGGATACCACATAAATGAGCATCGCAAACGTGCGCCAGATGGCCCAATCCATCATCAGGATAACAAAACCCATGGCAAAACACAACACCATAAAAAAGAGCTGCTTGCCCGCGTTGTTGTCCAGCGCGAAAAAGCTCAGCGGATCCTCAGGGTCATACCCTACGGTATATATCATAAACCACCCGATCACCACAAGCATGGTGTACAAAGCCAGCAGACCTCTATCAAAACTGCCAACGGGTGATTGTACCTGACGTGAATAGGACATAAGTAAATGTGATGATATCCTAATGTGATAATGTGATAATTATTAAATAGTTAGGCCAAAAATAGGTGCAACTAATTTCAATCCAATACTTATGTTATCGAGAATTATTACTGTTTACCTCAAGCGATCCATGGAACGCACCAGCCTATCATCTTTTTTAATTCCAAGAAAGGCCAACCATTGAAAAATCAGCGCCAACACTGGCAAAGCCAAGCCCGCATTTAACTGAAGCGCATCCTGCCCGGCCGCATCAAAATTTTGTTTTACCATAAGCCCGACCAATAAAAGTGAAAGTATGGTGACCAAGGCGCTGCCCATGGTGATACGTGCTTGTAACGGACGGTTTTTATACAAAAAAACGGCAATTAAGGTAACGATTATGCCTAATGCCGTAAGGCCCAATAAGCCAATATTGTCGGCAGGGTTGAGTACCCCGTCACTGAGTGCCGGAATGGCATTTGTGTTATTTGTACCCTCCTGTGTCTTGGCATAAGGTATTCCAAACTGGCCGCCCGTAAGCGCAGCCGCTAAAAAAAGGTAAATGCTTTGAATCCTTTGGATCATATATTATTGCTTGATTAATTCGTGTTATGTTTTTGGGTGCTGCTAAACAATCCGTTTTACGGTGGAATGATGATTTAGGTTTTCCACGTCCATTTGCCCTTCCAGTAAAACCAATCCGGGTGTTTTACCAGCTTCTATACTGCCAGCCTCTTGGTCAAAGCCCAGTGCCTGTGCCCCATTGAGCGTAGCCCAGCGCAGCAAGGTTTGGAAAGGCACATAACTTTGATACCGCGCTATGGTTTTCATTTCTTCCCAGATGGACAACTGCCAGTTGGAGGTCAGGCTATCCGTCCCTATACAAACCTTGGCATCCGTATCCAAAAAAACCTGATAGTTCGGCAAGCGGTTTTCGATATACAGGTTTGCATTGGGGCAAGTAGCCCAATAATTTTGTGTAATCTTGTGTTGCGCCTCGCGCACATCATCACGAGTGCTGAGCGTATTGTGTACAAAGAGCGTCCGCTGTTTGGTATCCAAGTGCTCAAGGGCATAATGAATGGAACTTTTCCCGTTGGCGGCAAAAGCATCTAAGGAAATGCCAAATTTGCCATAAAAGTCGAGAAAGTCACCACTTTTATTCATAAAAAGTGCATTTTCTGGCGGTGTTTCCTGATTATGGATGCTGACGGTCAGGGCTTTACCGGCATTCAGGGCTTTTACCCTTGCAAAAAGGGTGGGGCTGACAGAATATGGGGCATGTGGCACCATTGAACGGGCATGACCATTGGCATCGGGGGCTTTTTCAAATACTGGCTGCCAATCCTGAATGGCTTTTTCAGCACCATTATCCTGTAAAAAATCAAAGAGCTCAACAAAAGTGTAATAGCGCAGGCGGCTTTTTGCCTTTGTGCTAAAAGTATCTGTTGTATTGGATATGTCGCCAACTGCCACGATGCCCGCATCATACATATACTGATCTGCCGCCTGTATGGCGGCCTGAATTTCTGCCGCCGGGGCATTGCGCCGCGTGACGACTCCTGTAATAAAGGGAATCAGTCCAGTACCTGTGTCCACTTTGCCTAACATGTGAGACAGTTCCAAATGGCAATGGGCATTGACAAAACCTGGTATTATAGCCCCTTTATATACCTCAAGACTGGCCGGATCATGTGCTGAGCGGGGGTCTATGGCTACAATTTTGCCAGATGGTTCTACGATAATTACCCCTTCGGGGACAGGAGGACTGGAAATGGGCAGTATCCAGTCAGCAGAAATTTTACGCATGGTGGAAAAAAGAGGCACAAAACTATTGAAAATGGTGGAATCCATTTTCTAAAATTAGCCATCAAAGCTCAACTTTTGGTTTTTTAACCAAAATGCATCCGTTTCTTTGCAGCTGTTTACGATAAAAATAAAATATGCATCCGGTTGACACCCTAAGTATAAATTTCAATCCTGATCAAATGGCCATTCTGAATATGGCGATGGCATTCTTGATGTTTAGTGTGGCTTTGGATGTGCGCCCTGCTGACTTTCAGAAAGTCGTTTCATTTCCGCGAAGTGTGGGCGTGGGTTTACTGATTCAGTACCTGTTATTTCCGGTATTTACGCTGGGAGTTATCTGGGCATTTAAGCCACCCATCAGTATGGCTTTGGGTATGGTGTTGGTGAGTATGTGCCCATCGGGCAACATGACCAATTTTTTGGTGCACTATGCTCGGGCCAATGTTGCCCTGTCTGTTACCCTGAATGCCATCATCATACTCACGGCTACGGTCATCACCCCTGCCGGCTTTTTATTCTGGTCATCTTTTGTAGCCGGTAGCGATGCTTTGCGCAAATCTTTTGATCTCAATTTTTTTGATATGGCCCGCATCATTGCAGTCCTGATCGTGGCACCTTTATTGGCAGGTATGTTTATCCATAAGCAATGGCCGGTACTGACCGCCCGCATCCGCCCCTGGATGCAGCGCATATCATTATTACTCTTTTTTTCTATTTTGTTCTTGGCCCTTTGGGGCAATCGCAGCAACCTAAGCCAGTACTTGTGCTTTGCTTTTGCCATAGTTCTTGTACACAATTTTGTAGCCCTGGTCAGTGGATACTGGATTGGGCGGGCGGCCAAACTGCCCGAATTGGATTGTCGCACCCTCGCTTTTGAGGCGGGTGTGCACAACACAGCATTAGGGCTGCTGCTCATTTTCAAATTTTTTGGCGGCTTGGGCGGCATGGCATTAGTGGCTGCCTGGTGGGGCATTTGGGATTTGGTTACCGGTGTTGGGCTGGCAGCCTGGTGGAAATCAAAACAAATTGATACATTGGCACAAGCTATCCCGAATCCTCAGGATTAGCACATTGTCACATTATCAAATTATCACATTATAACATTGTTATATATGAAATACCTCATAACCGGACTCGGCAATATCGGCTATGAATATGAAGGCACACGGCACAACATTGGTTTTGATGTTGTTGATTTTTTGTGCAAGGACCTGGAAGGGGAATGGAAAAGCGTTTCGCATGGTGATATGGCCGAAGTTAAACACAAAGGCCGCACCCTGCTGCTCCTCAAACCCAATACCTATATGAATCTCAGTGGAAAAGCCATCCGTTATTGGCTGCAAAAAGAGAAGATACCCACTGAGAACAGTATGACTATTTTGGATGACCTCAACCTTGATTTTGGCAAATTGCGCCTGAGGCCAAAAGGTTCGGATGGCGGGCACAATGGCCTAAAAAGCATTCAGGAATTGTTGGAAACAGATGCTTACCCCCGCCTGCGCATAGGCATAGGCTCACAGTTCAGCAAGGGTAAGCAGGTCAATTTTGTACTGGGCAAATGGACTGAAGATGAAGCCGCTGAATTGCCCCATGTGCTCAAAAGGGCAGCTGATGCCACAAAAGCATTTGTGGCCTTGGGCATGGAAAGAGCCATGAATACCATAAAATAGTTGCAAAATGATTTGATTGTTTGATACTCCGATCAAAACGATTGATGCACGCTCTACATTTGCAACCTGTAACAATACAAAATAACCTGATAAATGGGACACGGGAACCATCATAAACTAACCCTTGTTGGTGTTCTTACCACACTTGGCATTATTTTCGGAGACATTGGCACCTCACCCTTGTATGTGATGAAAGCCATTGTGGGTGAGGGTAAAATCATTGACCGTGAGGTGGTTATGGGTGGGCTTTCTCTTGTTATCTGGACACTTACCATACAAACAACCATCAAATATGTCCTGCTGGTTTTGCGGGCGGACAATAATGGGGAAGGCGGCATTTTTTCCCTATATTCCTTGGTAAAACGAAGAAAACGCTGGCTGCTTTTCCCAGCACTCCTGGGTGGTGCCGCCATGTTGGCCGAAGGTATGATTACCCCTCCCATCACCGTTTCCTCTGCTATTGAAGGTTTGGCGGCCAAGTTCCCGGGTTTACCCACCTTTCCCATAACCATTGCTATCATATCCGGGCTTTTTCTTATCCAGCGTTTTGGTACTAAAGCGGTTGGCAAAGGATTTGGCCCCATCATGTTTGTATGGTTTACAATGTTGGGCCTTTTGGGCATAAGTCAAATTATCCACATGCCCTCTGTGTTGGCAGCCGTCAACCCAATGTACGGAATCAACCTGCTGGTGCACAGCCCAAAAATATTGGTCATTCTGGGTGCCGTTTTTCTCTGTACAACAGGAGCCGAGGCCCTTTATGCGGATTTGGGCCATTGTGGCCGTGAAAACATCCGTGTCAGTTGGATTTATGTAAAAACCACGCTATTGCTCAATTATTTTGGCCAGGCGGCATGGCTATTGCACCATGAAGGCAGTGCTTTGGAAACCAATCCTTTTTACGGTATCATGCCAGCCTGGTTCCTGTGGCCGGGCATCATCATTTCTACCATGGCAGCCATCATTGCCAGTCAATCTATGATTTCTGGCTCATTTACTTTGGTTTCAGAGGCCATTCGCTTGGGTTTCCTGCCCAAAATGACTGTAAAGTTCCCAACGGACATGAAAGGCCAGATATACATCCCTGCTGTGAACAATTTCCTTTGGGTTGGCTGTATTTGTGTAGTGCTATATTTCAAAGAGAGTTCCAAAATGGAAGCGGCTTACGGATTATCCGTGGTTTGCACCATGCTTTTTTCCACCATTCTGTTATCCAATTGGATGGTTTTGCACCGCATAAAGGAGGGTATCGTATGGTTGTTTCTCTTATTTTATTTGATATGGGAAGGCGGTTTTTTCATCGCCAACACCATTAAGTTTATGGAAGGTGGTTATATCACGGTAATCATGGCAGGCATATTGTTCGGCATCATGTTGCTTTGGGTTACCGCAAAACGAGTAAGGCAACGTTATTCTGACGAACGCCGGATTACGGATTACCTTGATCAGCTTATTGTGCTGAGCAATGACAATGAAATCCCCAAGTTTGCCACCAATCTGGTATTTCTAAGCTCAGCAAGGCACCCCAAAAAGGTAGAGGAAAAAGTGCTGTATTCCATTTTGCAGACACAACCCAAACGCGCCGATGTGTACTGGTTTGTACATATAGAAACAACGGAGGAACCCTATACACAGGAATATGAAGTAAACACCATAGCTCAGGATGATGTGTACAAGGTCAATTTCCGTTTGGGCTTCAGGATACAACAACGCATGAATGTTTTTATGAAAAAAGTTGTGGAGGACTTAGTAGCCAATGATGAGCTCACCGTTTATTCCCGCTACCACAGCCTTTCCTCAAAATATCCCACAGGAGATTTCCGCTTTGTGCTGATCCAGGAATTTTTGAGCAACGAAAATGAATTACCCTTCTTTGAAGAATTTATCCTGAGCATTTACCTCAGCGTGAAAAGCTGGGTATCATCCCCAAAAAACTGGTTTGGCCTTGACTCTGACTCCGTTGAAATGGAGGAAGCCCCACTGATATTACAACCAGTTAAGGAGGTGCCACTTTACCGCATTCAACGAAACAAGAAGTAACACCCAAGCCCATCATGGTCTCTGCCCTTGAACGCTGGCGACTGATCCTTGGCACCAAAGCCGACCCGGAAAGAGAAATCCCTCTTTCCAGCTCTTTACAGGGCATGGATCAGGTACTGGATGCCCTGTATGACAGTGAGCGACAGGGTGGTTTGGGCAACTCGTCCCCAAACATCAATCGCTGGCTCGGCGATATAAGGCAATACTTCCCGTCTTCTGTGGTGCAAGTGATGCAGCGCGATGCCCTCGAAAGGCTTGGACTGCAACAAATGCTGCTTGAACCGGAACTCTTGGCCGCCATTGAACCAGATGTACAGCTCGTAGGGGCATTAATCAGCCTGAACAAGGTTTTACCCGTAAAAACCCGTGATACCGCCCGATCCGTAGTGCGCAAAGTAGTAGAAGACCTGGAGCGCAAACTGCGGCCGCCCTTCATACAGAGCATCAAACAAGCCTTAAACAGAAGCCAACGCAACCGCCGACCGCGAACCCATGAAATTGATTGGCCCAAAACCATTTACCAAAACCTGAAACATTATCAGCCCGAATATAAAACCATAATTCCCAGCATATTGATCGGGCATGGCCGCAAAGGAAGAGCGGTCCGGCAAGTAATCCTGCTGGTGGATCAAAGTGGCTCTATGGCCAGTTCAGTGGTTTATGCAGGCGTTTTCGGATCAGTATTGGCCTCTATGAAAGCACTACAAACACATATTGTCCTTTTCGACACTGTGGTTGTGGATATGAGCGCCCAGCAGCATGATCCTATTGAATTGCTGTTTGGTGCCCAATTAGGCGGCGGAACGGACATCAATAAAGCGTTTGCTTATGCCCAAACCCTGATCAAAAACCCGCATGAAACCATATTGGTGCTCATCAGCGACCTTTTTGAGGGAGGCAATCGGTCCGAAATGCTCAAACGGGCAGCATTTATCAAACAAAGTGGTGCGCAGGTAATCACTTTGCTGGCCCTTGACGATCAGGGTGCCCCCGCATACGATCATGACAATGCCGCAGCATTTGCGGCAATGGGCATTCCAGCATTTGCCTGTACTCCTGATCGTTTTGGCGACATTATGGCCGCTGCAATTGCACGAAAAGAAATAGCGGTATGAAAACCCGGCCATGTTAAAGCCCGGCCAACTTTTCCAATTTTTTCAGATAAGGCAAAAAATGCACTTCTGAAGCATGTCGCGGACTCCTTAAAAACTCCTTTTCTATTGCATTTCCCTCCTCGTATGCCAATTGGCGCCAATTGGCTGGCAAAGCCCACCGACCGCTGAGCATACGGCCCACCAAACGGGCCTGAGCCTCCGAAAGGGGCCAAACACTGCCCTGCGGCTGCACCAATCCGATAAAAAACAAGCTGGGATGCGCTGGATGAAATACGCGCAAATAAAGCGGGATATTGGTAGCATCATCCCAATGAATAAAGTCAGGAGCAAAGAAAGGGGTGGCGGTTTTATAGCCCGTAGCCGCTATAATGGTATCGTATTCCTGGGTTTCGCCCGTAGCAAATACCACTGTTTGTCTCTTTATTTCCTTAATGCCGGGTTTCGGCGTGACTTTGCCATGCCGGATTTTTTCCAACAGCTCTGAATTGACCGTTGGATGTGATTCAGTGGGCTTGAACTTGGGTACTGGCAGCCCGTAATCCGCATAGTTGCCTACCTGTATTTTTACACTTAAGTCAAGGAGCAAATCCTTGATGAAGCGAGGAAGCCAAAGCACTTTGGACGCATACACATCCGTGGGTTTGCCCATAAAAAACTTTGGAATAATATATTGTGGTGAGCGCACACTGATATCTACCCGCTCGGCTACGCGGCTGCTTTCCACCGCACAATCACAGCCTGAATTGCCTGCTCCCACTACCAACACCCGTTGGCCGGCAAGGTTTCTGTTGTGCTTAAATTGATGCGAGTGGAGATAATTGCCCTTGAAATCGTCCTTCCAGGCTGGATGGCGTGGTACAGCATGGTGACCATTGGCAACCAACAAATAATCAAAATATTCAACACTACCGTCGGCAAGGGTGAGTTTCCACTGCTCGTTGGCCTGCTTATCAGCCGATTTTACCTCCGCATTAAACCGTATAAACCGTTGTAAATCATTATCTTGTACATATTTTTCAAAATAATGCAGTACCTGCTTATGGCTGGGATAATCAGGATAATCAGCCGGCATGGGGTAGTTCCGGTAATGTGAAAGCCATTTGCTGCTGATGATGTGCGTGGTTTCACACACGCTGCTGTGGCTTTCCGTGGCGGTATAGATCCAGTTCCCGCCAATTTGGCTGTTTTTTTCAAAACAAACCAATTGGTCCAGGCCCTGATCTTTAAGTTCTTTGATTGCGGCAATTCCTGAACAGCCTGCTCCTATAATGGCAATACGGCCCATGAGTATAATGTTATGGTAACGCTTTAATTCCTGTCTTCCTTGGCTTCTTCTCTTTTCTCCATGTAGTCTTGCCATATTGGCTTATAGTCATAGGAGAGATAAATCTCGGAATTATAGGCACCCCAGGCGCCGTTTTCAATGGCGAGATTAAGGCGTCTTATGGCCCCAGCTGGTACTTTCAACACGATTACGTGGCCATATCCCATGGCGATGGTCCAGGAAAGTACCCGCGCCTCCTCGGTCGGGAACATATCCCAGAAGCCTTGGGCCTCTAATACCCGTCGTATTTCTGGCAAATTCTTGTCCTGCTGGTGCTTGAGGATTACTGTTACCATTACGCTATCCGCGTGTGCGGTGCCCGCGGCCGTTGAGGGGCCGGGAACGGTTGTGATGGTCGTTGGGTTTTGGGCAACGGCACTAAGCGTGCAAAAAAGGGCAAAAAGCCAGGAAAGCAATATTTTATTCAACATATTTTCGCGTTTTTGATAATAATGAGGGTGCAAAGGTAAAATTGCGTGGCTTTCATTTTTTGATTTTATAAAAAACTTGCGAAATGGGATTTCAAATTACATTTGCCATAAATTGTTAAACCACCTTATTTATGCGCAACCACCCGTCTGGATTACCCTATTTGTTTTTTACCGAAATGTGGGAACGTTTTGGCTACTACCTTATGATTGGCATTTTTGTGCTTTACATGACCGATGCCGAGCGGGGTGGATTGTCCATGGATCGCGCCAACGCGTCAGACATATATGGCACCTTCATTGCTTTGGTTTACCTCACGCCTTTTATTGGCGGCCTTTTAGCGGATCGCTTGTTGGGCTACAGGAAGAGTATCATCCTTGGAGGCTGCCTGATGGGTATTGGATACCTGATGCTGGCCATCCCGAACAACCTGTTTTCTTTTTACACTTCCCTTGGGGTTATGATATTGGGAAATGGCTTTTTTAAGCCCAATATTTCCGTTCTTTTGGGTAATTTGTACAATGATGAGCGCTACAAGCACCTAAAAGACACCGGTTACAACATTTTTTACATGGGCATCAATGTCGGGGCTTTTATCTGCAATTTCTTCGCAGCCTGGCTGCGCTGGAACATCGGATGGGGAGCCGCTTTTGCTGCTGCGGGCATCGGCATGTTTTTGGGTGTTGGGGTATTCCTGCTCGGATCCAGGCATTATGCCCATGCGGACATTAAACAAGAGAATGCCTCAGCTGCCGGAGGGGTAGGCCAGGTGCTCTCATCGGTCATTTTGCCAGCCGTGGTCACAGGTATTGCAGGCTGGATGATACCGGGCAATATTTTTGGCTCTGACTCCACTGATGCCTTTTTGCTGGGCAGCCTGCCCGTGATCGGTTTTTATGTCTGGACCCTTATCAAAGCCAGCGAAACAGACAAGCCGCGTATCCGGGCACTGCTGGCCGTATATGCCGTTGTGGTCATTTTTTGGGCTATTTTCAAACAAAATGGCACGGCACTGACTACTTGGGCGGAGTTTTATACCCATCGGGAGATGCCCGAAATGATGGTACAACCCGCACAAACCATTCGTATGGCTCAAATGGTGGACATGAAGGATACCCTCTACACCAAATATGACGCACAGTTCAGAACCGAGCGGGATGCCAACGGCAAGATTGTAAAAATCAATACTTTTAATCCCTATTTCAACAATGTACCGGAGGCGGAGCGCCCACCACAAGGCCAGCAATTAGCCTTGTTCTCCACAGAACTGTTTCAGTCCATTAATCCATTTTTTGTGGTCATCCTTACTCCTGTGGTTATCTGGTTCTTTGGCTGGTTGAGGAAGCGGAAACGCGAGCCGTCCACGCCAGCCAAGATTTGGTGGGGCTTGGTGATTTCAACACTTTCCACATTAGTTACCATCTCCGCCGTTTATGCTTGCCACAACGGTGCCGTAAAGGCTTCCGCCGGGTGGCTTATTGCCTCTTATGGCGTGATCACCGTGGGTGAGCTGTGCCTTAGCCCCATGGGGCTTTCCATGGTGTCCAAAATGTCGCCCCGGCATCTTACCGGCCTTATGATGGGCGGCTGGCAATTGGCCACTTCATTGGGCAACAAGCTCAGTGGCGTGCTGGCTACCATGTGGGACAGGTATGATGACAAGTCGGATTTTTTCTGGGTCAATTTTGCCCTGCTGGCCGTTGCCTCGCTGATTCTGCTTGTTATGCTCCCCTGGCTGAATCGGGTGTTCAAATCGCAGGGTATTGCTTAGAGCATGCCTGGGATTTTCTGCTTGAGTCAAAAACGAGAGATTTTTTCAGCATTTTTATCGTTTTTGAAGGAGTGTAGCGGGCTACACGACTGAAAAAAGGGTGAAAATGCTGAAAAAAGAGCCGTTTTGGGCCAAGCGGAAAATCCCAGACATGCTCTTAGGCTTGTTTTTTTACTTATCACCACAAAAGGCACAAAAGAACACATAAGCGCTTTTTCAGGCCTTTTGTGGTGATTATGAATTCATCAGGTATGTAATATCAAAACGGGCATGTTATAAAAAAGCCTGAGAGATTGACTACTCCACCTTCACCAATCGCCCGCTTGTGCTACCCCCGCTCGTTTGGGTGCCGCTCGTTTGGGTCTCTGACCCAAACACCCGGCCGCTCGTGCGGCCCTCTGACCCGCTCGTTTGGGTCTCTGACCCACAGTTGTCGGGAAGACGAAAAATCATTCCTTGAGTACATAAAGGGTTTG
>CAZIKN010000079.1:0-28016 GCA_964539805.1 uncultured Saprospiraceae bacterium | reverse complement strand
CATAATGTGAGTTTTGATTACCATTTCGTTCGTGAAGAGTTTGCCCGCCTTGGCTACACCTACAACCGAAAACAACTGTGCACCGTGCGTATGGCGCGCAAAACATTCCCCGGACTGCCCAGCTACAGCCTGAGCAATTTGAAAAAACATTTTGGCATCCAGGCCAATCGCGCGCACCGCGCCTTGGATGACACCTTGGCCACGGTGGAAGTATTTGAAAAAATATTGGCCGCCGGCGGGGTGAAAGAGGCCAAAACCCTGCTGCGCCAAACCCTGCGCGAGGCCAAATTCCCGGCCGGTATTGGCATGGAACGTATAGAGGCCATACCGGAGGCCTGTGGGGTGTATTACCTGTATGACCGGCACGGCAATGTCCTGTATGTGGGCAAAAGCCTGAACATCCGCAAACGATTGCTGGAGCATTTTGCCGACACCAGCGCCAAAGGAGAAAAACTGCGCGCCGGCGTGGCCGACATCAGCTGCGAAGTAACGGGCAGCGAACTTGTGGCCCTGCTCTTGGAAAGCGCCGAGATCAAACGCCTGCAGCCCCCTGTCAACCGCGCCCAACGCCTGCGCAACCACGTAGGAGGCATATTTTCCTATACGGATCAGCGGGGCTATCGTTGTTTGGTTTTGGGGAAAATTACGGCTAAAAATGCCAAAAAATTAGATTTGGTGGCGGATTACCCTAAATTGGATCATGCCCGCAACCACTTGCAGGCCATCGTGCGCCAGCATGAGCTCTGTTACCGCCTCTGCCATCTGGATGCCTCCGAAAGGGCCTGTTTTCACTACAGCATCAAAAAATGCCGTGGCGCCTGCATCGGTGAGGAGGCCTCTGACGCCTACAACGAACGCGTGGATGCCGCTCTGCAAAACATGAGCCGCCGCCTCACGGGCAGCTATTTTCTCATCAGCGAAGGGCGCAATGCCGCCGAAAAATCCGTGGTGGGTGTACAAGAGGGCAAATACCTCGGTTTTGGCTATTTTGAGCCGGATTCGGCCGCTTTTGGGGTGGAAGATTTGCTGGAAACGCTCCATTTACCCTTTAAAGACCCCGATGCGCCGCGCATCATTCATGCTTTTTTGGAAGGGAAAAAAGGCGTGCAAGTGCTGCGTTTTTGACCTGCAACGCCTTTTTTCACATCATTTCAATTGTTGTAAAACACCCGCATGTCATTGTAACTGCTGGAGGCAGAAAACAGGTAAAAATAACTGCTGCCGTTATTGCTCGGTATGACCACCAAAAGGTCGGAACTGCTCAGGAAAAAATGCGCTCCCTCGCACATCGCTTTGGTCAGCGGCGACTGAAGGTTTACTAAGGAAAAGCTGGTATAATCACTTGCCCTGCTCATCACACGAATGCCCGCTTTGTCGCTCCCATTGTTTTCGGTTTTGTTAATTACCAAGATATCCCCATTAGGCATTAGCAAAAACTCCACATCGTTGCCGAAGGAATTGGGTTGTATGGTTATATGGTTGAGGTAGAATGGTCTCAGGTTGTTAAAACTGACCGGAGGGGCGCCCGGCTGTATCATACCATTCACATTGTTTCGGTCAACACCGTTCAATTCGCTAAGGTGATTGGGCTGGTTAAAACCTGCCCTGCGCAGCAAATAAATAGCGTCACCATTGATCATCACCTTAAAGGCGCCTACGGGTTCTGCGGGTTTGAAATGCCCTTTTTCGGCAGCTGCGGTTCCGCAGACTATATCCGGAGTGGGGTTGTTGGGCCAGTACACCTTTATTTCATAACGTACGGTCATAGAACTGTTGTAATTGGTATCCCCAAATGGCATGATAAGGTGCAGGTCGCTGTCCACGATCCTGTTTGCGGCATTGCGAATATTTGGGTTGATGGTCATGCTGCTGGTGTATGTCTCATCAATGACCACCTCTATGGTCAGTGTCTCGCAGTTGAAAGGGATGGTATTGCCCTGTGCATCCAAATTGTGCAGGACAAAACTGAGTCCGGGGTCTGCGGCTTTTACGTTGCTTGCTTTTACAGGCATGATAAGTATAATTGAAGGTGAAAAAATGTGTTTGTTGATACCGTAAAGGGGCTTATTCCATCAAAACAAAACCGGCCCAGAAGTAAGGGTGAGGGTACATGGCCCTGATTTCTGCCTGCGCCGATCGGAAGGCTTCTGGAATGCCTTGTTTTTTTTCTAACCAATGGTGATAAAAAGCGCTCATCAGTTCCTGGGTCTCTCTGTCGCGCACTTGCCATAAGGACATTATCAGGTACTTTGCACCGGCTATTTTGAATGCCCGTTGGAGCCCAAAAACGCCTTCATGTCCCGCCACATCGCCCAGGGCCGTTTCGCAGGCGGAAAGTACTACCAATTCTGTTCCGTTCAGATCCATTTGTGATACCTCGTATGCCGTCAGTATCCCATCCTCCATATAGGGCTTGTAGGGTTTGCCATTTTCCCATGCATATTTTCCACCGGCCATGATCAGGCCGGAGCGCATAAGGGGCTGGTTGCCGCATTTGAAAGCAAGCCCGCTTTGGTCGCTTAGTTTGGCCGATTGGCCGGTATAAAAGAAGCCGTGTGTGGCCACATGCAAAACTTCGGGTGCTTGCCCATCAAATAGTTTAAGGGCTTCCTCTGAGGCCATGTGGCCGGTATAGGTCGTGGTTGATATACCTGCCTGATTGGCAAGTGCCTGGATGTTTCGGATCTCGAGTTCCGTGCCTTTTAATTCTTTCCAGCTTTCCCCTCTCAAACTACTATCCGGAGCGGAAAAAGTAGCCTCACCACGCAGGGCCAGCGTTGCGTTGTAAGGGCTTTCCATCAACGCTGTGGTATCCATACTGTAGCTTATATTGCCAAACAGGGCCATATTTCCGGTTTCCAACGGGGCTGCGGATCGCCTTGTGGCCAGCAACTGGCGGGTACTGCCAAACTGTACCAGCTTGTATTTTTCGCCCAATGTTGTGGTTGCGAGCAAGTCATCACCCAAGGGCATGCTTATGGCGGCTAAGTTTAGCCTGTGCAACAGGCCCGTTGGGGCATAATAAACGGTGTGTGTTGGCTTGGGCAGCACTGCGGCAATCGCTTTCCAGCACAGGTCATACAGCTTGTGTGTAGGATTATGATAGATTGATTTTACATAGTTTAAGCCTCTATTGCCGGTGTTTCCCAATAGTCCTTTCAGTATTTCTCCATCACACAAGGGCACATAATGCGGCAAAGGGCTATCGGGAGTGAGTACCAATGCGGCGTATTGTGTTGTTCGTGCGCTATCCTTTTCGGTATCATAATGTACAAATTCAATGGCTGCTTCACCGGGCTGGAGCATGGTTTTTACCTGTTGCCAGTTTACCTGACGCATGGCTTCCCCAAACACAAGGTTGTTGCCGGCCAATATTTTCTCCAATTCATTGATGCGCATTTGCAGCGTATCCGCATCGGTCCGCTCTGCCCGGGGGTAAGCCAATGCTATGGCTAAACGGCGTTGACAGGATTTGTACAAATTGAATAGTTCGGCGCTGGCGGTATCCTTCAATGCCATGTTTTGTATTTGTATGGCCGCCTGTAGCAAAAAGCCTTTGTGAAAAAGGGCATCGTCATAGCACAGGGCGGCTGCTTCCGGCCTTTGTTGGGCAAATGTGTTGTGGTGGCCCATGCTGCTGCCGAACAATTGAATGAATTTATCCAACTGGGTGAGCGACTGGTAACTTGAAGCCTTGATAATCAGGTTTTTGTATAGCGTAGCCGAGCTGTTGAAATACTGTTGGGCCTGCTCAAGCTGGCCCGTTTGTTGGTAAGTTCGTGCCAAACTTTCCATAACAGCGATATACCATTTGTTTTCAACAAGTCCGGCCTTTTCATAAACGGCCTTGCTTTCCAACAAATAGTGCTCGGCCTTGTCGTATTCTTTCAGGTCAAAAAACAGATTGCCCCTGTTGTGGGCCGTAAGCGCCCAGAGGGAGATGTCCGTTGCCTTGATCTGCTCTTTCATCCGCTCCAGCTGTTCAAAATAAGCCTGTGCCTTTGAGTACTCGCCCTTTTTGCTGTACAGGTAGGCCAGATCGTGTACGTTTTTTTGGTAAGCCGGATGGTCCGTTCGCATCATGGTGTCCCGAATAGCCAGTGATTTGAGGTAAAGGGCTTCTGCTTGCTCGTATTCTGCCTGTTCAACACGGACATTGGCGAGGTTGTCCATGCCCTTGGCAATCAGCTCAGGATCAGCATCCGCCGCTGAGCTGTAGTGTGCATTGGACTGTTGGTAGTACGAAGCGGCTTGGTCATAATTGCCCATTTCAAAGTACAAATTGGCCAAATTTTGGAGGCTTGCGGCGTAATCAGGATCATCATTGCCCAACACTTCGGCCCTTATTCGGAGGGCCTCCAGGGTGTATTTTTCGGATTTTTCATACAGGCCCATTTCCATGTAGGCGGTGGCGAGGTTGCTCAGGACATCAGCGTATTCATTGCTCAAGCGACCGTACAGTTTTTCACGCAGCACGAGCGCCTGCTGGTACAAGGGCACCGATTGTTCAAACTCATGGAGTAAATCATACACGATGGCTAAGTTGTTGAGGCTTTTGGTGTAGTCTTTATGGTTTTGGCCCAACAGCTGCTCTCGTATGGCCTTTGCTTCTATGTACCAGTTTTTTGCGGCTTCATAGTGCCCGTTAAAATACAAGATCCGCCCATGGTTGAAACAAGTACTTGCGTAGGCAACTGAGTTTTTGCCACATTGCGCCAGGGCATCTTTTTCTGCCAATTGGTTGATTTCGAGCGCCTGATCAAATTTTTTTTCATCGGTAAAGGCCCGTGACAACAAAATCAGGCTATCTATCTGCGCTGAAGGGCAGGGTAGCTGTGCCTGAGTGATGCCCTGTGTGAAAAGGAAAACAGCGACAAGCGCTTGTCTCCAGTATCGTAAAAAACTGCCTTTTTGCTGCATGCGGATGACGTTATCAGGCCAGTTGGGGTACATAAAGGTAGGATGAAATTTTGTTATTGTTGCGGTTCAATATCTCTTGCAGCATAAATGACTATTTGGAAAAAAGGTTATCAGGGTTGGGAAAACATTTAGGCGCATTTATGAGTGTAACGGTAAAGCAGCTGGAATTTTTTTCCGGTTTGTGCCCATTCCATCATTTCGCCATACTTTAGCACTTTGGCCAGATGTGGCTACTTTCCCATCGGGTACAAGCGCTGAACAAATGCGGCAGACTTACGGCCTGATGGTACAACAAATGACTGCCGCCTGGTTTAGGGAAATCAACAAGCGCAGTTATGGGTTAGTGCGGGCCTCCAATGCCGGGGCAAGCAGTTTCCCCTATGTCATCTACAATGATTACTACAGCCACCGCGATTTTATCACCGCTTTGGTCAACAGTAGTTTTATCGGGGTGTTATGGACGCCCGAGGTAAGGGCTTCCGCATCTTCTGAGGAGTGGGTACGGCGCATGCAGTCGGTATGTTTTTCACCTATGGCCATGATCAATGCCTGGGCAGATGGCACCAAACCCTGGACATTTCCTGATGTGGAAAAAGCCGTTAACGATGTGGCCAAACTGCGAATGCAACTGCTGCCTTATCTTTACACCAGCTTTGCGCAGTATCGCTTTGAGGGCAAGCCCCCTTTTCG
Organism: uncultured Saprospiraceae bacterium; assembly: GCA_964539805.1. Classification (GTDB taxonomy): domain Bacteria; phylum Bacteroidota; class Bacteroidia; order Chitinophagales; family Saprospiraceae; genus M3007. Next base: position 22,406 of record CAZIKN010000079.1, on the reverse strand, counting down.
GGCCATGAACCTGGTTGAGGGCTTTAAGTTCAGGCATAAAGAAGTCAAAGACCAGTATATGATGGGTGATTATCTGTTGGTTGCGCCTATGTTTGCGGGCGAAAAAAGCCGCGAGGTATTACTCCCTCCCGGCAAGTGGCATGATTTCTATACCGGTGCAGAAGTAGGTGAAAATCAAATCATTACCATCCGTTCGAGTTTGGATAAAATTCCATTATTTGTAAAAGATGGTGGCATTATCCCGATGATACCCCCCGGCAATCGGGCACCAAACGCAGCGGATACCCTGCCACTCACCGTGCGTCACTATGGCACTGCAGGAGGCCATTTCCTGCTTTATGATGACGACGGGACGAGTTTTGATTATGAAAAAGGGCAGTACTCCCTGACCCGCTTATCGGTTGTAAAAGAGGCAAACGGAAAGCTGAAAGGAGAAATGGACGCTCCTGTTAGCGGAAAGCCATTCGGATATGCCAAGGCGGTAAAATGGGTGTTTATGACCCAATGAATGTGAATATAAATTTAAGTCTATCTTTAATAACGTGAAATTTTTAACAAGCGTCATCATCATTTTGAGCGGCCTGGCGGCATGGCAGGCCTGCAATGCCCCACTTGACCATGATGGCTTGCCGGACAAAGTGAGCTATAATTTTCATGTCCGCCCTATTCTTTCCGACAAATGTTTCGCCTGCCATGGCCCCGATGCCGGAAAGCGAAAAGCCAATCTGCGCCTGGATGTGGAAGCATCCGCCTTCATGCCCTTGAAAGAAACTCCGGGTGCTTTTGCCATTGTACGCGGTCAGCCCGAAGCATCAGAAATGTACAAGCGCATCATATCCAAAGACCCCGATTACAGGATGCCCACGCCGGATTCACATCTCGATGCGTTGAGCGAGCACGAGGTCAAAATTATCGAAAAATGGATAAAACAGGGCGCAAACTACGAGAAACATTGGGCTTTTGTGAAACCCGAAAAAGCGCCTTTGCCCAAAGTAAAGTACAACAATTGGGTCAAAAATGAGATAGACCATTTTACCTATGCCAAAATGCTTGAACGGGGCCTTAGCCCCAACCCCGAAGCCGAAAAAGCATTCCTCCTGAAAAGGGCGGCCTTAGATATAACAGGCCTGTTGCCCTCATGGGAATTGATGCAGGAATTTGAAGCGGACAACAGCCCGGATGCCTATGAAAAAGCGGTGGACCGCCTCTTGGCAAGCCCCCAATATGGCGAAAAAATGGCTGTGTATTGGTTAGATGTGGCGCGTTATGCCGACAGTTATGGCTATCAGGACGACAATATCCGCACCCAGTGGGCCTGGCGCGATTGGGTTATCCATGCTTTTAACCAAAATATGCCATACGACCAGTTTGTGCGCTGGCAGCTGGCCGGTGATTTGGTGCCGGACTCCAGCAAAGAAAGTATTTTAGCCACTGCTTTTTTGCGCAACCACAAATACACGGAAGAAGGTGGCATTATCCCGGAAGAATACCGAATTGAATACAATTTGGATAAAACAAAAACCTACACCAAGGGCATTTTGGCCCTTACCGCGGAGTGCGCCCAATGCCATGACCATAAATACGACCCTATTTCACAAAAGGATTATTATCAACTGTTTGCGTTTTTTAACAACAGCAAAGAACTGGGCTTTGAAGGGGATGTAAACCAGTCATTACCGGCCAAAAAACCCAAATTGATACTCTCTGACCGCGAAACTAAGGAACTGCTGCGTTTTATCAACAAAAAGGACACAGGCAGTTTGATGGTATCCGTGATGAGCGAGCTAAAGGCCCCAAACGATACGCCACGCGTGACCCGCATCCTGAAAAGGGGTGCTTATGACCAGCCGGGCGATACCGTTAAAGCGGCAGCCCTTGAAGCCGTTATGCCTTTTGACACCACAAAATGGCCGCGCAATCGGCTCGGTCTGGCACAATGGACCGTGGACAACAACAACCCGCTCACAGCCCGTGTCTTCGTCAATCAGCTGTGGCAGGAGTTTTTCGGCAATGGCTTGGTGAAGACAAGCGGTGACTTTGGCATGCAGGGCCAGTTGCCTACCCACCCCGAATTGTTAGACTGGTTGGCAGTGGATTTTATGGAGCACCACTGGGACATAAAACGCTTGGTCAAACAATTACTCTTGTCGGCCACCTATCGCCAATCGGCAAAGATGAATGATGAGCATTTGTCCATTGATCCAGAGAACCTCTATCTGGCTCGTTATGCCCGCACGCGCGTAAAAGCGGAGTTTGTACGCGATATTGTCCTGGGCAGCAGCGGGCTGTTGCATCGCGAGATCGGAGGGCCGAGCGTGAAGCCCTATCAGCCTAAGGGATTGTGGGAAAAAGCCTCCTCAGGCAGAGGCGTCTTGGCCAAATATGAAATGGATGAAGGCGTGGCCCTCTATCGCAGGGGACTTTACACCTTTATCAAACTGACCGTGCCGCCGCCCGCCATGGTTTTGTTTGATGCCAGTAACCGCGACCAATGCGAGGTGAAACGCTCCAAGACCAATACTCCCCTGCAAGCGCTTATCATGTTAAATGACCCCACAGTATTAGAGGCTTCGCGAACGTTTGCCCAACGCCTGCTGGCAGAACAAAATACGGTGGAGGATAAAATTGACAAGGCCTTTCAAAGCATTATTTGCCGAAAAGCTACGGATAAAGAAAAATCTATCCTGCAAGCCTATTTTAAGGAGCAACTTGCGCTTTTTAAAAACAAAAAATTAAATGCCGAAAAAACACTTGCCATAGGCACATCACCAGTCAATAAACAGGTGGATATCTTTGAGTCTGCCGCTTTAATGAAGCTTGTGAGTACCATTTACAATATGGAAGAAGCCATCACTAAAACCTGATCACCATAATTTTTAATACAAAAACACATAAAAATGATAGAATACAATAGTAATAATTTTAAAAATACGATAAAGAAATACCTTTACGAGGTCGTGGCTATTTTTTTGGGCATCTCTATCTCTTTTTGGTTTGATGAATGGCGGGACAATCGGAAAGACCGCGAAATGGAACAGAAAATATTACAGAACCTGAAGGAAAACCTCATGCAGGACAGCTTGGTATTTGGCAAAACCCTGATGGGGCTATCCTATATGACCTATGGTGCCGAAAAACTCATTCATTTTAAAGAAGATGCCGACATCGCGGATAGTGTGAGTTACTTTATTGATTTTGCAGCAAGTTATACGGGCATTTTGCCAAACTCCACTACCTATGAAGAGATGAAACAAACCGGACGTACCAGTTTAATCCAGGATGATACCCTTAAAAAGGCTGTTCTAGGCCATTACACTACCTTGATTCCGTATGTAAAGGAATGGTGCGAAGTGGATAAAACACATACCATGACCCAACTTATCCCCGAAATGGTCAACTATTTCCCGGTAATCATTGATACCACCAATATTGTATCAGCCAAACAGAAAATCAAACACCTCAAATCCCTCAAACTAAAGCACCTGCTTATAACCAATTTGACCTACAAGAAAGAAGCCCTGAAGATGATTAAAATGGTAAACGCCAATACAAAACGCCTGATAGAAAGAATAGACAAATCCTTGAAAAAATAAGTCTCATGGAACATGAAATTTTAGCACATGGCCTTCACATCAACCGCCGCAAATTCCTCTCCAAACTCGGAATTGGTATTGGCAGTGCGGCCTTGGGTTCATTGCTCATACCTGATTTGTTTGGTGGCAAAGAGGATGCGATCATGGCAGGCCTGCCCCATTTCGCACCCAAGGCAAAACGGGTGATTTACCTTTTCCAAAACGGGGCACCCTCACAATTGGATTTGTTTGACTACAAACCCAAATTGATCGAGATGTTCGGACAGGATCTCCCGGAATCCATCAGGAACGGACAACGCCTGACTGGCATGACGGCCAACCAAGCCTCGTTCCCCTTGGCGGGCTCTATTTTTTCCTTCAGACAATACGGTGAACACGGCACCTGGGTGAGTGAGCTGCTGCCTTATACCTCAAAGATTGTCAATGATTTGTGCGTCATCAAGACCATGCACACGGAGGCCATCAACCATGACCCCGCCCTAACATTTTTTCAAACAGGTGCACAAGTGGGCAATCGCCCCAGTTTCGGGGCCTGGCTGAGTTATGGCTTAGGCAGTGAGAACAAAAACCTGCCTGCTTTTTGTGTACTACTGTCACAGGGCAAAGGCAATGGCCAAGGCGTGTACTCCAAACTCTGGACCAATGGCTTTTTGGATTCCACACACCAGGGCGTACAATTCAGCAGCGGCGAAAACCCTGTCCTCTACCTCAATAACCCCGATGCAATAGACAAAGAGGACCGGCGCCGTATGCTGGATAAATTGGCCGAACTCAATGCCGAAAGTTACAAAACCTTTGGCGATCCCGAAATACAGGCCAAAATACAGCAGTACGAACTGGCTTACCGCATGCAAACAGCCGTGCCCGAAATCACAGACCTGAGCAATGAGCCTAAAGACATCATCAAACTCTATGGCCCGGACTGCCTCGTGCCCGGCACGTATGCCGCCAACTGCCTTTTGGCCCGCAAACTCTCCGAAAACGGGGTGCGCTTCGTACAACTGTATCACCAGGGCTGGGATGGACACAACAACCTCACAGGCGAAATAAGAGGACAATGCATGGATACCGACCAGGCCTCCGCTGCCCTCGTCACTGATCTGAAACAACGCGGCCTGCTGGATGAGACCCTCGTGATATGGGGCGGCGAATTTGGCCGCACCAATTACTGCCAAGGCCCGCTGAGCAAGGATACTTATGGCCGTGACCACCATCCCCGCTGCTTTACCATCTGGATGGCCGGCGGCGGCGTAAAACCGGGCGTGTACGGCGAAACTGATGAACTCGGCTACAATATCGCCGAAAACCCCGTGCATGTCAATGATTTCCATGCCACGGCCCTGCATCTGTTGGGCCTTGACCACGAAAAATTGACGTACAAACACTTGGGCAGACGCTACCGTTTGACTGACGTGGCAGGAAAGGTAATACCGGGTATCGTGGGGGCATCATAAGAGCATGTCTGGGATTTTCTGCTTGAGTCAAACGAGAGATTTTTTCAGCATTTTATCGTTTTTAAAGGAGTGTAGCGGGGCTACACGACTGAAAAAAGGGTGAAAATGCTGAAAAAAGAGTCGTTTTGGGCCAAGCGGGAAAATCCCAGACATGCTCTCTAAGCTAATTCTTCATCAAGCACTATAAACCAACTAATGCGCAGAAAAAATTTTATCAAAACTTCCTCCCTTGGCCTGCTCAGCGCTATGCTGCCCTTGCCTGATTGGGATGTGAACGAACTTGTTCTGGGACACAACAACAAGCAGTACAAGATAAACCTCCGGTGGAGCCAGGCTGATGTGGCACGTTACCCTGTCAACAATTGCCATGAAATGGTGCAGGACAAAAAAGGCAGAATCCTCCTCCTGACCGATGAAACCCGCAACAATATCCTGATTTATGACAAAAATGGAAAAATATTGGATAGTTGGGGGCATGAATACCCGGGAGCACATGGCCTTAGCCTTTTTGATGAAAACGGGGAGGATGTATTGTTTATCTGCGACAACAACCGCCATCAGGTCATCAAAACCACGATCACCGGACGGGTTTTAATGACCCTGGATTATCCAAAAGAGGCGGGCGTTTACAACAAGGCTGAGGAATATATCCCTACCGAAACGGCCATTGCGCCCAATGGCGACATCTATGTAGCAGATGGCTATGGCAAAGATTTTATCATACAGTACAGCCCCAAGGGTGAATATATCCGACATTTTGGCGGCAAAGGCGACGAGGCAGGGCATTTGAACAATGCACATGGCGTATGCGTGGATACAAGAGACAAAACCAATCCATGTCTGATCGTTAGTTCCCGACAACAAAATGCCTTTAAGCGTTATGATCTGGAGGGAAAATACCTGGATACTATTGATATGAAAGGAGCCTGGGTCTGTCGGCCTGTTGTCAAGGGTGATTACTTGTACGCGGCAGTGCTGCAATCCAACAGCCGGCAATGGCAAAAATCAGGGTTTGTGACCATTTTGGATAAGGATAATCAGGTGGTTTCCAATGTGGCAGGAAGTACCCCGCAGTACAATGGTCAGCAGCTGGAGGAAATGTACCAAACCATCAAAGCTTTCGAATACCCGCATGATGTACTGGTGGACGATGAGGAAAACCTGTATGTGGCACAATGGAATTCAGGGAAAAGCTATCCTGTAAAACTGGAACCTGTTCATTAGACCTGCCAAGTCTTGAAGACCTGCCAAGTCTTGAAGACTTGGCAGGTCTATAAGAATAACACCCTCGTTTTATGAAACACCTGTATATTTCTATTTTTTTTCTATTATTCTCCTTTAATGTAAGGGCCCAGGACAGTTTCCAACTGGCACCACCGCTCCTGCGTTACCCTTCCGTTTTTTTTACGAAAGAAGCCGTTGTTGAAATGGTGTTTGCCGAAGCAGGAACCCAAATTCGCTACACCTTAAATGGGCAGGAACCCAACGACAAGTCACCCATTTACAACCCTACCGAAACGGCCATTGCGCCCAATGGCGACATCTATGTAGCAGATGGCTATGGCAAAGATTTTATCATACAGTACAGCCCCAAGGGTGAATATATCCGACATTTTGGCGGCAAAGGCGACGAGGCAGGGCATTTGAACAATGCACATGGCGTATGCGTGGATACAAGAGACAAAACCAATCCATGTCTGATCGTTAGTTCCCGACAACAAAATGCCTTTAAGCGTTATGATCTGGAGGGAAAATACCTGGATACTATTGATATGAAAGGAGCCTGGGTCTGTCGGCCTGTTGTCAAGGGTGATTACTTGTACGCGGCAGTGCTGCAATCCAACAGCCGGCAATGGCAAAAATCAGGGTTTGTGACCATTTTGGATAAGGATAATCAGGTGGTTTCCAATGTGGCAGGAAGTACCCCGCAGTACAATGGTCAGCAGCTGGAGGAAATGTACCAAACCATCAAAGCTTTCGAATACCCGCATGATGTACTGGTGGACGATGAGGAAAACCTGTATGTGGCACAATGGAATTCAGGGAAAAGCTATCCTGTAAAACTGGAACCTGTTCATTAGACCTGCCAAGTCTTGAAGACCTGCCAAGTCTTGAAGACTTGGCAGGTCTATAAGAATAACACCCTCGTTTTATGAAACACCTGTATATTTCTATTTTTTTTCTATTATTCTCCTTTAATGTAAGGGCCCAGGACAGTTTCCAACTGGCACCACCGCTCCTGCGTTACCCTTCCGTTTTTTTTACGAAAGAAGCCGTTGTTGAAATGGTGTTTGCCGAAGCAGGAACCCAAATTCGCTACACCTTAAATGGGCAGGAACCCAACGACAAGTCACCCATTTACAAGACGCCACTTCATATCAGCCAACATTTCACTACCCTGAAAGCGCGGGTTTTTGGCGAAAAGTTTAAGCCCTCGGAGGCGGTGCAGGCAACATTTATCAAAGATGGAATAGCGCTAAGCTCCATTGATGGTACAAAGGCCAATCCTCGATACAAAGGCTTGGGCAAAAGGGCATTATGGGATAACAAAGGAGGCAATACCAGCATTTCAAGCAATACCTGGTTGGGTTTTGAGACCGATACGGTTGATCTAATCCTGAGCTTAAAGCAAAAAGCTAAGGTGAAAAAAGTACTGATCAATTTTTTGCGTGATTATGGCTCCTGGGTTTTTTTACCCGAAAAAATAGAAATCTACTCTTTTGATAACAGAAAAAAAACATTTCAACACATTGCCAATCAAAGTGTTGAACAAAAAACCAATATCAGTGGTGCCGTCTGTATCCCCCTCGTGTTGCCCTGTAATGAAGCACCCCAAACCAATAAAATCAAACTTCGACTCCATTTGGTCAAACAACTCCCCGATTGGCATCCCGGAAAGGGGAACAAAGGCTGGATTTTTATGGATGAAATAAAAGTGTACGACAAGTGATGAACAGCATAAAAAACCTCGGTTATCATATCACTTTTGGCATCAATTGCCTGCTCTTATTTCTCGCGGTAGCGGGCAAAACCCTGGCAATCCCAAGCTGGCTGCAAGTGGCTGGACGGATGCACCCTCTGCTGCTGCATTTCCCCATTGTGTTGTTGGTAATAGCCGCAGCCCTGAGCCTCTTTTTTCGCCCTGTACAGGACAACAACAGCACCCCAAAAGATGGTATGGGCGATGGGATTTTGCTCGCAGCAGCATTTACATCAGCCTTTTCTGCACTTACTGGCTTGTTTTTGTCACAGGAAGATGCCTACGAGGCCGATGCTCTTGCGTGGCACAAATGGACGGGTATCGCGGTTTCGCTGTTGGCATTGGCATGGTACGGATGGCGGCTGATGATCTGGCGATCAAGACTTTTTTCATTATTGTTGAGCGGGACAAGCCTTGTGGCAGTTGTCATAGCGGGCCATCAGGGAGCAAGTATCACCCATGGCGAGGGCTTTTTAACCGCTCCTTTACAATCTGATGCGAAAGAAAAAACGCTTGATGTAGCGCAAGCCTTAGTCTTTGAGGACTTAGTGAAACCGATTTTGGAAAAAAAATGCATCAACTGCCACAACAACCAAAAAGCAAAAGGGGAACTGGTCATGGAGACGCCCGAACAACTGCTTAAAGGTGGCAAAAATGGCCCATTGTGGGACCTGAAATCTGCCCATTCCGGCCTCTTGATGCAGCGCATCCGACTTCCTTTGGATGATGATAAGCACATGCCTCCCTCCGGGAAGCCACAACTGACCAGCGATGAAATCGCTATTTTGCATCACTGGATTAAAGGCGGCGCCACTTTTACCCAAAAAGTACAGGAACTGCCGGACACGGATAGTTTGAAAATATGGGCTGTAGCAAGATCTAAAACCAACGAACCAGAAACCTATACTTTCCGCGCTGCGGACGAAGCGACGATCAAAAAATTGAACACCAACTACAGGGTAATCACCCCCTTGGCCTTAGGCTCACCCGCACTGAGCGTTGATTTTTTTGGGGCGTCACAATTCAACGCCGAACAATTGAAGGATTTACAGCCCATCAAGACGCAAATAGTGGAATTGAATTTGAATAAAATGCCTGTTGGTGATGACGACCTTAAAACCATAGCAGGTTTTGAAAATTTAAGAAAACTAAATCTGTCTTTTACCCGAATAAAGGGGCAGGGATTAAGCGAATTAAGGCATTTAAAACACTTAAAACAACTGTCCCTCTCTGGCACCAGCGTAAAAAGCGCTGATGTGGAAGCACTTAAAGATATGTCCTCCTTAAAAGAACTGCAACTTTGGAACACTGGCGTGACGGCAAACGATTTGATTGATTTGCAGGCAAAATTACCCAAAACAACCCTTGAAATGGGCTTTAAAGGCGATAGCATAGTTGCCCGATTGAGTATGCCCATATTGGAAAACGACGAAATTCAGGTTTTTCAGCAAGACACCAGAATCTACCTGAAACACCCTGTAAAAGCAGCTCTTCTCCGATACACCCTGGACGGCAGCGATCCCGATAGCCTGACATCGCCTGCCTATACCCAGGAGGGCATTTTGATGGATAAAACCGCTCTTCTGAAGGCAAGGGCTTTCTTGGAAGACTGGATCAGCAGTGCTACCCTGGTGCAACAGTTTTACAAATCGGGTTTTATACCGGATTCCGTGCGCCTGACACAGTTGCCCAATCCGCAATATGCAGGAAAAGGCAAAAAACTTTTTGATGGCAAATTGGGAGACAATAATTTTAAAAGTGGCAAATGGCTGGGCTTTAGGGAAAATCCTTTTGAAGGCTATGCCTATTTTGAACAGCCTGTTACCCTGTCAAAGGTCACGTTTAGCAGTTTGCTCGATATTGGCAGCTACATCATGCCCCCACTGGAACTGCAGGTTTGGGGAGGCCAGTCCCTATCAGATTTGGCCCTGTTAAAAACCGTAAAGCCCCAACAACCCTCAAAAGTAGAGTCTTCCGTATTGCGCGGCTTTGAATGCAGCTTTGGAGCAAAATCAATAAAGGTATTAAAATTAGTGGCCAAACCCGTAACGAAATTGCCCGCCTGGCATCCGGGCAAGGGCGACAAAGGCTGGTTTTTTGTGGACGAGGTTTTTTTGAATTAAACCTGTTTGAAAGCCCACAGGGTGAACATAAAATTACATTGTCCTAAGAGCATGTCTGGGATTTTCTGCTTGAGTCAAAAACGAGAGATTTTTCAGCATTTTTATCGTTTTTGAAGGAGTGTAGCGGGGCTACACGACTGAAAAAAGGGTGAAAATGCTGAAAAAAGAGCCGTTTTGGGCCAAGCGGGAAAATCCCAGACATGCTCTAAATCCAAATAACATACCCTCCCGTATTTAGTGCTGAAAAGGATTTCCGTCAGATGGTTTGCAACAACCAAGGCGGCCTTTCAACATCTTTCATCATTAAATTAACTCACCATGTCGAACAACACTATTTTGAAAAACCTCCAGATTCTGTTTGTCTTTTTTCTCATCAACCTTCATCTTCTTACCGCTCAGGACAAATGGTACCTGACCGTAACAATGGCACCCAATATGACCAATGAGGGCTATGATGGCCTGTTTGCCAAAATAGGCGAGGCTGGCTTGGCCAATTGCTTTTCCGAATATCACGCTGCCGGACCTAACCCTGCTGGTGGTTATTTTGGATTCACCACATTTAGTTCAAAGGCGCAGTGCGATGCCCGCTTGGCTACCTTGAAGCCTTTTTTGGGCAATGTCAACCCAAGCGTTTACGAAGTGATCAATGCCTTTGCCAACCCAACCCCTACACCCCTGACAGATAAAACCGTAATCGTTTTTTTTGATGCCAAAGGCCATACGGAAGCCCAGTATGCCAAAGTGGCTGAGGAACTTAAAAAAACAGGTGACATTCAGAACCCTGCCCGAATTTACCATGTATCCTACAAAACACCCGATGGTGTAAAAGTGATAGATGTGTGGAAAGATGAAGCGTCCTTCTCCGCAATGGGCCAAAAACTGATCCCTATTCTGCAATCAGTGGGCTTCAATCCTCCGCAGCCCATTATTGTTCCGGTACATGCCATTCGTGTTCCAGGCAAGGCAGACAAGCATACAGATGCTGCCCTCAGTGCTTATGCCGCTTTTGGTCGGGGCGATATCCCTTACATCCTCAATATGCTGACGGATGATTGTGATTGGTCACACGTAGGCAATGCTTCGCTGGTTCCCTTTGCGGGTAGTTTTGCAGGTAAAGCGGGGGCTGCCCGCTTTTTTGAAAATGTAGGTAAGTCCATACAGATCACCAAGTTTGAGCCTAGCAATTTTAGATCAACGGAATCCTCCACAAGCTGCACGGTTAATATCAGTGCTACCGTGATCAGCACCGGAAAAACCTATACAAACAGCTTTGACCAAAACTTTTGGTTTGATGCATCAGGCAAGGTGAAAAAATGGTCCACTACCGGCGATGTAAGCGGGTTAGAGGCCGCCTTTGTTAAGTAACCTTAATCGGTGGAGCGACTGCTTCGGGTAGATCGGTCGCTCCACCTTTCGGACAGGCCCGCCCTTCAGGGTCGGATAAACCCGCCTCCCTTTGGAGTCGGACAAGCCCGCCTCCCTTTGGAGTCGGACAAGCCCGCCCTTTGGAGGTCGGACAGGCCCGCCGTACGTGGGGTCTTACGACCCCGCACCTATATTGGATCTCTTGCCATGCCGAATGCCTTCGTGATCCAAATAACTATAATAAGAACCTTTCGCCGCTCTTTTTGCACAAATACCTGATGATCAAATAAAGTAATTCAAAATTCACCTTAACTTAAGGTAAGTCCTGAATTAGGCAGATGCCAATCATTCATCACTCATCACTTATCATTCATCACTCATCATTCATCATTCATCACTCATCACTCATCATTGCCCGGAGGGATCACTGGTCAGTCCATCTCCCATTTTAAGGAAATGATGTATTTTTGCCAAAATTTTCAAACCTCGACATCATGTCTTTCGAGATCAACCGATTCATTGTTTGTTTAATGCTGGCCCTTGCTCCATTCTCTTCACTTGCTGCACAGGACACGCTGTATATTGTGGATAAAAAGGCGAGCTTCCCGGGAGGAGATCGGGCATTTGCCCTTTATTGGGAAAAACAGATGTACACCAAGCCCAAACCCTTTCAAAAGATACCCTTGGGAGAAGGGGTAGTGGCTTTTACCATTGATGAAAAAGGCGCTTCCCGAGACATTTTTATCAAAAAATCACTCAACCCCGTGCAGGATGCCAAAGCCCTGCAAGCTGTGCGCAACATGCCGCTGTGGGAACCCGCTGAACGCGGCGGCCAGCCCGTGGAAATGCAAATAACCATGAGTTTTTTTGTACTTCCCAAAGATGAGCGTGGCAACCTGATGATTGATCCCGAGGAAGCCGACAAGGTTGTGCCCCAGCGAGGTTTTACCTTTAGCCTTTGGGCTGGCTCCACCTTCAGTACCGGCGATTATGCCAGTTACCTCCGACCAGCGCGCTTTGTTTTGGGCTTGCAGGCCGGCTATACCCTGAAAAACCTTAGCCTTGGGTTCGAATACGACATTTTCAATACCTCAAAGGTGCAAAAACCCTTTACAGTGAATGGGAATCTTTTTACACCCGACCGCCATCGTTTTAGCTCCATCAACCTCTTTTTCCCCTTGGCATTGCGGCTAAAAATTAACGAAAAATGGCGCATTTGGCCCTATATTTCACCTGTGCTGAACAATGCAACTATGGTTGTGCGCGGCAGCAACAACAATGAAGACCCGTACAACTATGCCTGGTGGTCATTTGGCGGCGGCGTGTATGTGGATAAATTGGTGGATCGAACCGCAACCCTCAACCGAAAGGATAAAAAACTCATTATTGACAGTTTTGTACGCACGCGCCTGTTCGTAACCCCCATGCACTTTCACAAAAACAACTCAACCCGTATGCAAGGTACGGTGATCAGCTTGTCAATTGGGCTGCACGGGGTGTTTAGGCGGTCTTAGGAGATCCCTGCCTACTATCGCAAAAAACGATAGGTTGCCTTAGCCAAAAAGATATTGGTAGGCCGCGCATCAAATACATTATTCAACAGGCTTTCCACCAATGGGGTATCTAAGTCCTGGTAGGCATTGGGCACCACACCCTGTGACCATACCAAAAAGAACTCGGATCCGGGGGTGTATTCCCAGCGAAGCACCAAGTTGGAGCGGAATTGAATAAAATTCACATCAGGTTTGCTAAAACGATAATCTATGCTGCCGTCTCCATTTTCATCTACAGAAAACCGATCCTCGTTCAGGCTGATCTCTTGGGGGCTGAAGCGATGAAAGCGCGCATCGTAGTCCCGCGCCAAAGGATCTGTAACGATACCGTAGTTTTGATACAAGGCCCTGAAAATAAAGGGCTGACCATAGTATTGTATCGTCAGGTTGGGGCTAAGATTATAGGTAAGGCGGGCCGTAAGCGAAAAACTTCTTTGGTTGACCTCGCTGACGATAACACGCTGCGCCGACTCGTAAATGGTCGAAGCCACAAACTGATCCTGTTTGCGCCAGGAGTGGTTATAGCCCGGGTACAGCCCGAAACGAAGCGCATCCATTACTTGCACATTGACGCCGGCGCTGTAGTTTTCGGATAAAACCACGCCGCCCGTACCACCAAAGACGTTTACATTGCCCGAAAACGATAATTTTTTGCGCTCATCGGAATTAAAATAACCGAAACCGCCACCGCCGGAAGGCCGGCGCAGGGAAGATCCGCCGCGCAGGGCATTATTGGAAATATCATGCGGATTGTAGTAGAAGCCCGAACCTATGCTCCAGTTGTTTTTGAAAAAAGCATGTGCGTTCACATTGTACAGGGTAAACAAATGTTGTCCCCCAAAATCCCATTTGAACCAATGGTTGTAGTTGAAACGCAGGTTTCTAAACACAGAAAAAGGCTGTTGGATGTGGTAACCGGCCCAAACCCAATGGTTGATCTCGTCGGCTGACTGCATAAAGCCTATGTCGTTGACTTCAAATTCGGGCGAGCGCCAGGTGCCGCCCAACTCAAATTTGCGAATACCACCCAGGCGATCCGGTTTGCCCCCGAATTTGGACAGTTTAAAGTTACCGCTGGTGCCCGTGAGCGAAGTGCGCGTGGGATCAAGCGCAAGGTGTTTAGCATTGCTGCGCTGGAAATAATGTTCAAAACTTTGTTGCGTTTCCGCAATGGCTTCCGCTGTGCCCTCTACCCTGCTGAACAGCAGGTTACCGCTAAGTCGCCACCAGCGATTGCGCCAAAAGTGTTGAAAATCCATACCTCCCGAATAGGCATTTCGGTGCAGCCAGTCCAAGCCTTTTTCCCGGTTGACCGCCGTAAAAACAGCTCCGAAAATGGTGTTCCCTTCATCATAATCTTTCATCACGCGCCCTACGAAATAATTGGTGCGCGGCTCTACCAGCTCCTTCCGGCGCTCGCCTTCGCGGTCAATTTTGGCATATTCTCGCTGGGTTACGCTCTCCAAAAGGCCGATGGACCATCCTTTTTTGGTTTTTCCCGAAAATTTGGTAGCGCCCAGTATAGATGCGGCGTTGGGTACATTGGCATATTCGCCCGTTTTTACATCCGGACTGCCGTGCGGTGCGCCCCCGATGCGGCGCGAGTAGAACAGCAGGTCGCCATCATAGTCAAATTCAGCGGCGGAGCCGGTAAGGGTGTAATCGAACAAATTGCGGCTTTCCATAAAAAACGGGCGGCGCTCGCTGAAAAATATCTGGTAGCCATCTAAGCGCACAGCACCCGGGTCAGCCTCTACCTGGCCGAAATCGGGGTTGATGGTATAGTCTAAAATAAGGTCGCGGGTAATGGCGAATTTGCCATCCACCCCTGCGGTTATTTGCTGCCTTGAGCCATCGGCAAAAGGGTTTCCGGCTTCTTTTTCAAAATGCTCGGTGCGGGCCAGCAGATAAGGGGCCACTTCCACACCTTTATTGCGGGGCAGGTTTTTCAGGCCGTGCAGTTCGGCAAAGCGGCTGACCCATCCGCTGCCGTTTTGTGGGATGCGCTGGAAGGTTGCGCGTTCGTTTTTGCGAAAAATAAGTCTTTGCACCTGAAAACCCCAAACCTGCTCAGGATCCTGGTTGTAGCGCAATTGGCTGAAAGGGATTTTGATTTCCGCTGTCCAGCCTAAGGAATCAATGTGGGAGCGGCCATCCCAAATGGGGTTCCAGTTACTGTCCCAATTGTTGCCGTTGTCGCTGATAAATTCATCACCGCGCACCCCGCTGCAAGAGAAGGTAAAGGAAAAAGCCGTGCGCAGGTCGTGATAACTGTCAATGTTGATTTCCACCCAATCACCAGGGAATTCATCGCGCCGGCCCATGCGCTCCACAATGGAGTCCGGGGCTGGGTCATAAGCCCGATAGCCGATATACAGGTATTTGTCATCATAAACGATGCGAAATTCTGTGTTCATACTCGGGGGCGTACCTTCATCGGGTTGATATTCGGTAAAATCAGCACCTATTGCCGCCGTTTTCCACGCTGGATCATCCAATTTGCCATCCAGATCAATGGCACCGGAACTAATTTTTTGGGTAAAATACTTGCGTTTTATGGGGTCCGCATGGGTATCAGGGTTGGTCTGGGCCAATAAATGGGTGCATCCCAAAAACAGGATAAAGCAGAACAGCCAATAGGGTTTCATAGCGTATGTAGTAGAGAGAAGAAAAAAGAATGCGATCAAAGACAGGAGATGCAAAATTAGGTTGCCCGTGGAATCTGGCCTTTTGTTTAACAATCACGGATAAAAAGAATAAAAATACATCTCTATTTGGTCTAAAAAATCTCATTTTCAAGGTATTGTGACAGAAAAGACGGCATCTTTGGTTTTCATTGGATCTTAAGAGCAGGTAAATCCATTCAGGTAATTTTCAAAATCACTTAAGGATATAACAAAAATGAAACACATGAAAAGACACCTTTTACCCTTGATGGTAGTTTTTGGCTTTATTCAGGCCAGTTCGGGGCAGGATTGCTCCGTTCCCTTTGTCCCCGGGGATTTAAAGCCACGCTTGGACTGGTATTCCAATCTGCAAACAGTATCTACTTTTTCTTCTCCGATAGTAGCCAACATGAACCCCCAAGAAGATGATATTCAGGAGATTATCATTTGTAATACGCCTGGTATAGGGCCATCCAATCCGTATAAAGCGGATAAAATAGAGTTTTACAGGGGCAATGGATCCAATTTTGATGCGCCTAAAATACTCACCATTCCTCAATTTATCAGTACTCTCTTTGTCGGGCCAGTAATTGGCGATATCAACAAAGATGGCATCCCGGAATTATTGATCGTCTGTGAGGATTTTCGCATACGGGTATATCACCAATATACCGAAAATGCTGTAGAACCTATGAAACTATGGATAACTTCTTCAGCTTCCGAGTTGCTGAAGGGAAGGGATATCCGAATCGCCTTAGCGGATTTTGACGCCGATGGATTCCCGGAAATATATGCAGGCAGCGATATTTACAAGTTCAACTTCACCAATCCGGCCAATCCTACCATACAAAAAGTATTGAATGGTTTGAAATATGCTGGATCAGGATACCATAATGCCGGGGGGAATTTCATTTGCAGCCCAATAGCCGTGGATATCCTTTCGGTAGCGGATTGCAATGGCGACCCCGACTGCGAAGGGCTGGAATTGGTGGCCGGCCCGGTGATCTATTCCATTGATATAGACAACAAAGATGGTGATGGTGCCCAGATCAAAATACAGCGAGACGTAAACCAATTGCAATCTGATCACCTTTATGAAGATGGCTACACAGCAGTGGCTGACCTTGACCTTGATGGGGTACTTGATATCGCTGTCAGTAGCGTACGGGATACGGTACAGAATGGTTTGTATGTCTGGAACAAAAATGGCCTGCTCCAGTTTTTTCCGTTCATCATAAATGGATTCCATACCAACGGCGGCCTCCCTTGTATTGCGGATGTGTACAAAGACGATGGCCCAGGCCCCGATTTGCCTGAAATTATTGTTTGCAGCCGGGAATATTTGAATTGCTTCAACCTGAATGCGGCCAAAAAAACACCGGCTACGCCCTATTGGTGGGCCTTAAAACAGCATTCCTTAACAAATTGGGAGTCCGCAACAGCCTTTGACCTCAATGGTGACGGCCTTACCGAGATCATTTACAGGGATAATCTTTACCTGCGCATCATGTACGGCGGGCCAGCCCCCTTCCCGCCCGGCGTGGATGCCCAGCGCAACTGGTACACCTTCATTTGCCGCTCGGCCTCCGGTGATGAGCACCCTATTGTAGCCGATGTGGACAATGACAATGAGGCCGAGATCGTGGTGGTGGGGAGCCATATTTTTGCATGGGACATAGGCCATCTGCATGTGTTTGAATCGGGTGGCGCCCCCTGGATGCCCTGCCGCAATGTCTGGAACCAATTCAACTACATGGGCATCAATGTTAATGATGATGTGAGCATTCCCGCCCAGCAATTGCCCAATCACCATCTGGAATTTCCGGGGCCAGGCTCCGGCAAACGCCCCTTCAATAATTTTTTGGTGCAGCAACCAATATTGGATGACAATTTTAATGTGGCTTTGCCCCTGCCGGATGCCGGCGCCAGTATCGGAAATGCCGTTTGTGGAGCCAATACTTTTTCTTTTAAATTGACGGTGTGCAATAACGGCAAAAAAGAACTAGCTCCCGGCCTGCCCATAACTATGTATGCCACTGACCCTACCACAACCAATGCTGCCGTACTCGGCGCGGTGTTAAATATACCACAGGCCCTTAAACCAGGCGCTTGCACCACTTTGACCATCACACAACCCATTAATCTCAACAAATTTTACATTGTCCTAAACGACAACGGCTCGCGTAATCGCCCCTATCAATTGCCCACTGATTTTCCCTTTACGGGCATAGTGGAATGCAATTATGCGAACAACAAACTTGATTTTGACCTGAGCAAAACATCCGAGCCACCCATGTTGGGCCCCGATCTGAAATTCTGTACCGATACCCTTGTCACCTTGAATGCTGGCAATACCTATGCGGCATACCGCTGGCAAGATGGCAGTACCCTCAGTACTCTTCCTACCACCAAAGCAGGTTTGTACTGGGTGGAAGTTACGGATTTTTGCAGCAACAAACACAGGGACTCCATTGTATTTGGACGCTTGGAACTCCCTGAAATACAAATAGATACAACCAATGGAGACTGCTTTGGCACACCCGCTGCTGTAAGTGCCAATGCTACCGGAGCCATAACGGCTAATGGCTATCTTTGGTCCAATGCGGCCACCACCTCCATGCTTTCCGGCATACCCGAAGGCAATTATACCGTGACCATCACGGGTTCCAATGGCTGTACGGCTTCCGCTTCGGCCTATGTGGATGATGGTGGCTTTTTGGATGTGAGCATCCAGCAGCTGCCCATCTCCTGTTTTGGTGAAAAAGGAGAAATTCAGGTGGTGGTCAACAATGGAAAGGCGCCCTTTAGCTATCGGTGGTCTGATGGCAGCACCAACCAAAATCTCGCTCAGGCGACGGCAGGCGTGCACACGGTTACCATTACGGACGGTGATCAATGCATCAAGGTATTGCAAACGGCACTGCCCCAACCTGAACCGCTGATGTCCAAAGGGATACAGGTACAGGCCACTTGTCCCAATACCGGTAATGGATCTGCCCTCTTTCTTGGGGCGGCACAAGGCACAGCTCCCTATACCCTACTTTGGTCCAATGACAGTACAGCGCTTGAGATCAGCAAGCTCAATGCCGGCAGCTACCAACTGACCATTACGGATGCCAAGGGCTGCACCTTGATGGAAACCGTAAACATCCCGGAATTCACTGCACCTGAGCTACAAGCAACGGTACGTGATGTAAACTGTTTTGGGGAACAATCGGGCAGTATTGCCGTAATACCTGTTGGCGGTTCTCCGGGCTTTTCTTATATTTGGTCGGTGCCCTCCGTAGAGCCGGAAATCAAAAATCTCGGCCCCGGAAATTATTCCCTTACCCTGAGTTATGCAGACGGAAAATGCACGCAAGTGCATGATTATCAAATAAATGAACCACTACAGATGCTATTGAACGCCACCGTTCAACCCGCAGGCTGCAATGGTGGCGCAGGCGGGAGTATTGACTTGCAGGTACAACAAGGCATTGCCCCCTTCAGCTATTTGTGGTCCAATGGTGAAACCACCCAGGACTTGAACAATGCGAAAGCCGGTGATTATTTAGTGCTTGTAACCGATTCAACAGGCTGCCTTGAAATCGTGGAACGCACGGTGACCGAATGGCCGGCCATTTCCCTCACCAATACCCAAACCCCGCTGCGCTGTGCAGGCGGCGCGGATGCCGCCGTTCAGGTCAATGCCCTCGGTGGTAGCGGTACATTTCAATACAAATGGTCCAACGGCTCGGACGGGCCTGTGCTCAATGGCCTCAGCTCGGGTACTTATACCGTAACCGTTACGGATGAAAAGTCCTGCACGGCTGTATGGACTGCGCTCGTAAATGAGCCGCCAGCCCTCCAAAACAAAGGCATCATCACTACAGCCAGCTGCCCCGATGCTTCCAGCGGCACTGCCGAGTTTTTGGGGGCAACACAAGGCACGCCTCCTTACACCCTGCTGTGGTCCAATGACAGCACCACGGCCCAACTAAACAACTTAAGCGCCGGAAACTACCAGCTCACCATTACCGATGCCAACCATTGTACCCTGACAGCCTCAGCACTGATACCGGAACATGAAGTGCCGTCACTTCAGGTCAAACAGGAGCAGGTAAGCTGTTTTGGGGCCGACAATGGCAGCCTTTCCATCACAGCCAGCGGTGGCAGCACAGCTTATACCTACAGCTGGTCCAACCTTTCTACACAATCCTTTATTGACCATTTAGCACCCGGCACTTATTCGCTCACCCTTAGCTATGCAGACGGAAAATGTTCCTATTCCACTGATTATCAAATAAAAGAGCCTTTGGAGATTCAGATAGGGGCGAACACACAAGCCGCTGGCTGCAAAGGGGCTGCCGGGGGAAGCATTGACCTGACAATACAAAATGGTATTGCGCCAATCGCTTATCTTTGGTCCAATGGCGAAACCACCCAGGATTTGGTGAATATCAGTTCAGGGGATTACAAAGTGACCGTCTCGGATGCTAATGGCTGTACCCAAACCTATCAACAGAACCTGACGGAGGCACCGGATTTTTCCCTTGACCACCTCGCCATTGCTCCCCGATGCGCGGGCGGTGCAGATGGCAGCATTCAAATTTCGGCCAAGGGCGGGACTGGCGCCTTTCAATACCAATGGTCAAACGGCAGCAGTAATGCCACTTTGACCGGGCTTGTGGCAGGCAGCTACACCGTCACGGTAAAGGATGCAGCCAATTGCACGCAACTGCTGACCTTGAACCTTGCCGCAGCGCCAGCCCTGCAAAGCAAAGGGATAAACGCTCTTGCCAGCTGCCCCGACAAAGCCAATGGAGAACTGTTTTTTTTGGGGGCGACACAGGGTACGGCACCCTATTCCCTTAGATGGTCCAATGACAGCACCGGTGTCCACTTGAAAAACCTGTCTGCCGGAATTTACCAATTGACCATTACCGATGCAAAGGACTGTACTTTGAGCCTTACGACCCAAGTGGGCCAATGGGATGCCCCCGACGTGGCAGCCACAGCGCGCAATGTGGCATGCTTCGGCGAAAAAAACGGCAGCATAGCCGTTGTGGTTACGAATGGCTCGCCCGGCTATGCTTACGCCTGGTCCAATCAGGCCAAACAGCCCGAAATCAATGGCCTAAGTGCCGGCCTTTATTCACTTACCCTGACCTATTCCGATGGAAAATGCACGCAAGTATTTGATTATGAGATTAATGAACCTCTGCCTATCCTGGCAAAGGACAGCTTGGTCCGTGCGGTGAATTGCTTTGGCGGAAGTGATGGCGCCATCAAGCTGAGTATTGAAGGCGGCACCCAACCTTATGATATTTTATGGTCAAACGGTAGGAAAACGATAGAAAACAGCCAAATCATGGCAGGGCAATACAGCCTCAGCCTAACAGATGCCAAAGGCTGTAGTTTTCAAGCCCAATTCAAGGTGCCAGAGCCGGCAGCCTTTGCCTTGAAGCCCGTCATTCAAGCCGATTCTTGCGCTAAACAGAACGGAGCCATTGTGCTTGCCGCATCAGGTGGCACAAAACCGTATGCCTTTGTGTGGTCTAATGCCTCCGTTGACACATCGCTTACGGCCTTGTCAGCGGGCACTTATGTGGTCACCCTGACCGATGCGCGAAATTGCAGCACTAATCTGGCCCTCACTGTGCCTGCTTATGGCACCGTGCCCACCCTAAGCTTACAGGCTGATACCATAAGCTGCGCACGCCCTGCTGTGACCCTGAGTGCCAAAGTCAACCAACCCGTTACCACATTCAATTGGGATTCGCCGCTTGGCCCCTTGAGCAATGCCCCTGCACAGTTGATCACAGCGGGCGGTCTGTATCGGCTCACCGTCAGCAATTCCTTTGGTTGTCAGGCTGAGGCGCAATTGTTTGTCCATGAAGATACCCAAGGCCCAACAGCAGAGGCCGGCCCGCCTTTGCTCAAGCTGTCCTGTAGCGAAACCGCCGCAACCCTCTATGGAACCGGCTCTTCACAGGGCGCAATATTCAAACACAAATGGCTGAGACCTTCAGCGGCGGACACCAACGCCTTGAACATCAGCATCCGTACGGCTGGCCTTTACAGGCTTGAAGTGACCAATATTCGCAATGGCTGCATTGCCCGCGATAGCGTGGTAGTGGATTGGGACAAGCCCATAAAGGCCAATATCCTGATAGATTCTATCCAATGTCACGGGGACGCTGACGGGCTTTTACAGGTACAGTATCAAAGTGGCGGCACGGCACCATTTGAGTACGCTATAGATAACCAGGCTTTTACGCCTAATCCGGTATTTGGCCAATTAAGCCCGGGCACTTACACCCTCCAGCTGCGCGATGCACTGGGCTGCCGCTGGGAAAGCAAGATGACTTTAAGCGAGCCGCCGCCCATTTCCGTTGTGCTACTTGCCAATGATACCTTGATCGAACTCGGGCAAACGCTTCGTTTGGTGGCACAGCCCCTGCCCAAAGGCGTTGTTTGGAGCGATATTGTCTGGGAACCCTCCAACCTGTTTGCGGATCCCGATGCACTCCTTCAGCAGGTTCAGCCTGAAAATGACACACGATTTAAGGTGCGCATTTTGGACAAAAATGGCTGCGAAGCCACGGATGAGGTGCTGGTTAAAGTACTGAATTACAAGGTGTTTATGCCCAATGCTTTCCTGCCAGGTAGCGCACAAAACGGCTATTTTAC
>CAZIKN010000078.1:0-28180 GCA_964539805.1 uncultured Saprospiraceae bacterium | reverse complement strand
TGGCCAAGGATGACCTCACAGGCAATATGGCCACTGAAAATATGTTGTTCTTCTTTGATGAAGTAAAGGCCGACCTGCACTTGGACAGATCGGCCTTTGGGAAAAGCCTTGCTATGGCGGGGGTGGTTTTTCCGCAGTAGTCAAAGTACTGCTTCAAATTTCATCTTTTGAATCGTATTTAGATCCTCTTGATAATCCTCTACATCGTAATGTAATGCAATATCTCTGCTTGCCAATAAAAACTGAAATTTATGTTTTGGCATATTGGCCAAACTTGCCGCTTGACCTAAGCTCAATTTTTCTTTTTGAAACAGCATTACTGCAATTTCAAGCAGTACCTCTTGATCTGTTAGACGAGTCGCCTTGACAATTTCTGTAGGGATTGTGACCATAAATTTAAAATTAATGTTGCAAATATACAATAATTCGCACTCCCTCTTTAAAAAACAGCTGTTTTTTAAAGAGGGAGTGCGAGTCCTTTTTCCTCAATAACCTACCGCGCCAGAACAAACCGAATGGCTACTTTGGCACCCTGAGCGTTTGTAGCCACGAAGGTGTAAAGCCCATTGGGCATGTATGCTGGCAAGGTTACCGTCATCAATGAGCCGTCCACAATTTGATGATCCATGGATTGAACCATCTGACCTTGTGCATTTAGAATCCCCATTTGCACCTGTTGGCCAGTCCAGGCGGACATGTCGGCAAACAATATTCCGCTGGTAGGGTTTGGGAACAGCAAAATAGATTCTGGCGATCTTTCGGCCAAATTTGTCCTTTCCTCCGGCCTGAACCCACCTTTGGGCGTGATACCTATCGGGCAATAAAAAGTATTCAAGTGGGCCGGATAAAACTCCTGCGTGGCCAAGCGAGAGGTTATCTGCATGTACTTGGGCACCGCCTGTGCTGGCAAGGTGTAACGCAATATTTCTGATTGGCCGTTGGCAATACTATCCGTTGTGGACTTAAAACGAATGGAATAGAAGGGCGTAAAATTCGGATTGCGCACTTCGTACTTGCGATCGGTAATTTCTGCTGAGAAAACCGACTGCTCTTTGGGATTCATCGCAACAATACCATCAGGGAGTTGTATCGCCGTGTATATCAATTTGTTGGGACATTTATTGGTTACCCGGATTCGGTAGGTAAGGTTTTGTGCCGAATCTGCGGTGATGCCCAAAAGTTCATATTTCATACACCCAATTTCCTTGATGTCACAGGCCCCTGCTTCGCGGACAAATACCGTAAAGCAACAGGAATTGCTGTTACCACAACTGTCCGTTGCCTCATAGCACACTTCCGTGTTGCCAGGCAAGAAAGTACTGCCGGGTGCAAATCCTTTGGTTAAACTCAGTGCCACGCCCGGGCAAGGACAATCCGTACTGGCCGTGGGCAGCGGGTAATTGGCAATGGCTACGCCTCCGGGATTTACCGCGACGCTAAAGGTGTTGGGGCATTTGATGGACACCACTGAGGGCGCCGGGGTTTGATAGGTCAAATTATAGGTAATGATGGTGTCACAAGCGCCATTTGTGCCATTACGATTTTCTATGACCGTGCCGGGCTGAGTGTAGGTTTTGCCCGCAATGGTTACAGAGCCGCCTGGACAAAACAATAGGGTTTGGGCTCGATTGATAATCGGCAACACAGTGAGTGTATAGGTCGCCACAGTGTCGCAGCTGCCGCCAATACCGGGCAGGGTATCCATTACAGTACCTGCTGAAGTATAGGTTTTGCCACCAATAATGACTGATTTGCCGGAGCAAAAAGAGAGGCTTTGGCTCTTGGTTAGCAAAGGCAGCACGGTGAGCGTATAGGTCACCACGGTGTCGCATGCGCCATTGGCACCAGGTCTGGTATCCGTGACCGTACCTGAGGTGTTATAGGTTTTGCCACCGATGACCACTGATTTGCCGGAACAGAAAGATATGCTCTCTGATCTTGTTATGGGTGGTATGATGGTCAATTGCAGGGTCACCAGACTGTCACATCCTTTGGCATTTTTAAAAATGCCTGAATAAGTACCGCTTGTTGAGTAGGTTTTCCCATCAAAAAGATAGGATTCCCCGTTGCAACGGGTCACATTTATGGTACTGGAGGAGGGTTGATTAACCCAAATAGTGACGCTATCTAAATTGGTGCAGCCATCCGAAGTGGAAGCAGCAATATAGTAGGTGGTTGTTATTAATGGTTGTGCAATGGGGTTTGGGCAGGTAGTGCAGCTGAGTCCCGTTGTGGGTGACCAGTTGTGTGTGCTAAAAACGCCATTGGACGTATAGCCCAATTGCACTTTTGATCCCCTGCAAATGGTTGTATCTGCAGTAGCCTGCAATGTGGGGGCTGTGCTCAGACTCACGCGAACGGTATCGCTGAGTACACTGCCACAATCATCGCTTACTTCTACCCAGTATTTTCCGGGGCCAAAAGCCGTGAAAATCTGATCTGTGCTGCCGTCCTGCCAGCGATAGGTTTTGAACCCCGGGCCGGCATCAAAGGTATAAACGGCATTAAGACAGGATTCCACATCGGGGCCAAGTTCGAGGGTTTTGCTTGAATCCACTCTTATCCCTACTGTTACATCGGCGGAATAAGTGCATATTTTACGAAGGCTAAGATCATCAACAGCAAAGTCATTGCCACCGCTTATCAATACCAAGTCACTCAATACCAGGTCAAGTTGGCTGGTGTTGCCTGAATTGAACTCTACCATAAATGGCTGCCACACGCCTACAACCGGATCTCCGCCGATCAGGTTGAACACGCCTTTCACGGTGCCATTTACTTTAAATTCAATTCGTGGAGGGCTGGCCGGGAACGCCATTGCTCCCCAAAGTTCAAAACGGTAATCCGTGTTGGGTTCAACCTGAACTGTTTGCCGCCAAAAGTAGCGGACAGGGGATTGGACACTGCCATCAATCATCATCATCAGGTTATCTGCTGAAGGAGAATGGTCCAAGGGGATTTTCCAAAGTCCGTTGAAAAGTGTGGGGTTTGTGGTTACGTTGTAGGTGCCAAAGCCTGTGGTTCCCGTAGGGTATTGAGACATAAAGCCCACATTTCCTTTGCTAAAATCGCCATTATTGATCAATTCTACCCCTTTCCGCGTTGCAGTGAGGGTGTAGGTGGTGGTTTGTGCAGGAGTGGCCACGGGGTTTTGGATCTTTGGGTTGTCCAATCCAGTCGCGGGTGACCAATCGTAAGTATCCATGGCTACCGTGGCATTCAGCTGCACGGGACTTCCCTTACAGACGGAGCTGTCCGCTCCTGCACTGAGCTCGAATACAGGGCAGGCACAGGAGGTGATGCAATAGGCTTTTTGGGTAAAGCCCGTGAGGCGTGGCGTGGTTTGGAAATTCGTCACACTTGGGCTTACCGTATTGACAGTATTGTTCCGTTTGTCTTGTATGTTGCCCAATGGTTCGGCAGTGACCTGGATGGGCTGGATGAAATCACATTCCTTGCTGGTGTTGCCGTCGCGATCCAATTTGACCAAAAGCAGGTCGTTGGAGGCATAACTGTCCGACGATATCATAAGGTGCAGGTAGCCATTGCGCTCCATGATATTGCGCACGATGTTTTTGCCTGAAATACCGAGGCGTTTGGCCCATATTACATTGCCATCTTTGTCTATTTTGATGACAGAACTATAGCCCAAAGCGACAATATTGGGCAAATACAGGTTGCTGACCACATAGTAACCATCATTGGTGGCTACAATAGCCTGGGCTACCGGGCGGTCAAAACCGGAGTGTTCGTATTGTTTTGTCCAAATGACATTACCTGCGAGGTCGGTTTTGGCTACAACCAACTCAACTGATCCAGTGTTGAAGACCTCAAAACCGGAAAGATCACCGGAGGCTACGACTAGCAAATTGTTTCCATCTTTTATAGGTGTCTCGGGATACATTCTCGTCTCGGTGGCTCCCGAGGCATTACCCCGCGAGATGAGGGTATTTTCCCATTGGAATGCCCCGGTGAGGGCATTGTGCGCAAACACGCCTACACGAAAATCGCCATTGGACGTGATGTACCTGCGGCAGGCACCGTAGAGGGTGTTATTGTCCAACAAGGAGAAAAAATCCCCTTGTGCACTGGTCAGGTTATAACCACTGAGGTTGCCATTTAATTTGCTGATACGGGTCAATTGTGTGGCCCCGCCAGTGCTTGTTCCAGTGAGTACACAAAAGCTCGAATCCGTTCCTATGCTGTGGATGTGCGAATACTGCACATTGGGAAAAATCTTTATCCAGGTAAAATTATTGGTACCAAGGTTATAGCGGAAGGCCGCTGACCTGAAATCATTGACCGTGGCAGCCTGCACATGGGCCACTCCGATCAGATCGCCGGAATCATCCACAAACATGTTCCTGACCTGCATAGTATTATTGCCAAACTTAAAGGCACGTGCCCAAATTGGTGTGCCGCCCGAAGCAAAGCGCACCAGCACGATGCTGTCATTGCGCAAGCCTGTGGCGAAAAAATCACCATTGGGATGCGGGAAAATACCCGGCAGGTTGCCGCCCATGTTGGAGAGTGACTGTACGAAGGTATTGTCGCAATTGCCGCCCGTGGAATCCGCGTTCTCTACAAAAATGGGCAGACAGAGTTCGTTTTCGCAAAGGTTACTTTTGGCTTTCAAACAAACAACATAACCGCCTACATCATTGAAAGTATAGGTCAAGTCCGTTGTGTTCGCCACCGAGCTGTTGTTCACCAACCACTCGTAATCAGTTGCTACCATACTGGTGTTGCTAAATGTGACGGCTTGACCGGTCTTGATAACGGGAGGCACCGAGAAGATCGCAACGGTTGGGCATAGTACGGTCACCAGAATGGAATCCAGCGCATCGGGGCAGCGACCTGGATCGTTACTTACGGCGCTAAATTTTACCCAAAATGTGCCCGGTTGATTAAAGTTGTACGAAGCAGAAAGAGCATTGGAAAAAGATGGATCACTCCCCACATTCCAACTATAAGTATTTGTATTTAAGGCATTTGCAACAAAATTTTGAGTACTCCCGACGGATATGGTAACTGGCCCCGTCGGGAAAGTTATGTTGGCCGCCACTGGCGCGGGGCAGGGGGTTTGGCAGGACAAACACCCCGTCAGGCTACTGCGCACGCCGGAAATAAAGAAATTCATCCGCTCGCTCTGGCCCTGTGTGAATTTTGAAAAACAGGACAGCGAGGAATAGTCCATGTAGTCCTCGCCAAGGTCAGGCACATCTGTCGTAAATGGATTGTTGATCGTGGTATCATCAGCGTCCGTGTTACAAGAGTTGGCGTTTGGATTGCAGGAGGCAAAGGTGGTCTGGTCCGGGGGCGTGTCACATACCTGGTCACCATTCAGCAGGCAGTTGTCATTCTTACAGCCTCCCTGAAAGGTATGGTAAAGGCCCAGATAATGGCCCATTTCGTGAACCGTTACGCCCGAATTGGCCTGACTGCTTCCAAAATACGATGCTTCCATTACAATACCATCCACGGCGGAGCCGTGCGCTCCGGGCAAATAAGCGTAACCAATGACCCCGCCCTTAATATCGCCCACCAACCATATATTGATATAGCAAGTTGGTTTCCAGCGGCTTAGATTTTTCATTTCCAAATCCTGAAGGTCTTTATCCAACACGGTCAGCGCGGATTTGGTGCGGGTAATCCCGTTGGTGGCCTTTCCGTCGGGGTCGCGCTGGGCGAGGCAAAACTGGATATCCGTGTTCACCCCCGTACCGAAAGTGGCATTGAACGAGGCATTCAGATGGGCCATACCCTGTAATACCTGGGCATCAGAGATGTTTTCGGGGCCATCATTGTGGATAATGTGTACGACCACAGGTAAAGTCCGTAAGGCCTGTGTCCCTCGCCGTGCCACAGGGCCTTGCATGGCAGCCTCATAGGCGGACTGATCCAATTTCTCCTGGGCTGCTTTAAATTCAGGGTGCTGACGATGCACTTCGTCACTCCCGCAGCCATTGAAAAAATGGTCATGGGTGGTTTGGGCTGCAATGTTTGCCCATAAAAGGCAGAAACATAAGATAGAATAGAGGTGTTTTGTCATAACTTAAAAATTGATTCGCGTTGCTTTGCGTTAAAATTCGGTGTTTTATACAAGATTTTTTATTTTTGAGACAGGTTTTTTATTTTTTTGGACCCGATTTCAGGAGGAACAGGATGTAAACAAGCGGCTCAGCCGCCCAAAATCTTGTTTATTCCGAAATCCTGTCGAAATATAGCAAGACCTATCTTAAGTTTTATGATTACGCACTTGGCTTGTAAAAGGTTTGTTTTCTCACCTTAGAAGTCTCCCCTTCAGTAAAGATACAAATTTTTCGGAGGGGAATTGGCTCATGTCAACCCGGCCCATTTGTGGCCCGGAGCAGGCATCCTTGGTCAAATACACTTTCCCGCCAAGAGGGAAAACAAGTTCGTCCAACTGTTGTACCAAGCGAAAAATGCCCTTTGTTCGTGGAAAATCCAACGCTAAGGAGTATCCTTTGATGGGAAACGAGTTGACCGCCTCCAAAGGTCGCTCGCCGTGTTTTTTAAGGACAGATAAAAATGGCGTTTCGCCACTTTTTTGCACAAACTGTAGCACTTTGCGGAGTCCGTCGAAACTGTTATGGTGGGGCAGGCAAAATTGGTATTGGACAAATCCGCGTCGGCCATAAAGCCGGTTCCAGTGCAGTATTTTATCCAAAGGGTAGAAGAAGGCATCCATGTCCACTACTTGCTGTTTAGTGGCATTTTTTTGGAAATACAATTTGTTAAAAACATTGATTGTCAGTCGGTTAAGCAGGCCGGAAGGAGCAAAAAAAGGCATGGACAAGGCTGTTCCCGATGGGTATGTCAAAGGGGCTGCTTGGCTTTCGGGTGCTGTACGGTGATGGCCAAAATGTGCCGCTCCTCGTCCAAACTGTCGGCCACTGGCGGTTGTATCTATCCAGGTGGCCGCGTATTCATATTCTTTGTTTTCATTCATAGCCATGTAAAGGCGCTCAAAATTGGGCGACTGCACGGTATGGGTGTCCATCTGTGTTGTGCTGATGCGCATCAGTTGGAAGGTAGCTGAAAGGA
This sequence comes from uncultured Saprospiraceae bacterium, assembly GCA_964539805.1. GTDB lineage: Bacteria > Bacteroidota > Bacteroidia > Chitinophagales > Saprospiraceae > M3007. The sequence continues at coordinate 21,112 of CAZIKN010000078.1, read as the reverse complement.
TGATCCCCGTCCAGCCCATGCCACCACAGGTTTGCCAGAAGAGGGTGGCATTTTCCGTTTTTGAACAGGTGAGGACTTGGCCATTTTCCAACATCAACTCAAAGGAAACCAGCCAGTTGGAGAAGCAACCCTTGGTAACATGATTTTTACCATGTACGTCAGAAGCAATGGCCCCGCCAACGGTGATGGACTTGATACCGGGGGTCACATGAAAAAACCAGCCTTTTGAAACGATGATGGGGATAAGATCACTCAACAACATACCTGCCTCGCAGGAAACCATACCATTATCACTATCAAAACCCAATAACTGATTGATTTTCAGCATGGAAAGCATGCGGGGGGCCAAGGCCGCATCGCCGTAGCAACGGCCATTGCCGCGTGCAATAAGCGCAGCGGGCTGAAGCAGCGCGTTCGCCACTTCAGCCCGGTTGTTTGCCTGTATTATTTCGCCTTCAACTGTAGGAAACAAGCCCCAGTTGCTGTATTGCTTGGACATAATTACATACTGCTGGCCGATTTGAACATTCTGTTCCAGTTGATGCCTTCGCGGATGCTGGCATATTTGGTGGAGAACCAGATAAACAGCGGCTTGCCCACGATGTGGTCTTCCGGCACATATCCCCAAAAGCGAGAATCTTCCGAGTTGTGGCGGTTGTCACCCATCATCCAATAATAATCTTGCTTAAAGGTGTAGGAATTTGCTTCCTCCCCATTGATAAAGATTTTACCATCTTGAACAGATAAAGTATTTCCCTCATATACGCTGATGATCCGTTTGTAAAAAGGTAAATTTTGCAAATTGAGCGGTGTTGTGGCGCCAGCTTTGGGGATGTAAATGGGGCCATAATCATCCACCGTCCAGCCCTTAACGATGCTGGTGTCATTGGGGAACAGTTGGCCATTGAGGGTAGGCGGGCTTAGGCGCTCCACACGGATACCATTCCAGGAACTGATTTTGGCTGCCTGGGCATCATCAAGACTAAAAATACCACTTTTAGCACCAGAACCACGCTGCCCATTGTCATTATCATAAATATTGACGCCGAGTTCCTCTATTTTGCTGGGGTTGAAATTGCCTGAAACCTTGTACTTGAACTGGCGATGTGTGGGTACTTCCAATGCCTTACCATTGATGTAAATCTGTCCGCCCTTGATGCTCAAGGAATCGCCGGCGATGCCCACACAACGTTTGATATAGTGGTCTTTTTTGTCCACAGGGCGGCTGATCACTTCTAATCGGGGCGGAATAAGGCCTCCTGTCATTTGTTTCAACGAATAAATATCATAATTCCTTTCCGGCAGGATAACAATGCTGTCCCCAACCGGCCAGTTAAAGACCACTGGTTTATTGCGGTCAACAGACTCCAAGGCTGGCAGGCGATAATAAGACAGAGATGGCTCTTTCAGGTATGATTCGCCGTGTATGCCTACCAAGCGGAGCAGTTTGTACAGGCCCGCTCCCCTACCCGATGGGTCTTCCGGGAAACGGTTGTGCAGCAAAGGAAACTGTACCACCGTCATAGGGGTGCGTATGCCATAATGGGCTTTGCTCACAAAAAGGTAATCGCCCACTTTGAGGCTGCCCTCCATAGAAGAGGTAGGTATAACATAAGCCTCAATCAGGAACATACGGATAAAAGCCGCAGCAAAAACCGCAAACACGATGGCTTCGGCCCATTCGCGCAATTGCGACTTGTGCATAAAACCGAACTCCTTCTCCAATTTTTGAAGGGCCAATTTGTCCTTTTTCTCCGATGCTTCATGGTGCAACCGATGGTATGCGCGCTCTTTTTCCAGGATTGGGCCTTCATATTTGGCATTTCGATCACTCCCTATCAGAAAGAAGGGAATGGGCGCATAAACTACAGCCATTACTGCCTGCCAAAAGCCATGCCGCCCAAAAGAGCGGATAAGGTCAATGACCATACCGGCATAAATAAAAATGTTGACCACCGGGAATAACAACCAAAGGGCAAACCAGGGCTTGCGGCCTATCAACTTGCACCATTCCACGGCAGCCATGCCTGGCACCAAGGCTTTCCAGCCAGGTACGCCAGCCTTTTCAAACAGTTTCATCATGCTCAGGCCAAGCAGGATGTACAATACAAGGAAAAACAGAAGTATTGACATAATGTAAAAGTTGTGAGCCTGCCCTTATTTTTCGGATTCAAAAAACAATATGAGCAATTTGACTCAAAAGTATGGTGCAATCAGGCGGTCTTGTCATCGCTTCGACCAAAAAAGGGGAATCCAATGATGAAAGTCCCGCCGTATGGGACTAAGAGCATGCCCACAGTATTATTCGGCTGTTTTGCGGCGCTTCCGGCGCGTCTTGAACATTTCCACAACCTCTTTATCCGAAAGGAAACCGTAATCCACAAACTGTGTGGCCACAAATTTTTTCACATCCTGATAGTCGCGGGCACGCTTGTCCGTAAATTTCTTCAACAATTTGGAGACATAGGCCATTGAAATTTTTTCAACACCTTGGTTAAATTGCTGATTATCAAATATTTTGATATAAACACCAAATATTTTGTTGATCTCAAAATAATCAGTGTAATCGCGCTCTGTAAGGCCGCTGAGCAGTTTGGAGAAATACTTGTAAATCAGGCGGCGCAGGCACTCACTTTCCACAGAAAGTCCCTCGCGTGCGTTGCAGAACTCTTTGACCGCCTCAATGGAATCGGGGTGTACATAACCAAACTCGTGGATACGATCCGCAATGCGGTAATAATCGCTGATGCGATCCTTCCATGTTTTGTCCACGCAGGCGGACATACGTATGTCGTTTTCGGGGTAGATGCCCGGCATTTGGTGCAAGGACACGAGGAACTTCATAAATCGCTCATCAAATTCGGGTTGGCTGCGGCGTTCGCGTTCAAAGTGCGTGGCAAAGCTGAGGCGTTCGGCTGGGTCAAGATCAATAAAATTGCCATAAATAGCCAGCATCTGCATGTACTCATCTGAGCCAAAGAACTCCTTGTTATCCAAAAAGCCACTGATTTTGTCTTTCAGGCTGGTATTATCGCCACCTGCTTCAAAGCGCTTGAGCAAAAACTGGCGCAACGCCGAGAAATTGGGCTTCATCTCACTCAGGGTATTTGGGAAGTCCGCTGAGTAGTACATTTCGTTTTTGAACTGGCTGGAGTAGCGCTTGTATAGGTCGGCTCGCTCGCGCACATCGCGGTATTTGTCGTTTTTCTGTTGTTGCAGGAAAAAACGGATGCGTTTGTTTTCGATCAGACTGAGGAGGTTGGTGATCCAGATGTCGCTGCTCAGGGCAAAGCCTACGGAAATGGTTTGGCCGATACGCTTGCGCAGCTGCTCAAAATGAGGGCTTTGGCAAATGGCCAACAAGATATCCTTGAAATGATCATTGGGGCGCACATATTTATATTGGTCTGTGATCTCGCCACGCAGCACAGCGTAACCCAATACACGGGGCAGGTACAGGCCTTCAAAAGGAGGCTCCAGCAAGAAGCGCTCAAAGGTAACCAATTGGAGGGGTGCCTCGGCAGCCACCTGGTGATGAAGTTCGGAAAGGGCAGGTTCGAATTCCTGGCGCAGGGCCAGATAGAACTCGTCTTCTTCCTCCTCTAAGTACTGTGCCAGGTTTTCGGATTCCTGAATGGCTGCGGCTAAGTCATTGAGCCGATCATAGTATTTATCTTCTAACTCTTGCATAATGAACGCGTTGTGAAATACATGTTTTAAAAAAAGACCCGGTAAAACCACCAAAGGGCTTTACCAGGTCTTAATTTCTTTATAATAGCGGTGCAAAGGTTCAACAATTCTTACATTATTCAACCATGAACCAAGCACATTTTTTTATTCTGCTGCAGTTTCGGTCGTTTCGCCGGCTTCTGCTGCGGTTTCTTCCGCCACTGCTTCTTCAACAGGGGCTGGCGCTTCTTCCACAACAGGTTTGGCTTTTACTTTGGGCTTGCCGTCCAACTGTACTTTCGCCTGCTCGCGCTTGGCAACCATGTCCTTGCGGCGCTTGGTTACGGATTCTTCTTTTTTACCGATGAATGCGGCCAATTGTTCGGCTGCCTGTTCTTCTGTCAGGGCACCTTTGCTTACCCCCCTTTGCAGGTGCTTTTCGAACAATACGCCCTTGAAACGAAGGATGGCGTTTACGGTATCAGTAGGTTGTGCGCCCACGTTGATCCAGTAAAGCGCACGGTCATTGCTGAGCTCGATGGTGGCCGGAACGGTAAGTGGATTGTAGGTGCCGATTTTTTCGATAAAACGGCCATCGCGTGGAGTGCGCGCATCAGCGGCTACGATGTGGTAGAATGGGGCGTGCTTGCGGCCCTTGCGTTGCAGACGGAGTTTAACTGCCATAATGCGTTGATGTTGAAAATTTTAGTGAGACATTCTCGCCCGGCTACCTATACATATAGCACCAGGCTTTTCTAAATGCGGGCGCAAAGGTAAAACAATAATTTGGAATTTGTATGTGTGGGTTGAAAATTGTGTGGAGGGGAATGGTATTAGGCTTGTGGCAAATTGAATTTCAGGTATTGGAGTGCCTTGCTGACAAGTCCACCAATTCTGGCGGACAGGCCTTATTATATTGGACCCGATTTCAGGATAAACAGGATTTTAGGCGGCTTCGCCGCCAATTTTCATTCTGTTCATCCTGAAATCGGGTCCAAAAAAATAAAAACCCTGTATATGTATTGTCAATAAAGTAGGGTGATTTACACTTTTTCAAACGAAAAAATGTAGTATGATACATTTTTTCAAACGAAAAAATGCTCCAATGAACCACAGGCCTATTCCGATTTTGATGCGTTCAAACTGTTTTGCTTAGATGTTGGTCTGCTAAATTCCCTTGCAAAAACCGACAAAAAAATACTGCTGGAAAAAAACAATATACTTACGGAGCCTAAAGGTTTTTGTGGAGAAATTCAACGCTACGACTGCCGTCCGCTGCTCTATGAGCCGCTATCGCAAGCAGGAATGGATGGTCAATTGGCCTCTTTATGCCATGAATTTTTTACCTTATCATTGATGGGAGATTAGGCATTGGGATTGGCTTAGTGTTTTCCACTTCATAGACCCAAGTATACCACCTCAACGTATCTTCATCATACGCCAGTAAAATTGGCTTTTTTTTGATACCTTGATTTAATTTACAAGCAATGTTGCAATAGATTCGGTTGATACTATCGCAACATTGCTTGTCCACCTAAATCACCTCACTCCACCACCACCATCTTGCGCACCGCATGATGTTTCTCCGTCATCAATTCATAAAACAAGACACCGCGGGGCAACTGCGTCCGATCCAAGTGGATGCTGTTCTGGCCCTGTTTGAAATCAGCCGTTTGGGCCAAAACTTGCTGGCCGTTTTGGGCATAGAGGCGTAAAGTAGCCGAGGTGCTTTCCGGCAGGAAGAAGCGGATCTCGGTTTTGTCCTTGAAGGGATTGGGCTGGTTTTGGTACAGCAGCATCTCTGTGCCCTGTGTGTCTGCTTCATCCTTCCAAATGGCTACCTGTTGGCGCTCACCGGCCAAGGTGTAGGCTTCCGAGCGGGTGATCCGATCCGAAACTTGCAGCAAATCCTGTAATTTTCCTGATTTCAGTACTTTAAACCGCACAACAAAGGGGCTTTCCGTCAGGGCTGCTGCGCCATGTGCAGACACGGTAAGCGCGCCCGGGTGCAGGCCGAAGTTTTGGGCTTCCAGACTGCCTTGTGGCAGGATGTCCAATATTTCCAGGCCATCCAAAAGCAGGGTCATTTGATAGCCCTGACTGGGCGATAGTGGCTGGAAGCGAAGGCTCAGGATCTCGCCGGCCTTCCAGGCGCTTGCCGTGCCGGGTGCATCGGAGTTCAAAGGCTCAATACCCATCCACAAAGTACCTTTGGCCCTGTCCTCGGCAGGCGTGTTGAAGCTTGTGGATGCTGAATGGTTCACATCACCAACTTTAACGGACACGAAATCAGCGCTATTGGTAGCGGCACTGATATTGGCCAAACTTTTGTCCTCCGGGAAGGGGGATGAGAATGGGTTGAGGATGTCCGGGAAATTGAAGGTTTTATCTACAAAACGCCAGGAGGAATTGTTGGGCAGTTCGGTGTAAATGCCGAGGATCAGCTTGCGCAGCTCCACAATGTCCAAGGTGGTGATGGAATTGGATTTGTTGGCATCTGCGGCGATCATCTTGAAGGGGCTGCTTAGCGGCTCCAATCCAAGGATGTGTTTGGAAATCAGCACCAGATCATAGGTAGAAACGCCATTGAGGGGATTTTCTTCCTTCATGGGCGAAATGGCCAACGAGAGCGGTTGCGAGAGCGGCACATTGAAGGCGTATTTGCCCAAAGCATCGGTAAGGACAGTTTTGTCCACCGCGATGGCTCCTGAGCTGCCGGACAATTTTACCGAGACTTCTGACAGGCCCTGAGCCTGCTCGGTCAGGATATTGCCCGCGATGACCGATGGCGGGCTGCAATTGTTCATATTGTCCTGCACCAAAACCGTAGTGGTACAAAAGTCCATGTTGCCAGCCGCGTCCATAGCCCATACTTCTACGGATTGGAGGCCCAGTTCCTTGCAGGAATACGAAATGCTGGTTTGTGGGCTGCCGTCGGGGTTGGTGGGGAAGCCCGTGCCGGAGCCTGTTTTCCGAATGGCGACCTTGATTTTGTTGGCTGGCGTGCAGTTGTCGTCAGCCATTTTGAGGAAATCGGCCACCCAGAGGGTTACGCCGTTGATGGAAGGTATGCTGGCACTGATGCCATTATAGCATACCACGCTTGGTTTTTTGCAATCCTTCACCACAAACATCTGTTCGCACACTTGTGTATTGCCACAGCCATCGGACACGAGCCACTTGATTTTATGGGTTCCGTAGGGCAGTTCCGGCACCACAAACACATTGGGGCTTTGGGGGGTATTCCAACGAACAGAAGCCGTTTTGTTTTTGCCCGTTGCAGCGGATACCTGGAGGGCAAAGCCGTATTTTTGATTGGCTGAGACGGTGCGCTGGTCAAAGGGACGGGCTGTGCCGCCAGTGAAATTGGGGTTATTTGCATTGCCAAAATTGACCGTGTTGGCAGGAGGCAGGTTAGCGCTCAGCACCACGGTTTCCATGCTGCCGTCTTGATCCAGGTCCAAGAACAATTGGTACTGAAAATCAATTTCGGCACCAGAGCAGGCATCTGTGGCGGTAATGCTCAGGTCGGTTGGGCCTTCACAGAGGTTGTGGGTATTGAGGGTTTTGTCAAACCAATCGTTATCGTTCCAAAGGGAAACGTCGTTGTCCGTCAGGTCACAAAACTCAATGGGTGCTGTTGGGCAGTTGATGGTCGGTTTTTGTTGGTCTAAGACCTTTATGATCTGGTTGTAGATGTAGCCGTTGCCGTCTTTTTCCCAATAAGTGCAATAATCGGTTGCGTTTGCATCCGTGGGGTTTATTTTAACCTTGGTGGAAGCCCAGGCGCCCGTGGTACCACATTTGGACACAATAGGCCCGACTAAATTCAGCGGGCTTTGGGCATTGGTTTCCGGGTTGGGGTTGGGCACCATTTTTAAGGGCAGGTTAGTATTAAAGGTACACCAGTTGATGACCTTCCAGGTGCGTTCTATCTTGAAACAGGCATCCTGCACGAGGGTAAATTTGGAATCCTCAAATGTGGCGGCAAGCGATTCACAGTTTTTGCCAAAAAAGGTGGGCGTGCCGTAATTGCCCGTACCATCACATGAGGTGAGCATGACGTCATCAGGAAATTTGACGTAATAGTCCTGATTATAGGTCACGACTACCCGTTGGGTGCAATCACTGCTAAATCCATGACAATCAAAAGCTTTGAAGTTGCGCACAATGGTGCCTCGGCTGCACAGGGAATCAAATTGGGCGTAATTGACGGAATGGGTAAATCCGCATTTGCCCTGATATGTTTTGGTGGTATCCAAGCAGCAGTTGTCCAAAACAGCCGGAAAACCATAAGCCCAAAGGGTGGGATCAAAGTTTTCGCAAGCCACTGTGACGTGGGCTGGCGGTTGGCAGATCGGGGTCAATTTATCCTGTACTTCCACCTCAATCATGCACTCATTGAACAAAGGTGAACCGTCCGATTTGGACATGATTACACCATTGCCATCCACTTGATAGACCCGCAGGATGATGCGCTGTTTGGTTCCCGCCTCACAGCAATAAAATTTGATGGAATCAGATTCCGCTGTGGCCACCGTTTTTTCACAAGCGGGCAAATTTTCAATACAAGCGCTGTAAGGCGGCATCCTGCGCACCGTAAACTTGACCTGATTGCAACGGTCTTTTGAGCCGTCGTCAAATTCTTTGGCATTCACCCAGGCTACCCCGGCCCCTTTACAGCCATTGCCGGGCGTGTAACAGTCCGTGAGGTCATCATCACCAAGCCCGACCGTGGTGGTCTGGTCACAGGTAGCGATGGGCGCCACAAAATCTTCCACTTTTATGGTAAACGTGCAATTGGCTGAATTGGCACAGCCGTCTGTGGCCACATACATGACGGTGTAGGTTCCGCCCAAGGGCAAGCATTGTGTGGGACCGAAAGTAGCCAAAGTATCGGGGTTCCAGTAGTTGTTGCCGGGAAAATCGGTCAGGGTGCCTGGCACTACAAACTGTATGTTGTTGCCATTGGATGGATTGACACCACTAACCATGGCCTGAACGCTTGTAATATTGGAGCAGCCTTCACTCATCACCACAGAGGGCAACGCCGCATTGGCACAGCAGCTGCTTTGGTTTACGCTGACCGTAATATTGACGGGGCAGGTAAATGTTGGCCCATTATCATCCACCACTTTGATGCGCTGGGCTTTTATGGAGGGGTTGTTGGCACCTGTGGCTATGCAGTCGTTCAGCACACTCCAGGTACGCACAATGGTGTAAGTGCCTGTACATCCATTAAATATTTCGTCTGTGTAATTTACTTTTGAGGAGCACAATACACTGCCGGACACCGATGCGCCATTGAGGGTTGGCACTCCTGTTTTGATGGGCAAGGTGGCCGAAGGATCGCCAGCGATGTTTGCACACTGTAGGGTAACATCAGGCGGAAAAACCACCGAAGCCAGATCAAATGCCCGGATGGTAATGGTTTGACTGCAGGTGGATTGGTTGCCCGAGGCATCTGTGACTGTCCAAGTGCGCACGATAGTGCCGCGTGGCACGCCACAATCGCCATTGTCATTAAAAGCATCCTTAAACGAGGAGTTGAATGTGCCGCAATCTGTTGCCGTGATGTTGCCGGTTTTGGAAATGTCCGTCGGGTCACTGCAGGCCACACTTACATTGGCCGGGCAGGTGACTTTGGGCGCTGTTGCGTCAATCACTTTGATGAGGCCGGAACAACTGGTATTGTTCACGAGGTTCTTTATGGTCACCTTCAGGGTCTGGCCGATGTTGGCACCCGTCACCATGTTCATAAAATTGGGCGAGCCTGACTGGCCTGTCACCGTGACCGAGAAATTTTCCACGCAACCTTTTGCATTGAGCAAAATATCGCCCGGAAGCACGGTGGATTTGCAGCTGGGATCAAGGACAAAAGTTGAAAAGTCATTACAGACCAATTGGGCTGGCAGAGGGTCCACCGTAATGGCAATGGCCATTGGCACGCCATCACAGCCCATAAAACGGGGTGTGACCACGATAAGCGCCGTAACAGGAGCCAATCCCGTATTGACAGCCGTAAAGGCCGGGATATTGCCCGTACCGGAGGCCGCAAGGCCGATGCTTGTGGTATTGTTCGTCCAGACGTATGTGGTGCCGGGCACCTTGCCCGTGAAATTGATTGGAGCCGTCATGTGCCCCGTACAAACGGTTTGGCTGGCCACCGCATTAACGGTGGGCGTTGGGTGTACGGTGATGCTAAAGGTTGTTGTAGCACCGGTACAGGTCACGTTGGCGTTGGTGTAGCGCGGCGTGACCACGATGGTGGCCGTTGCTGTGGCCGTGCCATTGTTGGTGGCTGTGAAGGCGGGTATATTTCCAGTGCCCATTGCGGCAAGGCCAATGGTGGTATTGCTGTTGGTCCAACTATAGGTGGTGCCCGTCACAGCGCCCGTAAAGGTGATGCCCGTGGTAAGTTCATTTTGGCAAACGGTTTGGTTGGGCACGGCATTTACGGTTGGCTCCGGGTTTACGGTGATGGTAAACGTTGTGGATGTCCCGGTACAGGAAACTCCTGCATTGGTGTACACGGGTGTTACTGTAATAATAGCCACCTCTGGAGTGTTCCCCACATTGAGGCCAGTAAAGGCAGCGATATTGCCCGTGCCGGATAGTCCCAACCCGATGGTGGGGTTGTTATTGGTCCAGTTATAGACAGTGCCTGGCACAGCACCGCTGAAATTGATGGCTGCGATATTGTCATCGGCGCAGACCACTTTGGGGGTTACGCTGTTCACCGTTGGGGTGGGGTTGACAATAATAGTAAAGGTAACAGGCGTGCCGGTACAGGTTTTCCCGCCATTGGAATAGGAGGGGGTTACTGAAATGGTGGCCGTAACGGGGGCATTTCCCGTGTTTTTGGCAGAAAAAGAGGCAATATTGCCCGTGCCAGAGGCCGCAAGGCCGATGCTTGTTGTATTGTTCGTCCAGTTGTAAACCGTGCCGGGCACATCACCTGAAAAGGCAACCGGCGCGGTTGCGGTATTGTTGCAGACCACCTGATTGCTCACCACATTTACAGAAGGGGTTGGGTTCACTACAATATTAAAAGTGGTGGGCGTGCCCGTACATGTTGTACCGGCATTGGTGTACGAAGGGGTAACCGTGATGGTAGCCGTTACAACAGCTGTCCCATTGTTGACAGCGGTGAAGGCTGCTATATTACCTGAGCCAGAGGCGGGAAGGCCAATGGAAGGGTTGTTATTGGTCCAGTTATACACGGTGCTGGTGACGATACCGCTGAAATTGATGGCTGTCGTTTGTGCACCATCGCACACCGTTTGGTTGGGCACATTGGCTACCGTGGGCGTAGGGTTTACGGTGATGGTAAAAGTAGTGTTAGTGCCCGAGCAGGTGAGTCCTGCATTGGTGTAGCGTGGCGTGACGGTTATCGTACCTGCTACCGGGGCTGCGCCGTTGTTGGTGGCGTTGAAAGAGGGAATATTGCCTGTACCGGAGGCTGCCAGGCCAATAGTTGTGACGCTGTTGGTCCAGTTGTACACCGTGCCTGGTACATTGCCAGCAAAATTGACAGCCAGGGTTGGGGCCGTGTTGCAAATCACCTGATTTGCTACGGCTGCCACGTTGGGTGTGGGGTTGACCGTTATGGAAAACGAAATGGGCGAACCAAAAGTGGTGACACCGTTCACCGTGCGGGAGGGTGTGACCGTTATGGTCGCCACGACAGGTGCCGCGCCAGTGTTTACAGCGGTAAATGCCGCGATATTGCCCGTACCGGAAGCCGCCAAACCAATACCGGGTGTGGTGTTCGTCCAGGCAAACACCGTATTGGGCAGGCTGCCTGTAAACGTGATTGCGGTAGTGCTCGTAGCGTTGCAGACCACTTGGTTGGGCACCGGGTTGACGGTTGGGGTTTGGCCTGAGCCTCCACTGCCTTGATTGACGGTTATGGAGAAGGTTTTGGGTACACCTTTGCAAATCGTGCAGCCGAGGTCAACTTCCGGCGTAACGGTAATGGTAGAGACCAAAGGCCCATTTGTGCTGTTTTGTGCCACAAAAGAAGGCACTGTGTTTATGCCTGACGCCGCAAGTCCTGTAGCGGTCATATCATTGACCCAAGGGTATGTTGCCTGCGCGTTGCTACCGGAAAAAGTCACTGCTGTGCTGGTAGCCCCAACGTTCAGGGTTTGGTTTGACACCGTGTTGACCACAGGTGTAGCATCCGTGCTGGTTCCATAAATATTGTCGTTGTTGGAAGAGGAATTGGCATCATCATCTGCAATATTTGCATTGTAACTTATTGCACCACAAGTAGATAAAACAGGATCATTGGTTGTTCCCGGGGCTGCAACACCGCCATTATCATTTTTTCTGAACAGGAAAATGGCTCCTCCAAGACCTTTGCCGTTGGTGCCAATGCCTGAACCTATGCCACGGGTAGCCGTATTGTTCTTGAACATGCAAGAGGCAATGGTCAATTTTCCGCTGGCCACAAAAATGGCCCCGCCTGCGCCCATGCCGCCACCGCCATCCTCCAACACGCTATTGCCGCCACCAAAACCGGGGCTGCTGCTTCCTGTGCCGCCGCCGCCCGCGCCGCCGCCAAAGCCGCCATTGCCACCAGTGCCCCATACACCGCCAAAACCGCCGCCGCCGCCAAAACCACCCTTGCCGCCAAAGCCATCGGCCCCTGTGGCACTACCCAAGCCGCCGCCGCCGCCAAAGCCGCCATTGCCGCCATTTTCACCACTGCCGCCGCCGCCGCCGAAGCCGCCAATCCCGCCATTTTGGGGCGTACCGCCACTGCCAAATATCGTGATGCCGCCGTTGCCACCGGGTGTAGCACCGGAAGCATCCGTGATACTGCCACCGGCCCCTTGCACATTGCCGTTGCCCAGCACACCGCCGCCACCGCTGCTGCCATTGCCGCCCATGCCGCCGCCGGCGAACATATTGCTGCCATTGCCGCCCTGGGCCTTGTTATTACTGAAGGTAACATTGAACAGGCAAAGTTCTATGCTGCCCATACCATTTTGTTTCCCTTCGTGCATAAAGATAGCGCCACCTGCGCCCATGCCACCACCAAGGCCACCTTTTGCCAATCCGTTGGCTATGGTAAGGTCTTGTATGCTGACAGTGCCGTTTTGTATCCAGAAAACACGGGTAGCATTATTGCCGCTGATGGTCAGGGTTGCTTGTCCTGATCCTTTTATGGTCATGTGATTGGTGATGACCATAAAACGATTGGCCGCCAACATAGTGATGGTTCCGGTAATATTGGTAGCATCAATAAAGTGAGGGGCTGTGGGAGTGGCCGTTGCATCCGCATTGGCACTGAGTATGGCCTGCCGAAGCGAGCCGGCTCCACTATCATTCAGGTTGTTGACAGTGAAAGTAGTTGCATATAATGCCTGGCCCGTCAGAAGGCAAACAAGCAAAAAGCAAAAAGACGAAATCGGTCTTTGCAGACCGTTTGGGTAAAAATTTCTCATGAGTGCTATTACGGTGTAAATGTGGGGATTAAAAAAAGCCAGCAAAAGTAGGAAAAAGCCAACACCTGTCCTGTATTCTTTTGCTAAAATGCGCGTTTTGTTTTAATTTAACGTGACCCAGGTAACTACTACCAGAACCTTTAGGCCACCCGTCCGGGATACTTCAAAAGAGCCTTTTCCAAACAGTTCATAGCGCAGTTCAGGTCATGCAGGTTCAACACATAGGCAAAGCGCACTTCCTGGCGGCCACGGCCTTCAGTAGCATAAAATCCGCTGCCCGGGGCAAGCATAAGGGTTTGTCCCTCGTGCTCAAAATCCGCTAAAAGCCATTGGCAAAAACGGTCGGCATCGTCAATGGGCAGTTGGGCAAACACATAAAAGGCGCCTTCCGGGCAGTAGCAAACAACGCCCGGCATAGCGCTCAGCCGCTGAAAAAGCAGGTCGCGGCGGCTCCGATATTCCGCCTGGGTTTCCCTGAAATACTGATCGGGTGTATCAATGGCTGCTTCTGCAAAGATTTGGCCAAAGGAGGGTGGGCTGAGCCTTGTTTCAGCATATTTCTGGATAGCAGCGAGTAAGGCCTGATTACGGCTGATTACAGCCCCCACCCTTGCTCCACAGGCACTGTATCTCTTTGATACTGAATCCAGTACAACTACATGTTGTGACAATTCCGAGAGGCGCAACGCCGAAAAAAACGGCCTGTCTCCATAACAAAACTCTTTATACACTTCATCTACAAGCAGAAAAACATCCCGTTCCAATACCAATTGGCCCAAGGCACGCAACATGGCCTCCGGGTACAAAGTACCCGTTGGATTGTTTGGGTTGCACAATAAAACAGCCTTGACATCAGGGGTAAGGGCTGCCTCAAAAGCAGACACATCCGGCAAGGCAAATCCATCGCTTATGTAAGTAGCTAAGGGTTTTATCTGCACACCAGCCATGCCTGCAAAACCCAAGTAGTTGGCATATAAAGGCTCAGGAGTCAAGACGGAATCACCTTGCTCTAAGCAAGCCAGAAGTGCAAAAAGAATGGCTTCAGAACCGCCATTGGTGGTCAGAATATCTTCAGGTTGCAAATCCACCCCAAAACGGGCATAATAATCAGGCAAATGTTGCCGATAGGTCATGTTACCCGCAGAAGGGCTATAGGCTAAAACATGAATATCAGCCTCACGAACGGCTTGTAAGGCATGCTGGGGCGTGAGAATGTCGGGCTGGCCAATATTGAGGTGCCATACGTGGCGCCCCATTTGTTTGGCGCGCTCGGCGTAGGGGGCCAGCTTGCGTATGGGAGAGCTGTGAGCATGTTGGCTTCGTAGGGAAATAGATGGCATGGGGTTAATATCTTTTGACAGATTCTATAATATATAAGGGCCTGTTCTTTATTTCACTATAAATATTAGATAAATAGATAGACATGATATAGAGATTCAGGCAGGTTATAGCAAAAAACACAGACATCAGCACAACCAAAAAGGCCCAGCCGGAGAGGGCCTCCTGCCGATTGCCCCAAATATCCACATCAAACAGTTTTACGGAAATGGCATTGTAAATGGCAATCAGGGCTACCACCACAGAAATCAAAAATATCCACAACAAAAGGCTGCGCAAGAAGGTGGTATAGGAACTCACTGCTACCAAAGCCGTGCGAAACTGAGCGCCAAAAGTGGCATCGGGATCGGGAAATTGTGGCTCGTCCAGTTGTAAAAAAGTAGAATTATAACCTACTAATGCAAAATTGGCCTTCAGGTAGTGGCTGTTTTCCCTAAGGCGGAGCAAGGAGTTGAGCGCCCGGCGACTGATAAGGCGCGAATGGTGGGCCTCGGGATCAAGCCGAAGTCCGGAATATCGCTGCATGATGCCATAAAACAACTTGTATAAGAGGCGCGTATGCAGCGCCAACTGCCTTTCACGGGCGCGCAGGTACACAATGTCATTGCCCGCCTGGCTTTTCTCCCACATTTGGGTGAGCAGTTGCGGTTTTTCGGCAAAATCAAGCTCAAAAATGACCGTATAATCACCATTGGCCCGATCTAAGCCTGCCAGCAAAGCATTGTCGCGACTGACGTGCGTGCTGAGGTTGAGCAGGAAAATATTTTTGCGCAGCTCTTCCGGCAAAGGCTTTATGGCCTCGTCCATTTCGCCCAATTCCAAATGGTTGTTCACCAAAACAAACTCAAAATCAGTGAATTGCATATTCAACTCAGCATAAAGGCCACTAAGCCAGCCGCCCAATTGGCGGATGTTATGCCGAGATTGTATGACTGTGACAACCGAGATAAAAGAGGGGTGCATGTGTATATGCTGAAATTTGAAGGCGCAAATTTCGTTAATTTTTTACGCAGTTCAGGAAAATGTCGGACAATAAGGAAAGGTATAACATTCAATGCTTCTGACATTCAACAAAAATTTTTATTTCATCTCATAGTCAATGCAAAGTGGTTTTGAATCACTCGCGTCTGTAAATCTTTAAAAATCAGGTAAATCAATCCTGTAAATCTTCAAAATCAATCAAATCCAGATATATTTGAAGCCGCAGCACCGCTTCTTTATGCCTGCCCACCTTTTTCATTTGCCCAAAAAGTTGAATTTTGCGCCTATAAATAAAAAACATGAATTTTACGATAGCGCAAATCCAGCAACTCGCCGCCGAGCACTTCGCCATTCTGGCCACGGCCAAGCCCTTATCAGGTGAAATTGACCTCAACTTCTTACTGCAAACCCCAGAAGGTCAAAAATTTACCCTGAAAATTGCCCACCCGGGCACCCAGGCAAGCTACCTCGAATTTCAGAACGCCCTTCTGAACACACTTGCAGCGGCGGGCCTTGGATTAGAAATTCCCAAAGTGATGCGCAACACGGTGGGCGAGGAAATAACGGCCATCATAGCCCCCGATGGTAATGTGCAGCTCATTCGCTTGCTTTCCTGGGTAGAAGGGCGTTGCTTCGCTGACGTAAACCCGCATACTGCCCCCCTCATGGAAGCTTCAGGTGAAATGTGCGGCAAATTGAGCCGGGCTTTGAACGGCTTTGACCACCCCGCAGCACACCGCTTCATCAAATGGGACTGCTCCCAAGCTGCCTGGACGGGTGAACAGCTCGGCGCCATATCAGATCCAGAGAAAAGAGCGCTCGCACGCCACTTTCTTGATTATTTTGAAAAAAAGGCCCTGCCTTTACTGCCCTACTTGCGCCAAAGCGTTTGCTACAACGATGCCAATGATTACAACATACTCGTCAGCCACGATATTAAAAACCCCAGTATTCCGGGGGTAATTGACTTTGGAGATGCTGTATTTACACACAGTATCAATGAGTTGGCCATTCTCTGTGCTTACGGCGCGATGGACAAACCAGACCCGCTATCTGCCATTTTCCATTTTACCAAAGGCTATCACCAGCAGTGGCCACTGACCGAAACAGAAGCCAAGGCCCTGCTGCCACTCTTAGTCGGTCGCTTGCTTATCAGCGTAACCAGCTCGGCGCTAAATATGACAGAGCGCCCTGAAAACAGCTATTTGCAAATCAGCGACCGACCAGCCTGGGATTTATTGAAAAAACTACACAAATTGCCACACGAGCTTGTCGAGGCTACAGTGCGACAGGCCTGTGGTTGGGAGCCTTTTCCTAAAAATAGCATTTTCAAAAACTGGGCTATCAACCGCTTTCACACAGCAGCCCAAGATCAGCCCGTTCATATTGTTCAGGCCAGTTTTACCGAGGCCGTATGGCTTGATCTTAGCGTAGGAAGTCCTGACCTCGGCTGTTATGCCGACATAGAAGATGCACAAAAACTGCACCTCAATATTGCTCAGGTGCATGGCAATGTCCTCGGTTTGGGCCGCTGGGACGAAGTACGGCCCTTTTACACTACAGATGCCTACGCCGTACAGGGCAATGACGGACCCGAATGGCGCACCGTACACATCGGATTAGACCTGTTCCTTCCACCCGGCACGCCCGTAATGGCCCCGCTTGAAGGCCGAATACACAGTTTTAAGGACAATGCCAACGACCGTGATTATGGCCCAGCCATTATTTTGGAACACGAAATCACCCCCGAAACCTTATATGATGACATGGCTTTTAATAGACCTGAAAGCACGGAAAAACTAATTTTCTACACCCTTTACGGACATTTGAGCCGCAAATCACTGGACAACTTGACCATTGGCCAAGCGGTGGCGGCTGGCGAAGCCTTTTGCGAAATTGGACCGATGCCAGAGAATGGCAACTGGTCACCGCATCTGCATTTTCAGGTAATACTGGACATGATGGGCTGGGAGGGAGATTTTCCAGGTGTGGCCTTCCCCCGTTGGCGAGAGCTGTGGAAGAGTATCTGCCCCGATCCTTGGTTACTCCTGTTCGGCAAGCCGTCACCGCCGCCGCCGGCAGCATTGGCCGCTTCGCAAATATTGGACTTCCGGCGGCAACATCTGGGTAAAAACCTGAGCGTATCCTATCAAAAACCGCTTAACATAAAACGGGGTTGGCAGCAATACCTGTTTGACGACAGCGGGCGGCGCTACCTTGATACCGTGAACAATGTGGCTCATGTAGGGCATGAGCACCCAAGAATAGTAAGGGCAGGGCAACGCCAAATGGCTGTGCTGAACACCAACACCCGTTACCTGCACGAGAATATTGTGCGGTTTTCGGAGGAACTGCTGGCTACCTTTCCGAAGGGACTAAGCGTTGCCTTTTTCACCAATAGCGGCAGCGAGGCAAACGAGTTGGCCATGCGTTTGGCCAAAAACTTTACCCAACAAAAGGACATGGTAGTTGTAGAAGTCGGCTATCACGGCAATACACAGGGCTGTGTGGACATCAGTTCCTACAAGTTCGGAGGGCCAGGCGGCAAAGGTGCGCCGCAGCACACACAGGTGGTGCCAATCCCTGACGCCTATCGTGGCATTTATCGCGGATATACTAATGAAACAGGCCTGAAATACGCAGTGCATGTTGGCGAAGCCATCCAAAAAATACAGCGCGAAGGCAGGGGTGTGGCAGCCTTCATCTGTGAATCGGTCATCAGTTGTGGCGGTCAGGTGACACTTCCGCCGGGCTATTTAGCCGCCGCTGCGCAACAGATCAGGGCTGCGGGCGGGCTGCTCATCAGTGATGAGGTGCAAACGGGCTGCGGGCGGCATGGAGCCTATTTTTGGGCTTTCGAGGAACACGGTGTGCTGCCGGATATCGTTACCATTGGCAAACCCATCGGCAACGGGCACCCTCTTGGTGTGGTAGTTACAACAACAGCCATTGCCGATGCCTTTGCTAACGGCATGGAGTACTTCAACACTTTTGGCGGCAACCCCGTATCCTGTGCCATCGGGCAAGAGCTGCTTCGGGTCATCAAAGAAGAAGCGCTGCAACAAAACGCATTGGAGACCGGCGCTTATTTGACGACTGCCCTGCGAGATTTGGCAAGCCGATATCCCGTTATTGGCGATGTGCGTGGGCCGGGCCTCTTCCTTGGCCTTGAACTTGTGGACGACCCTATCATACTGACTCCGTCAGAGCAGAAGGCTAATTACTTAGCCAACCGAATGAGAGAACTCGGTGTGCTGATGAGTACCGATGGGCCATTTCACAATGTGCTGAAAATCAAGCCCCCTATCGTGTTCAATAAAAAGGATGCGGATTTTTTGATGGGCATGTTGGAGCGAGTAATGCGGGAAGATGCAATGCGAATATAGTTTTAGGAAAATCCGATCCAGAACAGTTCATGCCTTTTTTACGCCCTTCATTCTGATTTTAAGAGATTTACAGACGCGAGTAGATTCAACGTTGACTTTACCGCAAAAGACACAGAGGAAGCATAAGAGTATAAAAACTTAGGAACGGTGCCGGAATAAAGGTACAAATTGATGCACCTTTATTTCAGCATCGTTCCCTAGTGGTTCAAAATTATACACTCATTGGATCATCTTTATCGCTTTCCACTTTGTATTTGGCCATAAAATCCATTACAGCCTTGTCCGTGATCTTGCCTTGTTTATGGAGCAAACGCACAGCGGCAAAAGCGATATACCTGGGTGATATTTCAAAGTAGTCACGCAGGCTCTCGCGGCTCTCAGAGAGACCAAATCCATCCGTGCCAAGGGCGACAAAATCTTTGGGCATCCAGGGGGCCAATTGACCAGCCGTCAATTTGATCCAGTCATTTGCGCTGACAAAAACACCCTCTTCGCCTTTAAGGGCCTCTTGCACATAGGGTATTTTTTCTTTTTCACCCGGGTGCAGCCTATTCCAGCGATCGCAACTTACGGCATCACGGTACAGCTCCGTCCAGGAGGTTGCGCTCCAAATATCGGTACTAACACCTTCTTTTTCAAGAATTTCCGCAGCTTCTATCACCTGTTTCATAATAACACCGGAACCAAACAGGTGGGCTTTGGCGCCCTTGCCTTTGCCATCTGATTTTTTGAAGCGATACAGGCCACGGCGTATGCCTTCCTCCACCCCCTTGGGCATGGCTGGCATGAGCAGGTTTTCATTGTACAGGGTGATGTAGTATATTTTGGACTCGTTGTTCAGGTACATACGTCGAATGCCATCATGCACGATCACGGCTAATTCGTAGGCAAATGCGGGGTCATAAGGGATGACTGAGGGGACGGTCTGTGCGATCAAAATGGAATGCCCGTCCTGGTGTTGAAGGCCTTCGCCATTGAGCGTGGTTCGGCCAGCGGTGGCGCCCAGAAGGAAGCCTTTGCACATCATATCGGCAGCGGCCCACACCATGTCGCCCACGCGTTGGAAGCCAAACATGGAGTAATAGATGTAAAATGGAATGGTAGGCACGCCGTGCAGGGCATAAGCGGTGCCGGCTGCGGTAAAGGAGGCCGTTGCTCCGTCCTCGTTGATGCCTTCTTGCAGTACCTGTCCGGTTTTGGATTCCTTGTATTTAATAACGGAAATACCGATCTCGAGCGGAGTGTACAATTGGCCTTTTTGGTTCCATATCTGCACGGAATTGAACATAGGCTCCATACCAAAGGTTTGGGCTTCATCCGGCACTATAGGTACCACGTATTTACCCATTTCAGGGTTGCGGGCCAATTGGGTCATGATGTCCACCATGGCAGCCGTAGTGGAGAACAATTTGCCCGCATTTGCCTCTGAGCCATTGAGTTGCTTGTCAAAAGTGGCCAGATCGGGCAGGGCAAATTTGGGGTATTCATCCGAGCGTTCGGGCAGGTAGCCGCCCAATGCTTTGCGTCGTTCGTGCAGGTACTTGGTTTCTGGCGCGTCCGGGCCGGGGAAATAGAATTTGGCCGCTTTGGCGTCTTCATCACTCAGCGGTATGGCGTAGCGATTTTTGGTTTCCACACGGCTGTCTTCGCTGAGATCTTTGGTTTGGTGGGCTTTATTTTTGCCTTCTGCGGCTTTACCCATACCATACCCCTTTACAGTTTTTACAATGATAGCCGTTGGTTTGCCGGACTTGGTAGCACGGTCATAAGCGGCATACACCTTTTCGGCATCATGGCCGCCACGGCGCATTTTGGCCAATTTTTCATCTGAAACATCAGCCAACAAGGCTGTGATGGATGCGCTGTTGGCGTCATCGCCAATCAGCATACGGCGGATGAGGGCTCCATCCTGCATAGCGGCCATTTCCTGAAACTGACCGTCCACCAAAGTTTCCAGACGATTGAGCAATGCACCGTCTTCGTCACGGGCCAACAGATCATCCCAATCACTGCTCCAAATCACTTTGATAACTTCCCATCCGGCACCAAAAAACTGGCGTTCCACTTCTTGCACGACCTTGGCGTTGCCGCGCACCGGGCCGTCCAATCGTTGGAGGTTGCAATGTACCACAAAGACCACATTGTCCAAGTTTTCGCGGCTGGCGAGGCCGATGGTGCCGTATATTTCCGGTTCGTCTATTTCGCCATCACCAATAAAGTGCCAAACTTTACCGCCATTTTGGGGCTTAAGTCCACGACTTTCGAGGTATTTGACAAAACGGG
>CAZIKN010000077.1:0-28460 GCA_964539805.1 uncultured Saprospiraceae bacterium | reverse complement strand
AGGTGTTTATGCCCAATGCTTTCCTGCCAGGTAGCGCACAAAACGGCTATTTTACCGTTTTTTCGGGGAAAGATGTGTCGCAAGTCAGGCTACTTCGTGTGTTTGACCGCTGGGGCGAATTGGTCTTTGAGCGCCGCGCCTTTAGTCCCAATGACCCCGGTCTCGGTTGGGATGGCAGTTACAAAGGCAAAACCCTGGATGCGGGGGTATTTGGCTGGTACACGGAACTGGAATTGTCCGATGGCAATACCTTGTTCCTCAAAGGTGATGTAACGATACTGCGGTAGCGGAGCGGGCGCAGGATTGGCATGCCCAGCACTTGCCATAAAAGACGGCATTGGGCAGTTGGGCTATTCGAATAAGCAGGCCCACATATTTTGAAGTTAAGGTGGCCGCAGAAGTGCGGCGTTTAGGTTGTTTTGAGGATAGAATAGGTTGTACAACGTATTCTATCCTCAAAACAACCTAAACGAATAGGTTAGGGGACGTAAACAAATAGGTTGTACAACGTATTCTATCCTCAAAATAACCTAAACGAATAGGTTGGGGAACCTATTCGTTTGGGTAAACAACCTAAACACTTGTCAAAACAACCTAAACGAATAGGTTATACAACCTAAACGAATACGTCGGAGACCTAAACGAATACGTCAAGGGACGTAAACGAATACGTCAGAGACCTAAACGAATACGTCGAGGGACGTAAACGAATACGTCGGAGGACCTATTCGTTTACGTTATTTACCTAAACGAATAGGTTGTACAACGTATTAGAATACGTCGGGGGACGTATTCTCGGGCTTTAGGCGAAAGAGGCGGAGCGGCGTTGAGGTATCACTATCAGCCACGATTACTCCTTCACCACCCGCCCGCTTGCGCGCCCTTCATCCCTCATACTTCATACTTCATCCCTCTTTAGGCTTCACTCCTTCACCACCCGCCCGCCGGCCCGCTGTCCGCGCTCGTTCAGGTATTCCCACACGTACAGGCCCGGGGGCAGCTGCGCTACCGGCACGCTCATGCTGTGCTCGCCCTGCGGAAAATCCGCCGCCCAGACCAAGCCGCCCGCCATATTGTAGAGCCTCAGGCGACCGGACAGCCCCTGCTGGAAGCTCAGTTTGTCAAAACGGACATAATCGCGGGCCGGATTGGGATAAGTATCAATGCCATCGGCTAAGATGACTTCATGCCGTGGCTCAGCGGCGGACAGGGTGATGGTGTCGCAGGGAGAACCTTTGAGCGGGCCGAGGCGGTAGTTGGCCATATTGGGCATGATGAGGCCAGTGAGCGAGGGCAGTTTCAGGCCATGCGGCTGCGCGTCACAGGCCATGCCTGGCTCGTCGGGTTTGTTGATGACATGCAGGATATGGTTTGCATTGGTGGAATTCAGGTAAATTTTGCCGTCAGGGGCCAGCACCATTTGAAAAAAAGTAGTAGGATAGGGTGCCTGCACCCCGTCATACACTGCCACGGTAGTTTTGGAGGCTAAAAAATCAGTGGCCCATAGGTCGTATTGCACTATTTTTCGATTGGACGACACGTACAAAAAACGGCTGTTGGGCGAGGTAGCTATACCCGTTGCACCCCGATCCTGAGTGGTATCCTGCGGGCTGTAAAAGGGATTGGACAAGCGACCCGTGCAGCGGTCAAAATCAAACATGCGCAGGCCCTGCTGCTGCAAGTGCAGGAAATACTTGCTGCCATCGGTGGAGAAGCAGGACTGCCCGCAGCAGGCCCAGTTGTTGATGCTGTCTTGCGTGCCTTGCAGGCCCATATATTGAACCCCATCGGGTGTGAGCAGGCTGACGTGGTGGCCATCCTTGAACCAGCGTGGGTTTACGATCCACCAGTCGCGCCCGTTGCCATGTCGTGTGGCCGCGACATACCCGGCCAATGCAAAAGAATCGGTAAAAACTAATTTGTTTTTGTAAATTACACCTTCGCCCATATTGGTTCTGTTGACTTGTAATTTGGTGTACAACAGGTTGGCGGGATAGTAGTCAATATCATCCGATCTGGTATGAAACAGATAATACTCATTGCTATCATTGGGTGAGGGCAAAAATAGAGCACATTGGAACTCGGGATAAAATTGGGTACGGCAATATAAATTGAATACTTTGCCAGGGTTGAGGGTATCCCCGTTTTTCATTACCTGGTGTTTATTGTTGTATATTCGGCAGCCATCGGTGTAGGCCACCAATCCACCTTCTCTGTTGCTGATACAGGCAGCAGGTGAACTTGAAACAAAATCGTGTTGAGCAATGCTCAAGGTAGGATCAAAAGAAAGTGTTATGCCGCCAAATTCTATTCCATTTGGCCATGAACCGATTTTGCTATAACCCAAGGCCCATGTGTTATCATATTTGTTTTGAGCCTTTAAGTTATAAGATAAAATATTGGCTATCAGTAATATAATTAATGAATATTTCATGATTAGATATAATAAAAGTAAGCACCGCCCCTTGCGAGGGCGATGCACTTTGGTCTAAGAAAATTAATGTGTAATGAAAAGATTTTTCTCTGCGAGGAAGCGGCCGCTTTGGTCAAAGCATCTTACCTTAAGAATGCCCTGCGGCATCTTAGCCAGATCCAATGTAACATTGGGCTGCTTTTCCCCTACGATTTGTCGTAGTTGCAAGCGCCCCATCAGGTCAATCAATTCTATACGGGCCACTATGGCTTCATCAAAAACAATGATGGCCGAGCCGTTTGTGGGATTGGGCGCAATATGAAAATCCAGTAGATTCTTGTCCTGTTTTTGCCTATCTATGATAGGGTTGGCATGCTCCCCTTCATTGTGAGTTTCTTGAGTTATATAGGAAATCTGATCACAGGGTTTGAGCAACGAAACGGCATCATGGATGGCATCATGTCCCAGCAGTGCAGGATCTCCGTCCGCGATACTTTTGAGGTACTGGTACTCACTTTGTGTTAACGAAATACCCAAGAGTCTATTGATGCGGTACCCCAAAATATACTTGCGTGCAATTTCATAAGGGGTTGCGGTATTTAATGCATTGTTGGCGTTAAGGGCAGCCTGCAGACCTGTCAACATATTGGTTTCGCGCGTAATCTGGGTGTTTTGCTCCTGTACGTGATTCGAGGCTATGTTTGTAAGGTGGGTGCTTCTGCTGCCAAAATAAGTATTTGTGAGCGAAGAGGGGTTGTTAAAATCCTGTTGGGCATCCAAGGTAAGCAGGGCCTGGGCCGCCGTTCCCATATTGGTTTGGGCCTGATTAAAGGCTGCCTGATCTGCTGCGGATATGGTCATGGCATTGTTGATGAGCAGTTCTACCTGTGCAAAGCCAGCTAAAAGCGACCCGCTGTGAAAATTGTAAAAGGTAGCCGCCGCGCTGCCCGTTGGCCTTAGATCGCTTTGTTCATGCAGTTTGGCGTATAGTTTTTGCTGTACTTCCCATTGTTCTACAAAAGAGCTGTAACTGCCTTGTCCATTGACCTCCGCTTCTTCAAACCAAGATAATTCATTGCTCAGAGTATTGGGAGGCAAAAAATTATAATTGCAATAATCTTGTAGAAGTGTAGGATTGGGCTGTACCCATCCGTTCATAGGGTCCACACTGCTTGCCGGGGGCAAAAAGGGCAGTGCTGTAGATTCACAAACCTCTATTAGAGAATTGAATGGGTTTAAAGCGGTATTTTGTGCTGCGAAATTTGTACAATCTGTTATTGTTAAGGGCCAAAGATTACCTCTACATGGTTGTGGACCTATATTTGTGTTTAGTAGAAGGCACTCATTATGGTGCTTGAATTCGTTTTCTCTTAAGAACACTGCTGTAGCCCCAAATCCAGCATGTATACCTCTGGCAGAGCGATCCATGACATTGCCACAAAATTCTACCCCTTTTATGCCATCAAAATGGATGGCGCAGGTCATGATATTATTTCCAACAAAGCTTTGACCGGTACCGGTAATGATATTTCTGTGCACTCTTGTATTGATTATTGCCGCTGAAGGTACACCAAAAGATGCTAGACTAATGCCATAAATATTATTGAGTCCCGTACCATTTGGGGGATATGTAAAATCAATCAAATTGTCGTGTATCCATAGATCATTTGCCTGTGCAATCACAATTTCAATGGCATTCAATCCGCCAGCACAGGTGATATCCATGTCATTCCCGGCCATTTCAAAAAAAGCGGCAGTGGCATTAAAAACTCCCGTTAGTTTTATACCATAAGCGTTGCTTAGGGTTTTATCTGTAATATTGATGATAAAATCATTGTCATTAATCACATTTGTCGGGCTATTGGTTGGATTATCCACGCTGCGACTTACACTGATCCCATGTAAAAAATCATTGCCCATGAGAAATTCATTATGATCTCTAATCCTTATTTTTTCAGCATTTAAGTTAGCGTTGGACAATATGCCTATGTCGCACCTACCTAAGAACCTGTTCCTCTCCGCAAACAGATGGGCTCCTATGGCATAAATCCCATTTTCACGACACCGCTCAAAAACATTGTTGTATGCTTGTACTGTCCCATCATCGGCGTATATGCCGTGGCCTGTGCCTCCCACTCGCTCCATATTATAAAAATGATTGTTATAGCAATACGTTACGCTGTTTGTTGTATGGACTCCTTCCAACAGGCACCTGAAAAAATTAGTAATGGAAGGATTACCAACAACTCCTACAGGTACTCCAACTTGAGCATCCACATTTTCTAATTTGACCCCTGCATAAGCAAGGGAAGGCGATATTGACGGTAAAGGGGGCAAAGATGGTAGCAGAGTGTTTGTGCCTTGAAATTCATTACCATAAATCAGGGCATTTAAAAATGAAAAATTCTTTTTCCTATTTGCAATCCCGATGTAGTTATTCTCAAAAGTATTGAGCAAAATCTCATAAGTGTTGTTTGCGCCCTCTTCAAGATTAAGGGCAATATAGGCATTTTCCACTCTGTTGTTTTGAAAAACAAAATCGAGAAGTGTTGGATTAAGCGTATTCGAGAATTGGGTAGTTATTCCAGTCCATAAATTATTGCAAGAAAAGAAGTCACAATATTTAAAGGAGACATTTAAATTTCCTCCCGCATTATCAATAATCCTGATTTCTGCTCCCGGCCCCATTTTAAACACGCAGTCAATAAATTCAACATCAACACTTATTTCATAAAGGCCATTGATGATGATGTTTTGGCCCTGCACGGTACCTCCACCGCTTGGAAAGCCGCCATTTGTGGTCACAGAACCCGGACCTGTGCCGAAGGTGTAATCTTCGGAGGCCGTAAAATCCGAGTTCAGGATACATAGCCCATCTGGATAGGAGTAACATTCAAGAAATTGCGGATTACCATCATTGGGTGGACAGGGATTGTACTCCTGCCCATTTACGGAAATTCTACAAAACAGCAGCATAATCAGGAAGATTAGGCTCGTCGAGGTGCGAGGTGCGAGGTGCGAGGTGCGAGGTGCGAGGTGCGAAAACTTTGAATTTCTGTTTCATTTTACGAAATAAAATTGGTGAAAAAAAGTGCTTTTTGCCGTGAAGATTACGACAAAGAACGTGTATGCCAATATGCAGGAAACCAATGTGGACTACGACAGACAATAAAGGATGAACCATAAAAATGGTACAAAACCATGTAATACATCGTATTCCATATAATAAGGAAGGATTAAAGAAAAAGGGGCAGTTTGCAAAAATGACTGATGGGGAAAGTTGTGGCCTACAACAGGAAATGACTCAGTGAGATACTTTTGTCAAAACATGATGCAAATATGGGTATAAAAATAGAGGTTTCCAAATTAAGTTATGGTTTTAACATTCGGTCTTTGCTTCTGCCTCACCCCTTCCTTTCCACCCCATAAACCCCCAGCAAAAACGCCCCGAAAAACGCCCCGCGCATGCCCCATAGCAAAACAGGGCTATGAGCGATATGCTGCTGCAACGCATTGACTATCAGGTAAATACCCAATGCACCAAAAACGTACATAGCCATGCGGCCAAGCGGATAAGGAACGGGGTAGTGCTTAAGCCCCGTGTACCAGGTAGCAACGCTCATAAAGGCATAACAGATCAGGGTAACCCAGGCGGCCCCGACGTATCCGTAAAGGGGTATCCACCAGACATTAAGGCCAATGGTAAGCAGGGCACCCAGAACCGAAATGATGGCCCCAAGGCCCGTGCGGTCCTTTAGGCGATACCACACGGAAAAATTGTAATACAGCCCCAAAAAGACATTGGCCATGAGCAGCACCGGCACAACACCCAAGCCGCTGTGAAACCTTTCGCCAAGAAAAATGGCTTTCAATGCATCCAAAAACAACAAAATGCCCAGCATGCCCGTAGCTGCCGCTATGGTAAACCACTTGGCCGCGTCGGCCTGTATTTTCATGGCGTCACGGTCGCCGGCATGCCGGAAAAAGAAGGGTTCGGCCGCATACCGATAGGCTTGAGTGAACATGGTAATGAGCATGGCCAACTTGTAATTGGCAGAAAAAATGCCCAATTGGGCGCGGTTTTCCGCTAAGGTGCCGGGCAATAATTTGGTCATCATGGCGCGGCTGAACATCTCGTCCATAATACCTGCCAAGCCCACAATGATAAGCGGTGCGGCATATTTGATCATCTTGATCCACAGTGCTTTATCTATGCCAAAATGCAGCGTGCGCAACTGGCCTGAAAGCAAAAGCAGGGTGATGCCACTGGCCATCAAATTGGCCAAAAAAACGTATTCCACCCCCCAATCGGGTCGCCATACCCAATGTACCGCTGTGTAGCCCTGCTTGACAGCCCATGGGCAGAGCAGGAGCCAAAACAGGTTGAGGGCTATGTTGACACCGATATTGATGATTTTTATGCTTACAAACCGAATGGGCCTTTGCTCCAGGCGCAAACGCGCAAAAGGCAGCTCGCAAAGGCAGTCAAAGGCTAAAATGAGCGCAAACCATCGCACATAATAAGCCTGATCCGGGTAGTCCAATACCGCAGCAATGGGTGACGCCAACAAAAACAGCACAACAGTAAGACATAAAGTACTGATAATCAAAGAACTTAATCCTGTATCAAAAGCATCCTCCCTATCCTCTTTGGGTGTGCCAAAACGAAAAAAAGCCGATTCCATCCGATAGGAATAGACCACGATCAGAAACCCCGAAAGGGCAAAAAGATGGCTGACAATGCCATAATCGCTTTGGGTGAACAAGCGGGTATGCAAGGGCACTAAGAGGTAATTGAGCAGCCTGCCTATGATACTGCTCAGGCCGTACAAAACGGTTTCGCCGGCGAGTTTTTTGATAAGTGACATAATACAGGCTGCAAAGAACGGCTAAAATTCAGGTTTTATCGTCATCATGGTATTTTTGGTCGTAAGCATTCGACTGATGTAGCCCTGGGGCAGATATATTTCGGTATTAATTTTTCACCAATCATTCTTTTTTTACGATGACCACACTTGACAATTCAATTCAAAATACCCCGGAAAATTCTTATTGGAATACGGTACTGCGCTTTGGCCTTATTTGTGGCGGCGCGGGCATTGTACTGCAACTGCTGCTGTACCTCATTGATTTTAATATGATGTCCTTGAGCGGATGGGCAGGCATGCTACTTTTTTCCCTGATTATGAACGGAACCATTGCGGGTATAGGCACCGGGCACCAGCGCGACAAAGTGGACGGCGGCTTTATCTCCTTTGGCCGGGCATTTGTGGTAGCAGCCCTCATTATTCTTGTGGCCAGTGTCATTTCTTCGGTGTGGAGCATATTGTTCACCCAGGTATTGGTGCCGGACTATGTGGAGAGCCTCAAAGAAAATTTTGTGGAGGCATGGGGTGATGCCATGTCGGAGGCGCAAATGGAGCAAGCCTTGAAGGGCTTTGAAGAGCAACAAAACATTGGCAAGACCCTCACCGCAGGTATCGGTTTTGGGGTGCTTTTTTCCGTTATACTTGGCCTTATCATAGCGGCTTTTCTGAAACGCGAACCGGAGTATCCTTTGGGCCGCTAATTCGGGTTGATGAGGGTTTAGGCATACCTGTTTGGGTCAAAAGCAGTTACGCCTATACTTGTCGGTTTGCCATTGGCCAATTCGGCGCAGAGCTTGCCCGTGGCCGCTCCCATGCTGAGGCCCAGCATGGCGTGTCCAGTGGCAATGATCAGGTTTTTATGGTTTTTGGCAAAGCCGATATACGGTACGCCATCAGCGGAAAGGGGGCGGAAGCCAAACCAGATACGCTCTTTGGCTTCTGCCCGCAATTGATCAAAATCACTCAAGCGTTGAAAATCGGCATCATCAGCATAGCCGGGGAAAAAGCGTGGCACCGCCTCCAAGATGCCCCGCACGCGCGGGAACAATATTTTGTCATTGATGGCCCCGATCTCCATGGTGCTGCCAATCCGTAATCGAGTGGCCCAGGGCGTTAGTGCCACCTTGGACTCTAAGAGGATACACGGTACCTTTAGTTTTTGCTCGGCCACATCTATGGTCATGGAATAACCCTTGCCGGGCATGAGCGGGATGTATTCGCCGGCCATATTGGCCAGCTCGCGTGACCATGAACCGGCTGCAAGTACCACCAGTTCGCTGCTAATGGAGGCAATGTCAGCTTGCTGTGTGGCCGGGGTGGCTTGGTAGGGATTGGTCTGCGGTGTTTCGGAGCTTTGACGGCCTTGTTCCTGCGTGTGCCGATAGTGCACACTGTTTATTTTTCCGTTGCTTTTGTCAAAACCGATAACTTCCGCATTGCGCAGGATGCGCACCCCGCGCAGTTCCAGTACGCGTTGCAGTTCGCGCATGAGGGTATTGGGATGAAGGTGCGCATCATCTTTGAACCACACGCCCCCGCGCACATCGGGGCGCAACAGCGGCTCCACTTGTTGGGCTTGCTCGCGGTTGATGATCTCGATTTTCAGGCCGAGGTCCTGAGCCATTTTTGCGGCCTCGGTTTCTTCTTTTTCCTTTTTGGCCGTTTGGTAGTACATGATGCAGCCGTCATCGGCATACTCAAAATTCATAAGGCCGCTGGTTTTCCAGGCCTTAGTAAGGTCACGGGAGAGCAGGAGGAGCTCGGTGAGCGGGCCGGCACTGCGCTGCACATGCTCAGGGTTGGAGGCCCGCACGAATTTCAGGCCCCAATCTATCAGGCTCCAGTTCAGGCTGGGCCGCACATAAAAAGGGCTTTTCATGTTGAACATCCAGAGCAATCCCTGACTCACGATGCCGGGTTGGGCCAGCGGCACGAGGTGAGAGGGCGACAGGTAGCCCATGTTGCCAAATGAGCAGTTGTTTTTAAGGTCGCTTTTTTCCAGCACCGTCACTTCCCAGCCTTCTTCTTGCAGGTGAAGGGCTGTGCTCAGTCCAATGATGCCGCCGCCGATAATGGTCGCTTTCATGTATTATCCAGTTTATAGTCAACGCAAAGTGGTTTTGAATCACTCGCGTCTGTAAATCTTTAAAAATCAAGTAAATCAATCTTGGTAATCTTCAAGATCAATTTAATCCCGGTATAATTTGGCCGCAAGGATATGAAAAACTCTTCACTTGCTCAATCATAAGCGTGATTCAACAGCCATGATGGCAACTCCACACATTACGCATTTTTATATAAACCTGACTATGTTACCTTGTCCTTATTATCATAAACATCAAAAATAATTATCATGAAAAAGTCATTAACGCTCCTTTTTATAGCACTTCACTTTGCTTTGAATCTTTTTGCGCAATGGCAGAACATCCCTGTCCCTGATGGGGGCACCGCTTTTTGTGTTCAGGAAGAAAATGAAACGGTATATGCGCTCGCTTATGGAGGCTTGTATGAAAGCACGGATGAAGGCAAACATTGGATCGCCCTGGGGCCCGGGCTTAGGGGAATGTATAAATTTAGGGTATCAAAGGGCATCTTTTATGGCTATGTGAGTAGTTCAAATGAACTATACAAAAGTACGGACAAAGCCAAAACATGGAAAAAGGTATTTGAAATGGGCGCACCCGAGCGGATAAATGACTTTTGGGCCAATGGCAACAACCTTATCGTGTTGAGTAGCCAGAAAATCTATTATTCATCTGATCATGGAGAATCCTGGACCACTTCCAATAGTGATATTTTGGGCTTTGATCTGGAAAAATTATGCAGCACGCCAACAGAATGTTTCGCCTGGGGACCAAGTAATATATTCCGTACATCAGATGGTGGTGCCAACTGGGAAAAAGTATCCAGCAGTGAAGAGGCCTTTTTATCTGTTGGCACTGTGGATCAAAAGATTTTTGTGCTCTACCACGAAGCCAAGCGTATCGTGATGTCAACGGATGGCCTTCGCAGTTGGCAGACCATTGAAACGGACAAAATGTGGACGGGACCATATTATGGCCAATTTATGGAATGCAACATCAAAGGGAAAGGTGATTTTATCGTCCTTTTTTTTCCGAGGACATATCCGGGCAGTTCCAGATTGAGCTACTCACGAGATGGCGGATTGACTTGGAACGTGCTGTACCTTGACGGTAGCCCTGATTTGCCCCTGCAACTAAGTGATCTACTCCTTGTAAAGGAACATTTTTTAATGCAAGGCGCAGAGTTGTACCGTTCCGATCACAACATGAAAAATATAGAAACCGCTTACTCCGGATTGAAGGGGCATTACATTAACTACCTGAACCCTGTAGGGGAAAAGTTGTATGCCAATACCCTTTATTATGTTGCTTCCACAGATAATAAGGGAAAAAACTGGGAAGCCCTTACCCGTAAAAAATATTATTACAGTGGCATTGAAGAGGTAAACATCCAGGTCAACAATAACATGATATTGCTTAAACTCTCCGACTCAACATATCAATATTCTGTTGACAACGGGAAAAGCTGGGGATTTTACAAGGCTAATAAATGGGAAAAAATTGTACTAACAGATAACAAAATTTGGGCTTATAATGAAGGCAATAAATACTTTCACAGGTTGGATAATGGTTTTAAAATTGAAAGACTATTTCACATTGCAAACATCTCAAATGACTATCAGATTAAAAATTTTACGACACGCGGTTCGTACTTATATTTCACTTTGTATGAGTCAAAGACGGGCAATAGCCTTGACCACATTGTGCTCAATGAAGATTTGAAAGTTGTGCTGAGGACACCAGCATCACCCTGTTTGCTGACACAGTTTTTATCCATTCCTGCGCCTGTTTTTGATGGCAACAACATGATAGATTTCTGCCTTCAGACGGCCTACTACTACGGAACCAACAATCAGGCATGGGAGAAGTATTATCCTGTAAACTGGAAAGATGGTACTAATTTTTTGCAAAATCCCATTGTAGCAATAGCACAGGAAAATGGTGTTCACTTCATAGCCGTGCAAAACAAAGGTATTTTTTATACCAATGATCAAAGTGGCCGCTTCTACCCCATAGAGCCGGCTCTGCCATCAGTTGATGTGACGGCCATGACCCTCAAAGACAACAAGCTGTGGGTAGCGACCCAAGATGCCAAAATATATTCGCTTGACCTCCAACTTGCTTCCCCCATTGATAAAACCCCCATTGCCCTCCAGCTCTCCCCCAATCCCTCCGACGGCCACATGACCCTCACATCCGATCTTTTTCTTACAGAGTATTCGCCCTTTAGCCTCCATGATGCCACGGGCAAAATGGTGGCCGAGCGGGAACTTCCGCCGGGCAACCGCTGGGAAATGGATTTTTTGCTACCGCCAGGCGTGTATTTTTTGCGCCTGCTGACCCAAAATGGCGTAGTGGGAAAGAAGTGGGTGCTGCGTTAGGCAAAACCATTACTCACAGCTGCACCAGGCATCCACTAATTGGGTGGCCGACAGTTGAAAGCCGCCCGTAGGCGCGTTGGGTGGCACGCATACCTGAAAAGTGCCTGTGTTGTTGGGGAAAGTCTGGGTCAATGGGCCACTTCCGGGAATAACATAGGTCAGGATAAAGGGTGGCGAGCCTGTAAACGTAGCGGTAATATCAGTGCACTCTCCCCTGCATACATCCGGGTTGGCCACGGAGAAAGTTACGGAGGGCAGAGGATGCCAAATAAGCTGTATGGCATTGGAGAAATCTAAACAGGGGTCACTGAGGTCAACGTTGCCGTTCAGGCCGTTGCCAGCTACGGCGGCGATGTAGTAGATCACGCCGGTCTGCATGGTGGCGGGGTTAAAGGAAAAAGTGGGCGTGTTGCTGGTGGCGATAATGCTGCCTATGGTATCGCTTGGGTTGGAGAAAAGTACATATTGGAGCAGGTCATTGCTTTCCAAAAAAAACTGCGTGGAGGGCGAGGTACTGGCAATCTGACCGGGGCAAAGGTCCAGATTGCTTCCGTTCATTACCCCGGCATCCGTAGGGCATGGATCCGGGCAGCAGAAGTACAGGGAAAAGGCTACGCCCAATGGTGCTCCCCAAAAATGGGTATCCTTTACGGTTATACTGCTAATAGTTTCCGTGATGATGATGGCATCCCAGGAGCCATTCGTATTCGGGCTGGCAATGATATTGCCCCACGCCGTCAACTCGGCAGGAGTTTGACAATTATCAGGTATGCCCGGATTGGTAATGGGATACGGTACCCCATTGATCTCAAAAGTCAGCTCTTCGTAAGCGTTTGAGGCATTATCCAACCAGGAAACATCAAGAGTAACGCCTGAAACAGGTTGGGAAAACGAGAAGGTATAGGCACCCGTGGCAAGCCGCCCTACCCAGTAAGGGCTTTTGGGATTGGCTGTGGCCGGGCAACCCACCATAGTACTTACCGAGCCGCTTGAGGTGACCGTTACATCTGTACATGGGAAGGATACTGTACCCGAAAGGTGGGTTACTTTTGTGGTGCACTGAGCATCCAGATGGATAGGGCTTAAGCCAAACAAAACGCCTATACAAAGCACTAAAGGTTTAGCCATTTTCATAAAAACAAAAGTTAGTCTGCCGCGAAATTAACCAAAATAAATTCAGCGCACAAACGAAACTTCCTGCTCACTCGCACGTGCACCATGCA
This sequence comes from uncultured Saprospiraceae bacterium, assembly GCA_964539805.1. GTDB lineage: Bacteria > Bacteroidota > Bacteroidia > Chitinophagales > Saprospiraceae > M3007. The sequence goes on along the minus strand of CAZIKN010000077.1, from coordinate 15,491 downwards.
TCCACCACCTTGGTCGCTGCTATCTGAAAACTTCCCGCAGGCGCACCCGCAGGCACACACACCTGAAACGTGCCCGTATTGCCCGTGAACGTCTGGGTCTGCGGCCCGCTGCCGGGCATGACATAAGTTAAAGTAAACGGCGAAGTACCTGTAAATGTGGCCATTACGTTAGTGCAGCCGCCCGCGCAGACATTCGGGTTGGCCACGGAGAAAGTTACGGAGGGCAGAGGGTGCCAAATAAGCTGTATGGCATTGGAGAAATCTAAACAGGGGTCACTGAGGTCAACGTTGCCGTTCAGGCCGTTGCCAGCTACGGCGGCGATGTAGTAGATCACGCCGGTCTGCATGGTGGCGGGGTTAAAGGAAAAAGTGGGCGTGTTGCTGGTGGCGATAATGCTGCCAATGGTATCGCTTGGGTTAGAAAATAGCACATATTGGAGCAGGTCATTGCTTTCCAAAAAAAACTGCGTGGAGGGCGAGGTGCTGGCAATCTGGTCGGGACAAAGGTCCAGATTGCTTCCGTTCATTACCCCGGCATCCGTAGGGCATGGATCGGGGCAGCAGAAGTACAGGGAAAAGGCAACGCCCAATGGCCCTCCTAAGATATGGGTATCCTTTACTGTGATGGTGCTGATGTCTTCCATGATTATTATGGCATCCCATGAGCCATTGGTATTCGGGCTGGCAATGATATTGCCCCATGCCGTCAACTCGGCAGGAGTTTGACAATTATCAGGTATGCCCGGATTGGTAATGGGATACGGTACCCCATTGATCTCAAAAGTCAGCTCTTCGTAAGCGTTTGAGGCATTATCCAACCAGGAAACATCAAGAGTAACGCCTGAAACAGGTTGGGAAAACGAGAAGGTATAGGCACCCGTGGCAAGCCGCCCTACCCAGTAAGGGCTTTTGGGATTGGCTGTGGCCGGGCAACCCACCATAGTACTTACCGAGCCGCTTGAGGTGACGGTCACATCCGTACATGGGAAGGATACTGTACCCGAAAGGTGGGTTACTTTTGTGGTGCATTGTGCCCTAAAATCTGAGGAGATCAGACAGAGCATGGCCAATATGCCGTAGCCGACAAGGATAGAAGGTTTCATAACTCACTGTGTTAAATTCGCAGCGAAACTAAAACAGTAAAGTCAGATTTGCAAATCCGCTTTTCTGGGCTATTCGCAGCTACACCACGCATCCACCACTTTAGTGGCATTGATCTGAAAACTCCCCGCAGGCGCGCCCGCAGGTACACACACCTGAAACGTGCCCGTATTGCCCGTGAACGTCTGAGTCTGCGGCCCGTTTCCGGGTATGACATAGGTCAAGGTAAAGGGCGCGGTACCTGTAAACGTGGCCGTTACGTTAGTGCAACCGCCCGCACAGACATCGGGATTGGCCACGGAAAAAGTTACGGAGGGCAAGGGCCGCCAGATCACTTGCAGTGCATTGGAAAAATCCAAACAGGGGTCGTTGAGGTCAACGTTGCCGTTCAGGCCGTTGCCTGCCATGGCGGCGATGTAGTAGGTCACGCCAGTCTGCATGGTGGCGGGATTAAAGGTAAAGGTGGGTGTGCTGCTGATGGCCACTATGCTTCCCGCTGTGTCGGCAGGATTGGAGAAGAGGATGTAGCGCAGCAGGTCGTTGGCATCCAATACCGTACCTGTGGCGGGCGGAAAAGTAAGCGTACCATTAATGCAGATGTTGTACGGGCCGCCCTGAGGCAGGGTACCAGCATTGGTAGTGCAGCAATTGAGTGGGGCTACCCCGCTTGGTAATGCCCCAAGGCTAAAAATAAATTTTCCGGGAAATGAGCATATCTCGGTTAGGGAATTGGTGGCAATGTCATAGGTGTAAAGAACGGACCCTGTGGCATTCCAGTCCATGATATAAACGGTGTTGCCCACGGTGGCTACGCCCTGTGGATTGAGGAGCGGAGGGGCGGCCACAAAAGTGGATGCCGATGGGTTTGTGGTGTTGATCTGGTAAATCTCGCTCGCTCCCGTGGTCAAATTGATGCCCAGGGCATACAGGATGCCGTTGATAAAAAAGAAATCGCCACTCGAAGACAGCAGAAAGTTGGCCGGCAAATCACCAATGGTTTGTGTCGTGCCCGTATTGGCATTGTACTGCCCAAGACCAACAAAAAAGCCGGAATAATAGTAAATGCCGCCACCAACACCTACGGACTGATAGGACGCTGCGCCAAGGTCCTGAATCTGCCCGCCCGACGGATTACAAATAAGCAAGCCGCCGTTGGAGACCAAAAAATTGCCATTGGGCATCACTTCCACTTCGTAAGCGGTACTGGAGCAGGTGGGGGCAGCCGTGCAGACACTACATTCATTTACATCAATAACTACCACGGAGTCGCTGCCACTGCCATTGTCATCAATCAAGCCGTACAATACCTGCGCGGAAAGGCCAAAAGAGGAAATGACCAAAAACAATAAAAGGAAAAAATAGCGAAAGTATATCATGTATGTTGTCAGTATTTTTATGCTGTTGTTGATCTCCGGAATCCTTGCAATATATTGTATCCCTAAAGGGGCGCAAGTGTGACACCCAAGCTTGCTTTATTCACAGGTACACAGGGCATCCACCACCTTAGTGGCAAGAATCTGAAAACTCCCCGCAGGCGCATTTGCCGGGGTGCATACCTGAAAAGTGCCCGTATTGCCTGCAAAAGTCTGGGTCTGTGGCCCGCCTCCGGGCGTAGTATAAGTCAAAGTGAACGGCGGAGTACCTGTAAATGTGGCGGTCACGGTGGTGCAGCCGCCAGCGCATACGTTAGGGTTGGCCACGGAAAAGGTGATGGAGGGCTGGGGTGCGGCGGCAATCGTTATGTTGCCATTGCCCGTACAATTGCCGGGCAAGGTAGCCGTAACGGAATACGTGCCTGCCGCGTTTACGGTAATCGGATTGCCCGTGGCGCCATTGCTCCATACATAGTTTGTTCCATTGCCTGGCACGGCGGTAAGGGTTGCGCTTTCGCCAGCGCACAGTGTATTTGGCCCCTGCACCGTGATGTTTGCCGTGGTGACATTGACCGTCGCCGAGGTCAAATTGGGATTGATAAAAGCAACGCAGCCTTGTGAATTGGTTACGGATTGTATCGTATAAGTGGTGGTCTCCGTAGGGCAAACGGTAATAGTGGTAAGGTTGCCAATACCTGTTTGCACAAAGGTTTGGGTGCCTCCGGTGCTGAGTTCAAAGACAATGGTGAAAGGCCCTGTATTGCCACTATTGGTCAGCAACACATTCAATTGAGTGCATTGACCAGCGCATATATTGGCCCCTCCGCCTACCACAGCCACGCCCGTGGTAAAGGCTTGGATATTGGCCCCTCCAATAGCCGTACTACCATTGGAACAAGTGACCGTGACCTGATACGGCCCGGGGGCTGTGATGACGGTGCTTTCTGTGGTGCTTCCATTGGACCATGAATACGCGCTGTAGCCAGAGGAGGCGGTCAAGGTGATGCTTTGGCCAAAGCACAAGACAGCAATACCGGTCAATGTCGGCTGCGTACATTGTGCCACCAGTGGATTATGATGGGACAAAACAGTGGCCATTAGTACAATCTTGATGAGAGAGAAGAGGACTTTTTGCATGATATGATGTTGAAGATAATTTGTGTTTATTCACAGGTACACCACGAATCTATCACTTTGGTGGCATCTATCTGAAAACTTCCCGCAGGCGCATTTGCTGGTACACAAACCTGAAAAGAACCCGTATTGTTCGCAAAAGTCTGGGTCTGCGGCCCGTTTCCGGGTATGACATAGGTCAAGGTAAAGGGCGCGGTGCCCGTAAACGTTGCGCTTACGCTGGTGCAACCGCCCGCGCACACATTGGGGTTGGCCACGGAAAAAGTTACCGAGGGCAAGGGTCGCCAGATCATTTGCAGTGCATTGGAAAAATCCAAACAGGGGTCGTTGAGGTCAACGTTTCCGTTCACGCCGTTGCCCGCCATAGCGGCGATGTAGTAGGTTACGCCCGTTTGCATGGTGGCGGGGTTGAAGGCAAACGTGGTCATGCTGCTGGTGGCCACTATGCTGCCCGCCGTGTCGGCGGGATTAGAGAAGAGGATGTAGCGCAGCAGGTCATTGGCATCCAAGGTGGTACCCGTGGTAGCGGGGAAGTTCAGGGTGCCGTTGGTGCAGATGTTGTACGGGCCGGCTTGAGGCAGGGTACCTGCATCGGTGATACAGCAGGAAGGCCCATTGCAACGATCTGTTGGGGCAAGAGAAATGCCAATGTCGGTCAATGATGCCGTGGCGTTGTCGTTTGGGGCATTGGTGTTCGTAGAGGGGCTGAGAAGGGGTGGAGAATAGCTGACCACCGTGACACTAAATGAGGCTGGACAACAAGCCGCTATGTCACCTTGTGCATCGGTTTTCATCACAAAAATATCGGTACCATTGCCGGATACGTCACAAAAACCAATACCGATATACCCGCCGCCGCTCCGTTCCTGTATGTGGTGTATGCGGCCATTCCCGTTGCCGGGGTAAGGGTGCAATTTGGCCCACACGACATCACCTGAAGCATTTGTTTTGATGATTCTTGCGCCCTGGCTGAGGACATAGGAGCCAAAAACGGCCCCGCCATCATTGGTTGGTTCAGCCAAACAACGACCACTTATCCCAAAGTTGTAACATTTTGACCACACAACACCTCCCGTGTTGTTCAATTTGAGGAGCCAGGGCCACAATTGTGCATTTCCGGAGGGTACCCAGGAGTGATCCGAAACCAGGAACTCGTCTCCGGTACTTTTGATGTGATAGAGGGCCTCATTGCCATTGCCGGACCACTGTGATGTGCCGATAACATTGCCGTTGTTGTCCAATTTTATGATGGCCCCATCCCCGGTATAACCCGTGGCTACCCAAATTTCACCATTGTTTGTTCTGATACTTTCGGATCCGACCCCCAGGTTAGTGGTTGTTTGGGCCCAAACAAGGTTGCCATTAACATCGGTTTTGACGACGTAGATAACTGACCCGCCATTTAATTGATACCCCGAGAACAAATAACCATCGGGAAGCAGCCCTATACCACGCCCGTCTTCCAGCGCGCTGCTTTCTCCGAAATGATGTTGCCAGACTAAGTTGCCGCCCGCATCGCATTTTACGGCCAATAAATTGCCTGCTGTGCTATTGGACAAGGTGCTGCCTGTGGCGATAAAACCTCCGTCCGGAGTGCTTTTGACCGTGTTAAAAAAATCATTTTCAGGAGTGCCAAACATTTTGGACCATTCAATATTCCCATCAGCATCAAATTTGACCAAAAGCGCATCCTCATCACCATTAATGTCGCTACGGCCAGCCACCACGAAGGATCCATCAGGAAGCAGGGCCATACTGGTTGCCTGCTCATTGCCTGCCCCTCCGTATGTTTTTTTAAAGGTGGGTTGTGCGTATGAATGTAGCGCGACACAAACAAGTAAAGAAGTAAGAACATTTACGTTCATGATGTTGATTTTAATGTCATAAGCAATTACAGTTCCGGTCCGTCAGGCTCGTCGCTTTTACCTGAACGGTTCCCAAAGGCACATTGGCAGGCACACATACTTCCAGCACAGCAGTGTTTGACGCATACGCCTGGTTGAAGCTGCCTATGACCGTGCTTCCCGACAGTACCTGGCCGGTTAGGGAAAAGGGCGCAAGTCCGGCAAACTGCACGTTGAGGTTCAGGCAGCCGCCCTGGCACAGCTCAACATTGGGCGCCGAAAACGTGACAGACGGCTTTGGATACCATATAATGGTAACGACGTTTGAAAAATCCAGACAGGGGTCATTGAGGTCAACATTTCCATTCAGGCCATTGCCCGCCGCAGCGGCTACATAATACACCACGCCTTGTTGCATCGTGCCGGGGTTGAATGCGATGACATTGTTTGTGTTTTGAAGTATGATGCTGCCAATGGTATCATTGATATTGGTAAAAACCACATAACGCAAAAGATCATTGGCATCTAATGTCGTACCCGTTGCATTGGGGATCGTGATGGGGTTAGTGCCGCAGCCAACATATTGATTGGGGATCAGGTTGCCTGCATTGGAGAGGCAGGCGCAGGGTTCGGCGGGCACATTTGAAGGCAGATCAGTAAGTCCCGCAATGCGGATACCAGTCCCAAAAAAACAAAGTTCTGTGCTGGTGTTGGTCGCTACATTGTACTGGGCCAATCTTGAAAGTCCGAGGGTATGGGTATCATAACCTGTATTGGTAAGCCCTCCGTTAAGACCTACCAAAGGGAAGGGCTGCACCACAGTGGTATTTCCGGGATTGACCAAATCTATCTGGAAGACACGCGGATTGCCCCAATTGCCATTGATAAACTCCGAACCTGTTCCATAAACCACCCCGTTTTGAATAAACATTTCATAAACGACCATGTTGGAGGGAAAGTCGCCAACTAAGGTGACACTGTTGTTGGACGGATCAAAAATCCACAATTTGCAATTGCCGTTGCCATCACTTGAGGTAAGATAAATCGTATTGTCAGGGGCCAGCAAGGCTCCGCTATATATAACATTGTTGGACCAAACAGGCGTATTGGAAGGCGGATCATAACGCCTCAAACCAAATTCACACAACACCAAAATATCTCCATTAGGCAGTACCAATAAGTCATAAATACCATAGGCAGGACAATCCTGAAGGACATCTAAAATAATACAAATCTCACAGGTAGTAACATTGATTTTATAGATTTTGCTGTCATCGGCAGTAACGCCGTATAGTATGGGTTGAGCGCTCAGATGATTTATGCTCAACAAGACAAAAAGACAAAAAACAAATCGCTTTTTCATAACATACCCGGATTTAAGTGATTTACAGGATTGATTTACCTGAATTTAAAAGATTTACAGACGATATAAGACTGGCAATCACCCGACACAATCAGCCATTGACATCGCATACCCGTAGGGCACAAACTCTACTCACAGGTACACCACGCATCCACCACCTTCGTGGCCGCTATCTGAAAACTCCCCGCAGGCGCGCCCGCCGGCACGCAGGCCTGAAAAGAGCCTGTGCTGCCCGCAAAAGTCTGGCTCTGCGGCCCGTTTCCGGGTATGGTGTACGTCAAAGTAAAGGGCGAAGCGCCTGTAAATGTGGCCGTTACGGTAGTGCAGCCGCCTGCGCACACATCGGGGTTGGCCACTGAAAACACAACGCTCGGCAAGGGCCGCCAGATCACTTGCAGGGCATTGGAAAAATCTAAACAGGGGTCGTTGAGGTCAACATTGCCATTTACGCCGTTGCCCGCCATGGCGGCGATGTAGTAGGTCACGCCCGTCTGCATGGTGGCGGGGTTGAAGGTAAAAGAGGGCGTGCTGCTTATCGCTACTATGCTGCCTGCCGTGTCGGCTGGGTTGGAGAAGAGGATGTAACGCCGCAGGTCATTGGCATCGAGTACCGTACCTGTGGCAGCGGGGAAATTGAGCGCTGCATTGGCGCAGATGCTGTACGGGCCGGCTTGTGGCAGGGTGCCTGCATCTGTAATACAAATACACGTGTAGGTTGTGCCTGCCGGAATCTCGGCGTAAAAAGTGGAAACCGAGTTGGCTACATCACAGTAAAAGGACGTAGTATTGGCCAAGGTATCATAGGTGGCAACAGCCACATCTCCATTGTCATAGGTGGCCGTATAAATGGCAGGGTTAGCGATATTTGTAACCCCGACAATAGCATCTTGATATGCAATGGGCATATTGGGATGCAACAGCACGGACTGTGCAGGGTTAGTCATGTTAAGGCGATAAAATGAAGCGTTTGCCTGACCATTGATAGTGCCACCCTGACCATAGAATTGTCCATTGATTAGTATCAACTCAGTCATGATAAATGGAAAAGAGGCCGGCCAAGGGCCAACGTAAGTCAATACGCCAGCATTGTAGTCAAAGGTGTACAAACCATCTTGTCCAGAGACATACATAGTGCCATCAGGTGCCACTATGGCATCATACCAGGCCTGAAAATCAGGCGTAGCAGCGGTGCTGATTGTAAACGTTTGAACAGGAGTAGTAGAGGGAGGCTCGTAGATGTAAACAAAAATTTGGCCTTGCAGTACTCGTGCTGCAAAAATATTCCCATTAGGCAATACGGTAAAATCACAGCTGTATAATATTGGCGTTAGCGGCATGATCGGGCAATATGTACAAGTTGCCATGTCAAACGAATAGAAGTAAGGCCCAAGCAAAGTATTTCCCTGTATCAGTACAGATTGACCCCATAGAGGCTGCATAAATAGCAGCGCTCCCAGGCAAAATAGCAGCCTTTTAAATGCAAAGTGAAATAGCATTTGAAATGGCGTTAACTTTATTAGGTATTGCATTGAAATATGTTATATGGCAAAAATAAGGTTTTGCTTCACGGTGCCATCACTCGCAAGTACACCACGTATCCACTACGCTGGTGGCACTGATCTGAAAACTCCCCGCAGGCGCGCCCGCAGGTACGCAGGCCTGAAAAGTGCCCGTAGTATTGGGAAAAGTCTGGGTCTGCGGCCCGCTTCCGGGTATGGTGTACGTCAGGGTGAAAGGTGGCGCGCCCACAAAAGTGGCCGTTACGGTGGTACAGCCGCCTGCGCACACATCGGGGTTGGTCACTGAAAAAACAACGCTCGGCAAGGGCCGCCAGATCAGTTGCAGGGCATTGGAAAAATCTAAACAGGGGTCGTTGAGGTCAACATTGCCATTTACGCCGTTGCCCGCCATGGCGGCGATATAGTAGGTCACGCCCGTCTGCATGGTGGCGGGGTTGAAGGTGAACGACGGTGTTGCGCTGGTGGCCACTATGCTGCCCGCCGTGTCGGCGGGATTGGAAAAGAGGATGTAGCGCAGCAGGTCGTTGGCGTCTAATACGGCACCGGTGGCATCCTGAAAATTGAAGGTGTTATTGGTGCAAATATCAAAAGGTCCCGACTGTGGCAAAGTCCCTGCATCCGTGGTGCAGTTGCAAATGGCGGGTGGCGGAGGGAATCCGGCTGGAATTTCGCCCATTCCGTACACACCGGGTATTTCCGGCGGGCCTTGACATACAACCGTAGTGCTGTTGGATGGGATGTCAAAGTCAAGCAAAACATTACCATCACAGTCCGCATCTAAATTTTGGGTATAAATGCCCGCGTTGGGGCCGCTGGAAATAACGGCGGTGTGTGAGCCGCATTGTACCTGAGAATAGCTGTGTATAATAGTTGCAACCAGCGGATTAGCCAACGTAATCTCGGCCAATGAAAATCCATTGCTATCACTTACAAAAGCGTATAAAATACCATTCCAATAAAATAATTCTTGTATACCCAGATTATTCCCGGCCGGGAAACTGCCCACTAAATTTAAAGTATTGGTCGTCGGATTATATTCATGCAAATTGCTTAATCCATTCGCAATAGTTAAAGTGGAAAAATAGACATTGCCGTTGGGCGCAATCACGCCACCTCCCGTAAAGATAATTCCTGGCGTATTGAGGGTTACGACAGGGTTAGGATTGGGTGGGTTGAACTGATAGATAGCCGGTTGACCCGCCATGACAATGTTTCCATTAGGCAGTGGTACCAGATCGCCAATAGACCCGTTAAACAAAGAAAAGGAAATTTCCATTTCGACACAAAACGTACAGGTTGCCACATTGTAGTAGCCTACGGCCATGTTGCCTCCCGGCCCATTGCCTGCCACATAGATATTGTCCTGAGCGTAAAGGTCAATGTGTAGCGATAAAATCAGGAAAAATGCAAATATTGAAAAGGTATATTTCATAAAAAAATTGATGACAAGCCTAAAAATCAAGATTCAAAACATCCGCACCTGCCTGTAAACATGTGCTATCCGCACACCAACTACTCACAGGTACACCACGCATCCACCACCTTCGTTGCCGCTATTTGAAAACTGCCCGGAGGCGCACCCGCTGGCACGCAGGCCTGAAAGGTACCTGTGTTGTTCGCAAAAGTCTGCGTTTGTGGCCCGCTTCCGGGTATGGTGTACATCAAGGTAAACGGCGAAGTACCTGTAAATGTAGCCGTTACGCTGGTGCAGCCGCCTGCGCAGACATCGGGGTTGGCTACTGAAAAAACAACACTCGGCAGGGGCCGCCATACTACCGGTATGGCATTGGAAATATCGAGACAAGGGTCAGTCAAGTCCACATTGCCGTTAACGCCATTGCCTGCGATGGCGGCGATGTAGTAGGTAACGCCCGTTTGCATGGTGGCCGGGTTAAAGGTAAACGTGGGGGTGTTGCTGGTGGCGAGGATGCTTCCGAGGGTATCGGCGGGGTTGGAAAACAAAATGTATCGCAACAGGTCGTCGCTTTCCAAATTGGTCTGAGTCGCGGGCGGCACGGTAATGGATGAACCCACACAAGCCGTAAATGTATTGGTCGTATTGATCTGACCAGCATCCGTTACACAGAGGCAAGCCGTATTGGGCGGATTGGGGAAATAACTGAAAGGCCCCAGATAGGTATTGTCTATTTCACAACGGAAAGTGGTGGTATTGCTCGTGGTATCATATTTGTGTACTTGAGCATTAATATTTGGGCTTGGGTCGGCATCGCCCTGTATAAAAATGCCCGCACTGGGACCAACAGGTATGGACGCAATACCATTTACAGACCCACAGGCAAAACCAGCCATTGGGTCATGTATTACCGTGGAGGCCGGCACATTGTTTACATTGATCCGCATGAAAGCACAAACACCGCCTGCCGCATTGACTTTTGCATAAAGCGAGCCATTGAGGTACAGCAGGTCACTGATGAGGGTGTACGGGGCGGGAATGCTGCCCAGCAAGGTCACGGTATTGTTTTGCAAATCATATTCATACAAGTTGGCCCCCGCCACTAAATAGATCGTACCATTCGGTGTAAGGGTGATATCCGTATAAAACGTACCTGTGCCAATGGTTATGGAGGATGTCAATGAGCCTGAAGGCGGGGTGTATATATCTATTCGAGCCTGCAAACCGGGCAACATCCGCAAAAAGCCAATGGTGCCATCATCAAACACAATAACATCTTGAAAATCAAAGCGGGGCGAAGTCTGCGCCAGCAAACAATACTCACAGGTGTTTACATTTAAGGCGTAATAACCATAGGTATCACCTGGCATATTGCGCACAAGCAACAGATGCTCCTGGGCTTGTATCCAGAGGGGAAAAAGAAGAAATAAAATCAAGCATCTTTTTGTCATTTCCTGAAATATTGAGTATCGGTTAGAATACTTATTCACACGTACACCACACATCTACCACCTTCGTCGCCGCTATTTGAAAACTGCCCGCAGGCGCGCCCGCTGGCACGCAGGTCTGAAAGGTACCTGTGTTATTCGAAAAAGTCTGCGTTTGTGGCCCGCTTCCGGGTGTGGTGTACGTCAAGGTAAATGGCGAAGTACCTGTAAATGTAGCCGTTACGCTGGTGCAGCCACCTGCGCACACATCGGGGTTGGCTACTGAAAAAGTTACGCTCGGCAAGGGCCGCCAGATCACTTGCAGGGCGTTAGAGAAATCGAGGCAGGGATCATTGAGGTCAACATTTCCGTTTACGCCGTTGCCCGCCATGGCTGCGATGTAGTAGGTCAAGCCCGTCTGCATGGTGGCCGGGTTGAAGGTAAACGTGGTCGTGCTGCTGGTGGCCACGATGCTGCCCGCCGTGTCGGCAGGGTTGGAGAAGAGGATATAGCGCAGGATGTCGTTGGCATCGAGCACCGTACCTGTGGCGGCGGGGAAGTTCAGGGTGCTGTTGGTGCAGATGTTGTACGGCCCAGCCTGAGGCAGGGTGCCTGCATCGGTGGTGCAAATCACTAAACAGTTGTGATGTTGCCCACCTGGTGCCAAATAACTGAAATCTGAAAAACCAAGGTTATTGGGCAAATCGCAGATCAACTCCGAAGTGCCGCTCTGAATGTCATAGAAAAAAATGTCCGTGATACTGAAACCGAAATTGACGGAATGGAATATGCCATCATTTCCATTCCAGATGCCGCCCAATGCACCGCCCATAGGTATCAGGGGTTGCGGGCCTGCTAAAACAACAGATTGTGTCGGATCAGTTACGTTAATCTCTATGAGGTATTGCTCACTACCACTTTGGTTATATCCCAAACCATAGAGAATTCCATTGAGGTAAAACAAATGCTCTACATAAGCAACACCGGACGGCCAAGAGCCGATCAATTGTACGTCGTTGTTTGCCGGGTTGTAACTCCCCAAGCCGGTTTCGCCTCCCAGGTACACCAAACCATTGGGTGCCAAAGTGCCACATAACCAGTACATACTGGGATTATTGTAAGACCAAACCACCCCAACTCCCGGCGGAGGTTCAAACCGATATAGATTGAAACCTCCTGCATACAGGTGGCTGCCATTGGGCAACATGATCAAACCCGTAACAAAACCGGGCGGATTCAATGGCGGAGTCACCGGGCAAGCCTCACAGGTGTTCAGATTGATGGCATATAAATATTCGTTGTTGTCATCATTATTGTAAACAATAGCATAAATAATCTGCCCCTTCGCCATAACACAAAGGATTTGAAAGGCAAACAACCAAACAAATTTTAATAAGCCCTTCCGCTTTGTTGAATTATTGACCATGGAAATTCTATTTTAGGCACGACGAAATTATTCACCGGGCAACTTCAAACAACCCTATAACTAAGAGCAGGTCTAAGCAAAGACAGCAGTTTGGAAACATCTTTCTTTTTCATAAAAGTTATTTGATTATGGTTACTCACACGTACACCACCTATCCACCACCTTCGTCGCCGCTATCTGAAAACTTCCCGCAGGCGCACCCGCTGGCACGCAGGTCTGAAAAGTGCCTGTACTGCCCGAAAAGGTTTGTGTAAATGTACCGCTTGGCGTGTTTTAGGTCAGTGTGAATGGTGCAGTGCCCGTAAAAGTGGCCGTCACAGTCGGGGTTGGCCACTGAAAAAATAACGCTCGGCAGGAGCCGCCACACCACCTGTATGGTTAGGTAGGGGCAGCGCACCGTAATATTTGTAGCGTTTATGGCAAATTGTTCAAGTGTGGAGGTGCAGCGCACCGAAACATTATATTCCGGTGCGCTGCACCTCCACCATTTTACCCAGTTTAATGCTACATATCTTTCGCCGCTATGCGGCTACTTAGTGCCACGTCCGGCAAGTGTCCCAGCAATCCGAGTGGCCGATTTTTCCTTGCTTTTCGTTGCTCGTCGGTTAAAATGTCCCGCATTTCGCCCTCCTCGCGCCTAAATCAAGAAAAAATCGCTCACTTTATTGACAGGTCACTTGCCGGACGCGGCACTAGCGCCATTTATCAATAGGTACGCTATTCTCCTCATTCATCACTCCACAATCGTCACATCCCCGCTGTACACCTCTTCCGTGCCATCAGGCAGATCCACGACAAAATAATAGACATACACGCCCGGCTGCATTTTTTGTCCACGGTAAGAGCCATCCCAGCCTGCTGTAGGGTCATTGGTAGGCATGTTGTCACGGCTGAACAGGGCGTTGCCCCAGCGGTCATACACATTGAAATTGCGCACATTTGGTAGGTCAATGTCGGAGAATACCGAGAAAAATCCGTTTTGAGCCGAGCCTGGCTTGAATACGTTTGGCACGTAGATATCATACTTTTTGTTGAGTACAATGCGGATTTCGCCGGAAGCCGAACAGCCATCCCCATCAAAGGCGGTCACTTGCACAATACCTGTTTGCGCAGGCTTGAGCTTGGGATCAAGGCAATTGTTACAAGAAAGGGCAAAAGGCGATACGAACCGTACAGAGTCAATGGCAAAATTGCCTGCAATATCCAATGTGATTTCCGACCCGAGCTTAACATTGATCGGGGATTCAAGATCAAGCGCAAGACCCGGTTTGCTGGTGAGAACAGTGGTAATGGTCACAATACTGTCACAACCATTGGCAGCCTTAAAGCGGAAGGTTTGTATTCCTGCCTTCGATGGGATACAAGTGATGGCATTCAAACTGACCAAAACGGGGTCACTTTCCTCAATAGTGGTTGAGGTGGCGGCAGTACAGCCATTTACATCACGAACAGTAACGCTGTAAGTGCCCGGCTGCGTAACGTCAAGCGTATTTCCGGCCACATTGCCCGTCCAGGTGAAGCTGCCTACGCTGCCCGTACTGGTCAGCGTAATGGTGTTGCCCTTGCACAGGGAAGTTGGGCCGCTGATGCTTACTTTGGCTGGTGGTACAGCCAAAATTACAGATGTGGTACTGCCGGTACAGCCCTGTGCGTCCGTGACCGTTACGGTGTAGGTACCGGGCTGGCTCACGATGAGCGAGGGCTGTTCAGAATTATCAGACCAACGGTATTGCGTATAAGTTCCTGTTACGGAAATGGTTATGGTGGTTCCTTCGCACAGCACTTCGTTTTGTTGAAGGGTAGGATTGAGGCTACCCTCGGTTATATTGGTGCTGGCTGTGGCCGTGCAGCCATTGGCATCTGTGACGGTGAGGATATAATTGCCAGGCTGGTTTATGGTTATTTGTTGTGTGCTGCCATTGTTGCTCCATTCATATTTCACAAAACCAGCAGGAGCGCTCAAGGTGGTACTGCTGCCCGCGCAGAAAGAGGTTTTGCCCGATATATCCGCCACTGGAAGGGCAAATACATTGGCTTGAACGCTGGCGGTGCCGCTGCACCCGCTGGCATCGCTGACCGTAACGGTGTAGGTACCACTTTGGGTCACCGTAATTTGGGGCGTATTGCCGCTATTGCTCCAGGCATAGGTTTGGAAGCCCGTGTTGGCGGCTAAGTTCACTTTCAGGTCGCATTGGTAGGGCAAAACGATGATGCTGGCCTGTACATTTCCGCCAGCTGTTATGATTTGTTCGTCAGTGGCGGTGCAGCCATCGGCATTACTAACGGTAACGGTGTATGTACCTGCCTGATTGACGACAATGGAAGCCTGATTGGTAGCGTTGCTCCAGGCATAGGACTGGAAACCGGCACCAGCATCCAGGCTAAACGATTCATTATTGCAGAGCACGGATTTTCCATTGATCTGGACATTAGGCGTAGGCGCATTTTGCACCACGATGGTATTGCTTGCGGTGCAGCCGTTGGCATCCGTAACGGTAACGGTGTAGCTCCCCGCCTGACTGACAATAGCGGAAGCGTTACTGCTGATAGCGCCGCTCCAATCGTATTTCGCAAAACCTGTAGTGGCCGTTAAAGTGCTATTTTCCCCAATACAGATTCTCGTATCGCCCGCGATAGTTACCTGTGGATTGGTGGGGATAGTGACTTGCAGCACCTCACTATCCGTACAGCCTGATGCATCAATAACGGTGACTTGATAAATACCTGATTGATTAATGGTAATAGCGGATAGTGTACCATTGTTGCTCCATTGATACTGAGCAATATTAGTGGCCGAAGTGACAAATAGTGTAATCTGCCCATCGCATTTGTATGGCAACACATTGATCGTAGCCTGCACGTTGCCTCCAGCCGTCACAACTTGTTCGT
>CAZIKN010000076.1:0-28466 GCA_964539805.1 uncultured Saprospiraceae bacterium | reverse complement strand
GCAACTGGCACCTATATACTTACAGTCACTAACCAGTTCAATGGCTGCACCAGTACCTTGGCCGTTAAGGTGGACAATGACGTAGTGCCGCCCGTATCGGCCATTGCCCAACCGGATGTCCTGACCTGCAAGGAGAAAAAGATTATCCTGGATGGCAGCGGCTCCTCTGCTGGCAATATGAAGTATGACTGGTCCGCAGGTACCACGGTGCTTTCAGATGCCCTAAAGCCAGAGGTAAGCAAACCCGGAACCTATACCTTGGTGGTAACCAATAACACAAATGGCTGTACCTCAAGTACTTCAGTGCAGGTTACACAAGACATCAAGGCGCCAATTGCAGAAGCAGGCCAGAACGGCTTGCTCACCTGCAAAATAAGCTCCCTTGAATTGAACGGTGATGGCTCCAGCACATCCACCAACAATCAGTTCTTTTACCAATGGACCACTCAGGGCGGACAGATTTTAGTAGGAGCCAACAGCCTTAAGCCAACCATTGTAGCAGGCGGAACCTATACCTTGAACATCACGGACAACATCAATGGCTGCTCGGCTTCCGATCAGGTATTCGTGGATGTGGATATCAAGGCACCTTTGGCCGCATTGGTCAACCCAGCCATCCTCACTTGTATAAAGCCGGAAGTCACCATTGACGGCAAAGGCTCGCAAAGCGGCAGTAATATTGCCTATGTTTGGACCACCCAGGACGGCAATATTGTAAGTGGCAACAACGCTAATGCCGCCGTGGTAAACGCAGCAGGGGTATATACCCTTATCGTGGAAAACAAGACCAATGGCTGTACCAGTACTGCCAGCGCAACGGTTGGCTCCAATATCGTGCTGCCGGAAGCCGAAGCAGGCCCTCCATTTACCCTTACCTGCTCAGTAAAAGAGGTTGTTTTGCAAGGTGTGGCTTCCTCTGGCCCTGTTTACACCTACAAGTGGACCACCCAAGGCGGTCAGTTCATCACTGGCAATAGCAGTTTGCAGCCTAAGGTCAACAAAGAAGGCAAATACCTGCTTTTGGTAACCAATACCAGCACGGGCTGTACCAAAACAGATGAAGTGGAAGTATTGCGCGAAACCAATGTGCCCACCGGGTTTGACGTGGATTTGGACAAGCCTAGCTGCAAAGACAATGACGGTGTGATCACTTTCACCACCGTTCAGGGTGGTATCGGGCCATATTTGTATTCCATCAACGAAGGCAAAACGTTTGAGCCACAGTTGAGTTTTGATAAAATAGTGCCGGGTAACTACACCCTGCTCATTCAGGACATTAATGGCTGCGAATTTGAACAGCCCTTAAATGTGCCAAAAGCACTGGACCCGGGCATTGATATTATACCGGAAATCAAACTCCAGTTGGGTGATAGCACCAGCCTGAAGGCCACGGTATTGGCCGGCTATCCTTTTAGTTTGATTGATACGGTTCTTTGGACCCCCATGGAAGGGCTTGTTTTCAAAAGCACGGATATATTTGGCCTTCTAACACCAGGTGTAAAGCCCCTGCGCAACATAGATTATAAGGTCACTATCGTCAGCACCGATGGATGCACAGCAGAAGACCGCGTGCGCATCAAGGTGGACAATGAACCCTTCATCTACATCCCCAATGTGTTCACGCCGGACAAGTCCAACAGCGGAAATGACAAATTCACCATTTACGCCAAGGGCGAGCAGATCGTGCAGATCAATAATTTCCAGATTTTCAGCCGCTGGGGCGAAATGGTGTTCCAGCGCCAGAATTTCCAACCCAACATACCCGATCTTGGCTGGGATGGCACACATAACGGCAACCCCATGAACCCGGGCGTATTTGCTTATTATGCGGAAATAAAAATGATTGACGGGCGTACGCTGCTTTATAAAGGAGATGTGACCATCGTAAGGTAGCAGGAGGGTTAAAAACCGGAAAAAGGGCCATTCTCGATTGTGCAGAATGGCTCTTTTTTTATGCCCAACTTTGCCCTTGGGCGAAATAAACTTCTTTTATGTTACCATTTTTGCTCAAATTCCTGTGCATATAGGCGCAATTCAGCGCAAAAACGCCCTAATAACCTTATTTTTTAGGCTACACGCCCTTATTGTTTCATTCACATGGTGGAACTACGCTCGAATTGTGTTATTTAACTTGGCTCACTATCTACTGCACCTTTGTACTGCAATCGCGGAATACACAGCCCATGAGGATCAATCCAAGGTTGTATCTACATTTTTCACTTTTTAAACATCATTTATTATGCACACCCACATCATCAAAAAAGGAGCAATGAGCCTTCTTGTCCTGGCCTTTTGCCTCTTTCAGGCGGGTATTATGCCTGCATTTTCAATTTCTGCACCCCTTCCCCAACAGTGCACGGACTCAAATTCCGAACTGACCGTCACCCCAACTTCTTCTTCTTCCGCCCAGCTGGATTGGGAGCATTGGGGTGGCCAGGGAGCCTATACCGTCCGCGTGAAATTGTCTGAAAGCGGCACTGTTTTAAGTCAGTTTAATACGAACAATAATACGACCTCCATTAATGGCCTGGTCAAAGGTGAGGGTTATCGGTTTGAGGTGGAGAAAAATGGTTTTGTTGTTCCAGTAGAAGTAGAAGTTTATTGGTAACACATAACTCATTTAACTGATTGCATTATAAACTCGCCGCTTTCTCCACCAGCCACTCCCGATCTGTGATCTGGGTTTTGGCTTCAATTCGCGCCAATAACTTCTGAACATGTTCTTTGGATTTCAGGCCACTGTGCTTGTTGATCTGAATGAGCATGTTCAGAAAATTGGCGTTGCGTTCTCGCACGGACTCCGCAATCAGCGTCTTGGAGGCGCGACTCAGGTACATTTTGAAAGCATCCAATTTGTAATCCAACAGATCCGAGGCTAATTCATAGTAGCATTTGATCTCCAAGCGGCGTGAAAACAGCAGGTATTCCATAATGCTGAAGTTTAAGGGCAAAATGTCCAAAGCAGGCTGGTATTGCTTTTGATAAAACAGCAGATTAGCTTTACAAAGGTTGAAATAATGCTTTTCAGGGGTTTCCCCAAGGATATTGTGTTCCGTTTCGGCCAAAAACTGCTCACACCACTCTATTTCCCCAACCATCAGGGCCGTATTGCTGACGCCCAATACTGCGAAGGGACTGATTTTTCCTTCATGACTGAGGTAGCCGCTGCGGTAATGCTCCTTTTGCAGGTTGAAGAGGACAGGCAGGTATTCCGAATGATTGTTGATGACCAATAAAAAACACAGGTTGCGCAGGTAAACGGCAAAAATCTGTGCTTCTTCTGGAGCTATGATGGGTTCATACTTTTGTAGAAGGGCCTGTAATTCAAAAAAAGAATCCACATTGGGCAAGGCGGGCCTAAACAAATTGGAAATCTTGTGAGCAAGCAGCAAATTGGGATGTTTGCTTAGCAGAATATCAGGTATTTGATTTTGGTTCAACAAGCCCTGCATATCCTCTGGCATTTCAAACAAAACCTTTTTTTGGGCAAGAAGATACTGATTGATCAGTTCTAATTTAATGGTTAGGTAATCGGCCTCCAAGTCTTCCAGTACTTCTGGTATGATTTGATGTGCTTTCTTGTTGTTGAATAGATACTCGTACTGACACAATTCATATTTGAGCAAAAAACTGTCTTTAATTTTTGCCCTCGAATGTACATGCTGCTCTAACATTATCAACAGGTTACGGCTTTGATTTTCGTACCTGCTATGCAATCCCCGATCACGAAAAAAGCGGAGCTGGGCTATTTCGCCCTCAAACTTTTCTGTTTCGCGGTATTTTACAATGATAAAATGTTTAAGGAGTGCGTGAAGGTTGGACAACAGCTTTTCCAATTTTTTCTCCACAAACCGCTGTCCGGGAAAAACAGCCTCGTATGCAGCCAGTCGGTCAAATCCTTCTTCATCTTCTTCATCGGCAGGCTGACCCTGTATTCTCAACAAATAGGCCAACAAGAGAGCCTCATCTTTTGCCGAAGGCCCATCATTAAAGAACGGAGAATCCACAAAACGTTGAAAATCAGACTTTTCCTGAGCCGTAAGCACAGCCAGCAAGTCTCCTATGCGAATACCCGTCATGTTATATTTTTAGTGTTAGTCAGAACTAATGGGCAAAAGTGTTACTTTTTTTCTCGCTGTCTCCCCTGATCTTTGTGCCAAGAAATGGTAGAAAAATAATACCAAGACCAAGCAAGCTGGAGCATGCTTTATTCTCCTCTACTTTAACCCACAAAGGTAAGATATAGAGCGAAAAATGCTTTGTTCTGGCATCAAAAATGCAAGTAAGTTCAAGTCTAAATCATTAAAAGCAAACATTATGCTAAAACGTAGATTGTTATTTTGGGGTATTATCACCCTTTTCGCATCATTGTTCTCCTGGACCGTAACGGCCCAGAATTGCAACCTGCCCGCGCCCACAGGGTTAACGGTCTCATTTCCTTCTCCAACTACCGTAAGGCTTGATTGGAATGCGATACCCGGCGCTTGGGGATATCGGATAAACTTACTCAATCAAAATTCAGCACAAATACAATTCGTTGAGGTACAAGCCCCTACTACACATGTCATTATGCCTGTGGAGCCCAATACGTCTTATCGGGCAACAGTTCAAGGCAAATGTGATGCTTTCCGAAACTCGCCCAATACCTCTACAGTAACTTTTGGCACCGGGGTTTATATTATTGTTGCAGATCTGATTCCGTACAGCCTAAATGCCTGCGAAGGTAATATCGTATATACCCATCAGGGCCCATTAGGTCATAATATAACCAATGCTATTCAGTTCATGACTATACCCACTTTAGCCAACTTTGATTTCTCTGTCCAGTATCAAGGCAGTGAAGTAAGGGGAAGGATGATCAGGAACAGCATGAATAGCGTTAGCTTTGGCTTGATCACCCAAGGCTGGGGTATTGAAACGCTGAGCTCGATAGCCTCTGGCACCAATGATGCTGTAACCATCAGGAACCAACAAAACCCTTATGAAACGCTGGTTTTATCCTTAAACCCTGATGGTCGTTTGTACTATACCGCCTCTGGCAACAATTACGCTAATTTCTCCCTAATCCAATGTCGCAGACCGAGTAGTGGTGGCGAGCCAGCCCTCGAAACCTCCAACACCACAGCCTCCACCGAGCTCCTCTCCTTTCAAGTATCGCCCAATCCATTCACAGATGAACTGAACATCCAAATGGACGAAAGCTATACACAGGCATTCCAGGCACGCCTGTTCAATACTGCCGGCCAACTGTGCCTATCACTGGAGGCCAGCAAAGAAGAAGCCGCTGGCAAGAAATTCACCTTGCCCACCGATGCCCTTGCACCCGGTATGTATTACCTCCACCTGAGCTCAGGTGATGGTGGCACCGTGGTCAAAAAGGTGATTAAAATGTAGAAAATCACTTTCCTTTTCAATCTTCAAATAGGGCTTGGCAGCGCAATTCAACTTTACTAAGCCTTTTTAAAGGTCCTCCATTTAACTCGCAGTGACCTATATATACAGCGGGCAGACAACGATAAACGTTGCTGCCCGCTAATTTTTTGACAACTTTCCTTAAAAGGCTGTGCCATTTTCACAAAAAAAACCACCTTTGCAGCAATTCTATACTTAAAGAAACGACATGTCATGAGAATTGCCATAGGCTGCGATCACGCAGGTTATCCCTACAAAGACGGCTTGGTCGCTATGCTCCAAGCACAAGGTCACATGGTGCTGGATTACGGCACACACGGAATGGATTCCGTGGACTACCCGGACTTCGCCCACGCAGTGGCCGATGCCGTCGAAAACAATCAGGCAGATCGCGGCGTTTTACTCTGCGGCAGTGGCAATGGCGTAGCCATCACAGCCAATAAACACCAAAAAGTGCGCTGTGCGCTATGCTGGACGGAAGAAATATCAGCCCTGGCCCGCCAGCATAACGATGCCAATGTCATCGCCCTGCCCGCCCGTTTTGTGCCGGAAATATTGGCCCAGGCCATGGTACGCATTTTCATAAATACGGAATTTGAGGGAGGAAGGCATGGAAGGAGGGTGGAAAAAATCGGGTGCAGTGCGTAGTTGAAAATCATGCTAAATCATTGACAATAAACATAATAAAAATATGCTTCACTTGAAGCAACCCTCATAATCATGCTCAACAAACGCATTCGCAAAGTCGCTGTACTTGGTTCAGGACTCATGGGCACCGGAATTGCCGCCCAATTGGCCAACTGTGGATTGGAAGTCATTCTGCTTGACCTCAAATCCGCCGAAGGCAACAAAAATAAAATGGCCGCTGATTCCTTGCAAAATGCCCTCAAGGCCAAGCCGGCTCCTTTTTATGACAACAAATTCGCAAGCCGCATCACCATCGGCAATTTTGAAGACGATATGACCAAAATTGCGGATTGCGACTGGATCATTGAAGTCGTAGTGGAGCGTTTGGACATTAAAAAGCAGATTTTTGAGCAGGTAGAAAAACACCGCCGCAAAGGCACTTTCGTCACCTCCAACACCTCTGGTATCCCTATTCACCTGATGGCCGACGGGCGGAGTGAAGACTTCAAAAAGCATTTCTGCGGCACGCACTTTTTTAACCCCGTGCGCTACATGCGCCTGTTGGAGGTCATCCCAACCCAGGATACAGACCCGGAAGTGACCGCCTTCTTCATGCAGTTTGGCGATGTGGTATTGGGCAAACAAACGGTGCTTTGCAAGGATACCCCAGCCTTCATCGGCAATCGCGTGGGCGTGTATGCCATGGCCAAAATATTCCACCTTTCCGCCGAATTGGGCCTCGGTATTGATACGGTTGACGCACTCACTGGCCCCGGCATCGGGCGGCCCAAAACGGGCACCTTCCGCCTCGGCGATCTCGTTGGTCTGGATACCGCCATCCATGTCCTCAACGGGCTCATGGCCAATTGTCCCGATGATGAGCAGCGCGCCACGTTTGAGGTGCCCGCTTTTGCCAAATTCCTGGTGGACAACAAGTTCCTAGGCAATAAAACAGGGCAAGGATTTTATAAAAAAACGGATCAGCGTGACGCCAAAGGTCGCCCAATTGTGCTGGCGCTGGACCTGAAAACACTGGAATACAAAGAAAGCCAGAAGGAAAAACTGCCCATCATTGACACGCTCAAGCAGATTGAAGAACTGCCCCGCCGGATCAAGGCTGTTTTTAATGGTACCGATAAGGGTGCCGAACTCCTACAGCGCGCACATCTGGGCCTGTTCGCTTATGTCAGCAACCGCGTGCCCGAAATTTCCGATGATATTTATTCCATTGACCATGCCATGTGCGCTGGTTATGCCTGGGAAAAAGGCCCATTTGAACTCTGGGACATGCTGGGGGTAAAAGAAGGTGCCGAAATGGCCGAAAAACGTGGAGAAATCATCTCGCCCTGGGTAAAAACCATGATCGCTGCCGGCCACAACAGCTTTTACAAAACAGAGGCTGGCAAACGTATGTACTACGATCCGGCCTCTGCAAGCTATAAACCCATGCCCGGCGGTGAAGCGTTTGTCATACTGGATGCCTACCGCTCACAAAAGCCTGTGTACAGCAATGCAGAATGCACCCTGCACGACATTGGTGACGGAGTACTCTGCTTGGAATTCCACTCCAAAATGAACGCCATTGGAGAAGGTATCCTGCGCGGCATCAATGACAGCATCCAGATAGCCGAAGAACAAGGCTGGAAAGGCATCGTGATTGGAAACAATGCCGCCCAATTTACAGTGGGTGCCAACCTTATGATGGTAGCCATGATGGCTTATCAGCAGGAATGGGACGAACTGAACATGGCAACCAATGTATTCCAACAAACCTCCATGCGTATCCGCTATTCCGCCATTCCGGTCGTCATCGCTACACAAGGTTATGTGTTTGGCGGCGGTTGTGAATTCTCTATGCACGCGGATGCCGTAGTAGCCGCTGCCGAAAGCTATATCGGATTGGTAGAAGTCGGGGTCGGCATCATTCCCGGAGGCGGTGGCACCAAGGAGTTTGCCCTGAGGCTATCCGACGAAATAAGCAAAGAAGGCGATGTGCAGATACCACGACTGATTGACAAATTCAAGTGTATCGCCACAGCTCAGGTAGCTACTTCCGCCTACGAAGCCTTCAATTATGGCTATCTTTTGCCACAAAAAGATGCAGTGGTACACAATACGGCACGCAATATCAGTGAAGCCAAGAAAAAAGTATTGGAATTGGCCACAGATTATATCAAGCCCATCCCACGTAAGGATGTGTATGTGCTGGGCCGCACGGGCCTCGGCGCATTGTACGTAGCGGCACACTCCCTAAAATTGGGCAACTACGCCAGTGATCACGACATCAAAATAGCGCAAAAAGTTGCCTGGGTACTCTGCGGTGGCGACCTCACCAGCGGCCAGATGGTAAGCGAGCAATACCTCTTGGATCTGGAACGCGAAGCCTTTTTGAGCCTCTGCGGTGAAGAAAAAACACTGGCCCGTATCCAGTTTATGCTGGAAAATGGCAAGCCGCTGAGGAATTGATCATAAATTCAAAACTACCTAAACACCCCACACATGCCCATTCTAACCGCCCTACTCTTTTTATTGCCCCCGGCACCACCGGATAGCCTGCCTTACAACCTCAGTACCCCGGCATTGACCATCAATTTTGTCAATGAAGACCTGAAAGAAATCTCGGCCCTTAGCCCTGCCGATTCAACGGGTGTCTTTTTGGCCTTGAACGATGAAGTGGGAGAAATTTTCTTTTTGGATGGCAATGGCGGAGGGGCCATCTTTCGCCGTGTTAAATTTAAGGAAAAAGGCGACTTTGAAGGTGTGGAAATGGTGGGCCGATGCCTTTTTGCCGTAAAAAGTGATGGCACTCTCTTTGAAATTGACAACTGGAAAAAAGAACGCAAAATGAAGGTGCGCGAATACAAAAACTTCCTGACCAAAGCAGATGATGTGGAAGGATTGGGCCTTGACGTACGCCGAAATGCCTTGCTATTGGCCTGTAAAGGAGAGCCAGACAGCAGTTATGTGCGAAGAATCTTTGCCTTTGACATGAAAACCAAAACATTGCTCCCCGAGCCAGTCTATACAATCAACCCATTGGAGGTTAATGAGATGATCCCTAATGACAGCAAGGACAAATCCAATTTTTTCAGCCCTTCCGGCATAGCCATCCACCCCATTACCAGCGATGTTTATGTTATTTCTTCCAGTAAAAAAAGGATTGTTGTATTGGATTACCATAGTGGCAAACTTAAAATGGCCGCGCGTTTGGACAAAAATATATTGCCCCAACCGGAGGGCATCGCATTTGACCCGGCAGGCAATATGTTCATCGGCAGTGAAGGAAAAAAGGGAGAGGGAATGATGTTGAAGTTCAAATATGAAAAAAAATAGGCCCTTTTCTTAAAGTAAAAACCCTGCTCGTTCGTCTGCCTGTAAAAACAACAACAATAAGATGACGATGGCAATAACGCAAGCCCCTGACGATGTGCGCAACAATAGCCTGACCCAAGTGGTGAGTGCCTATGGCAAGCGTTTGTTCCGCTTCATACGCGGCAGGGTGCGCAATGATGCTGATGCCGAGGACGTAGTGCAGGATGTGTGGTACCAGTTTAGCAGGGTGATGGATATTGAACCCATTGAACAAATCAGCGCATGGCTGTTCCGGGTTGCGCGCAACAGACTCACCGATATTTCTCGCCGTAAAAAAGAAGATTTTATAGAAGATTACGTGTATGAAGACGAGGAGGGCGAACTTTTTTTCCGGGAATTACTGCTACAAAGCCCGGAAAACCCCGACGCTGATCTGCTGAAAAATACGGTTTGGGAATTGCTGTTTAAAGCCCTTGATGAACTCCCCGAAGCACAGCGCAATGTATTTGTTTGGAATGAACTGGAGGATGAAACCCTTCAATCCATAGCAGACCGAACAGGTGAAAACATCAAAACCCTTATATCCCGAAAACGCTATGCCGTTCAACACCTGCGTATGCGCCTGGCTCAACTTTACGAAGATTTTTTAACCCGCTAACATCATGAATATCCAAAGTTCAGACCGCAAACCATGGGGAAAACCAAAACTATGGTTCTTATTCCCGGTGCTTTTTATAGCCATAGCAGCAATATTAGGCTGGGTGGTCATGTACCTGTGGAATGCCATTTTACCAGAGGTGACTTCCGCAAAACCTATTCACTACTGGCAGGCAATTGGCCTTTTGGTGTTGTGCCGTATCTTGTTTGGTGGTTTTCGCGGCGGCCCTCAGGGAGGTCCCTGGGGCCGAAGCAAGAGACACATGCGGGAAAAATGGATGAACATGAGCGAGGAGGAACGCGCACATTTTCGTTCGGAATGGGCAAAAAGATGCCGGCCCAAGGACTAAGATTAAAGGTAAATCCAGATGCTGCGCCAATTCGCTGAAAAATCGCAACTACTTACCACAGGACCTAAATGTTACTTAAGTTGAACCACAAAAGTCACAAAAGGGCACAAAAAGCCCTAACATGTACCTTTTATGTCCTTTTGTGACTTTTGTGGTTCAATAATATGCTTCATTACCCTGTGTGGTAAATAAATATTTTTTTCATTTTTTTTAAAGTAATTTTTCCACCTCATCGTCTTCCATTATATAGGGCATTCATAAAAAATCTCCCGATCAGATTTTGTTGTCCCTAAAGAGTTTGCTGAACAAACTCAAGTCATTCATTTTTCAACCACTACAAATTATGCGACCTGTCAAGTTCTTTTTTGCGCTGCTCTTCGGCGCAGCAGTGCTTATTACCTTTTTGAAATTAGTGTTCTTTGCCGTGATGGCAATAGCCTTTTTCGGGGCATTGTTTTTTGCCTTTAAAGCATTCCGCTTTATGGCCATAGCCTGGCAAAACCAGGCACCCTACCATGCGCAACAACGCCATTTTGCTCCTCATTGGCAACAAACTGAAGACCCATCGCCCATTTATCCCCTTGATGGCATGAGCAATTTCCGTACGCAAAGCCGCCAACCAATGGGCAGACATATAGAGGTTCTATAACAATTATTTTAAATTTTCTAAAAAACGCAATCAATATCATGTGTTATCATCAAAATGCAGCCGCAGCACGCGGCTTTCATCAAAGCCGATTTGGCGCAGGACACCACCACGGATTCGGCCGCTGGGCGCGCCACTTTGAAGGCCTCACCACACAAGCCCCTGTCAACATAAAAGAAAGCAAAGATTGGTATGAGCTCTTTGTTTATGCTCCTGGCCTTAACAAGGACGCCTTCCAGATCAATGTCAGCGATGATGTGCTGAGCATCCGCTTCCAGGGGAATGAACAAGGCGAGAACAAGGGCAAATGGCTGTTTCAGGAGTTTTCCAATCCCGGCTTTGAGCGTCGCTTTGCCCTGAATGGCAAGGTGGACACGGCCTCTGTCACGGCACGTTATGTGGATGGAGTACTGGAGCTCACTTTACCCAAAATGCCCGGCACGGAAGGGCAAACGGTAACGGTGGCGTAAATAAACAGGAGGGCGTCTCAGCAGATATGAGACTGCCCTCTTTTTTATCCAAACATATAAGGTAAAGCCAGGCTAATCAGTAATATAGCAACAAAATAAACGATAAGTATCCGGGTTTCAGGCAGATTAAAATCGGGTTTTTCAAGCAATGCAGGTGCTGTATCAGCATTTTGTACGGGCGTCAAAAACCTGCTGCCAACATAGCCCAAGGTGCAGGTGACCAATAAGCCAATGACATTCCACCAAAACCAAAAAATTTGTGGCTGTGCTTTCCAAAGGTAAATATTGGTAAGTATGCCTACCACCATACCCAAATTAGCGGCCCTGGCATGTACTGATTTGGCCAGCACGGCTAACAGAAAAACCCCTAAAATAGGCCCATAAAACACAGAACCTATTTTGTTGATCGCCTCAATGACCGTTTTGGCAATATCACCGACAAAATAAGCCAGCACCATGGTAATACCGCCCCACAGCAGAGCAATTATTTTACTGGTATTGACATATTTTTCATCCGAAAACTTGTATTTCCGCATTAAAAACTCCTCCATAGTCACGGCACTCAAAGAATTGAGCGTGGAACTATAGGCAGACATGGCAGCGGCTATTATTGCCACTACGATAATACCAATGATGCCGTGAGGCAGATAATGCTCTATAAAAATGGGAATCATCAAATCCGTCTTGTCCGCTGGTATCTTTGCCGCAAAATCGCCGTTCAAATGAACAAACGTCCCGACAACAAGTCCTCCCAGACAATACAAAAACGTAATGGGAAATCGAAGCAAGCCATTAAAAAACAGCACTTTGCGCACTGTGGGCATATCCTTTGCCGATAATATGCGCTGGGCCTGTATCTGATCCGTACCATAATAGGAACAATACAGGAAAATGCCCCCCAACAGCATCGGCCAAAAGCCATATTCCCCACCATCAAAGCCAAAATTACCAAAATCAACCACTTGCAATCGGCCCTTATCCAAATTAGCCGTAAATACAGACCAGCCGCCTATGTTCTCCAAGCCATAATACACAATGGTTACGATACCCAGAAATTTGATCAGCATCTGCGCAACCTCACTATACACCACAGCCTTCATGCCTCCTTCTAAGGAATAAACCACCGTGGTGATACCAACAACCAACATCGTAGTCGTAAATGGCCAATGCAGCAGCGCCGAAAGGATCAAGCACACCGTATATACTGTAACGCCCGTAGCGAATGAGCGGCTGAACATAAAGGCCACGCTGAGCAGCAAACGGGTAGTGGTATTAAACCGCTTTTCTAAAAACGAATAAATACTGACAACACCACTGCGGTACAAAGGAGGCGCAATGACCGCCATGACCAATATCATGGCTAATGGCACACCAAACTCAAATGTCAACCATTTCATGCCACCACCGGGCCTTAAACCAACAAAGGCAGGCGCTGACACAAAACTGATGACCGACAACTGTGTAGCCATGGCAGACATACACAAGGAAAACCAGCCAAATTGCCGACCACCCAGAAAATAATCGCCACTCGCCTTGTTCTTCTTGAACATGCGCCCCATGATGACCATAGATAGCAGGTAGACCACCACCAAAGCATAATCAAAATTATTCATAAAGTATCACTATGTGTTGAGTAAATCCAGTATAAGCGCAGCCGTCCAAGAAAAATTGGGTGCGCCATAACCGTCTGCAAGATGAGCTGATCGGGCCTTGGATGGCTCAAAATATTCCCACAAACCATGCGCGGACACCAATTCAAGCGTATCCTCCTTGATCAATTGGGCCGCAGAACGGAATTGATAGCGCATCAGACCATAATATATGATCCAGTTCATATTAACCCATACCGGCCCACGCCAATACTTTACGGCATTAAATCGCACATCCTTGGTGTCAAATGAAGGACACAAATAGTGCTCGCCATTGTCCCCCCTGAATTTTGGCCCCATGAGCGTGCCCAGCAGTTGTAACGCCCTTTCCTGATCCGGTATCCCGGCATAAAGCGGCGCAAAACTGGATGAGGTAAGGGCATTAATCAAGCGCTCGTTTCTAAGGTCATAATGCAGATATGCCTGTGCCTCGGCTGACCACAACTTGGCATTCATGGCCGCTCGGGTCATTTGGTACCACGCATCTAATTGATCCGTCATAATGGCATCAGCCCCGATCAGTTTCCCGATTCGGGCCAAGCTCTCATTGGAGGCTGCCAACATGGCATTAAACAGTGGGTCTTGTATCAAAAATGGCGATTGCTGCGTAATTGCTATATCATCATAAGACACTGATTTAAAAAGATTTATGAGATAAATATAATACTCATAATCTCTGTGCGTCGGGCGATGATCAGCATTTACATGCTGAATGTCACGCCTTGGCAGTTCATAGTTGGGTGCTTCAAATGTTTTCCAGACTTCATCCCAGACCGGAGAATTATCCGTACCAGACTCCCAATTGTGCTGAATATATACCAGCCCCTCTTTTTTAGGGTCGCGGCAGCTGTATAGGTACTCATGGAAACGATATGTCTTTTCAAACTGAATGGCCAAGAACGGCAATACAGCGGCTTTATCCGGTGCATGCTGATATATTTTTTCCAATACAAAGCCAATGACCGGTGGTTGCGTAATGCCCGTAGTGGCTACATGGGCCGGTGCATAAGGGCTGGCGGAAGCACCATGGACATCTGGCCCAGGGTAATATCCTTCATTGGGCGTATGAAAAACAATATGGGGAACGAACCCATTCGTCCACTGGGCACTATGCAGGGCCTCAATTTCGGCCATGGCCCGCTGAACATCAAATGTAGCCCAGCCTATGGCAATAAACCCGGAATCCCACAGCCATTGAAACGGGTACAACTTGGAGGTCGGGACGGTGAAAGCACCGTCCCGACTATTTGCAATCAACTGTTCTCGGCATGCAATCTTCAGGGCCTCAACAGAAGAGAAACTTGCATTTTTTTGCATATTTTCCATTCAAAAGGTGATGTGCATGTTAGAACCTGAACATGAGGTATGCGGTGAGGCGCCTTGGCAATATGGGTCGGGCATTGTAAAATGGATCGTTTGCCACCACGCTGGTATCTGCAACGCGAGGATCTCCTTCCGTCAGGCCGCGGTTATTAAGGGCATTGTACAAATTAAGGCCTATTTTAATAGCCTGTTTGTCCGAACCAGGTCTTATACTAAAGGTTTTTCCAGCCCTTATGTTAACGATAGAATATGCCGGCAATTCAATCAGGTTCTGATCATCTGCAAAGCGCTTGCCTTCATAGTTGAACATAAGCCCCAGATCCCAGTTATTCTTGTCATAAGTAAGGCCAGCATTGAGCAAAAACTTCGGTTGGCGCAGTGTCCAGTTACCTTTATAATCTACGACAACATCATCTGCTGTACCTAACTTGGCATCAGGACCAGAGGTTGTCTTTTTAAAATCATCATATTGGTGATCCTGCAGGGTGGTATTGGCGTCCACAATCAGCCCATCCGTAATCCGATAGGCCAAACTAATCTCTGTGCCATAGCTGGTTACCGAGCCTACGGGAATGGTGATTTCGCGCAGCACGCCGTCTGTGCCAGCAATAATGTCATTTTGCAAGCGATTTTGGATATTGTTATAGTAAAGTGCAAGGGTGCCAGAGAGGCTTTTTCCACCGTACTTCACACCAGTCTCAAACTGGTAAAGTGCTTCATTCTTGTCCGGGACGACTTGAATAAAATTCCCTCTGCCATCGCGGTTAATGTTGGAAAATGTCCTTAACTCAGGAAAATAAAAGCCCTTGGTAAAGGATGCATACACGTTGGTGGAGGGTTTGAGGGCATAATTGCCGCCAACCACGAAACCAATGTCGTCAGAATTGACGTTGCGTGTGATTACTTTGCCCGTTTGCCAACGATAAGAAGCATCAGCACTGCTGGTAGCTGCTGCATTGGTATATGCCGCCGTTTCCGCAACGGTAATGATGCCTTTTTGCTTTTCATAACGTAGGCCGACATCAAGGCGCATTTTGCCAAAAACCATTTCGTCACCTGCGTACAAGGCTATTTTATCCGCCTCAAAGGTGTTGTAGGTGCGCCCTGCCACGTTTTGGCGAAAACCTCCCTTTGTAAATCGTATGGTTTTACCTGTTGTATCCAACAAGGTTAGATCCACTAAACGCGGCTGATCTCTGAGCTCCACCAATACGCCTGTGCCTACCTCATCCTGCAATTGCCGGGTGATGGCACCAAAAGTACCCACCGTAAAATTGTGCTCGCTGCTGCCCAAGCTCACTTTTTTGGTCAAGCGCAGATCCGTGGAATAATCCGACATGGGACGATTCCGAAGGGTAATGGAATTTTCAGACACATAGGTTTTGCCACT
This sequence comes from uncultured Saprospiraceae bacterium, assembly GCA_964539805.1. Lineage (GTDB taxonomy): Bacteria > Bacteroidota > Bacteroidia > Chitinophagales > Saprospiraceae > M3007. Next base: position 12,630 of record CAZIKN010000076.1, on the reverse strand, counting down.
GTTGCTTCCTGTGGAAAGATCTAATGGCAAGCCATTTTCGGCATACGTATAGGCGTAGGATTTCAAAATAGGGTTTTTGCTTTTGGCGTAAGCATCTATTTCAAAGGTTTTGCCGGGTGCCCAAAAATCAAAACGGTGCTCGTAGCGCGAAAGACGGGTTTTAGACTTTAGCTCCCAGCCTCCGAACTGATTGGCAAACTCAACCATATAGGATTTCCCCTTCGCCGTCACCCCATCACCAAGGTTGCCCTGCACGGTGCCCAGGGGGTTGACCAATGAAAAGGTGCCCATCTGCTTGGAATAAAGGGTAGAAACCGTATTGCCATCATTACCTGTAGCCGCATCCGTAGTATTTTTGACATGTGGAAAGGGCAGATAAAACTGGGCATTGTCATCTATGGTGCGGAAATAAAAACGCAGGTAGCCATTTTCAAGCTGACGTGTGACATTACCACGCAATTGATATCCTCTTGATACGGCACCGGTTGGCTGAGGGCCTTCATCATATCGTGTAAACCCACTCATGTTGTACTGCCACTTTTCGCCCACAGATCCTCCGGTGTTGAAATCAAGGCGCAATAGATTGAATTGACCTGTTGTCAACTTGACTGCCGATTCCGGCTCGCCACCTCCTTTTTTTGAAATATAGTTAAAAACGCCCAATGGCGAACCCACCCCGAATAAAGTGGAGGATCCACCTCGTGCAAATTCCAAATTAGAGACCCCCATGTCCGGCCGGAAAAAAATATCCTGTGCAGAAGAGGTCAGGTAGCCCGTAGATTGCACAGGCATGCCGTCCTCTTCTATTGGCGTATATTTATACTGACCCCCCGAAGGCATACCGCGCACCAATATGTTGGACGCAACGTCACCTCCACCACCTTCTGCATGTACGCCGGGGATAATCCGAAGGATATCCGCCATAGAGTTGGCTGAAATGGCCTGGATTTGTTTGGCCGAAATTTGGGACAATGACCCCGTCATCTCTTTTTGGGTTCTGTATGTGCTGGTACCCGTAACCACGACCTGATCAAGACTGAACAAATCCTCCGCCATCTCAAAATCTTCGGTTTGCTCACCACCTGACAGTGCAATGCTGCGCACAATGGTTTTCATGCCGGAAGCACTTGCCATAATCTGAACCGTACCACTCACGTTTGTTTTGAACCGATAATTGCCGTCCACATCTGCGGCAGCGCCCACGGTATAGCCACGCAATTGGATGGTAGCGCCTATTACCGCTTCGCCTTTTGAGTCCTTTACCTTACCTTTAAGCACCGTGGCCGTTTGGGCCATCAGGTTTGCTGACATGATCAGACAACATGTCCACAACAGCGCGGTTGATATGTAATTTTTCATCATAACACGATTTTGTTTGAAAAAAATTTAGTTTGTCAAAAATTAAAATAACAGTTAGGTTATTTTGCGATTATTGTTTTGACAAAGGTATATTTGGTTTTTTTATTTACAATCAGCTCATTTTCAGTTATTTTACGTAATCGTTACCGTAATCGTTTACGTAAAAAAATTTGTTGAAAAAAAATTTTGAGATCAATTTTTAAATCACTTTTACAGGAGAAAAACATGCACTGACCGCATGAAACATTAAACATAAATATAACATGAAATATAGGCCGGCAACCTTAAAGGATATGGCGCAGCAACTCAACACGTCTGTAGCCACTATTTCTCGGGCTTTAAAGGACAAGCCAGACATCAGTACCGAAATGCGGGAAAAGGTAAAGGCGCTGGCCGCCGAACTAAATTACCAGCCCAATCCTACCGCACTCAATTTAAAGTACCACAAGTATCAGACGTTGGGGGTCATTATTCCCAAGGTAGTACATTTTATGTTTTCCACCATGATCTCTGGCATTTTGGAAGAAGCGGAAAAATTTGGGTATAATGTGCTGATCTGTGAATCCAACCAAAAATATGATCGCGAAGTCCGTATAGTATCGGATTTCACGCACGGGAAAGTAGATGGCCTCATTATCTGCTTCTCTAACCAAACCCGCAATTTTGCACACATAGAACAACTGATGAACGCGGCCATTCCGTTGGTTATGTTAGATAAAAGTACGGATGCCATTTTAGCAGATCAGGTTATTGTCAATGACTACGAAGGAGCTTTTACCGCAGTTGAACATCTGATCCAACAGGGTTACGAGCGCATTGCGCACATCAATGGCAATGAGGCACTCCATCATTCCCATGAGCGGATGGCAGGGTATGTGGATGCCTTACAAAAACATGGCTTAACCCTGCATGAAAGCCTGATTTTCAAGGCCGAAGACTTTACGATTGAAGAGGGCATCACCATTGGACAAAAACTGTTGGATCATCCAGCCCAACCAGATGCCGTATTTTCCATTTCGGATGAGGTACTGATTGGTGTTCACCAATTCCTAAAGGCCCAAAACAAGCAGATCCCGGATGATTTTGGGATGGTTGGCTTTAGTGATTCCGTAATGGCCTCTGTGATAGAGCCTGCCTTGAGCAGTGTGCGGCAGCCAGGTTATGAAATGGGCAAGTTGGCGGTGAAACGTTTGCTGGAGTTGATCAAAGCAGAGGAAAACGATGAGCCAACCCCTATAAAAATACATACCCTGCAAACTAATCTTATCATTCGAAAATCATCCCTCCGGCAACAATGAATGTCCTCATCGCCTGTGATAGTTTCAAAGACGCCCTTGGCGCACTAAAAGCCTGCCAAGCCATAGAAAGCGGCCTAAAAGCGGCCAATAGCAGTTTAAACATTCGTATTGCACCGCTGGCCGATGGCGGAGAGGGACTTTCTGAAATCCTCCAATATCACTTGGGCGTACACAACATTTCGCTCACCATAAGCGATCCGCTGTTTAGGCCAACTGAAGCAAGGTATAACAGCAGCCCGGAAGGCAATATCGTATTTATTGAAATGGCTCAAGCCGCTGGCCTGCAACAACTTGCCATCACGGAGCGCAATCCGCTGCATACCACAACCTATGGCGTGGGCGAGATGATACAACATGCCCTAAACAGCGGTGCAAAACGCATTGTACTGGGATTGGGCGGATCCGCTACCCATGATCTCGGCACTGGAATGGCCACAGCCTTAGGATGGCGCTTTATAAATGAAAAGGGTCAGCCGTTTATACCAACCGGGGCTACCTTATCTCAAATAACCCGGATATTACCGCCTGAACGCTCTCCCCAACAGGTGCAATTTGAAGTCATGTGCGATGTGACCAACCCACTTTGGGGTGAAAATGGAGCCGCCCATATTTATGCCAAACAAAAAGGTGCGGACGATGAGGCTATCCAATTGCTTGAAAATGGCACGATTCATTTTGCCCAATTGCTAGCAAAAAATGGTACCAACATTAGTCCAATGCAAGCCGGATGCGGCGCAGCAGGAGGCATGGGGTATGGCGCACAATACTTCCTACATGCGGAAATGAAAAAAGGAATAGATGTTATCCTGGACTTAATTGGCTTTCAGCAACTGGCTGAATGGGCTGATATTATTATCACAGGGGAAGGCAAACTGGATCATCAGACCGCACAGGGCAAACTGATTTCAGGTTTGGTGACCCATTGTTCCCCCCAAAAAGTCATCGCCCTGTGCGGCGCAATGGAAACCTCCATCTCCAGCATAAAAGATATGGGACTGCTCGCGGCATTCTCCATTGCACAAGGCCCATGCTCCCTGGCTGAAGCCTTGGCTCAAACAGCAAAACACCTCGAAATAACCGCATTTCAGGTTGGACAACTGCTCTCGCATCGCTAAAAGATCTCTTAGGAACGGTGCCGCATGCGGCAGAATGTCTATTTTTTACCAGTAATACACGCCTTCCATGCCCATAATTTTGTGACAGACAATTCAAATTCTATTATCTCTGACACATGGAAAGACGCGATTTTATCCAAAACACCAGCCTGCTTGCCTTATTGGGCGTGGTGCCCAACATGGCACAAGCACAAAAACCTGAAATATACACCCCGGATCCGCTCAAGCCCTTTTTACTGCCGCCTCAGCAAGCCTTAGACCATAAAAACAGCATGGACATTCGGGTTTGGGTTCGCTCGGAAATGACCGGAGGTGTGTACTCCTGTGTCGAATGCGCCGTAGCACCAAAAGTTATGGGGCCTCCTCCGCATTTGCACAAAGCATTAGACGAACTGATGTTTGTGTTGGATGGTACCGCAAGTGTCATGGTAGAAGATGAAGTGGTGGAAATACCCGCAGGGGGCTGGCATTTCCGCCCCAGAAACCTTAAGCACACCTTTTGGAATGCCTCCGACAAACCACTTCTTTTTATTGACATGTACTTTAACCAGGCTTTTGAAGTATTTTTGGAGCGACTTTTTCATGAGCTGACACCCGAAAACGGGTACGCCCAAGGCTCTGAAAAGTTAAAACAAGAACGAGAACGGCTCAATGAGCAGTATGGCTTGGTGTATGAGCCAACAGCTTTCGCCCAAAAACAGGCCATTGTAGCCAAATATGGCTTAAAACAATGATGTTAAAAGATTTTTTGCCGCATTCATCGCTAAGGGCTTTTGTCCGCTGCTACCGTATTGTGCATCTTAAATTTGAACACAATGATCCGCCACCCTTCAAACCGTACACCCCACGCCCGGAACAGTGCTTGGCTTTTTACCCACATGACCGTGAACGCGTGGATTTTACCCACAACAAAAATAACGCTGGCAATATTGCGGTAGCGCTTATAGGGCAGGCCCTTTCTGTAACCAATCGCTACGTCAAAGGCAATTTTATGGTCATTCAAGTGCTTTTCCAGCCCGGTGCCTTATTTCGCCTAACAGGTATTCCCGGTGTGGAACTCAATGACCAATACATAGATGCGGATTGGGTATTGCCCAAAACCGTACACGAAGTCAATGAGGCATTTTATCATGCCCTTAGCTATTCAGAAATAGTAAAAATTGCCGACGGGTTTGTATTACAGTTGGTTCAAAAACAGCTGAGGGATGCGCACCCAATTGATGAAGCATGTCAAAATATGTTGGTACAGCCGCAAAAGTCATTGGATGCACTGGCGCGCAGCGCATTTTTGAGTCCAAAACAATTTGAGCGCAAATTTTTAGAACGAACGGGCGTAAACCCCAAGGTTTTCGCCCGCTTAGTTCGTTTTGATCGCGCCTTTCGTGAAAAAAACCTGCACCCCAACAAAGATTGGCTACAAATTGCCTTTGATTGCAATTACTATGATTATCAGCACCTTGTGCGTGATTACAAGGAATTTACCGGCTTAAGACCAACTGACTTTCACCAACTGGAGAGTAAGGCACCGGAACGGCGCTTTGGTTTGGCTGAACACTATTACGAAACGCAGCTGATCGCGTAAATCCGCATTACTTTCGGTTTGCATCCTGTTTGGCAAACACTTTTTTCAATAATTCAGTGCTGCGGAACACCTTGTTGGTGCGGATGTTCTTTTCCTCTTCTTCAATTTTACTGAACAAGCCGTCCAAGGCTTTTTTGGTTACATAATCATCAAGATCATTGTTGATTTTGCTAATCAAAGGGATTTTGTTGTAAGCATCTGCGGCTTTTTTCCAGAGGCTATTGGCTCCTATTTTATCCAATGATGAAACAATGACCGGATTAAATTTTTCGTACAATGGCTGAGAAGTGGTCTTGTTGAGGTAAAGGGTAGCTGCATTGTTGGTACCCATCAGTATATTGGTAGCATCTTGAAACGTCATTTGCTTAATGGCCGAAAGAAAGATAGGGGCTGCTTCCTTGGCAGCATCTTCGGCACCGCGATTAATTTTTTCCAAAAGTTCATTTTCCAGATTACTGAACCCGGGCACATTTTTCAGGCGGTCAGTTACTTTGCGCGCCTCCTCGGGCAAAAGTATTTTATAAGCACTTTTATAATATCCATCGCGCTCACTAAGTGTTTTAGCGCCTTTTACGATGCCGTTGGAAAGCGCTTCTTTAAGGCCCCTGCCTATTTCTTCCAAGCTTGGCTCTGACAAAACGGTGTTGGCAACCTCCTTAAGGGTTTCGCAGCCAGCAAAAAGAAACAGGCCCAAAAACAGGGCAAAGACTTTAATTTTTATCATGATAAGTAGTTTAGATCAAAAATAATGGGACTTGGACGCGGTATCAAAAAAATGTAACACAGGTATTATCATTACTTGACCACCGCCCGCTCAAAACCCAGGGTTTTCAAATCAGGCAGCAGTTTTTCTGCTTCAGCACGTGTTTTGAAAGTGCCCGTGTAGTAGTGATATGCCCCATTGGACAATTCCTCTTTGACATCACTGAGTAAGGCTAATTTACCAGTGTGCATAGGCAGGCGCGTAGCACTGCTGATCAACAAGATACGGCAGGGTGGAGGAATAACATTTACTTTGGAACCCTTCGCAGCTTCGGTTCTGACCATTTTGGCAGCATTGGGTTCGTTTTTGGGCTTTGTTGCCAGAATAGTCTCGGCTTTATCAGCCTTTGATTTTTCAGCAGGGTCATTGGGCTTTTTTTTGGGCGCGTTCACAGTTGCACCTGACTGGGCCCCTTCCATTTTGTTTTTGTAGGCTTCAAACGCCTTAAAAATCGAAAAAGCCATTTTATCGCGCCCATCATCAGAAAGCAGGAAGGATTCCTCATTTGAATTGGTCAGGTAGCCCGCTTCCACAAGAACGGATGGCATAGCCGTCTCTCGCAACACGATAAACCCGGCCTGTTTTACACCTCGGTTCTCGCGTCCGGCTTCGCTATTGGTGAACTGTTGTACAAAGTTGGCCAACAGAATGCTTTGTTCCAGATAGGCACTTTGCCACATACTACTCATGATGTGGGCTTCCGGGCTGTCAGGATCATAACCTTCGTAGTTTTTTTCATAGTTTTCTTCCAGGTATATGGAGGCATTTTCGCGTTTGGCCACCTCAAGGTTATCTGCTGCCCGATGAAGACCCATGACATACGTCTCTGTGCCGTGTGCACTGGCTACGCTCAAGGCATTACAGTGCACACTGATAAAAAGGTCGGCATTATTGCGGTTTGCAATGGCAGCGCGTTCGCGCAGCTCTACAAAAACATCCGTCTCCCTTGTGTAAATCACTTCAATATCGGGGAAATTGGCCTTTATATATTCGCCCAAACGCAGTACAATAGCCAACGCATTGTGCTTTTCAAACGTCTTGGCTACGCCTACGCATCCGGGGTCCTTACCTCCGTGTCCGGCATCCAGTACTACTTTTTTGATCTTGTAGGGTGGTTTCGGGGGCATTACAATAGGTTTTGTACCTTTGCCACAGCTTTGGACCTCAGTTGGTGTAGTAGTTGCTAAAATTGGCGCATTTTTAGGCTGGGACTGGGCGTTCCAACATAATGCGTTAAAATTTTGATAAAAAAGCCACAATACGGTAAGACTGATCGTTCGTAGCGCAAATTTTGCCGTCATGGTTCGGTGTTGGGTTGTCAATCGAGTTTATTTTTCTCCAGAATGCTAAATTTTCGGTGCAAATATCGGGTTTTTCCCTTAACTATCTGCTTGCTTGCTTGTATTTCACTGGCAGATGCTCAAGTGCGCCCAGGCTCAGCACTTCCTGTGGCCAAAACGGACAGTATCCCACCGACTCCTGTGGATTCAGCAGTGGTGGATTTGAGCAAGGTGAAAATTTCAAATGATGGCCTCGAAGATGAGGTTCAGTATCAGGCACAGGATTCCATGTGGTTCGATGTACAGAAAAAACAGGTACATCTGTATGGTGGTGCGCAGGTGAAATATACCAATCTGACCATTACAGCAGGCTATATTTTATTGGATTATGATAAAAGTGAAATAGCGGCCGAGCCTTTTCCGGACACGACCAAACAGTTGGCTGGCTATCCCGATTTTAAAGATGGTGAACAAAATTTTTCCGCAGGAAAATTGCGCTATAATTTTAAAACCAAAAAAGGCATTATATACGAGGCTCGTACCCAGCAGGAAGACATGTACGTACTGGGTCAAAAGGCAAAATTTATTGGCTCACCGGATTCGCAGGACACTACCAAAAGTGGCCGGACAACCATTTACAACGCCAACTCCATCATCACCACCTGTGACCACCCTACCCCACACTTTGGCATTCGTGCAAGAAAACTTAAGGTTATTCCCAACAAATTGGTCGTTACAGGCCTTTCCAATCTTGAGATCGCCGGCGTGCCAACACCGTTGGTTCTGCCCTTCGGCTTTTTCCCCATCTCTAAAACCCGAAAGGCCGGCCTAATCATCCCGCGTGATTTTCAGTTTGCGCGAGTAGAAGGCTTAGGCATCAATGATTTTGGATGGTACCAACCAGTGAGTGAGCACGCTGACATCACTACCCTTTGCAGCCTCTATGTAAACGGCTCTTGGGGCGCGCGATCTAATATCCGGTATGATTATAAATACAAATTCAAGGGCGACTTCAATTTGGAGTTTAACAACCGTGTAAACGAGGATGCCCGCGCCCAAAGGGTCAATTTCCGTTCTTTTGGGCTGCGCTGGTCACACAATCAGGATCCTAAAGCGCATCCTACGCGCACATTTGGCGGCTCGGTAAACATTCAAACCAATCAAAACCAAAACAGAAATAGAAACGACTTCAACAGTGTCATCCAAAACACCCTGACATCCAACCTCAATTACAGCCAGCGATTCCCCGGCAAACCTTATCAGTTTAATGCCTCTATGCGGCATTCACAGAACACCCAGACTCGGCGTATGGACATCAGCCTTCCTACGGCCAATTTTACACTCCAGCGCGTGTTCCCTTTCAAAAAAAAGACCCCGGGGATAAAGGAATTTTGGTATGAAAAGATATCCGTTACCTACTCCTCCCAATTGGACAACCAGCTCAGCACCGTTGATACATTGCTTTTTACGCGCCGTACCCTTGAGAGTGCACGCATGGGCATACAGCACAGAGCATCCACGGATTACAACTTCAAGGTATTAAAATTCATCAACATTACCCCCTCGATGAGCTATGATGAGAGCTGGTACCCTTATTCTATTCGGAAAGATTTGATCAGAGAGAACAGGATCGTTTATGACACGATCAAAAATTCAGAGGGCGTGATCGTGAACTATAAAGTAAACGAGACCAAATCACAATATGGCATTGATACCACCTACCGGGAGTGGGGATTTAACTCCTTCAGGAACTGGAACCTTGGAGTTGGGGCCGGAACAGCACTGTTTTTCACCAAACAATTCAAAAAAGGATGGTTCAGAGGGATTCGCCACACTATGAAACCTTCCATCAGCACCGGTTTTGGGCCTGATTTCAGTCGTGACAAGTATTATCGTTTTGTGGAGACCGATACTCGCCCCAAATTCAATGACACGGTTCGTTACAGCAAATTTGATGACGGATTATACGGCAAACCCATTTATAGTGCAAAACGGGACATTGTGCTGAGCTATAGCCTGATCAATTTATTGGAGATTAAGCACCGCACCAAACGAGATACAACAGATCCCAATGATAAAGGTGTCAAAAAAATGCGGATTTTTGACAATCTGGGTTTTTCCGGCAACTATAACCTGACGGCTGACTCGCTAAAATGGAGCCAGATTGGCACGGGAGGATTGTTCCGATTGTTCAAAGGAATCAGCAACCTGACATGGAATGCCACTTTTGACCCCTATATTACCAATGCTAAAGGCCAACGCATCAATCGTTTTGCCTACCGGGAACAGGGCCGTTTGTTGCGCACCACCAATTTGGGCGTTGCCTTGAACACCAATTTCCAGATGAAACAGCTGAGGCAGGCATTTGGTAAAAAGAACAAAGGCGAACAAAACAGCACCGATTCCCAACCCAACACAGCCACAACAGCCGAAAAAGTGGACAATTTCTTTGCCTGGTTTGATGGCTTTGGCATCAGCCACCGGATCGGGTTTGAGCGCAGGCTTATCCCCACGGGTTTAGGTACAGAGCGGGATACCATCGTGATCACAACCAATAACATATCGCTTACGGGCGAACTTCAGTTGAATGCCAACTGGACGCTTGGTTTTGGCAATATTGGCTATGATTTTCCAACCAAACAATTAACCTATCCTGATTTGCGGATCAGCAGGGACCTTCACTGCTGGCAATTATTTCTTTCCTGGCAGCCCACAAGGGGTACTTATAATTTTACCATCAACGTTAATCCGGGCACCCTTGACTTCATCAAGATTCCTTACCGGAAGAACAACTTTGATTCGAGGCTTTAGAGCCGTTTTGGGCCAAGCGGGAAAATCCCAGACATGCTCTTAGCGTTTTGCCCGAAAATCCAGACAAGTGTATAAAAAAAACGAGAGCCAACCCAAACTAAATGGGTTGGCTCTCAAAAATGGATTTATAAAACCATCAAATCTAATAAATCACTCTAAGCGGAAACGAACGGGCAAAGTGAAACGCACTTTAACGGCGTGACCATTTGCCTCACCTGGGCTCCACTTGGGCATGGACTGTACCACACGAAGGGCTTCTTTGCCACAACCACCACCGATATCCTTCAGGATCTGGATGTCGGATACCGTACCATCTTTACCGATCACAAATGCCAGGGCGCAGTTGCCCTGGATGTTGTTTTCGCGCGCCAGCGCAGGATACTTGATATTGTCAGCAAGGAACTGTTGGAGTGCCTTTTCACCGCCGGGGAAGCTTGGTGGCTTCTGGATATCGAACATTTCGTAGGTTTTTTCCTCTACTACTTTGGGTTCTTCTACTACCTGAAGCTCGCTTGGGTTCTCCTCGATCGTTGGAGCCGCCTCATCGTTACCTTTTTTGTCCTCGGTACCTATATCCTCTTTTTTATCGAGAAGTTCTTCTACCGCAGGTGGCTTTTCCTCCTGCACCTCCTCGTCCTTTTTGATCACCGGGGGAACAAATTTCACCGTTGACCTCGTAGGTGGTGGCGGAGTTGGTGGCGGCGGTGGAGGTGGGGGTGGCGGGTTGTTCGGATCAATATCCGGTGGCGGCCCCAGTTCGGCGACAACATCAAGATTCTCCTTTTCCGTAGCCTCGCTCACCGCTTTCATGATGTAAGGCATTGCAAATAGGAGACCAATCAGCAACAAACCATAGCCAAAAGCGCGACCCAAATATTTGGTGTAGTCGCGACGCAGCTTATAGGCACCGTAGTTTCTGTTGCGGTCGGCGAAGATGATGTCCAGCATATCCCGAAAAGAGGATGCACTTTTTTCTTCTGCCATGTTATTAGTTTATTTTAGTGTAAAAAAATGTTAATTTGATGCAGCTTGCACTTGTTCGTCAACAGTAAATTTCAGACCTCCAGCAGGATTTTTGATAAATTCTTCCTCCTGCTTGGAAATATCCAAAATCACGTAGTAACGTACTTTGCAAATCGCCATTTCATCAAGGGCATCAACAAGGTTTTTGTATTTGCTATCCTTGGTAGGCTTGATAATGACGTTTACGAAAGAGCCTTTTTTGTCCTCTTCCACGCCTTCTTTATTTTTTTTCTTATAATCTTCCTCGCCAAAAATGCTTTTAACTTTATCCATTTTATTGAGGATGACCTTTCGCATGCCTTCTGCGGAATAGTCTGTGGAGTCCAATTTAGCTTCTGTTATACCTTCATACCAGTACACTTTGTCATCGGCACCCAGCATCAAAGTGAGTACTTTTGATTCTTTTACTGGTTCGACATCTTCTTTTTTGATGTCTTTTTCAGGCATGACCAAGGCCATGATATTGGGCTTTGCCAGCGTAGTTGTGAGCATGAAAAACGTGATAAGCAAGAATCCTAAGTCCACCATTGGCGTAAAGTCAATTTTTGTGGACATCTTTTTCGAGCGGACTTTCCCGTCTTTCTTCCCACCGCCACCATCTTGAGCTATTTCAGCCATAGTTGTGCTGTGCTTTTTTTAGAAGTGAATAATTCAATCACTTGCCTCCGGCGCCCTCTTTTTTGTTCGGGTCGCCTTCCATGCTGGTGATCAGGTTGAATTTGTTGACATTGATGTCCACCAAGGTATTGATCACATTCTGGATAGCCGGATATGGCGTTTCAGAATCCGCTTTTACCACGATAACATATTCATCGGTGACTTTGCCTTCCTGTTTCATTCTGAATTGGGCAAGGCGGGCACTGTGGATCCAGTCAGCCAATTCGCTGTTGTTGACATCAATGGAGTCAATGGGGATGCCGGGCACACTTAGTTTGTTGCGTTCAGCGGTTTCCATGGACAACCATTGTTTGAGGTTGGCACGAGGCACACCGAAACTGCCGCAATTGGAAAAGAGCATGGTCTCTTTTTCGGTGAGGCCAAGGTTATGACGCGAATTAATGTCTTGAATAAGGCTGAGCCGCGTATGTTGGCCTGCCATATCCAAATACGGACGCCCCTTATTGTCCACCAAGATGGTGAGCGTACCCGCATCGGGCAGCTTGGTATCCGAGACAGATGACGGTGTTTCAACGGTAACCGTTTCCTGTGGCTTTGCTTTAGCGGTAAGCATAAAGAAGGTAAGCAACAGAAAGGCCACGTCGCACATAGCTGTCATGTCAATGGACGGCGGTTTTCGCGCCGGTTTATGTTTTGGCATATTTTAATTAATTTTGAATGTGTTAATTAAAAAATACGCTAATGTACTAATTTTCAATGTGTTAAGTTAATCATTATCACA
>CAZIKN010000075.1:0-28688 GCA_964539805.1 uncultured Saprospiraceae bacterium | reverse complement strand
GCACTCTAAAGTCAGGTCGCCAGTCAGCGCCGTCCCGCTGTAATCGGCTGTTGCCACCCGGTCATTATTGCCATCGAAGTTCAATCCATTGCCGCCAAATGGACAATTGTCCGTCACCGTTGGATCCGTCAAAGTAGTCGTGCCCGTGCAAAGTCCTGCCGTTGTGTTGATCGTCACGGGTGCCGCGCAGGTGATGGTCGGCGCTTCGTTGTCAACGACCGTCACCGTGAAGGGGCAGGTGGTCGTCGAGACGTTGCCGTTCGCATCCACCCCATTCAGTACTACGTTCGTCGTGCCTTTTGAGAAGGAAATCATACCCGTCGGCGAGCCGTCGGCAAGGCCGGTCAGGTTCGCCGGGTTGCCGTTCACGTTGCCCGAAAAAGTGGCGTTCCAGGTAAGTGGCCCTGTACAGTTATCCAAAAGGGTAGGCGCCGGGATCGCGTAGGTTTGGGCACAGGTACCGGGTGCCACATTGATCGAAATCGGCGGCACATAGTTCATATTCACGGTGAAAACGAGGTCTGAATTTGGAAACGCCGGGGAGCCGGGGCAGCCATTGTAATACATCTGCCCCCCTGAGTACGACCCGGTCGTGGCCCATCCGGCCGTATGGTTGCCAATAATGCCAAAATTGTACATAACGCCACCCGTCACCGGGATTGGCGTGTCAAAAGTGATGGTCTGCAAGCCCCCAACGCCGTTGAACGCCTTGCTGCCGAGAACGGTGCCGCCGCAGGATATGCCGTCGCCCACGCGCAGGGTCAACCCGCTCACCCCGCTCCCCAACTGGATTTGGATGGACGTGATCACTCCGGTTATGGGCGCGGTGAATGACTGATAGACAGAGTTTGCTCCTTGGGTGACAGAGTTGCCTGTGGGCTGTCCGAAGGCGGCGATGTTGGTGCCAAAACAAGCAGTAACTTTCGGCACCTCATTGTCCGTCACCGTCACCGTAAAGGTTTTTTGCACCGCCGCGTTGGTCGCTGCGTCCACACCGTTCAAGGTTACGGTGGTCACCCCTTTGTTGAAGGAAACGTTGGTCGCGTCCATACCGTCGGCGATGGCCGAGGAGGTAGCTACAGTTGTCGCGCCGCTCAGCGCGTAGGTCCAGGTCGCGCCTGTGCAGTTGTCCGCGATCGGGTCAACGATAGTGTAGTTGGCAGCGCAGGTGGTGGCGATGACGTTGAGCGACTGATTCGACGGAGCCGTCAAAACGGGCGCTTCATTGTCGGTCACGGTCACCGTTTGCTCGCAGGTCTCGGTGTTGTTGCTCGCGTCGGTGGCCGTCCAGATTACTGTAGTTGTGCCTTTTGGATAAGTCGCAGGAGCGTTGTTCGTGTATGAAGTACCGAGATATCCATCTACCCAGTTTGATGTTGGCGTATTGTTCAACCCAAAGTTCAACAACGTGCCATTGTTCCCGTTGCCAGAGTCATCTGTCGCCGTCGTAAGGCCCGTGTTCACTCCCCCCGCAATGCCCTGATTCAAATGATACAAGCCCACCAAACCCGCTTGTGCGGATATGGACACGTTCATGTTGGAGGCAATCTCCGTGGCAGTACGCGCCACGTTCCAGAACCGTACTTCGTCCATCTTGCCGTTGTAATAGGGGCCATTGTTGAAGAAGGAGCCACCCATCCCAAGGTTTTGTATGCGCGTGTTGCAGGTGATGGTCAAACCCTGAACCCCGTTGATGAAGCCTGTAATTTGGTTACCGTTCATCACCACGGCAATATGCGTCCATTGGTTTGCGGGGATAATCGTGTTTGAAATATCTTGCCAATTCACACAGGTGCCCCAGAATTGGAGTTTGCCCCCTTGGAAACGCAAGGTCACGCCACTGACCGTACCCGCTGTGTTTGAAATAATGCGCATATTATCTGTGGTAACCGACGGGTTGATCCAGGCCTCTATGGTCGCATTGGCGTTTGCCGCTAACGATACCGGCGTAGTCACCTCGTCGTTTACCCCATCAAAACTCAATCCATTGCTGCCAAACAGGCAATTATCCGTTGCTGTTGGATTCGCCAATATGGTGGTGCCTGTGCATTGTCCTGCCGTTGTATTGATCGTAACGGGGGGTGCGCAGGTGATCTGCGGTTTTTCATTATCCGTCACCGTCACTGTGAAAGAGCAGGTCGCTGCCGGAGAACAAGTACTTGTGGCTGTTAGCGTAACCGTCGTGGTGCCCTTGTTGAAGGACGACCCGCTGCCCGTCCCGCTACCCGTGGCAACGGTGGCCCCGGAGAAGGCATACGTTATCGTTGGGGTTGGGGTACCGGACGCTGTTGCCGTGTAGGAAACCGGTGCCGCGCAGGTCGTCGCCACCACGTTCGCTGATTGGTTCGTGGGGCAGGCCGTGAAACTCGGTGCAATACAGGTGGCCGTACCCTGAATGGCAATGTTGTAATCCGCCTCGTCGCAGTCGTCGTTGTTGATGTGCATGACGGCGGTTTTGGTGCCCGTGCTGGTGGGGGCAAATTGTACGGTAAACGTGGTCGTGCCATTGGTGGCGGCCACCGTGGTGGCGGGCGCAACGGTTACGCTGAAATCGGCGGCATTAGTGCCTGTAAAGCTCACGCCTGACACGTTTAGCAGCAAATTACCCGTATTTTCGATGGTAAATGTCTGGGTTGTGCTATTGTTGATAACTACACTGCCGAAGTTGGTGCCTTCGCCCGTGGAAGGCGAGGTGTCGCCGTCGCTGATGCTGGTCGGCCCCGCGCCCCCCTTTATGTTGACTTCAGGGGCGGGGATGTAGGCCGACGGGGTTTCCGTAATGCCGGAGCCCGCCACCCAGTTGCTCGTCGCGCCGTTGAGGGTAAGATTAGCCAGTGTGCCGTTGGTCACGACGGCGTTCGCGGCATCGGTGGCGGTGGTCACAGTCGAGTTGTTGGCACCGATAAAACCCTGGTTGAATTTCCAGTAGATGTCAAGGCAGGGGTCCATTCCCGCAATCTCGGTGTTGTAATTCGCCAAAATGGCTGCCGCTGAACGCTCCTCTTTCCAGACCCGTACCTCGTCGAGGCTGCCCGTGTAGTGGTAATTGTTGTTTGCTATCCCCATGCGGAGTTGCCCGCTGGTCGGCGGGTGGCTGCTGTACGACCCGGTGAAGGCGACCGGCAGGCCGTTGATGTAGGCTTTGTAGGAAGTATTGGTTTGCAAGCCGTCGTAGGTGATGGCGCAATGCGTCCAGACGTTGTCGGGGATGAGGCCGTTGGTTGTCGCAAAATTGCCCAAAAAGAAGCCTGACAGGTTGAGCGCCCCATTGGTGATACGTGCTTGGTAGGTGGAGCCGAGGTCGCCCACGAACATGTCCGCGCCTGCCGCTTTTTTCACCCAAAACTCGAAAGTCGTCGGGGTCGTGCCCCAAAAGGCCGTCGGCGAGGTGCCGACCACTTCGTCGTCGAAGCCGTCGAAGTGCAGGGCCTTGGCAGGCGTGGCCGTAGCCGTCACCACAAAATTATACACCGCCTCGTCGCAGTCGTTGTTGTTGATGGTGATGGTCGAGGTTTGGGCGGTGCCGTCGGTGGGAACGTAGGTGACGGTAAATGTGGACGAACCGCTCGGCCCCGAAATCGGGCTGGCTGGCGTGAGCGTCCCGATGGTGAATTTCGGGTTGGAGGTCGTGATGTCGGCGACCGTCAAGTTGGCGTTCCCCGTGTTCAGAATCGTGAACGTGCGGGTGAAGGCGCCGTTGAAATCGGTGTGATCGCCAGCATCGGGCGTGGTGTCCCCATCCAAGATGGAGACCGCGTTGCCTTGCACGTCAATTTCGGGAGCCAGATAGGCCGGGCAACTGCTGCCTGTCGTCACGCCGCCGGGTGCCACCCAGTTGGAAGTTGCGCCGTTGAGGGCAAAACCGGACAGTGTGCCGTGGTTTGCATTTGCGGTAGCATCGGTGAGCGTGTTCACGGGAGGCGTGGTGTTATCTCCAGCGGCGAAGCCTTGATTGAACTTGTAGTAAGCCAGCAAACCCGCCTGCCCGCCGGGCAGTTCGCAGTTCATGTTGTTTTGAATCTCCGCTTGACAGAGTACGCGGCTCCAGATGCGCACCTCATCTATTTTTCCATCCCATTTATACCCGCTGCTACCCGGGAAAAACGACCCAATGGCCATCGTGCCGCCTGTATATGCCGGAACGGAGGCGTTTTGTGCCACCATCGCTCCATTTTTGAACAATTTCATGGTCGCATTCGGGGCATCGTACACAACGGCCACATGAACCCAGGTTCCCGTTGGGAAAGTTGTCGGGTCTTGCACTGCCGTATAACTGTTGCCGTTGCCCGCTGCCAAATGCCCCCCGGTACTCACCCAAAATGGGTTTTGATCCGAACCAATGATGTTGTTGCCTGTCGTTTGGTCGGCGAAGACCCATGCCTCTTTGGTATAAGAACTCGCCGAGGGGATAAGCGAGCCGATGGTGACCTCATCATTCGCCCCGTCGAAGTCGAGCGCTGCGCCCACCATAGCCGTAGCCGTCACCACAAAATCATAGGCCGCCTCGTCGCAGTCGTTGCTGTTGACAGTGATGGTGGAGGTTTGGGCGGTGCCGTCGGTGGGGTTGTAGGTGACGGTGAATGTGGACGAACCGCTCGGCCCCGAAATCGGGCCGGCTGGTGTGAGCGCTCCGATGGTGAATTTCGGGTTGGAGGTCGTGATATCGGCGACCGTCAAGTTGGCGTTCCCCGTGTTCAGAATCGTAAACGTGCGGGTGAAAGTGCCGTTGAAGTCCGTATGGTCGGTGGTGGTGGGCGTGTTGTCGCCGTCGTTGATCGAAACAAGCGGCGAACCTCCTTGCACGTCAATTTCAGGAGCCACCACAGCCGGGCAACTTGTTCCAGTGGTAACGCCGCCGGGTGTGACCCAGTTGGAGGTCGCGCCAGCAAGGGCGAAACCATTCAGGGTGCCGTTGTTGGCGTTTGCCGTGGCATCCGTGAGTGTATTCACCGGGGGGGTGGTGTTGTCCTCGGCTGCGAAGCCCTGGTTGAAATTGTAGTAGGCCACGAGGCCAGGTTCCGAGCCGGTCAATTCGCAATTGCGCAGTTGGGTGATTTGGTCGCAGGTGCGGGCTGTGTTCCAGATGCGGACTTCGTCTAATTGGCCATTCAGGTATCGGCTACCGGAAGCGCCCCGGCCGATGGAGACGCCGCTCGAAGCGAGAATATTGCCAAAAGTCGTCGTAACCGCAGGACCTTGCTGCACTCCGTCTACATAAAGTCTTGAATCCCCGGACTTAACGACCATTGCCACATGCCGCCATTGACCTGTTGGTGTTTGTGGAATGATCGGGAGTAACACACTGCCAGTATTTGTAAAAGCGACATTGGAGCCGGCGTTAAATAACTGAAGATGAGCAAATGTCAAATCCGTAGCACTCACAATCGCTTGAAGATCACCACTTGTTGCTGCTACCTTCACCCAGGCTTCAATGGTTAACTCCGTCCACGTTGGGCCGCCAAACGTACCGGGCAAACTGACGTAATCATTCGTTCCATCAAAAGATAGCGCGGCAGCAGGTGTTGCCCCTTTGCCCGTCACCGAAAAATCATACACCGCTTCGTCGCAGTCGTTGCTGTTGATGGTGATGGTGGCGTTTTGTACGCCCAAGGCCGTAGGTAAAAACGTTACGGTGAAGCTGGCCGAGCCACCGCCCGGAATAGGGCTGGCCTGGCTAAGTGCGCCCACACTGAAAAGCGTATTGTTGCTGCTTGTAATGCTGTTAATCGTTAAATCAGCATTTCCTGTATTATAAATCGTGAACGTACGCACGAGCGAGCCGTTGACCGCCACGTTTCCGAAATCGGTATGGTCGGTGGTCGAAGGCGTATTGTCGCCGTCGTTGATCGAAACAAGCGGCGAACCGCCTTGCACATCGGCTTCGGGAGCCATCAAAGCCGGGCAACTTGTTCCGGTCGTCACGCCGCCGGGCGTTA
This sequence comes from uncultured Saprospiraceae bacterium, assembly GCA_964539805.1. Lineage (GTDB taxonomy): Bacteria > Bacteroidota > Bacteroidia > Chitinophagales > Saprospiraceae > M3007. The sequence continues at coordinate 22,752 of CAZIKN010000075.1, read as the reverse complement.
CCCAGTTGGAAGTCGCGCCGCTGAGGGCTAAGTTAGTCAGCGTGCCATTGTGATCGCTACCTGCTACATCCGTCAGGGTGGTTACGCCGCTGTTGTTTTCGTTGGCGAAGCCCTGGTTGAAGTTGTAGTAGGCCACGAGGCCAGGTTCCGAACCAGTCAGTTCGCAGTTGCGCAACTGATTGATTTGATCACAATTAAGGGCGGTGTTCCAAATGCGCACTTCGTCAATTTGACCATTGTAATTGAACGTGCCATCGGATAAAGCTGAACCAATGAAAAAAGGCACATTCGGTGATGGAGCGATAGCGGGAATTGAACCAAACATAGTTGCCGGCTGCAAAACGCCATTGGCATAAATCTTAATGCGGTCAGATGGCGTGGCTGCATTGCCATTATAAACGGTGGCCAAATGAATCCAGGTTCCCGTAGGTACTACACCCGGACCCGTGATCAGGCCGTCCTGATTGCCGACTTTCAGGAAAAATACGCCCCCAGCAGCCAATCCGGTGTGGATGGTATTCGTGCAACAGCCAGAGGATCCTTTACCAACGATGCCAATGCCTCCGGTGCCGTTGCTTTTGATCCAGTGCTCTATGGTGAATTGTGTGGCGCCATCCAGCAGCGTGTTGGTGCCGGAGAGCGATACGTAATCGTTGCTGCCGCTGAGATCCAGCGCCGAAGCAGGCGTTGCCCCTTTGCCCGTCACCGAAAAATCATACACCGCCTCGTCACAATCGTTGTTGTTGATGGTGATGGTGGCGTTTTGTACGCCCAATGCCGTAGGTAAAAATGTTACGGTGAAACTGGCCGAGCCACCGCCCGGAATAGGGCTGGCCTGGCTAAGTGCGCCCACACTGAAAAGCGTATTGTTGCTGCTTGTAATGCTGTTAATCGTTAAATCAGCATTTCCTGTATTATAAATCGTGAACGTGCGTACGAGCGAGCCGTTGACCGCCACGTTTCCAAAATCGGTATGGTCGGTGGTCGAAGGCGTGTTGTCGCCGTCGGCGATGGTCGTAAGGGGCGAACCGCCTTGCACATCGGCTTCGGGAGCTACAAAAGCCGAACAACTTACCCCTGACGTTACGCCGCCAGGCGCGGTCCAGTTAGAACTGCTGCCAGAGAGCGCAAAATTAGTGAGGGTACCGTTGTTGGTACCGCCATGGCCGCTACCGGTAGCCACATCGTTGACCGTATTGAGTCCGTTGTTGTTATCGCTGGCAATACCCTGGTTGAAATTGTAGTAAATCATAAGCCCACTCTCGCTTCCGGTCAGTTCACAATTCATCTGGGCCTGTATTTCATCTTGGCAAAGCGCACGGTTCCACACCCGGAATTCATCCAGTTTGCCATTGAAGAAATTGCTCAACGATCCGGCACCATCCGTTGCGCCCAACAGCAGGTTGTAGCTCGGGTTTGCAGCCACATCGCCAGACAGCGCCTGTGTATGCACCAAGGTGCCGTTGTAATAGATTTTCCCAACGAGGTTAGCAACATCAATCGTCAGCGCAATGTGGCTCCAGGTATTAGCTGGCACCTGGGTCGGTGCAGTTATGACGTACTGCCCTGATCCGCCATCTGCCGAGATAAAGCGAATTCCCGAATAAAGATCCAGCGCCGGACCTTCTCCACCCGTTACCCCTTTGTCCATGATACGACCTTGGGTGAAAATATTAGTACTTCCCAAAGTTGCATTCACCCAGGTCTCAATGGTAAAATTGCCTACAAACTCAAAGGCGCTGGTACCGAGGTTTACATAGTCATCGCTTCCATCAAGCGTAAGCGCCGCACCCGGCACTATCCCATTACCCGTCACCGAAAAATCGTACACCGCTTCGTCGCAGTCGTTGGTGTTGATGTTGATGGTGGCGTTTTGTATGCCCGTAGCCGTCGGCAAAAACGTCACGGTGAAGCTGGCCGAGCCACCGCCCGGAATGGGGCTGGCCTGGCTGAGCGCACCCACGCTGAAAAGCGTATTATTGCTGCTTGTAATGCTGTTAATGGTTAAATCGGCATTTCCTGTATTATAAATCGTGAACGTGCGCACGAGCGAGCCATTGACGGCCACGTTTCCAAAATCGGTATGGTCGGTGGTGGTGGGCGTGTTGTCGCCGTCGGCGATGGTCACCAGTGGCGAGCCGCCTCGCACATCGGCTTCGGGAGCTACCACAGCCGGGCAACTTGTTCCGGTCGTCACGCCACCGGGCGAGACCCAGTTGGAAGTGGCACCAGTGAGGGCGAAGTTATTGCTCAGTGTACCGTTGTTGTCGCCGCCTGCTGCATCGGTCAGGGTGGTCACGCCACTGTTGTTTTCGTTGGCGAAGCCATGATTGAAGTTGTAGTAGGCCATAAGTCCGCTTTCGGACCCCGTCAGTTCGCAGTTGCGTTGTTGACGGATTTCCTCACAGGAGCGGGCGAAGTTCCAAATGCTCAGGTTATCCATACTGCCGTTGAACCAGTTGATTTGGCTCTGTCTGGAGCCAAGGTACAAGGGGGCCGTATTGGCCGTTGAGCCGGTAGTTAAGTCTGGAGTCGTGCTGTTCAGTACCCCATCCACATACAAATAAAGCGTTGGGCCATTTTTCACGAAGGCAATGTGGTGCCAGTTATCATCATTGAGTGCAGCCGTAGAGCTCACAATGGCTGCTGTGCTGCCATTCCATCGTGCGGCAATAATTTTTCCATTGTTGCCAGCACCAGCGGTATGGTTATAGTAACGAATCACATACGGATAGCCACCGCCCGCGCCTACCTTCTCCACAATATCATTGTCTATGTTGACTGTATTGGGCTGGTTGGAGGAGGGTATTTTAACATGAAGTGAAACCGTGAAATCCTGGTTAAGATCAAAGGTGATGTTGGAGGAATGGGGAATCATAACATCGTCATTCACCCCGTCAAAATGCAGCGCCGCGCCGGGCGTTGCTCCTTTTCCCGTCACCGAAAAATCGTACACCGCTTCGTTGCAGTCATTGTTGTTGACCGTGATCGTGGCGTTTTGTACACCTAAGGCCGTCGGGTTGAAGGTCACCGTGAAGGTGGCCGACATCCCACCGGGGATAGGACTGGCAGGGGTCAAGGTGCCCACCGTAAATTTCGAGTTGCTCGACGTGATGCTGCTGATGGTCAAATCAGCATTGCCCGTGTTCAAAATGGTGAACGTGCGTACGAGCGATCCGTTGACCGTCAGGTTCCCAAAATCGGTGTGGTCGGTGATGGAAGGCGTAATGTCGCCGTCGGCGATGGTCGTCAAGTTGCCTTGCACGTCAATTTCAGGCACCGGTACAGGCGCTGGCCCGAAGGTCAAATCATCATACCCGGCATTTGGTTGGCTGTACCTTGCCACACTTACGGACCTTCCTGTTCCGCAAAAAGTGGCAGATAAAACGTAGCCAGGGGCACCAACATAGTCTTTATCGGCTAACAATGTTCCAGTACCATCTAATCCATCATAAATTCGGATACGGAACCCAATCTGGACATTTCCGTACACACTAAAACTTGTGGTAAATCCAGATGGAAAATTGACAATAGGGTTAGAACTCTCTGAAAGCCCATTATTGTTTGCACTTCCTGGATTGAAGGTGATGCCGTAGTTTGGTCCTGCTCCGCCGTTGTAGTAATTGCCGATGGCCCCGTTGGGGATGCCGCCAAAGTCCAGAACGATGTTTGGCCCGGTATTGCCCCGCACCAAAAAGTCGTAGTCGGCTTCGTCGCAGTCATTGCTGGCAATATGGAGGGTTGTGCTTTTGAGGCCCGTCCCCGTTGGGGTGTAAGTGACTGTAAACGTGGCCGATCCACCTGCTGGCACGGGAGAAGCCGGAGTGAGCGCACCTATGCTAAACATGCCCGCATCGCCTCCAACCGCTGTTATGCCGGTTACGTTCATCGCACCCGTGCCAGTGTTCTGTATGGTAAAGGTGCGGATAATGTTGTAACCGTTTGCCACATAAGCAAAATCGGTTTGGTTCGTGAACGAAAGCGTGACACTGCCATCCACGATGTCGTTGCCGTTGCCTCGTACGTTGATTTCGGGGACTGTAACTGCTGGGCAACTCGTACCCGTTGTCACGCCGCCGGGTTCCACCCAGTTGGAGGTCGCGCCGGTCAGGGCAAAGCCGGTCAGGGTGCCGTTGTTGGCGTTTGCCGTGGCATCGGTGAGGGTATTCACCGGGGGTGTGGTGTTGTCCTCGGCGGCAAAACCCTGATTGAATTTGTAGTACGCCACGAGGCCACTTTCCGAGCCGGTCAGTTCGCAGTTGCGCAATTGGCTGATTTGGTCGCAGCTGCGGGCGGTGTTCCAGATGCGTACTTCGTCAAGGCTTCCGGGGAAGACTTCAAAATTTGGTGCTGACGCACCAAAAAGCAGCGGCAAATTGGTGGGTGAATTGATGGTCGTTGCCTTCGAAGAAATGAACGTTCCATCAATGTACAGTTTGGTTGACGTGGCATCCGTGACCATGGCGATATGGTACCATTGGTTGGGCGTAAAAGCATACGTCCAATCCACGACCCCGGGAGGCGAGAAGAAGTACAAACCCTCGTTGCCGTTTTTAAAATGGATGCTCCACCGGGTATCGTTAACGCTTACAGCATTGTAGTTGCGCTTGCCGACCAAAAGGTCATTGTCGCCGCTGCCGCTCGGTTTTGCCCACAACTCAACGGTTTGTGTGCTCAGGTCGAGTGTTGTATTGTTTGTTGTGATGATGTAGTCGTTTACCCCGTCGAAATTCAGCGCAGCAGCAGGGGTTGCCCCTTTGCCTGTCACCACAAAATCATACACCGCTTCGTCGCAGTCGTCGTTGGCAATGGTGATGGTGGCGTTTTGCACGCCCGCTGCCGTCGGCAAAAACGTCACGGTGAAGGTGGCCGAGCCGCTCGGGCCGCTGATTGGGCCGACCGGGGTCAATGCCCCGACTGCAAATATTGTGGGGTTGGAAGAGGTGATGGTCGAGACCGTCAAATCGGCACTTCCCGTATTATAAATCGTGAACGTGCGCACGAGCGAGCCGTTGACCGCCACGTTTCCGAAATCGGTGTGGTCGGTGGTGGAAGGTATGACACTGCCATCCGCAATGTTGTTGCCGTTCCCCTGCAAGTTGATTTCGGGGACTGTAACTGCCGGGCAGCTCGTGCCGGTCGTCACGCCGCCGGGCGTTACCCAGTTGGAAGTCGCGCCGGTCAGGGCGAAGCCCGTCAAGGTACCGTGGTTGGCGTTTGCGGTGGCGTCGGTCAGGGTATTGATTGGTGGCGTCGTATTGTCTCCAGCCGCAATGCCATGGTTAAATTTGTAGTAGGCCACGAGGTTGGGTTCCGAGCCGGTGAGTTCGCAACTGCGCAACTGGTTGATTTGGTCGCAACTGCGGGCTTCCGTCCAGATGCGCAATTCATCCAGCGACCCCGCGAACATGCCGCAGGACTGGTTGCCGACTTTTACAGAAACAGCATTGTTCAAGTTGGTAGGGGCTGCCGTATTGCCGGAGACTACCAACGCGCCATCCATGTAGATTTTCATCGCAGTACCACTGCGCGTGCAAGCCACATGGTGCCAGTTGTTATCATTGTATGCCAATGGCGTAGCGATGGAGAGGTAGTTATCGCCAGCGGTGTTCTCGTCTATCTCGAAATAAATTTTTCCAGCATTCATGACAATGACCCAGAAATTAGCGTGGGCACAAATTCCCCGCTTGGCGATTAAGAGACGATAACCTGTCTCGCTGGGTGCCACTTTGAACCATGTTTCCACTGTAAAATCACCAGTGCCAAAATTGCCAAAGCCTGTTCCCAAATCCACCAGATCATCCGCCCCGTCAAAATTCAGTGCCGCGCCCTGGCTGGGTGCACCTGTCACAGTCAGTATGCCATTGCTATAGCTGGTAATGATGGAGCTTGGCGTTTCGTTAATTGTGGTAAAACTACCCAAGTAACTGCCCGCCGTCACAATTTGGAAGCTTTGGCCTAGCGTTGGCATAAACGATCCAAAATCCACGTTCAAGGTTCCCCCGGCCTCAAAACCGCCCGTCACCTGCAATTGATCAAATTGGGTACAAGGCGTGGTGCCGTTGATTTCGAGGTTTATAGTACCTGCGACATCATTTACAAAATCGCCCGTAAAGGTTTGGCAGCCGGGGGAAGCTCCGGGCGATACGATGCCATCGGCTCCGTTGGAAAAGGTGGGGCCATCAAATGCACCAGAACCTTTATAACTACCATTATTGTTATACAAACCTAAAACATCGCCAACTATCCCATTGTTATCAACGATAGCCCCCATATTGTTAGCAAAGAAGCCGGTAATGTCTAAACCTCCTGAGTTTGAAACATACACCGTTGCCCCATCTTCATTAAGAAACACAGCGTTCGCGTAAAAATTACCATGAATCGTCAAATTAGCCGTGTTGGCCATCCCTGCTTCCCCATTATAAAAAAGGGCACTATTAGTAAATAAACTGGTCGCATCCACCGTCAAAGAGCCTTTATTGGTAAAGGTGCCGCTGTTCTCCGATGCATTGTCATTGGTAAAATTCATGGTGCCTAAGTTGGCAAAAGTCACGCCGTTCTCAACAAAAAATATGGCATTAGGCCCGCTCACCGTCCAAGTTGCGCCGACACTATTGATCCCGTTTAAGAGGATTGTGATGTCCCCATTTTGCAACAAAGTGCCGTTATTGATAATTCCATCATTAACCGTCATGTCTCCATCGGTTGTTAGTGCCCCATTAATAGTAACAGTTGTTCCACCGGGAATCCCACACGCAGCTCCCGCCGCGATGATGGCCTGGTCACCTGATGCAATGCTCAACCCCGGATAGGAGGGTGTCCATCTCCCTGCATCCGTCCAATCCCCCGTGCCGGAGAAAGTGTAGGTATTGGTGTAGGGTACGGTATAACTGAACACCGTTGCCAAACTCGAATTGTTGTTCGGCGTACCGCAGTTGCCACATCCGTTGCCAAATATCTCATCGCCGCCACCGCTGTGCCAGGCACTTACAATATATTTCACAGTAGTGCCTGCGGGCCGTCCGGGTATGGTAGCCGTGACTACATCTACCACCGGTGAGCCAAAGGTGCAACTGAAGGTACCCGTGAGCACTTGCGTCGTTCCAGTGCCCACGCCCAATGCACCCGCTGGTGTACTGCCGTCGGTGGTATAGTACACCCTTGCCTGGGTATGGTAATTTTGGTACTCTGCCTTGAATGCAATGGTCAGGGCCTGATTATGGCCCGGTGTCAGCACACTGCGGTAGTTGTTGCTGCCACAGCCGGGGTTATTGGTGCTAGCCTCGTGATAGACGTAGTTGGAGGTGGCCCACAAAGTAGTGGAACTTGCCAAGGCCACGCTGATGAATAGGATAGCCAATAGTAAACTTTTGCTCATGATGAGTAACTGGGAAACGCTGAATGAATAGGAGTAAAATCTTATATGTCCGAAGATATGGGACATTCAAAATGAATTGTGGGCGAAAGAAAGTGAAAAAGCAGTACAGCTTATAATATATGGAGCGTTACAAAACCGTTACATCGGGTTTTCTATGTCAAAAAAATGGCCTTTAAGCCTCATTTAGCGGTGTTGACGAAGCCATTTTTTTGCGCAGGCGGCTTCGCGTCTGGCGGATGGAGCCATCGGATACCCCCAGCATGCGGGCCATTTCCGTGGTATTCAGTTGTAACTGTTCCAGTACCAAATAGCGCAGTTCTGCCTGTGTTATTTCCGGGTAATTGTTCTTTTGGTTATCAATAAAATTAGGGTATATTTTTTCAAACTGGGCCCGGAATAGCGTCCAGTCCTGTTCGGTCAATATGGTGCTTTGGAGCAAATTTTGCAGATGGGCGCTGCGCTCGCTATTGGCAGAAAGCTGGTTGATCTCTTGCTTTAGGCGGTCTGCCAGCTCGGATTTTTCCTTAAAATGACGGATGTAAGCTTCCAGTTCCTGACGGGCTGCCAGCAGCTCCAATTGGGCCTGTTTGCGCTTTTTTCGATGTTTCCAGGTGGTATAGCCTGCGCCAAGACTGATGAGGAATAGTGCAAACAACAGCCAACCAATGTGCATTTTTTTATCGGCCTCTATTTGCTGTATTTTAGCAGCATAGTTCTGGGCTTGTAGTTTTTGCTGTATTTTTTCCAATTTTCGGGCATTGGTACGGCGTTTAAGGCTGTCTTTCAGGTCATCTGCCATTTTTAGGAAGCGCAGGGAAAGCACATAATCCCCCTTTATCTCGGCTACTTTTGCCTTAGCTTGCCAGAAGCGTATGGGTTTAAAATAATTATTGTCTGCTCTTTCTATACCATCCCATATTGTTTCGGCTCTATTCAGCAGGCTTTCGGCTTCTTTGAATTTGTTCAGCTCTATTTTGATAGAAATGAGGGGCATAAGCGCCTCAAACTCGCCTAATTGGTAAATACTGTGTTCAGGCGTAGCCATTTTGGCCAATGCATAACCTCGGTCAGCTTCTTGTTCTCCTTCATTGAACTTGCGCTCCTGGAAAAGCATGGATGCCAGATCAATAGAACTCATACCTTCCCAAAACCGACAAAATTGCAGCATGGAAGGGTCATGTTTCAAGATATTCGCGGCACTTTCTCTAACTTTTTGGGCATACCGGATAGCAGAGGCCATATCTTCGTTGCGCTGAAAAATGGTCTGGATATGATTGAGGGTCAGGATTAAAACATGGTGCCTTGTTCGCATGAATTCGGCATATTGCTCCCCGGTTTGGAGAAACAACAACGCATTGTCATCATCTTCAAGGTCAAACATAAACTTGCCGGAGTGGTACATCAGATCAGGTATTTCATAATCCCTGAACCGTTCCATGCCCAATGCTTTCATTCGGGCAAGTTCATCCAGCAAATAGGCATACATTTGCTCATATCCGATTGTTTTTTGGTTGTATTCCTCAAATTTCCGGTAATGTTGGATCACTAAACCTTCTACTTCCCATCCCTCATCATTCGCCTTATCCTGCAATTTGTCCATTAATTCAAAGATCTCGCGCTGCTCCAACTTTAATCCACCCCGATTCCGAAACCTGTGGTAATCCAAAAGCCATTGCCATTGGGTGTCGTTTTCCTCCCGGGCAAAACGCATCATCAGGTCATAACGCGCTACAAAATGGGCAGAATCCAGATATTGCAGGGTATCAATGAAAGCCCAACGACATCTTTCAGCAGGCTTCAGCAATAAAAGAGAAGGCTTATCCAGAACAGTTTGTCCCAATAAACAATAACTAAACAAGTATGAAATGCAAGCGAAAACAATTCTCAAAACAACAAGGCGTATGATAAGTACCAATACAATAAAACAAGGGCGAAAATTACATCAAGCTGGCATATCGTAAGATTAAATCTTCATTTTTGAACTTTATTTTGGCATTCTTCCCAAGGGAATTGACTATCTTTTACAGCATAAAGGCATTGTACACTTACAGAAAAAGGCTCGAATTCGACTTTGCCGCCAATAAATCCCACATCATCTCCGAATGTATCGGTGCGTACCCATGCACGGCGAATCAGGCCCTGCCCTGCAAACCAACGAAAGCCGCGCGCACCAATGTTTTTGCCCTTTACCGTACCTTTTTCAATCATCGGGCGCAACTGGCAGCTTTGACAGATTTCAAGGGCTTGTATATGCAGTATTTGCTCAAAACTGCCTGCTATTTCCGTAAAATCATCGGCCTTTTCCGAAAACAAAATATTGCCTTTGAGCAACAGATTAGCACCTTCCAGCGAAGCTGTAAAATGGATTTGCCAGTCACCGCGCCCATAAATATCGGCATTCCCCTGGCGCAAGCGGGTAGCCCAAATCTCTACATCCGGAAGAGGGATGGTCAGTATTTGTTGAGCGAAAGTAGGTATGGTACTCAGCCAATACACGGCCAATGTAAATGTATATCGTAAGATACTTAGGTTTTTCATGTGTCAAGTAATTGAATAGAATAAAAGGTATGCCAGAGTAAGGAACAGTAGCTTTATTCCGGCACCGTTACTACGATATACGCGAAATAAACCAAATAAGTTTTTTTAAAAAATTGCAGCTTAAAAAAACCAGACCCTACACGCCCCTCGTAAATGAACAGTAACAATGCAACGCGAAGCCTGATTATCTCCGGAGTATGATAATGGCAAATGTCCGAAAAGGGCAGACCGTTTTTGGGTTTTAACTTTAAAAAATTTACTTACAATGAAATTTAGTATTTTACTTAGTGCGATTGCACTATGCAGCCTGTCCTGTGTGATGAGGGCACAAAGCCCCCTTAGTGGCTTTATGAATGGCAAAGGTCATGGAGCCTTTGCACTTTCCCATACATCAGAGCAATATGACAATGTTTTTTTGGCACCTGTTGATGCTCAAGGTGTACCGGTGTTCAATGAAGTCAGTGTGCAAAGCACTTCTCTTTATGCTTCTTATGGCATAAGCAGCCGGTTTGATATAGTGGCCAGCCTTCCATACATCAAGGCTGAGGGGCAGGCCTCGGAAGTCGTCCTGCGCGAGTTGGGTTTTGAAAATGTACGTAAAGGCATTCAGGATCTTTCCGTATTTGCCAAGTATAACCCGCTTACCCTGAATTGGGAGGATGGCAGCAGGCTACAGTTTGTACTTGGTGCCGGGGTCAGTACACCATTGGGCAATTACAAAGCCGATGAGGGTTTGCAGTCCATTATCGCTATTGGAAACCGCTCCACACGCCTGACCGGTTTAGGAATTGCACATTTTCAGACGAAAAGTGGCCTGTTTCTCAGTACGCAAGCAGGCTACAGCCTTCGCAGTGATGAAGTCCCCAATGCACTTTTGGGCGAGATAAAGGCAGGTATCGCGCTTGCCAGGATCTATGCTGACCTGTGGTATGCCGGCCAAATATCAGATGGTGGTACAGATATTCTTGCCGATGGGTTCACGGGTTTTTTCCCGGCCACCAACGTAAGTTTTAATCGGGCAGGTATAAATCTGTACGCTCCAGTTGGCAAGGGTTTAGGCCTCTCCGTTGGTGCTTCAAAATACCTTAATGGCCGTAATGTAGGGGAAGCTATCGGATTTTCAGGATCACTGGTCTTCTCGTTTTAATTTCAAAACCTTTAAAAAATAACAACATGTTTTTAGATAAAAAATTAAATATCGCCCTAATGGTAGCGGGCTGCCTTCTTTGCGCTATTTCCTGCCAAAAAGAAAAGGATGACAAAGCGCCCAGCATAGCGGCCATTGCCGTAACGAATGCCGATTTCAGCACCCTCGAATCTGCTGCCGTACAAGGTGGTGTAGCAGGGGTACTATCTAATGCCAACCCCAATGACCCATCCGGCGACTATACCGTTTTTGCACCCAACAACGCCGCATTTACCCGCCTTAACCTGAACAATGGTGATGATTTGCAGGTGCTAAATGATGCTTTTTTGACCAATACGCTGCTTTATCACGTGTCAAATGGTAATTTGCGCGGCACGGACATAGCTGCTGGCAACAACTCAACTTCAGCGCTTGGCCCAATACGCCGCTTCGTCACAAGAGGCAATGAGCGCTTTATCAACGGCTCAAAAATTTTGGCTACGGACATTGCTGCCGATAATGGCACGGTGCATGTGATTGACAAAGTATTGTTGGCCACCGGTGTTGATATTGTACAATCGGCTCTGGCCCTGCGCGATGCCAAGGTATTCAATGCCCCTGAACTGACCTTTTTAGTGGAGGCCGTGCTTTATGCTGATCTGGCCGGAGCACTGACGGCTTCCGAAGGCAGCCCTTCGTTCACCGTATTTGCTCCCTCGGATGCTGCATTTCGTCAGCTGGGGAAAGACCTTGGCGTTTCTTTGGAAAAAGCTGCTGACATTCGCAAATTGCCCAAAGACGTGGTAACAGCCGTTTTGCTGAATCACGTGATTGCCAATGGCGGAAAATTCAGCTCCGAAATGAATGCCGGCCCCCTGACACCTCTGGGTGCTGTCAACCTGGAGCTGGGCAATTATTCCAACGGCGTATTGACCATAAAAGGCAAGTCAAACAGCACCGCTGCCAACATGATTATCCCTGATGTATTGACAACCAATGGTGTCGTTCATGTCATTGATCGTGTATTGCTCCCTTGATTATTGATTTGTTCGCTTTACGAAAAAAGGCGGCGCTGCGATTACCGCTGCGCCGCCAAGTAATTAAGCCTATTTTAAGTGTTTGTTCTTTGCCGATAGTTTATCATGCAGGCCCCAATGGGTTGGCCTTTCTCCCAAATAAGGGCTTTCCCGTATTTTCTACACGTCTCTTATCGTACCAATTGCAAAATACCGCTGGCCAATTCATCTCCGGCCACAATGCGATATACGTAAGTACCCGCTGCGGCTGCACGGCCTCCGTCCATTCCGTTCCAGCGAACACTGTAAGTGCCTTCCCCTTTGTTGCCTTCATTAAAATTGGCCACCCGGCGGCCATTGAGGTCAAAAATATCTACCTGTACTTTTGCTTCCTGTTTTAGGGTGTATTCAATGTTCAACTGATCTGAAAAAGGATTGGGGTATGCCTTAACGGCGGATGAGGCCAGCACAGACTCCTGCGTTGAGGTGGTCAGGTCATACTTCAATACATGGCCGAAAACTAAGTCCGTCACATAAAGCCCGCCTTTGCCATCAAAAATGAAACTGGGGGCCAAGCCGCCTATGCCACGCGCAATGGTGTCGCGTTTGCCGTTGGGCAACAGTTTGATCACGGATGCGGTGCCGAGCTTGAAATTGAAGGTGGTATCTACCATGCCAAATACCCCAAATTGCAGTACACAAAGGTTTTTGTCCTTTGGGTCAAAATTCATGTCGGTCATGCAGGTAAAGCCTGTGGCATGTTCGCTCAGTTGGCCGTTTGCCTTGAGGTTATAGACTTTGGCGGCACCAGGGATGAAAGGAAAGCCCGTGAGCTGGCAGACATGAAAACTGCTGTCCGGCTTGAGCAATACTTTTGTGGGCACGGGATCAATCATGGGCGGGCCGAAACCAAGCGGGTTGGGCGTGCGGTCAAAGGTCTTTACGGTACTGATAACACCTGTTGTTTTGTCCCATTTGAAAATGGAGTTTGCGCCAGGGTCTGCTATATAAATGTTGCCAAACGGATCCCAGGCTGCATGGTATGGATTGGACTGCACAAAGCCCTGGGCCTTTGCGTAGGCGCCAATCTTTATGGTCTGCTCCACATTGGCAGTGGTGAGCGGCTTGCCGGGGGTAAAATCGGCCTTGTTGAAAATCAGAAGGGTTTCGCTCAAGGCATTGGTGCCTTCACCCACCACAACCATCAGGCGGTTGTTGGGCATGTGGTAGGTGCGGTATGAACCCGTCACCTCGCCAGCAGCCTGGATGTAGGTGCTGGGCAGGCCAGTCATAAAAAGGGTCTTGTTGCCGGCAGGATCCAGGATCGTGATCTGGCCGTCGTCATTGCCTGTGCCGTTTTCTGTAATGTACAGGTTGCCTTGGGCATCAAGGTCAAGCCCGATCAAGCCTTTGGTAAAGCCCTGGGCCACAATTTTAGGGCCACCTTGGGCTTGAAGGTTTGAAAAAAGGGCCATAAAGGCGAAAGCGAAAAAAAACAGTTGCTTCATTGCAAAATATTGAATAATTAAAGAATAGGAGTTAATATCTATTGTTTTACCACCACCTGGGTATCCGTGAACACGCCGTCAACATTGACCGTGAGCCAATAGCGGCCAGCAGGCAAGTGGTCAGCAGACAGCGCAAACGCGGCGGCTCCGGCAGGCTGCCGGCCCTGATCCAAGCGCCGAACGATGCGGCCCTGGGCATCTTGCAGGGCTACCCTCAAGTGGCCCTCGCTCGGGAGTTGCAATTGCACGTTCCACCAGTCGCTGGCAGGATTGGGGAAAATGGCCAGCGCGAGGTCAAAACTGCCTTCCAATGGTGTTTCTTTGGTGTTGGTTGCGATCTTCTTTTCCACATATACCCGCACAAGTTTGGGCGTGGCGGAGGTAATGCCAACATTATTGGCTACAAAAGGATTGCGCTGGGTTTCCGGCGACACAATGCCGCCCACGATGTAGCCCAGCAGCGTTCTGCCCATGGGCAATTGGTCATAATCGGCCATGCCATTGGGCAGCAAGGGCAGCCCTTCGGCGGGCAAAAACTCGGCGCTGGTACCCGTGTAAATGGGCAGTTCGGCATCAAAGGCCACTTCGCGGTAGCTGCCATCGGCCAGACGACTCACCCTGCTCACCGTGCGCACAAAGGGCAGGCGATTGTCCTTGATGAGGCTGTCTTTCTCATCTAACCAATAATTGCTGATGCCGCCAAAAAACAGGGTATGGGTTTCATTGGCCGACTTGGACCACAGCTGCGCCTTGGCACAATGGTAATTGACCAAAAACTGACTGAATCCACTGACAGGCTTGTGGCCCGAAGGCTTGATGGCGATAATATTGAAATAAGGTGAAAGGGCCAATCCGGGCTGAAAAACACCGGAAAAAGCGGTAAGCCCCATTTCGCCATTTTCAAAAACCTGTGGCGTGAGGTTATAATCACGGCGATGCAGGTTCAGCTCGTCCAATACCTGGCTTTTGTGAACCACCTGGTATCCGTCCACCCGATTGGCTAAGGTGAATTTTCGGATGGCATTGGTGTAAAACTGGGTGGGGTTGGCAGAGTTGGCAGAATATACGCCGTCAAAGCGATGCCCGCCTACCAGATAGAACGTATCCGCCATTTGTTGCAATTGCCCTCCTGTGACGGCAAAAAACGTATCGCGAATTTGTTGAAAATGAGGGAGCAAAGGTTTGCTCGCATCCTTCACGGCCTCCACTAAAGCAGGCACATTGATCAGGGTGAGATAGGGATAGGTAATGTGGTTTTTGGCCACCGCACTCTGCCCATAACCGCCCACAAAAAGCAGGGTATTGCCCTGCTGGAAAAATTCCATGTTGGCACTGCGGATCTGTTCCTGAAGGGTATCCGGCAACTCGGTGATGCTGCGCTGCCATACCTGGTTAGTGTTGGGGGCCACCACGTACAGCGCTTGATTGGCCGAACTGGCGGAAAAGGCATTGAACTTTTGGTGCATGCCATCACGGCGGCCACCAATGAGCAACCATTGGCCTTCGTGGATAGCCACTGCGTAGGAATGCAGTCCGGGCAAGCCCGGCACAGACATGGTATCAAGGCTGAGGTCGAAATTGCTCTTTTGTTGCGATGTACCGAATAAAGAAAAGGAGCAACAAAAAATTAACGTAATCAATATAGGCTTCATAAACACTTTGTACAGTCAGTTCGTATGACTGATGCAAAAGTGTAGGGCCGCTGCAAAGGACTTGGTATCCTGTGGTTACAAAAAGGTATCCTGTGGTTACATTTTGAGCAAAAGTATCCTCATGTTTCATGAAGGTATCCTCATGTTACATGAATTGGCCGGGAGGCAGGCCATATTTTTCCTTAAATGCCCTTGAAAAATATTTTTCACTGCCAAAACCGACCTTGTACGCTATCTCATATACCATGCCTTCTCTGTTTTTTAACATGGTCATGGCCCGCTCAAGGCGATAGTCGCGCACAAAATCCGTAACATTTTGGTCCGTGATGGCTTTGATCTTGCGGTACAACTGTACGCGGCTGAGCATCATTTTTTGCGCAAGGTCTTCCACGCTAAGGGATTCAAGAGCGAGATTCTTTTCCACGATCAGGGTGAATTTTCTCAAAAACTCCCGATCTGCCGCGCCCAAAAAAGCGGTCTCCGATTCCGTAGCGGCATTCGTTGGCTCGGTACCGGGCTGCTGTGCAAAATGCGCCCTGAGGCGGCGGCGGTTTTCCACTAAGTTTTCCATACGAGCCAACAATTCATCTGTATGAAAAGGTTTGGTCAGGTAATCATCAGCACCGGTGCGCAGTCCTTTCAGTTTGGCATCCAAGGTTGATTTTGCGGTAAGCAGGATAATGGGAATGTGCGCGGTCAGTTCATTCTTTTTTAGTTCGTCACAAAGGGTGTAGCCATCTTTGTCCGGCATCATCACATCCGAAACAATGAGGTCTGGTAGCATGTCAACACTTTTTTTCAGGCCTTCTTCCCCATTGGAGGCTTCTATGACATCCCAATCAACGCCGATGGAGTTTTTGATGAAATACCGAAGTTCGGCGTTGTCTTCCACAATAAGGGCTATGGGTTTTTCCGGGTTTGCCCATTTCGAGGGTATGTGCGTTGTTTCGGGGGCAAAAGGAGCGGTCTGCTCTTGCATTTGGGCCAGTACTTGTGATCGCTGCCCAACGGTATTGGGCGGAGTAAGCGGGATACTCAGGGTAAACACGGAGCCTTTTTCCCATTCACTTTCCACCGTGAGCGTACCGCCCATGAGTTCGGCTAATTCCCTGCTCAGGGCCAGCCCTATGCCCGTGCCAACTGTCCCGGTTTCATGGTGATGATCAACCTGATAAAAACGGTCAAATATCTTGTCCAATGCGTCAGGCGGTATGCCAATACCCGTATCGCTTATGTTCAACAGCGCGAAGTTGCCCTCGCTGTTTTCCAAATGGATCTTGATCTGGCCTCCCTCTGGCGTAAATTTTAGCGCGTTGGAGATCAGGTTGTTCAGGATAAGCTCCACTTTTTCCGCATCAAAGCTAAAAGGTGCAAACTCTTTTGGCAAGGAAAGGCTCAGCCTGAGCTGATGCTTTTCGGCCAAGGGTAGAAAGGATTGGTATGTGCCCCGGATCAGTTGCAAAAGGTCATTTTGCCGCAGATCAAGCCCCATGCTTCCGCTTTCTATTTTAGCCAGGTCCAGCAACTGATTGACCAGGCCGAGCAGTTTGTGGCTGTTGCGCTCTGCCAAACGGATCTTTTCAAGCCCGGTGGGATCATTGGGTGCTTTGAGGTATTGCCGCAGCGGTTCTATGATCATGGACAACGGCGTTCTTAACTCATGGGTAACATTGCTGAAGAAGTTGACTTTTACCTGCTCCATTGCTTTTACCCGCTCTGTCTCCCGCTGTTCAAAGGCTAATTGCTCCCGCTCTTTTACCCGCTGTATCTGGAAGCGATATATCTGCCAGGCTGCACCGGCCAAAAGTAGTACGTACATAAGCCAGGCTGCATTCGTCCGATACCAGGGTGGGCTAATGATGATCTTTATGGACGTGGCTACTTCCTGCCAGTCGCCTTCTCCATTGTTGCCCTGTACCCTAAACTCATAGTCGCCCGGGGCAAGGTGGGTGAAATGTGCGAAACGGATACTACCTGTTTCTACCCAGTCCGCATCTAAGCCTGTCAGTTGGTAGCGGTAGCGATTTTGGGCAGGGGCGGAGAAATCAAGGGCCGAGAACTCAAAGGAAATGTTGTTTTGATCATAGTCCAAGTAAAGTTCTTTTATGTATTCTATTGGCGCTGACAGGGGGCTGTCTGCCTGCCCGAAAGACACCGATTTGTGGTTGATTTCAATACCTACGATAAACACAGGCGGCGGCATGGTATCTGATCGTACCTGTTCGGGGAAAAAATGATTTAAGCCGTTGACGCCACCAAACAACATCTCGCCATTGTCCGCCTTAAAAAAAGACTGGGTGTTAAACTCATTGTCCTGCAAGCCTTTGGCTGCAGTAAAGGTCTTGATGCCTACTTTGTCCAGCTTGCTCTTGGGCGTGACTGCCCGGGTATTGTCTTTGGTGGCCTGTACGCTTAGCTTAAGCAAACCCCGGTTTGTGCTGCACCAAAGGCTGTATGTTCCGGATGATGGCTTTTCGTTGCCCGGCAATATGCCATATATCACCTTGTCCGGCAACCCGTCGGCCATGGTCAGGTGACCTATCTGCCCGTTTTGGAGGTCAAGGCAGTTGATACCGCCACCTTTTGTACCGATCCAAAGTATTTTATCAGGGTGTTGAGGATCGGGCAATAAGCAGGCTATAGCGTTGTTGTTCAGGCCCTTAGGGTTGTTTCCATCGGTCCGCAACAATTGAAAGTCAAGCTTGTCCGCCTTGATCTCGGTTTTGACAAGTCCCAATTGGGTACCTATCCATAGCCTGCCATTGCCATCCTGTGTTATGGCAATAGCCTGAACGGTTTGGGCCTTTTCCCCGAAAACGGCACTGTAGTCAAAATACTCAAACTGTCCGCTACGCGGATCAAATCGGATCAACTGGCATTGTGCACCAGTAATCCAGAGGTATCCGTCCCGATCTGCAAAAAGTCGGGCATAATCATATCCGAGATAAGCAAAGGGATACTCCTTCAGGCATTTTTCATGGGTATCATAATAGCGCAGAAAGCCCTCGGTTGTGATGACGCCTCGCGGGGTCACCAAGAGCCAAAAATGGCCTGAAGGTTCAAAAAGTATATCCTTTCGACCTTTTTCGCCCAGTTCGGGAAAGGCCAATTGCGGGTCTGCAAGACCAGTTTTGGCATCAAAGTGATAAATTCTGTTCAAGCCCTTTCGGCAATAATATTGGCCGGTTGGGCTTCGCCAAAGCCGCCATATACTGCTGCCGGCGACGGCGGTTTGGAAGGAGCGCTTTTGGGCATTGATTCTTCGAAGGCCATAGCCAAAGGTACCGATCCACATGTTTTCATTGCGATCCGTGCCAATTTGGGTCACATCACGATCCAAAGTCCAGTCTGGACGTAAAAAATCAATCCTTTTATGGGCAGAGAGTTGCCAGATATTTGGCCCGTGTATCATCCAGCATTTT
The DNA here is from genome assembly GCA_964539805.1 of uncultured Saprospiraceae bacterium. Lineage (GTDB taxonomy): Bacteria > Bacteroidota > Bacteroidia > Chitinophagales > Saprospiraceae > M3007. The sequence goes on along the minus strand of CAZIKN010000075.1, from coordinate 4,112 downwards.
CCCTGTGCGTCCGTTTTGAATTTTACCCGGTCACTTTCCCATGCTTCGGGTATGCTTTGCTGGCTCAGCTCATTGTCCGTGAAGCAGAACAGTTGATTCTGGTCGCCGAGTACCCAAAGTTCATTCTGCATTTCATTTGCGCCCCTGGATACTGCAAAGATCATGGCTGGCAGACGAGGGTTTTCCACGGGTTTGGCCATAATGGCCCCCTTTTCTACCCGGTATTGTTTGGTGGAAGAAAACAGCACAAGGCTTCCGTCTGCTGCGAACCAGCAACTTTCCATTTCTTCCTCGTTCTGGTTCAAGGTTTCGATCTGGATTTTGGTAACGGTCAGCTGTTGGGCCAGCTCCGTATCCTTTGGCAGTCCATGTTGCAAGGCAGCGGGTATGCTGATGCGAAACAAATCACCGCCGGGATACAGCACCCAAACACTGCCATCCGGCGCTTCTGCCATATTGCAGATGGGTTGCGGTGATGCCTTGGGACTTATGTCAAAATGCAGGGGAAGATGATGGAAACGGCCCGTTTGCGCATCAAACACGTCCAAACGTTTGTTCACGGTACCTGCCCATAGCCAGCCACGGCTGTCCTCAAACAAAAGGGCCACATTATCGTCGGCTATTGCGTTGGGATCAAAAGGGTCATGTGAATATACCTTAAAATTATATCCATCATAACGGTTAAGCCCATTTTTGGTGGCAATCCACAAAAAGCCGTCCCTTGTTTGCAAAATGTCAAAGACCATACCCTGTGAAAGGCCATGTTCAATGGTCAGGGATTCAAAATGTGCATTTTGGGCTGTTAAAAGGGCCAATGACAGCCTTGTACAATAGGCAAATAAAAGGAAATTCTTACACCAAACAGGCATTCGTTTACTGATTTCTCAGAGCAAATGTCTGCAATTTATGGAAACTTGTAAAAAAAAACACCCAACCTGTAACGCGCTGCCCCTTTTGCCTGTATTAGGGTCAGTAACAGCATTGAAGGCATACCGGCCGGGGTCACAAGGGCTGTTTGAACAAACTTACATTTCATCACTTTTTCTTTACCAACAACATGCAAAAGTTTATTATTTTCATCGCTATGGCTTTCCTTGCCCTTTCTTTGGCTTCCTGCAAAAATCGTTTTGTCTCGGATGACGATGTCGTGCCAACCCCCGCTTTGCCGGACAAAGAAGTAGTCCTCGCCAAAGGAGAATACACGCTCTTGGATCTGACCAAAAATTTCAAGGTGAAATCTTCAACCGTTTTTACCATAAAAAATGAAGGCAGCATCAAAGGCCAGCTGAAGATCACTAATGATGGCTACCTGGTCTATCAGGCCCCTGCGGCTGCGGGAAAGGAGGACATTGTACTGGAGGCAAAAGATGTGGACAACAATACCGTACAGGATGCCCTGATCAAAGTCCAGATTTTAGACAAACCATTGGGCACCAGTGATTGCTACCGGAACATTCAGTTTCTGTCCGTACCCGCTGCAGGTATTACCGCCGATATCAATGACTTTACAGATAAAGACCTGGCCTGTGGCTTCAAGGCTACTGGTGAGTTTGAAGTGATTTTTGAACCCAAAGAACTGCCTTATCAGCGCAATGGCGACAAATTCACCGTTTTGCCCAAACAAGATGGCAATCAGTTCGACTTTTTGGTCTATAAAGGCAAATATGCCAATCAGGACAGCGCTTACCTTACGGCTATTTTTCTCAGCAACAGCCAGGCATGTATCCCGTGGCCTATTGATGACGAGTTCAACAGGAAATTTTCGCCGGACTCGGTCACTTATGATTTTGATGTTTTGGCCAACGATCAGTTTTGCTCCTTCAGCCCGATAGATTCATTTCAGGCAGGTGTTGTATTTGGCACGCTGCAACATGGCAGCGCAGAAATTATCAATAACCGTTATGTTCGGTACAAGCCCAATCCGGGTGTCACACTGCCCATCACAGAGAGTTTCAGGGTCGTGATTTCGGTGAAAACACCTACGCTCAAAAGCACAACTTCTTCAAATGTTTACCTCAAAATTGTAAAGTAGTCCATTACTCCAACCCCTCCCGATACGGCGCTGAGCCTTGTCGGGAGGGCTAAGAGCATGTCTGGGAAAATCCCGGACATGCTCTAATACATAAAAACCGTTTTTGTACTCGACTGTTGAGCATTTGATCATGCCCATTACACTACATCACAAAGAACAGGAGGAGGATGCCGCATTGGTTCGCCGGTGCTGCGCACAGGACCCCGCGGCGCAGAAAATGCTGTACGATCGGTACAAAAACCGGATGATGGCCTTTTGCAAGCGTTATTTCCAGCGCCAGGATCTGGCAGATGATTTTTTTCAGGAAGGATTTATCCGTTTTTTTCAAAAAATTGATCAATACGACCCTCAATATCCGCTCTATCCCTACCTGAAAAAGATATTTCTGCGGGCGGGAATTAACTACCTGAAACAGTTTTTTTCAAAACAACACGAAACGGATGACCTGACGGAAGCCTCCGACATTGCTGCACTGGCCCCATCCGAACTGCCCGGTATCCACTATGATGAACTGATAGCCCTGATCCATCAACTGCCCACAGCCGATGCGACCATACTCCAGTTATCGCTCATAGAATCCTGGACACATGAGGAAATAGCCCAAACACTGAACATTACGGAAGGACACTCCAGAATAAGGCTACTGAGAGCCAGAAAAAAACTGATCCAATTGCTTGAAAGCAGATATGAATCACCTAAAACCCACACGATCTGATATGGACAAGCATGAAAATGACAAATTGAAAGATTGGCTAACTGAGCTAACCAATGGCGAAGAAGCACCCGTGGAGGATGCCCTCTGGGCCGCTATTGCACCCAAAATAGCGCCACCGAAAAAGAAACGCCGATTTATACTATGGTGGTGGGGATGCCTGCCCCTGCTGGCATTGGGCCTGTTGGTGGCTGCCGGATGGTACTGGACAAGCTTTTTGCAGCCTTCTGGCTCGGAAAAAGCAATGCCACCCAACACTGCTTTGCCCCAAGAGCCTGTCACGGCTCAACTATCGCAAAAAAGTATTGATGCCCAACAGATGGCGCATAAAAATAGCCCATCGGATCCTGTAAGTCAGCCCGTCAACAGCAGCCGTTTGCGGCCCGCAAAAAAGGCACTCCGCCAACTAATGGAAAGCAGTGGGGCTGTCCACCATGGCCTTGGCCAAGCGCCAGCGGCACCAGCCGAAAACGAGGCCAACAACAGCACGCTAAACCAGGACAGCACGATAAATCATCATTCCAGCCTCCAAACTAAGGATACATTACCCGCTGCATTCAACATGCCATTGTTGACGCTTTTTGATTCCCTGCCCCTGCGCTATGCACTTTTATCCATAAAGCAGTACGAGGCGTCATTGCCCGCCGTGGCCAAGCCCCTGACCCAAAAGCAGCAGGCAAAAAAGGGGGATTCCTGGCATTTGGACCTTGGCGTTCTGGCCTACAGTAGCAGCCTGCTGCTGCAACCGCTGCGCGATGACCTTTACCTGATAGAGGCCGTAGAGAAGGATGAGGCCAAATCTGGCGGACTAAGTGCCTCTTTGAGCATACAAAAACGCATTTTGCCTCATTTCATCTGGCGCAATCAGGTTTCGGGCTATGTGGAAAGGCATGCTGCCGATTTCAGGCTGTATTATTTAGACAAGCCCGAACTCGTTTCCAAGGTTCTGCCCGGAAACCAATTGTTGGTAAGCATTACTTATGCGGATTCCATCATCTCCTCGCGCCGCAACCACTGGGGAATAGGCTTGGAAAGCGGACTGCAATGGCATCCCTGGAAAGCTTTGGCGCACAATGTGTACTTAGGTGGAGAAATGCGCTGGCAGGAACGAAATACTGGCCGCAAATGGGCACCCGTGCTGAAATGTGGCCTCGAAATGGGCCTGGACCCAAAACAACAGCTGCGCTTCGTGGTTTCCGGTGCCTGGCAGGTCTTAGCCTATAATGATAACTATTTTGATTATGTTATGGGCCATTTGGGATTGGGATTGCGCTATCACTGGTAAGCGGGTAAAAGGGGCGGGTTCCGGCCTTTGAGCATGTCTGGGATTTTCTGCTTGAGTCAAAAACGAGAGATTTTTTCAGCATT
>CAZIKN010000074.1:26406-29073 GCA_964539805.1 uncultured Saprospiraceae bacterium | reverse complement strand
GAGCACGACCTTGCCAAGGTCGGGGTCGCGAGTTCGAGTCTCGTTTTCCGCTCCAGAATATCCCAATAAAAACATTTTCCAAACGAATTGCGGAAGTAGCTCAGTTGGTAGAGCACGACCTTGCCAAGGTCGGGGTCGCGAGTTCGAGTCTCGTTTTCCGCTCCAAGCCTCCAAATTTGGAGGCTTTTTTTTTGAAAAAACCAAAAGAGCCAATATCTTTGCACTCGTTCTGGCCCGGGTGGTGGAATGGTAGACACTCAGGACTTAAAATCCTGTGACCGTTGAGGTCGTACGGGTTCGAGTCCCGTCCCGGGTACGTTTAAAGCGGTTCGTTATGAGCCGCTTTTCTTTTTTTCTTAAAAACTTGATCAATGCGCTATTTCTCATCCATTTTTTCCCTACTTTTATTATCGGCATCTTTCGGAATCGCCCAAAATGCCGATATGGACAAAGCGTACAACGAAGCCTGTACCTGTTTTAAAGACCTGAAAAAAAGCAAGGCCAAAGAAGAAGAAAAGAAAGCCAAAGGCATGGAATGCCTGCAAACCGTCATGATGAAAAACATTGACGTGCTGGCCAAAGAAAATGGTTATAAAATGAGCGACCTCAATGAGGAAACCGGCCGCATCATCGGGGAAAAATTTGGCCGAAACTTAGTAGGCAAATGCCCCGAATCCATTGAATTCTTTATGGTATCCGGCAAGGAAATGATTGAAGAACAAGGCGGCATCCCCGAAGTGGCCTCCTATATCGGCTCCGGCACGAGCGAAGGCAGCTTTGTGCGCTTAGAAACAACAGGCGATTCCCCCAAATTGGTCATCAAATTGGCCGACGGCACCGAAGAGTCCTTCCTTTGGATCCGCCAGTTTAAAGGCTCTGACGAATTGGAAAAACAATACAAAACACTGGCAAACAAGAAAGTAAGCGTAAAGTGGGGTGAGTTCAGGAAATATGTTTTCACCATGAAAGGCTATGCCAAGGCAAAAGAAATTCTAAGTTTTACGCTCAACTAAAAGCGGCTTTTTTACCTTTGCTGCCATAATTAACTGTTTCGAACAAAATGCTTCAAATCGGCGATAAGGCCCCTGATTTCTCCCTGCGCGCCAGCGACAAGTCGCTCGTAAGCCTAAAGGAACAGCGCGGTCAAAATGTAGTCCTACTGTTTTTCCCCTTTGCTTTTACAGGGGTTTGTACCAAAGAAATGTGCGAAATGCGCGACAGCATAGGAGAATACGAAAAACTCAATGCGCGCATATTGGCCATTTCCGTGGACAGCCCGTTCACCTTGGACAAATGGAAACAGGAACAAGGCTTTAATTTTCCATTGTTGTCCGACTTTAATAAAACCGTAAGCAAAAAATATGACGTCCTGTACAAGGAATTTGCTTTCGGACTAAAGGGCGTATCCAAGCGCAGTGCATTTGTGATTGACAAAGAAGGCGTTGTCCGCTATGCAGAAGTGCTGGAAAATGCCGGTGAGATACCCAACTTTGCCGAAGTCAAAAAAGCATTGTCCGCCAGCTGATTGTTTGCTCATTCAACTATCAACATATTCAAAAATGCCCATCACGAATCCACATTGGGAAGAAGACGAGGACGTCCTCGTGGAAGAAGACCTATCCACCCAGACGCCTGCTCAGCTCATCGTGTACAATGACGACGTCAACTCGTTTGAATGGGTTATTTATTGCTTTATGGAGGTGTTGCAACACAGCTTTGAACAGGCCGAACAACTTTCCCTTATCATTCACTACAAAGGAAAAGGCACCGTAAAATCGGGCAAACGCGACGATCTCGAGCCCCTTTGTACTGCCCTGTTGGACCGAGGCCTGAGTGCCGAGGTAGAAGGCGGCGAAGAACTTTGATATGCCCGTTTTCCTGCTTTCTGATGACGATTTTTCATTCCCTTATCCCAATTTGGCTGAACCTAACGGCCTCTTGGCCGTAGGAACTGACCTTGACCCACGCCGACTGATCGTAGCGTACCAACAAGGTATTTTCCCCTGGTTCAAAGAGGATGGTATGTTTTACTGGTTTGCCCCCGATCCTCGCAGTGTACTGTTTTTCAACGACTTAAAAGTACACAAAAGCATGCGATCCATTTTTAATCAGCAAAAATTCCGATATACCTTAGACAGCTGCTTTGAACAGGTCATGCACGCCTGCGCCAGTACACCACGCCAGGGAGCAACGGAAGCCTCTACCTGGATAGAAGATGATTTTGTCCAATCCTATACCGAACTCCATAAACTCGGGATAGCGCACTCCGTGGAAGTATGGGAAAACGATGAATTAATAGGAGGGCTCTATGGCCTTTCCATAGGCAAAATATTCTTTGGGGACAGTATGTTCTCCAAAAGAGCCAATGCCTCCAAAGCCGGTTTTATCACCTTTGCCCGAGCTTTACAACAGACTGGTTTTCAATTTATTGACTGCCAAATCCAAACCCCTCATCTTGAAAGTCTTGGCGCAAAAGCTATCTCCCGCGAACTGTTTACGGCATACCTTGATGCCAATTTTTACGAACGAACCATGGTGGGAAAATGGCGTTTTTCCAATGAAGGAACGGTGGAAGTTGTTTGTTGATTTGACTTTTTGTTGATTTGTTGATTTGACATATAGCGTGTTCGCATCAAATCAACAAATCAACAGCCAGTCAAATCAACA
>CAZIKN010000074.1:0-26306 GCA_964539805.1 uncultured Saprospiraceae bacterium | reverse complement strand
TCAAAGTGTACGCTTCGCATCAAATCAACAAATCAACAGCCAGTCAAATCAACATCAAAGTGTACGCTTCGCATCAAATCAACAAATCAACAGCCAGTCAAATCAACATTACTTCAACAGCCCCGCCAATCGTCCGGCCTTTTCAATCAGCGTCACCAATTCCTCCAGCTCATAATCTGGATCATCCGAAATGGCGTTGGCGCGTTCCAGGACAACAGGAAACGAGGCGTTTCCCTTATATTTAGAATCCCGCAACAAGAGACCAAATTCCGCTGCCACGGCAGCCATCTGAAAATTCCGGCTTGGTGCATGCTCCTCCTTTAAGCCAGCGGCATTGAGGCGATATTCCAATAGTTGACTGGATTTATCTCCTTTGGGCTTTTTATAGCGCAATTGTAGCACAAACAGATCATCCGCATTGATTTTCAAATCATTACGGGGCTTTTCTACTACCGTTAGTGCCGCATCCAATTTGCTTTGGGGGGGTAAAGCCTGCCCTGTTGGAATGATCTCGTAAAGCGCCGTGACGCGATGCCCTGCCCCAAGTTCGCCTGCATCTTTTTTGTCGTTGTGAAAATCTTCAGGGGCAAGCAGGCGGTTTTCATACCCAATAAGGCGGTATGCAGCTACTTGTTGCGGGTTAAAATGCAACTGCAATTTGACATCTTTGGCAATAGCAAATAAAGTGCTGCCAAATTCCTTTACAAAAAGCCGTCGGGCTTCGTTCAATTGATCCACATACCCGTGGTTGCCATTGCCTTTGTTGGCCAACATTTGCATAGTACCCTCTTGGTAATTACCCGTACCAAAACCCAGAACGGTAAGGTACACCCCGCTTTTACGCTCCCGCTCAATGAGTTTGACCAAATCCTCCTGACTACTCAGGCCTACATTGAAATCGCCATCCGTACAGAGTATGACACGGTTATTCCCTCCGGCAATAAAATGCTCCCGAGCTTTGGCATAAGCCAATTGAATACCCTCGCCGCCTGCCGTGCTGCCGCCTGCCTCGAGGTTTTTTATGGCTTGTTTGATAAGGCCTTTGTCGCTCCCGGGCGTACTTTCCAGCACCAACCCTGCTGCACCTGCATACACGACTAAGGCCACACGATCAATGGGGCGTAATTGGTCCACCAACAGGGACAGCGAGGCTTGCACCAAGGGCAATTTGTCAGGGTCACTCATGCTGCCGGACACATCCACCAAAAAAACGAAGTTGGAAGCAGGAAGCTGTTCTTTTTCTATTTCCTGGCCTTGCAGGCCAATGCGCAACAAACGGTGATTGGGCTGCCAGGGGCAGGGCGCTATTTCGGTATTGACTTCAAAGGGATGCTCACCAGCAGGCTTATCATATTGATAATCAAAGTAATTAACCATTTCTTCTATACGCACCGCATCCTTTTGGGGTAGATAACCTTCGTTCAAGAGCCGACGGATATTGGTGTAAGAGGCCCTGTCCACGTCAATGGAAAAAGTGGAAATATTACTTTTGGCAGCTTCTTGAAAGGGGTTTTCCACAATGGGGTTGTAAACCTCCGCTTTGGGCAAAGAATCGCGCAAGTGCTTGGCCCGCCTTTTCAAGATTTTAGATTGTTTTCTTTGCGTCATTCGATCCATATTTTCAAACTCAGCCTTTCTGGCTTTTTTCGCCGCTGCCCTTTTACGTACCTTGTCAAAGGCTCTTTTCTTAGATGTCACCATAAGCGTGCATCCAGAACTTTGTGATTGTAATGTCGGAGCCCCATAACCGTTTACAATACACACGCTGAGCTGAATCGGGGACGGAAGAAGTTGTACATCCAGCGTCTTATAATCGACAGCATTAACATGAATACTGTCCAACTTCAGTGTTTGATAACCTACGTAGGAATATACCAGACTATAGGTTCCCAAAGGCAGATCAAGTTTGTAGTACCCGTTTCGATCAGTAATGGTACCTTGATGGGTATTGAGTACAGCAATAGACACCCCGAACATAGGCTCGCCGGTTTCCTTATCCGTTATTTTTCCGACCAACCCAGGCCGGCTCCCAGCCGTAGTTGCCGTGATTTGAGTAACCGTTCTTTGGGGCATCTTGGCTATTTGCTCAGCGGTAAGGCCACACCCTCGGCCGTCATCTTGTCTGATCAAAGGAACTTTATATTGAGTTATGACCACTTCTTGAAGCAAGGCCCCTTGTGAAAGTGTAAAATCTTGCTTGTTCAGCGTATTGGCCAACACGACCACACCGCTATGTTGCTGAGTTTGGTAGCCTGTATAACTCACGGTTACGTCATATTGGCCAGTATCAAGCATGATGCGGTAATTACCGTCGAAGTCCGTTATGACTCCCCTAATGGTTTCCCCGCCTCGGGTTATTTTAACGGAAGCGCCGATCAGGGCCTCTTTGGTCGCCTCATCGCTTACCAGACCCGACAGGACGGTTTGGGCAAGGCCGCAGAAAACATGGAGAAAGGAAAATAGAAATGCGAAAAGTTTGATCTTGTACATGGCAAAAGTGAAGTTTGATGAAAAACTTGACACTGGATGCCTTGTATATGGAGGATTGCATAAAACTTTTGTAAAATTTATTCTCTCTTGTTCGTCAAAATAGCATCAACGGGAATTTGTAGCCCTTTACTTGCTGCCGCCTTTCGGATTTCCTCTTGGGCGTCTGCCATTCTCCGCAAAATACTGGTCAATATGCTCATCTTCAATACTTTTTGCATTTTTTCTTCCCGATATGTTTCGGATCAGAACGACACCGATAAAACGCAGCCATCCTACAGCGCGGTTTAGGAAATCAACTTGATTGCGCAATCTTTTTGAAAGACCATCCGCTTCAATTGGATCATCGGAAATGCCAAATTTAAATATATCATCTTCTTCTTCATCATGTATTTTATATAGATGATGCGGATTGGCGTTGTTCAGAGAATTTCCATGATCGCTCATAATTATAGCACAATGGTATCACTTCCCCAACCATTGGGATTAAAGCCAGTTTCAAACATGTATTTGGGTAAAAAATCTATGTTTTTGCCCGTTTTTCGGAACCAAGCCCGTTCTGGGATGTCCAAAATGGCTTCAAAAAACCGGTCTTTGGGGAATTGAGCAGGATTGTTCAACACGTTTTCAAACACCTTTTGGCCATTGGCCACTACGCCGCAACGCGCGTACAAAAAGAGGTCGGCAGAAAAGGATTCATCATTTGAAGTTGAATATTGGGCATAAATTCGGCCATCAAGCAGGTAGAGTTTTTCCGAAAGCAGGTCATAAAATATTTTTATGGCTTGGGGCGAATAGGTGGAAAGCAACTGCACAGCCGGCTCGATCACAGCATCGTCATTGCCTGCATTGTCCCAACCCAAAGCGGCAATAATTTGCCAAAAATTGGTTTCGTTCATGCGATCTGATTCAACAGCATCGCTGCCGCTTTCTGCAATGACAACCTCAACATCCATGTTTCTGCCAGCATACTGTGTTTGCAGTGCTTGCAGCCGTGCGGCGGTCATTTCTGCCAATTTTATGCGTTGTACAGTCATAATAATCAATAATTTATCACAAAACTACAAATTCCTCTCAAAAAATTACCCAAAAAAACTTCCCTGAATGATGCCGCCGCCCACCACATCATCGCCTTCGTAAAAAACGGCACTTTGGCCGGGCGCTATGCCTTTCACATTGGCGTGAAAAACCACTTCCACATCCTGGCCAACAGGCTTCAGGGTGCTAACGGTGCCCGCGTCGCGGTAGCGAACTTTGCTCACGGCCTCAAGACCGGTATCGGGCAGTTGGGCGTATTTCATCAGGTTGACTTTGCCCACCATCATGGAATTGCGGATAAGGTCGTCTTCATGGCCCAGAACAACGGTGTTGCTTTCCGGGCGAATTTCGGTCACAAACATCGGCTCGCCCAGGGCGATGCCAAGTCCTTTGCGTTGCCCAACGGTATAAAACGGATAGCCTTGGTGCTGCCCCAAAACCTTGCCTTGGGTATCTACAAACACACCGCCCGCCACTTGTTCGTCCAGGCCCTCAATACGGCGGCGCAGAAAGCCCCGGTAGTCATTGTCCGGCACAAAACATATCTCATAACTTTCGGCCTTTTTGCTGAGCTCGTCCCAGCCGCGTTCGGCGGCCATTGCACGCACCTCCGGCTTTGTAAATGGGCCAAGTGGCATGCGCGTACGCCGGAGGCATTCCTGGCTCAGGCCCCATAATACATAACTTTGGTCTTTTTGATGATCTTTGGCTCGGGTAATGTACTTCCGGCCATCCAATTCATTGATGATGCCGTAATGGCCCGTAGCGATAAACTCGCAGTCTAACATGTCTGCCCTGCGCAGCAGACTATTCCATTTGATGTGCGTATTGCACAATACGCATGGGTTAGGCGTACGGCCCGCCATGTATTCATCCACAAAATTATCTATGACATAATCGCCAAATTCTTCCCGAATATCCACGATAAAATGGTGAAAACCCAACTTGACAGCTACCTGGCGCGCATCATTGATACTGTCCAAAGAGCAGCATCCTGTTTCTTTTTTACTTCCGCCGCTGGTGGCATAATCCCAGGTTTTCATGGTAATGCCCACTACTTCCCAACCCTCCTCATGGAGCAGGACTGCCGTAACCGTGCTATCTATTCCGCCGGACATGGCAACCAAGGCTTTTCCGTGACGACTCATATTTTGTAATGTGATAATGTGATAATGAGTACAATGTGATAATAGACACAATGTGACAATGGGCACAAAGTGACATTAAACCACAAAAACCATATCAAAGTTCAGAAATTAGCGCTTTTAAAGATTAGACAAGGAATATGCTGAGCTGATCAGTCAACCTTGAAAAAATCTTTTGAGGCGCGTTCGGGCAACAGGGCGGCTCCCTCCTCGCCTTCAGCAACAAAATAATACTGTTTTACGATGCTTGCATCCACAGTGGTTGAATATACGCCATCCCCGGCAGTAGCATCGCCATTGGTACCGTCATCAAACAAGGCCATTTTGGTGAATGCATAGCCTTTGTCTTGGCGGGCATATAGCCAAGCTGTTTTGGCACCACTTGTTTTTACACTAAACTTGACTCTTGCCCCTTCCTTAAGGTGCTTGCCATCACTTAAAGTTGGCGTGGTCTTGTTTAGCAAAATATGCTTGGTCAGGTATTCTGTACGTTTATCCATCAACTGGCGCAAGCCAATGACATTGTCCGGGCCATTTTTCATGCTTTTGTCAAAAGCATTTTGGAAATCAGCGTATGAATATAACTTCAGGCTATCCTGTTTGACCCAAGGCTCTATGATCCGAGTGTAGTTCTGTGCAGTTTTCATGAGCTCCCCATTTTTTAAAAAGTCATTGACAATGGTTTTCATGTGCGCCAGGTATATTTTACGATACAATGGAATACGCAACAATTTGGAGATCAATGGCCTCCGCTGATTATCCACTTCTGCAAGCGGACTGTACTCTATCAGTTGCTGATCTTTTATTTCCTGAAAACTGTAATCGCGGCGCCAGCCACCAAAGGACATGTTCAAATCCCAGATGAGCGGGTGTGCCACTCCTGTTGTATCAAACCACAGGTAATAATTGTGGGAAAGGGAGCCATTGTAACTGTCTAAATTGACGATCACATTGTTTATGGCCAGCATCCACAGCGTTTGATCCACATTCAGGCAGCTTTCTATCTTGTCAGGGGTTTTGTTCAGCGTTTTGATCAGGTTTAGCAAGGGCTTCCATGCCGCAGGGTCTTCCACCTCATAAAAGGCATCATAACAGCCAATATTGTCATTCAGAAAAACCAAAGAGGCATTTTCACCTTTGGGGCATCCGCTTTGGCTGCGCACGCGCTGCCAGTTGTCAGGATCACATTTGACCAAATGGCCATTGGCAGTGCCAAAGTGCTTTTGAATAAACAAGCGGTCAATGGATTCTGTATTGACGTACAGCCCATAAAACTTATCGTTCATATAGACTTTGGAAAAATTGCAGGCGGGAGCCGGCATATACTTGCGCACCACATCATAAGCCAGGGGATCACGGATAAAACTGGGATCCAGAAAAGCGTTGGACAATTTTACCGTTGTGTGCCCATCGCGCAGTTTTTGGTTTTTTAGTTTGAAGTCCGTTTTAAAATTCAAGGGCAATTTTTTGAAAGTTTCATTGCGTGTCCTAAAATAAGAACTATTGCCCTTAAACCGCACCCCAACACTGTCAAAACGTTGGCCGTTTACGAATGCTGTTCCAGCCATTCGCGCATCGGGATTGGCTTTTTTCAACGAGTCCAATTTGTAGTCCCAATTTTTATATGGCATCACAATACGCACCTCCTGTATGGAAGGGCCATAAAAATCCTGGGCTGCCAAGACACTGATAGTCAGTAAGTTGAAGCAGAAAAAAAATAAAATTCGCATTGCATAAGGTTTTGCCACCCGCCTTCCAAACGGGAACGAAAAGCAAGCCCCGGACTGCCATGTGGCCCCAAAAGGCATTGCGCGCCCCATGATCCAAAGAAAGAAGATCGGGTGGGTTTATTTATTTAAATCACTCAATTTTACCTTGAAGGTTTTCATCGTGTAATCACGAGGTTCAAAGGTAACAGAGCCTGCATTCTCCGCCAAAATGTAATATTCCAACAGCGCCTCATTGTTGCCTTTGCCATCAATTTGTACGGCAAACTCTTTTACGCCAGCGGGCAAATCTTTAGAAGGCTCCAAGCTCATGGGCATGGCCTGGAACGCATCACCGGCATTAAGGCGATAATAAATGTGCATGTTTTTAGGAAACCTGTCGGCTCGGGCCGTAACGCGGAAATCCGTAATAGGCTGGTTTTCGAATTTACCCCTGCCTTGTACTTTTACCTCACTCACAATGGATGGGAGTGACGAAAGCTCAGCGTTGCCCTTGAGCAGTTTTGAACGGCGGCCCATCAGTTCAATGATGCCCGGGATTTTGCTCTTGCGGCCTACCGTTTCACGTAGGCTGCGCTGAAAATCGTCCTGACTGTAATATTTGTTGGGGTCATCATTGACTTGCACCATGATGGAGCCTTGCAACTCTTGTGCACGCTTTTCGTATGAACCACTTAGAAAATGATCCTGGTTGATCTGGCGCACATGTGAAAGGTAAATTTTGCGGTTGAGCGGGTCTTTCAACAATTGACTGATCAAAGGCTTGTATTCATTGCCCTCGTGAAGCAGCGGATCCAGCTCCTGCAGGCCCTTAAGATCAAGGTCACTGCCCGAACCCGTGTTTTTGTAACTGCCAAATGCAAGGTTTAAATCCCACAAAATAGGCTGAAAACGACCATTGCGATCTTTGTAAAGGTAGTAATTGACACTCTGGTTGCCTGAGTAGCTGCTGAGGTTGACCATCACGTTGTTTAGGGCATGCATCCACAGAACACGATCCACATCCAGCATACGGGAAGCGGCAGCAGGGTCGGTTTTGAGCAAACGGGTCAATTCCTGAAGATCATTCCAGCCTGATGCGGAATTCATCTCAAAATTACCTTTGTAGCATTCTACATTAGGTTCATACTCCAGGGCACCAAAAATACCCTGCTTACAATCTGTAGGCGTGGCAGGCTTGTAATCAACCCCCGCTTTGAAGAAGGAACCGTCAGAGGTACCGTAATACGTTGTCAGAAACTGTTTGTCAACACTTTCTATGTTTACAAAAACCCCGATATACTCTTCATTCACATACAACTTGGTATAGGAGGTCTGGCTGGCAGGTAAATATTGGGATGCAATATCATAGAACAATGCCTCCCGAACCATACTTGGATCGCGCAGAGCAGAAGATAATTTTATGGCGGTATAACCTTGGTGGTTCTGATCCGCGATGTTAGCATCCAATTTGATCGTAAATGGGTTGCGCTTTAGCCCTGTTTGATAGGATTTGTCGCCACGAAAACGCACGCCAACATTTTCGTACTTCAAACCGTCAACAATGGCCATACCGTTCAGGTAACCCGTACCGTAAATGCGCAGCGAATCCAAGGATTCATGCCATTTTTTTCCAACAAGAGTAAGGCGAATCTCTCCAACGGTTTTCTTGTCAAAAAGGTTGCGAGAGGCTTTTGTGCCTTGTGCCCAAACAAGGGTGGGCAAGAGAGCGATTAGGGTAAATAGTAGTTTTTTCATGTTTCAGAAACAAAACATCATGCAATGGGAGGTAAAATTAAGTCAAAAAACGCCGCAATGATACGAAAAGGAATGACGGGACTGGAAATTTTAAGAAATAACTGTATTATCTTTTTTTTTCCACATTAACACTTTTCACCGTACAGATAAAAAATATTTTTAAAAAATTTGCCCTCCCGACATCAGACAATATTTGTTTAAATAATTGTAAATCAGTTTTTTAAACAAAAAACTATTTGCTGATTCGCCCCCAAAACCGCAGCATAACGCCCAAATAACAAAAAAATGGCCCTTCATTTGATAGGGCCTGCCAAACTACTTAATCCCTCCAGACACATGGCCTTATACGGACCAAAACAGACGCTTGCCCAAAAACTGCAACAAAAATTGTCGCCGCAACAGATTCAACTGATGAAACTGTTGCAGATACCTACGGCAATGCTCGAACAACGCATTCAGGAAGAATTGGAAGTAAATCCCGCCCTGGAAGAGGGCGACGAGTCAGCCGATCTCAGCGAGGGCATGACGGATATGGACCTCGGCGACGCTGACCTGGCTTATTATGAGCGCGAACAAAAAGCAGAAACCGGAGACAACATGGACAGTAACGATGACCTTGGTGGTGACAGCCTTGAAGCCATGGATGAAATTGACCGTGACGCCTCCGATGACTACACAGATGAGACAGATGCCGTTAGCCTCCGAGAAGATGATTTTGAACTGGATGATTATTTGGTTGATTTTATAGAGGATGACCCCTCCACGTATATAACCCGCAGTGAAGACCAAGGTGGCAGTGAAGAAGAGCGACAAGTACCCCTGGCCAGTGAAAATACCTTCCACGAATATCTGGAACAACAGCTCGGCATGCTGAAACTCGAAGACGAACGCGAACATGCCATCGCCATGCAAATCATAGGCTCCATTGATGATGACGGATACCTGCGCCGCGAAATAGGAGCAATGGTAGATGATTTGCTTTTTAGCCAAAACATATCGGCTACCGAAAAGGAAATCAATATTATGCTGAAAAAAATTCAGCGCTTTGACCCGCCCGGAATTGCCGCACGTGACCTACAGGAATGCCTCCTGCTGCAATTGCAGTACAAACTTGATCAGGAAGATGAAGATCGCGCCCCGGATGAAAAATTCCTGATACTGACCGGGATACGTATCATCAAAAATTATTTTGACGAGTTTACCAAAAAACATTACGCGAAACTCTGCCGCTCACTCAATATTAGCGAAGAAGACCTCAAAGATGCCGTTGATATCATCCTGAAACTCAACCCTAAACCCGCAAGCGGCTTCGCTACGCGCGGCGACCGAGCTATGAACTATGTAGTGCCTGACTATATCGTAACCAATCGGGATGGCGAGTTGGAACTCACCCTAAATGCCCGAAATGCCCCCGACCTGCGCATCAATGACCAATATCGCGACATGCTAAAGGCTTTTCATGATGGCCGAAACGGGCGCCGCCCAAACAAGAAAGAAAAAGAAGCGGTGCTGTTCATCAAACAAAAAATTGACAGCGCCAAGTGGTTTATTGATGCCATCAAACAACGACAGCAAACCATGATGCTCACCATGGGCTCCATACTGCGCCATCAGGAGGAATACTTTCTTACTGGCGATCAGAAAAAAATCAAGCCCATGATACTCAAGGACATAGCGGACGAAACCAGCCTTGACATCAGTACGGTTTCTCGCGTGGCCAACTCCAAATATGTACAAACGGAATACGGCACAAAACGCTTGAAAGACTTTTTCTCCGAAAGCCTTAGCACCCAGGATGGAGAAGAAGTATCCACCTTGGAGGTAAAGAAAATCCTTACCGATATCATTGGAGAAGAAAACAAGCGCCGCCCGCTTTCAGATGAAAAACTCAAATCAATCCTGATGAAAAAAGGTTACAATATCGCAAGACGTACCGTAGCCAAGTACCGCGAGCAACTGAATATTCCGGTGGCCAGGCTCAGAAAAGGATTGTAAACATGGTCCAAGCCGACTTTTTACAATACCAGTCCGCCCTTCGGATCAGCAGCCATGACCAATCAAAATGGGTCTTTGATCCCATACGCAAAAAAGAAGTATCGCTCACCCCGGAGGAACTACTGCGCCAATTGGTGCTTCAGTACCTGCTGGAGGGTAAAAAATACCCGCCCAATAGGATAAGGGTAGAAATAGGCATCATGGTGAACGGCCTGCAAAAACGCTGTGATATTGTCGTGTTTGATGCCGATATTCGCCCTTGGATGATCATTGAGTGCAAATCACCAAAGGTAGCCCTGTCCCAGGCGACATTTGAGCAGGCCGCACGCTATAACATGCTGTTGCAAGCCCCTTATTTGGCCGTAACCAATGGCTTGAGCACATTCTGCTGCGCCTTGGACCTCGAGGCCAAAACCTTTACCTATCTAACTGATTTTCCGTCATTTAAAGAAGAAAAACCGGATTCATAAGGATGAACAGATTGCCTCTTGTTTTTTTATTAGTTGTCACCTTTTGCTCCTCATGCAAAAATGACCCGCCCGCTGATACCACTGCACAGCGTATCGCCACCGCATTTTGTGAATGCTCCTCCAATTTGATCGAAATGAACAGGAAAGCAGAACAAATGCGCCATGATACCCTTCCGTTAAACCTGGAGGCCCTGAGCGCTGAGTATGAAAAAGTAAAGGAATGCGCCAATATCATTATTGGTCAAAACAATGGCAAGCTCAAGCCGGACCTGATGGCACAGATCAATAAAATATTTTCTGAAAAATGCCCGGAATTGGTCAAACAAAGAGACCTGGTGCAGGAAATGCTCGCGGAGTAGTTGTTACGCTACAACAAACCAATCCAAGGGTGAAAGCCATTTTACGCTCAATTCATGATTTTCCAAAACAGCTCTTTCATCAGTTCTTCCTCTCCAATGCTCGTCGTATCTGTTTCCACACCTTTTGAACGCAGATCGTATATTTTGAGCAGCCCGATAATTTGAGCCGTTTTGGCCGCATCAAAATTGGCAGCAGCCGATTTATACTCCTTCAGGAACCAATCCGAACGCAGTTCAAGGGCTTTTACCATTTCTGCATCCGATTGGCCACGTAAAGCATGCAGCATAAAAATTTTGGAAAAATAGGAGTAGAGGCTGCCGATGGTGACTACCAAGGGGTTTTTGCGGATATTGGAAGCGAAATGTTGCTGTATGCGAGCCACTTTGGCATGATCGCGCATGCCAAGGGCTTTTTGCAGTTCATAAATGTTGTACTCTTTGCTAATGCCCACATATTCCTGAATCAGCTGTATGGTCACTGGTGTGCCGGACTTTAAGTTAAGGGCCAATTTATCCAATTCATTGGCTAATTTACCCAGATCGGCCCCAATGTACTCCGCCAACAGGTTGGCCGCCGCAGCATCAATGGGTAGGAGTTTGGATTTGCAATAATTGATAACCCAATCCGGTACCTGGTTGTCATAAATCTTTTTGCTCTCAAAAAGCACAACCTGCTTGGAAGCTTGCAGGGCCTTGCCCATCTTGGTACGCAGGTCAAATTTCTTGTGCTTATGGCATACCACAAAAACCGTACTAGCCATAGGGTGTTCCATGTAGGCCGCCAGCTCGCCCAAGCCCTTCATTTCTTGTGCCTCGCGCAAAATGACCACTTGGCGCTCACTCATCATGGGATAACGCCTAAGATAGTCCAACAAAGTCAGCTGATCCACATCTTTGCCATAGAGCAGGGTCTGGTTAAAGCCCCTTTCCGCTTCCGGCAAAGCTGAGTGCTCAATGACCTCGGCTATTTTATCAATAAAAAACGGCTCTTCGCCGTGCAGAAAATATACCGGACTGAATTTACCAGCCCGTATATCACGCAGAATCTCTTCCAATGATACTGAAGTTTTTACAAAGGTACATCTCGATTTATGTAAACAAGCCTTTTTCCTTGATCAATTCCGCCACTTTTTCAGGCACACACTTTTCCCAACTTGCATCTCCTTGGCGAATCAGTTGAAGCACCTCTTTATGATAAATATGCAAGACATCAGGGTTAAAGTGATCCACATCTACAATATTATGATTTTCAAGCAGATGATCATATAAAAATCGAATATTGGAGGGGATGGTTATGGTTCGGCTGGTCAGCAGATCGGTGCTGTCTTTTTCGCGGGCTGGATACACGTAAAAGCGCACATTTCGAAGGAATATCTCACCAAATGCGCCGAGTAGATTGTCTGGGTTATGTTGTACCGTTTCCGTTATGATATTTTGTAATTTTCGAGCGCCCAAAGCCAAGCCTATACGCTGCACCTTATAATCTCCAAAATAAGCGATCAGTTTTTTATGCTGCACACAGTTGGACAAGATCACCGTTTGGCCGAGGCCACAAAGAACTTCACAACGGTACATAAAATCCTTTTCGTCCAAATGACCGTCTGCCCTTAAGTTATCAATGGTAATTTCGGTTAGAAAAAAGGTATTTTCCGCATCTACATCCTTTTCCTCCCTGAATTGTTGAAAAGCATTGCGAATCATGTCCTGTTGTACCAATGTAGGAGGCCGGAAACTGCCCCTGGCAATCAGTATTGACTTTTTATACAAAAATTCGCCCGCATGCAGGCTTTGCCCATCCGGCCCAAAAACAGCAACGTCGCTAAGCCCATGCTTAATCATCCATAAGCAGACCAACCTATTATCAACACTTTGAAAATCAGGCCCTTGCAAACGAATCATATCAATTTGGACACGGCCTCTCAGGTTATCCATCAAGGACTCAATCAAGGTTTCTGGATGGTGTGCGTAACGATGGCAGGCATAAATAAGGTTGACGCCAAGGATACCTATGGCCTGTTGCTGGAGCCTATTGTCCTGATCCTGCATCCGCACATGCAACACCAAATCATTGGGTTCTTGGTCAGGATGCAATTGAAAGCGAAGGCCCAGCCAGCCATCACCCTTTATCGTTTTGGTGAAATTGATAGCGGCAACGGTATCTGCAAAAGCGAAAAAGTTTTGCCCCGGCCTGGCAGCCCGTAAGCGGCTCTCCATCAGGCCATACTCATGATCAAGCATTTTGTAAAGGCGGCTTTCACACACATAGCGGCCTTTGCCGCGCAGCTCCGGGCCGTATATTTCATCGGAAACCAACTTGTCGTATGCACTCATAGTTTTAGCGATGGTGCCAGCAGCAGCTCCCACCTGAAAGAAAAAACGGGCAACTTCCTGCCCTGCTCCTATCTCTGCAAAGGCTCCGTAAACCTTGTCATCTAAGTTGATTTCAAGGGCTTTTTGTTCTGTTTCAAGTATTCTTCGTGACATGGGGCAAAATTACACCATGATTCGTGTGATGTATATGATTACCATGGATTTGATGGTCAAAATTTAAGCCAAGGCAAATTGATTTGTTGATTCACGTCAGTACAACTTTGAAACCACGCTGTACAGCAATTTTCATATAGCCAACACCTCAAAAGTTGTGCTTGCCATTACTTTTCCATTGACCAATATCTCCAAACTATGCGTACCGGGATAATGCTTCCTGGTTGTAAAATCCTGAAAGCGTTGGTTTTTATCCAATTTGAGATATTGCTGTGATGCCAGAGTTAACGAACTGATTTTAAACACCTTGCGCGATATTTTCCCGGTTGAGGTCAGGTAATGTATCGCATAATCAAGACGAATCACCCTATGCTCTGAACTGGTATTTTTAAGGGAAAAAGAAAACTGGAGCCGATTACCGATGCGCACCGATGGCGTGCAATCCAATACCTCCACTTCTACCCTATCCACATCGGCATCAAAACCAAAAAGCCTCATGGCCTCCGGATGGCCTTTTTTGAGCAGCCCGCGCATGGCATGCGCTACCACCCAATTGGTATGCTGATTTTGCCCGTGCCAAGCCTTTGCAATATCAAGCGCAAGCGCGGGGTGCTCCTTTGATATATCGTTCAAATTGTTGGCCACGGAGCGGCGAACCGTCTCAGAAACATCATTTTTTAGCTTTTCTAAAACGGGCAATATGGGCGAAGGATCCCGTTTGAGTATCGGTACACCCATGCCCCATGGTAAACGTGGGCGGAATCCCTCTGAAGCCAAGCGGCGAACCATCGGACTCTCGTGATTTGCCCAGGCTTGCATCTGGGCATACATTCGCTCAGGGTAACGCAACAGGAATGGGCGAACTGCAAACTCCGCACTGGAAAGTCGAGTGATTGTTTCAAGCGCCGGTATTGATATATCTGGTTCGTCCACACCGAAAGACTCAACAAAATCGGGCAAAATCCCCCATTCAAAGCTCATTTGTTCGCCATCACGCTGCGTAATATTTCGTGCGGTGGAAGTCAATACCGTAAGGGCATCAACATATAAAGGCGGCAAAATTGCCCGAAAACAGTGGGATATGTGCCGGATACGCTGTTTGAGCTCAAGCTGTTGCCAATGACCGTCAAATACTAAGCGAAAAAATTGTTCCGCGTCAAAAGAGGGATATAGCTCTTTTACTTCTTGGGCTACTTTGGTCAAAAAAACCGGGTTGTATATGTTTTTAAGCTGAAACGGGGTGTCTTGTTTGTCCATAACAATGATAAAAAATTGACTTCACAAGCAATAGGAGTATGCTGGGTTAAGAAGAAGGCAAATGTAGCCGTTTTCACCAAAAAATCCCCTTTGAGGTATTTCCAAATATAAATTAGTCGAAAAAGGCAAATAGTGCTTAGTAGTCCCCCCCAATTTTGAAAGAAAAAAACATGGACAATAAAACGCTACGCAAACTCTTCAAACTGGCCTTCATTCTTGCTGCCGGGTATGCACTCGGCCAGCTTATCGGCCAACTAACAGGCAAAGATGATTCAGCACAACTTCACTTGGCCTCACATTACAAGATCTTTTTTTTGGCCCTGATTGTCCCTATAGCTTTTTTTGTCATTGCCTGGCATGAGGCAGGACATGCTTTTGCTGGGCTGCGAGTCGGATTTGACTTCAGAATGTATGTTGTTGGGCCATTTTTATGGGAAAAAACAGATGGACATTGGCGATTCAGGTGGAATAAAAACCTCAATCTTGCTGGTGGCTTAGTTTTATGCGTCCCCAGAACCAATCATAAACTCAAGACCAATGTTATATGGTATGCTGCTGGTGGCCCCCTGGCAAGCCTGCTATTGGCTTTATTGGCCAGTTTACTGTATTATGCTTTCCCGCCAGCCGCAGTACTCCAATCGCAGGGCCTTTTGCTGGCCCAAATTATTACAGGTGCTGTTGGCGTCATTTCGTTTATGATATTCCTGGTAACCATTGTGCCGTTTTACACTGGAGGCTTTTATTCAGATGGTGCACGCATTTTGAGGTTGCTCCGCGGGGGTGACAAAGCAAAGTTTGACATGTTTTTATTTTCTCAAATGGCCAATTCCACCAGTGGGATACGGCCCAAATCAATGGATATCAACACACTGGAGGAAGCAAAAGCCTTAGCATTGCGCTTAAAAGAGCCTTTTGCCATGTATATCCCCGGCCTGCTCCACCAAGTGCGCTTGGATCGCGATGAATGGGATGCAGCAGAGGCTAATTTGCAAGAATATATTGAAGAAACCCCCAATATGAGCCCCGCTATCCGGGATATGGTTTGGTTGGATGCCGCTTTCTTTTACGCATTTGCCCGTAAAGACCTTACGATGGCAAACCAATATTGGGAAAAATTCAAGCATTCTCCTTTTGTGCCCAAGGCCCAGATATGGGCTACTGAAGCGTTTTTGTCCCACCTGACAGGTGATCAAGAAAAAGCCCGCTCCAAAAAAGAGGCAGCCTTGGCTCAGTTGGAAAATATGGTGGACAAAGGCTTGGCTACTGCGCTAAAGGAACGCTTGCAGCAAATTGTTCCATAACTTGAATGGTATTGATTAATCAATTGATTCAGCACTCACGTTGTTAGTAACGATAAAATAATAAGTTCACGATTCGTTACTTAAATAACAAAAAACATGGGCCACCACTGACGAAACAGGGTGGCCCATGGCTCATAAACACTAAAAATGCAGGATTATTTCTTGGACTTCCACTCCGCAATTGATTTTTCGTTCATGCGGACATAGTCATTATTACCTTCCTTTTTGGCCAGTTCCAAACTTTTTTCAGCTGTCATGATAGCATCTTTGACCATGCCAAGTTCAGCCTGGATCTGGGATTTCATGCGCAAGATCCAGAATTTGTCACCACCTTTTTCCAAGCTTTTATCCACCCATTCCAAAGCCTGCTTCATATCCTTCTTTTCTTCAAAATAGTAGCGTGCTGCGGCATAGTAGGTGTTGGCATTAGGCCCTTCTATTTGGGCTTTAATATCAGCCATTACCTTGGAGTCAGTATCTGTTGCGACAGGAATGACCACTTTTGTTTTCTCCCAAGCCAAAACGATATCGCAGCCAGCATTTTTCAGGTTGTCCACTCCGATGGTGAAGGTTTCCACCATATCGTTTGTGCGGGCCGAAGGTACAACAATATTGGCAGCCACATCTTCTTCTTTAAATTTGTCACCCGGAACGCCGTTGATGCTGGTGTTTTTATAAAAAATAATGGTCCATTCTTTTTCACCGGGTGTCGTGTACAAGGCATAAGTACCTTTAGCGAGGTCCTTACCACCTACCTTTACCGCTTCTGTAAAAGTAACCTTGGTTGATGCGTTGGCTCCAGTGCGCCACATATCACCAAATGGCACCAATTCTCCGAACACTTTCCTGCCCTTTGCACTGGGACGGCTATACTCGATTTCTACTTTCATCAAGCCTACCTCCTGACTGATTTTGGCGGTGGGGCTTGGTTGTGGTGTTTTTAATTGAGCGAATGTAATACTTGTGAAGGCCAGAAGGGCAATGCACAATGTGAACAGTTGTTTCATAAAATAAGATAAAATTTGTATGTTAATCGTTGTTTGGAGCCTGCAAAAGTACACTTAAACATGTTGAATTGCACCCCAAAAACTACTTTTGGGCCAATTTGTTTAAATCATACAATATGAAATATTTATGTCTCCGTTTTCAAGACCTGAATGTCAATGAGTTATACGAAATCATGGCCCTCAGGCAAGCGGTTTTTGTTGTGGAGCAAGACTGCCCATACTTAGATGCCGATGGCAAAGATCAGCACAGCTGGCACCTCATGGGCCGCAATGAAGAAGGCATATTGATAGCATACACACGCCTGTTGCCCTTGGGCATTTCATACCCTGATCATGCGTCCATTGGACGTGTGGTAAGCGCTCCCCTTGCCAGGGGCACGGGAGCAGGTAAGCAGTTGATGCAAAAAAGTATAGAACTGTGCCAATTTCTATTTCCAAACACTCCAGTCAAAATCGGCGCACAATCTTACCTGCTTCGCTTTTATGAAAACCTGGGCTTTACGTCAACTGGGGAGGAATACCTTGAAGATGGTATTCCGCATACCAAAATGGTGTTGAATCAATAAAATACCAATGTTTTTGTATTTTTTCCTAATTGTTTCTAACAAAAGTGACCTTGCTTACGTCATTTTGCCATTCACTATTACAATACGATAATATGCTACGATCAACTGTGTTCAAACAGGGCCGGGGCTCCACCGGCCTAAAAACTTTTTTTTGCTTTTGTGTACTTAGTTTTTTAATAAGCTCTGGCATTACAGCACAAAATGCCAAGTTTACTATAAGTGGTTATATAAGTGATGCCGAAAGTGGCGAACGCCTTATTGGTGCTACCATTGCCGATCGGAAAAGCGGTCAGGGCACCATCACAAACACCTATGGCTTCTTTAGCCTTACCTTGCCAAAAGATTCCGTGATGTTGTACATTGCTTACATAGGTTATGAGGCCAAAGCCTTTTCCCTTTACCTGAATGACAATATCACTTTTAATGTCAACATTGCCCCTTCAGCAGTCCTCAAAGAAGTAGAAATTGTAGCCGATAAATACGAAAAAATTGAGGAACGCGCTCAAATGAGCCGCATTGATATACCTATTGCACAAATCAAGCAAGTACCGGCCCTGCTCGGCGAAACCGACGTGCTCAAAGCCCTCCAACTCCTTCCTGGCGTTTCCGGTGGCGGCGAAGGCCAAAGTGGCCTGTATGTACGCGGTGGTGGCCCTGACCAAAACCTGATCCTGTTGGATGGCACCCCTGTGTACAATGCCAGCCACCTGTTTGGCTTTTTTTCCGTGTTCAATGCGGATGCCATTAAAGATGTATCGCTCGTAAAAGGAGGTTTCCCGGCTCGTTATGGCGGCCGATTATCTTCGGTGATCGAAATAAATATGAAAGAAGGCAATAACGAGGAATTCCATGGAGAAGGCTCCATAGGACTTGTAGCCTCAAAACTCACCCTGGAAGGCCCCATCAAAAAAGGCAAATCATCCTTTATTGTATCAGGTCGGCGCACTTATATTGATCTGTTGGCTCGCCCTTTGATCAAAAGCCAATTGCGTTCGGAAGGAAGCGAGGGAACAACGGGCTATTATTTTTACGACCTGAATATGAAGGTGAACCATACCTTTTCGGATAAGGATCGTCTGTATTTAAGTTTTTATACCGGGCGGGATAATTTCTATTTGGATATTACGGAAAAAGACAATTATAACAACCGGCGCAATGAATATACCACCGAGGCCGGACTGGGCTGGGGTAATATGACCACCGCTCTTCGATGGAACCATATCCTGACCCCAAAATTGTTCGCCAACACCACACTTACCTTCAGTCGCTACCGCTTCAAAACCGGCGCAGCCTCCAGCGACAAATACTACGAAGGCAATACCTTAGACGAAGAGAGCACTTATGATCTTTCTTACTTCTCCGGTATTGAAGATGTAGCCGCAAAGGTTGACTTTGATTATTCGCCAAGCCCCAAGCACCTCATCAAATTTGGGGCAAATGCTATCCTGCACACGTTCAAGCCCGGCCGATTTGACACACAAATCATTGAAACAGAAAACAATACAAACATAAAAGAGCGAATCGGCCAGCCTAATGTTGCTGCGGGAGAATACGCTGCCTATATAGAGGATGATTATAAAGCCACCGCCCGTCTTCGCCTCAATTACGGCTTACACCTGTCAGCATTTACACCAAATGGCCGCTCTTATTTTAGTGCCCAGCCTCGCGTGAACGCACGCTACATGATGGACAAAGGCTGGGCACTGAAAGGCTCCTTTAGTACCATGCGCCAATATATCCATTTGCTGACCAATGAAAGTATAGGCCTGCCAACAGATCTCTGGTTACC
The DNA here is from genome assembly GCA_964539805.1 of uncultured Saprospiraceae bacterium. GTDB lineage: Bacteria > Bacteroidota > Bacteroidia > Chitinophagales > Saprospiraceae > M3007. Next base: position 6,944 of record CAZIKN010000074.1, on the reverse strand, counting down.
CGCTACTGCCAAAATTCGTCCACAAGACTCTTGGCAGGGCGCTCTCGGCTTAGCCAAAACCCTTGGCGATGACTATGAGTTTAGTGTAGAGGCTTATTACAAGGAAATGAAAAATGTAATCGCATTTAAGGAGGGAGCAAGTCTTTTTCAGTTTTCAAACTGGGAAACCCGCGTTACACAGGGCGACGGCACTGCGTATGGCGCTGAATTTTTTGTCCAAAAGAAAAAGGGCCGTTTTAATGGCTGGGTGGGATACACGCTTAGCTGGGCTTATCGCAACTTTGACGACCTCAACCTCGGCAAACGCTTTTTTTACAAATATGACCGCCGGCACGACTTTGAAATACTCGGCTCCTACAAATTCAACGACCGTGTGCGCCTCTCCGCTACCTGGGTTCGCTACCGCTTCAAAACCGGCGCAGCCTCCAGCGACAAATACTACGAAGGCAATACCTTAGACGAAGAGAGCACTTATGATCTTTCTTACTTCTCCGGTATTGAAGATGTAGCCGCAAAGGTTGACTTTGATTATTCGCCAAGCCCCAAGCACCTCATCAAATTTGGGGCAAATGCTATCCTGCACACGTTCAAGCCCGGCCGATTTGACACACAAATCATTGAAACAGAAAACAATACAAACATAAAAGAGCGAATCGGCCAGCCTAATGTTGCTGCGGGAGAATACGCTGCCTATATAGAGGATGATTATAAAGCCACCGCCCGTCTTCGCCTCAATTACGGCTTACACCTGTCAGCATTTACACCAAATGGCCGCTCTTATTTTAGTGCCCAGCCTCGCGTGAACGCACGCTACATGATGGACAAAGGCTGGGCACTGAAAGGCTCCTTTAGTACCATGCGCCAATATATCCATTTGCTGACCAATGAAAGTATAGGCCTGCCAACAGATCTCTGGTTACCCGCTACTGCCAAAATTCGTCCACAAGACTCTTGGCAGGGCGCTCTCGGCTTAGCCAAAACCCTTGGCGATGACTATGAGTTTAGTGTAGAGGCTTATTACAAGGAAATGAAAAATGTAATCGCATTTAAGGAGGGAGCAAGTCTTTTTCAGTTTTCAAACTGGGAAACCCGCGTTACACAGGGCGACGGCACTGCGTATGGCGCTGAATTTTTTGTCCAAAAGAAAAAGGGCCGTTTTAATGGCTGGGTGGGATACACGCTTAGCTGGGCTTATCGCAACTTTGACGACCTCAACCTCGGCAAACGCTTTTTTTACAAATATGACCGCCGGCACGACTTTGAAATACTCGGCTCCTACAAATTCAACGACCGTGTGCGCCTCTCCGCTACCTGGGTGTATTCCACTGGCAACGCACTTACCCTTGGCACTTCCAGGTATATTGCTCCCAGCAATTATGGAAGGGCCGGCAGCTTTTATGGTGTCGAAACCACGGATGTGACGCAGCGCAACAACTTGCGCGTGCCCTCATATAACCGTTTAGACATCGGTGTGGATTTCACCAAACAAAAACGCCGCCATTCACGCACCTGGTCCTTCGGGGCCTACAACGCCTATAACCGGGCAAACCCGTTTTTCCTTTATTTGGAACAAGAAACTGAGTTTGTAAATGGCCAAGCTGTTGAACAAACCAAACTCAAACAGGCCAGCCTTTTCCCCATTGTACCCTATTTTGCTTACAGCTTCAAATTCTAAACCCACATTCAACACCTATATATTATGCGTAATACCATTTTTTCCCTGACTATTTCCGCCATACTTCTCTCATCATGCAACGGTGATTTTTTTGACCAAACAGTTACCATTGACCCACCTGCATATGAAAAAAAGATGGCAGCTCACCTCGTCGGCAGCAACAACGGCGAAGATCTGCAAATTATGCTCAGCCGCAATTTCGGCGTTTTTGAGAACCCAAAAGAAGAGGATTATTTTGTCAAAAATGCCAACATCGAAATTTTTGAAGAAGGGCAAAAAAAATTGGCCATCAACTCAGGGCTGGTGGGGCAGAATGATCGGTTTACTGTGGTACATGAGCTTAACGGAGAACAATTTTTTCAAGCAGGCAAAAACTATGAATTAAGGGTTTCACATCCTGAATACCCAAGTATCAGCGGCAAACAACTCATGCCATTGCCTGTAAAAGTAGACTCCGTAAACTATACCATCCGTAGAAGTGGTCAATTTGGCGATATAACGCTCTCTGTTAATGTCTATCTGAAAGATCCCGCCGGCGTGAAGAACTACTATGAGGTGGTTGCAGCGGTAGATGCCACGCAGTTGATTCCAGTATTTGACAACATGAATAACTTCATACGATATGATACGATCACTGGATCTTATGAACTATACGATATTGAGTCAGATGATCCTAATGTTGTTGAAACGAGAAGCAACGGTTTAGCGGTTAGTGATGATGTTTTTGATGGTAATAATTACAAATTTGTATATAAAGGAAATCCATCTTTTTATAGTAGCAATAATCCCGAATATAAGCTCACGATTTGGGTAAGGGCCATCACACAGGAATACTACCAATTTGCAGTCACCTCAAAAAGAAGCGAGGATTCAGATGACAACCCTTTTGCGGAACCCGTACGTATTTTCTCAAACATGGAAAACGGCATCGGTGCTTTTACCCTTTGCCACGAACAAGTTTTTAAAATAGAATAAACATACCAGCGTAGAATGGCTGCAAAAAGGCTTCACCTTGGTAGCTATACCGGGATTTAAGTGATTTTGAAGATTACCGGGATTGATTTACCTGATTTTTAAAGATTTACAGACGCGAGTGATTCAAAACCACTTGTGTCGGCTATATAATTTATTAAAGTATAGGAGATGTTTAGGAACGGTGCTGAAATAAAGGTGCAAATTCCGGCACCGTTCCTTAACGTTGGTGAAATACAAAACAATGTGCTTTCTCCATTTCCAAAATTCGGGATGACTTATGGCAGACTACTCCTTTTTCAATTGCTCGCATCTAAATTAACGGATCACTTCCACCTTTTTGCTCAGAAGCAATTTGCCGGAAACATCAGACACTTTCAAAACATAAACGCCTTTATTAACTTGATCCAAAACAATGATTTCCAATGTTTTAGCATCATGTTCATCTACAGTTCCATTCAAAATCGCCTTATTGGACTCATTAAAAAGTCCATAGGATAAACTGCCAAGTGTTTGACGGGAAGGAGCCTGCAACATAATGTATTCATTACCCGTATTCGGTTGTATGCGTATGGTAGAATCTCTGTGTACTGGCACCAACTGCCGATTGCGGTAAAGGTTAGCCGTGAGATGCTCAAACGCACAGTTGCGAACTTCCGGGCATGCTGCGTCGGATTGGGCTACTATGGATGGCTCAAACCCGGAACAACCTGCACTTGGGCGTGCATCACTTTGTGGTATTGATTTTTTATCGGACTGAAATACCAGGCCATCTATAACGGTTCCATTGCCCTCTTTTTCGATAAAGAGAATATTGCTGCTGTTGCCCATCAGCACCGTGCGAAACTGCTGCCAATTGCGCTGATTAAGATTGGATTCAACCCCGGAGAATCCCCCAAAGAGTTTCACACCGCTCTTAACAGCAAAACGGTATCCCTGTATGGGCTTGTAAACGCCCAGGGATATCCAGACAGAGTCGCCTGGAAGCGCCAAAGCCAGCGCTTTCTCCAGATCAGGCAGGGCATCCTGCCATGATTTGCCTGTTGCTCCCCCCTCTGCGTAAGCATCCACATAGAGGCGGCGACCTTGAGCCTGAACACTTTGTATCAGGAAAAGTGAAAAAGAAATGAAGGCGAAAATGCGCGTAATGCGCGAAGTTGCGTACAACATGATTGTTTCCGTTTCAACGTCATTTGCAGCGCGACGTGAAGCGATACTACTTAACACCGAATAAAATGCCAGAAACCGCCAACGAAATACAAACAAGCGCCAAATGTTCGATTTTAACAAAAAAAAGGTAGGCCAAAAACAGTCTCTGTCATCCAAAAGACACATTTCATCAAGTGTGCTTCAACACTTCCTCAACATACTGCCTGTGATTCGCCAAGCGTGGTACCTTGTTTTGATTGCCAAACTTGCCCCTTGCCTTCATCCAACGATGGAAAGTACCTTTAGGCACAATGTTCAAACGCAACTGCTGTAATGCCATCCCCTTGAAGCGCTTGGCTTCATAATCGGAATTGATACGCTGAAGTGTTTCATCCAGTATTTTATTGAAATGTTCAATATCAATGGGTTCTTTTTCAAATTCAACGACCCATTCATGCCCTCCTCGGCCATTTTCACCTTTAAAATAAACCGGCGCTGCGGTGTATTCCGAAACCACGGCATTCAGTTTTTGACAGGTCTCAGCCAATGCCTTATCAGTATCACCTACCATGACCTCTTCACCAAAAGCATTGATAAATTGTTTGGTACGGCCAGAAATCTGAAAGCAATGCGGGTTTTTCCTCGTAAAAATCACCGTATCACCGGGTTGGTAACGCCAAAGCCCATTGCTTGAGCTGATCATGATCGCATAGTTTTTACCCAGCTCAATATCTGACAATGGATATGATTTGGGATATTCCTTTTCCCATTCTTCCATGGGCACAAACTCATAAAACACATCATTGTCAGCCAACAGAAGCATATCTTTTTGAGCAAAATCACATTGTGCCCCAAAATAGCCTTCGGAGGCATTGTAAATTTCCTGGTAAACAAAATTATCGCTTGGAATCAACTCCTTAAACGTTTGGCGATAAGGCTCAAATCCAACTCCGCCATGCATGTATGCCTGCAAATGTGGCCACACTTCCAGCATGTTTTGCTTCCCTGTTTTTTCCAGGATCATGCGAAACAGCACCACTATCCAGGTTGGCACCCCACCAAACATAACAATATCATCCTGATTGCTGGTAATTTCTGCAACTTGTCGAATCTTATCCTCAAAATTTGATTGTAGCACAACATCAAAATCCGGTGTATAAAACATTCGCCCGATTGATGGCATGTGATAGGTAAGGATGGCGCTGACATCACCAAAATGGGTTTTGGGATACTCCTTCAAAGGTTCAAAACTGCCGGACATAACCAGGTTCTTGCGCCTGAAAATTTCCATGTCCGGCTTGTTATGGTATAAAAGCGCCAGCGAATCCCAACTGCCGGAAATGTGATTGCCAAACATATTGGTGAATGGCACAGGAATGAACTTGCTCTTATCGCTGGTGGTACCGCTGCTTTTGGAAAACCAGTTGACCTCGCCGGGACACAAAATATCCCGCTCGCCATGCATCATGCGTTGAATGTCCCCTTTGGCCTTTTCGTAATCACAGGCTGGGACCTCACGGATATAATCGTCAAAGTGCCGGATATGACCAAAATTATGTTTAAGGCCGAACTCGGTGTATTCCGAATCGCTCAACAACCGAGACAGGATTCTTTCCTGACTTTGTTCCGGGTTTTTCATGTAAGCCTCAATACGTTTCATCCGCACTTGCAGATATTGTTTGACGGCCTGATTTACCAACCATTTCATACTCAGAATAGCAGCATCTATTACAGTGATAATGTTATGACACGCAAATTTTTGACTTTTTTTTCAAAAAAGTCCTAATTGTTAAAAATTACCTTGAAAAGATTTGTGAAACCCCTGTTTGAATAGGTGAAATGACGAAAGCGTCATCATGGAGAGCTGTATTTGAAGGATATACAAAAAAAAGAAGGCCTTGCCAGCATTACGCCGAAGGCCTCCAAACTTGCTACACTTCCTTTATCTTTAACTCAAAAGAGTATTTTGCTAAATGGGATGTAAGTACTAAGTTCCTTACATTAAAATTAGAAAATTGTCCGTTCGTTCGTTTGAATGCTCAAATATGGCCCTAACATATCGCCCCAAACAAGTCAAAGGTAGTTAAAGCGGGCATAAATAAGACTTAAGCAGGCAAAACGGTTTTTACAACTTCATAACCCATTTAAACATCTAACTATTGAGGGGTTATTTTTGCTCAAGATTACAGCCAGCGCACCAAGCCAAAATCCTGACGATGTGGGAGCAAGCGATGTTTGGGGAACATCCTGAAGCCATACTCGAAAACACCTGATTTATCCGGTTTAAAATTGCAGGTGTAGGTTGCCAAAGCATCAACTCTTTTATGCAAATCAAGTTCATGGGTTGCAATCAGATCCATATCGGTTTCGGAGTTGCGCTTATAAAACACTACTTCCACCCCAACATCTTCTGGCTTGAGGTTTTGCAAATGCAAGCTTACGGAAGCAGTGAATGATTCACCCAGTTGCAACGAGCGATTGAAGGTGTCCGGGGCCTCCAAATGATCCAGCTCAATAGCTTGCCAAGCAGCAAGAATGCGTTGCCTCCAGGCGGCATATTCTTTAAGCGCTTTGAAATCCTCCTTTTTCATTTTTTTACTCCGCTCTGCAAGTTTGCTATAAAATCGTTCCTGATAATCATCCAACATGCGCTTCATAACAAAATCAGGGGCTATCTCAGCGATAGTATTTTTGATGTGTTTGACCCAACTTTCACTGATACCATTTTCATCTTGATCATAAAAGGTTGGGATAATATCTTCCTCCAGTATATTGTATATGGTCTCGGCATCAAGCTCGTTTTGGAGGTTAGTATCTGGGTAAGTTTCTTTTTCTGACAAAGCCCAACCTGCACCCGGTTTATACCCCTCACACCACCAGCCATCCAGTACGCTGAAATTCATCACTCCATTCATCACGGCCTTCATACCACTGGTGCCACTGGCCTCTTTTGGCCTTGTTGGGTTGTTCAACCATATATCCACACCTTGTACTAAGAGCTTTGCCATTTCCATGCTGTAATTTTCAAGGAAAATAACCTTCCCTCTAAATGTAGGGTTTTTGGTAATGTTGTAAATGAGCCGAATAAACTCCTGTCCTCCCTTATCTGCCGGGTGCGCCTTGCCCGCAAAGACAAATACAACTGGTC
>CAZIKN010000073.1:0-29174 GCA_964539805.1 uncultured Saprospiraceae bacterium | reverse complement strand
ATGCCGAAAAAGAGCAAAATGAGCATCGGGTAGAGGGCACCCTTTATACCAAGCGTAACTTCAGCATGCTCCGATTCAGCGGCCCGCGCAAAAACCGGCAAATGCAGATCACCAACTACGACAGCAACGGAAAGGAAAATTGGACCCGAATCATAAAAGAGGGGGAATGAGTATTGGCTCTTTACCTGTAGCACTTGAATCTCAGGGCACAAGACCTTACTATGACTTTGCGGGCTTATTGATTTACCTGATTTTTAAAGATTTACAGACGCGAATCGTTCAAAACCACTTTGCGTTGACTATACAAAGGTGTAAGTGATATTCATTCTATTAAAAATAGCACCCTGGAGAGCAAAAAATGTACGAACAAATTCAAGAAGCGGTTGCCCTGCTGCGCAGCAAAACCGATTTTCAGCCGCGCAGCGGAATCATTCTCGGCACCGGATTGGGCAATTTGACCGAAGATGTACAGGTTGTGGCAACCGTGGATTACAAGGAAATCCCGCATTTTGCCCAAAGCACCGTGCAAAGCCACAAAGGCAAATTAGTTTTTGGCTATTTGGCAGGCCACCCTGTAGTGGTTATGGCAGGCCGCTTCCATTATTATGAAGGCTGGAGTATGGCCCAGGTCACTTTTCCTGTAAGGGTAATGGCTATGTTGGGTATAGAGCGCTTGATTATTACCAATGTGTCGGGTGGCGTTAACCCACACTATAAAGCGGGTGACTTGGTGGTGGTGCGCGATCACATTAATATGCTGCCGGATAATCCCCTGCGCGGCGAAAATGATGAACGCCTCGGCCCACGTTTCCCTGACATGCTGCACACTTACGATCAGGATTTGCGCAAAAAAACCCTTGAAACCGCGCAAAAAGCAGGAGTACGGGCCAAAGAGGGTGTTTACCTTGCTTTACAAGGCCCCAATTTGGAAACACCCGCAGAGTATGTGATGATGCGACGCCTCGGTGCCGACTGTGTGGGCATGTCCTCCGTGCCGGAAGTGTTGGTGGCAAGGCACATGGGCTTGCCTGTTATGATGCTTTCCATGATTAGCAACGTGTCATTTCCGCCTTCGGCCATCAAGATTACCACCGTGGAAGAAGTTATTGCAGTGGCCCAGGCAGCCGAGCCACGCATGCGCAAGTTAATAGCAAGCGTTTTGTCGGACTTTTAGCGACCCTATGAACGGTTGCGGAAAGCCCCCGAAAATTTTTCCAAAAGCTTTATGCTATTTGAAAAGCAAATAGTACCTTTGCCGCCCGATTTGAAAAACACAGCAGATCATGGATGTTTTTAAAATATATTCCATACCCATTCAGGGACTTAAAGTTGGAATACACCATTACGAATATACCTTGAATGCTTCATTTTTCAAGTTATTTGAGGATTCGCCCGTAACGGAAGGAGAACTGCATTTCGATGTTGATCTGGATAAAAGACCAGATATGCTTATCCTTGATTTTTGGCTTGAGGGCTATGTTTGTACTGATTGTGATCGTTGTACCGCACATATTCAGTTGCCCATACAGGATGATCGTCAGTTGATCGTAAAATATGGCGAGGCGGAAGGAGAAGAGGAAGATGAGGTAGTATTTATTGCGCGGGATGCATCGGAGTTCAATTTGGCCAAATACCTCTACGAGTTTATGGTTCTGGCGCTCCCGATGACCAATGTGTATGATTGTGAAAATGATGAAGAGCCGCCCTGCAACTTTGAAATTTTAAAATTTTTGGAAAAAAACACCGATGATGACGCCCCCAATTCACCTTGGGATGCACTCAAAGGAATAAGTAATAATTGAAATTTTTGAATCATGCCAAATCCTAAATGGCGACACTCCAAGCGCCGCAAGCGCGCTCGTCGCACACATGATCATGCGGATGTTCCGCAAATCGCAACCTGCCCAACCACGGGTGAGCGTCACCTTTTCCACCATGCTTACACGGTTGAAGGTGCGTTGTACTATCGCGGTCAGGTCGTGATTCCTGCTAAAGAAGTAGCAGCTGCTGAAGAGTAGTCTCATCTTGCAGGTTTTTACATATAATTAGAGCTCCAGTGCCCAAATTGGGTTGCATGGGGCTTTTTCTATTTGCTCATTGGTGATATAATTGTTCCATTGGCGTCCACATTTACCATAAAACTGCCTGTTTTTGAGGGGCCTTTTGACCTACTCCTGTTTTTCATTGAACGGGATGAACTAGATATTTACAATATCCCGATTGCGCAAATTACGGATGATTTTTTGGGTTATATGCGCCAGATGGAAGCCATGAGCATTGATTTGGCCAGTGAATTTATTGTAGTGGCAGCCACACTTATGCGCATAAAGGCCAAAATGCTTCTCCCGCGCAAACAAATAGATGAGGAAGGCAATGAAATTGACCCGCGCCACGAACTCGTTGAGCGACTCTTGGAGTACAAGCGCTATAAAAGCATACTTGATGACTTGCGCCGATTAGAAGAAGTACGCTCCTTTATGAACCCACGAGGCTTTGCCAGTGCCGAATTGCGCAAATTGGCCGATCAGGCTTTAGCAGATGCAGAATTGGAATCCGTTTCCCTTTACAAACTGCTGCGCGTATTTGAGCGCCTGCTCAACCGCTTTGAAGAGGAGAAAAAAACCAAGCGCATCCATACGGTGTACAACTATAACTACACCATCCAACAACAACGCGAATACCTGAAAAAGAGCATAAAAAGAGGAGAAAAAACCAATTTTGAAACCGTTTTTGCCAGACTTGAAAACCGCATACACGCCATTGTTACCTTCCTTGCCCTGCTCGAGCTGCTCAATGCCCAGGAAATAAGCCTGGTACAAGGCGAAGGCGTAAACAATTTTTGGTTGACCCTGCCGGAGCAAGACGCTTGATTGCCCCAATAAGGCATTTACCCTAATGGCCCTGTATAATGCAGGGAACAGATGGGATGTCCGCTACGAAATTAAAGCCCACCACTGATTTTTTCTCCTCCATCACAACCCCGTATAAAGAGATTCTTAAAGCCGCTTTCTTTTATCAAAAGTTAAAACGTGCCGTTGCATAGATATTCCTGCCCGGCCCATTGATCCCGGAAGCAAAAGTGCGGTATTGCACATCTAAGAGGTTGTCCACGCCTACCTGCAATTGATAGTTTTTCCAAAAACGCAGGCCAGTGCGGATATTGAGGGTCCACCAGGCGGGCATGCCATCCGCAGGTGCGTATTGCGGGTTGTCCTCGCCGCCCTTGTTGTATTGAGATATAGGCTTTTTGCCGTTAAACAGGACATAGGTCTCTGCAAATGCACGATGGTTGTGCAGGCGTGTACCGATACGGCCATATACGGGCGGAATGTGATCCAAGGGCAAAGTGGCTTCGCTGCTCAAAATTTCGCCTTTTGTATAAGAAACCGATCCGTAAGCGGCCCAAAAAGAGCAGATGTCAGCCTCTAACTCCGAAGTAAACCCATAAAGTCTTGCCCTGCGGTTGTTTTGGTTGGCGATGACCTGGCTTTTTTTGTCGTTGTACAAGATGCTATCCTGTCCATTGAACTTAAAAGGAGCTGCCACAATGGCATCCACAAATGCAGTGCCCCATATTACATTTTCCCACCGCAGGCGATCCGACAGGCGATACAGGACATTCAGTTCCAGGTTGAATGTTTTTTCCGGTTTTAGGTCAGGGTTGGGTACAATTACATTGCCCGGTGCCGAGTCAAATACCTTTCCCAGATCATCCACATTGGGCACGCGGAAGCCGCTGGAAGCATTCAGCGCCAAACGAAATTTAGAGGATGCATTCAGTACAGCCCCCAGGCTTCCGGACACCACAGGGGTACTCTGGGTAGCCTCGCTGTAGGGGAAGGGGAAAAACTGACGACTCACAAATTGGGCATCCAAAGCCGTGTAGCCCGCACGCAAGCCCTCGCTGAATACCCATTTTTCACCTTTTTGCCATTGATGGGTAGTATAAAGGGCTACATTGTACATGGTGCTGCCGCCGTCCGGGTATCGGGTGCTTTGGGGCGTCACGGCTCCTGTATTCACATTAGTGCGAAAGGCTTTGGATTGCACATCATTGTATTGACCGTCAAGACCGATCTGAATGGAATGACTACCCCAACTGTGCGTGCCTTCCGCCAAAAAACCCCAAACATCTACGTTTTCAATGCGGCTGGTACGATTAGGCGCATTAAAATTGCGGTTGTGACGGCTTTCTTCAATATCCTGATAACTGACAGTGGTACGCAGGCCACCGTTGAACCAGGCTGCCTCATCCAATTGAAAGGTGTATGCTCCCATAAGCCGTTTTTGCGGGCCATAGTACCATTCTGACGAGGCCAGGCCCCCGCTGGTGCCCGGGTCGGTCAGACGATCATAGCGAGGAACATCGGAAGAGTTGCTGTATTGGATATTTAAAATGTGTTTTATGCGGCTATTCTGTTGAAAAACAAACTTTTGCAAAATATCATGCTGGCTGTAACCCGTAAATTTCTGCAGATAAGGATCTTCGTTGGTCACCAGCACGTCTTTGCCATCAATGCGTTGTACATACACATCACGGCGGCCAAAAAACGGTGCAGAGCCTTCTTTTTCACCCATGCGCAGGTCGCCAAAATCACTGTGCGTAAAGGAAGTATAAGAACCCAACCGCTGTCCGCCAAGATTCAGGTCAATATGCCCTGTCCGCTCGTTGTTAGCTGATGCAACGCGGAAGAAAGCGCCACCATGTGTGCTCATTTTTTGACCTTCCTTAGCAAAAGTAGGGTTTTTGGTATAAAAACAGATGGCTCCACCGAGGGCATCAGACCCATAAACCGTAGAGGCTGGGCCGAATAATACCTCTGCACGATCCAATGAATTATTATCCATAGTGATAATATTTTGCAGGTGCCCTGCCCGATAGATGGCATTGTTCATGCGCACCCCATCCACCACCAGCAACACGCGGCTGGCCTCAAAGCCGCGCAGTACGGGGCTTCCGCCTCCTTGTTGGCTTCTTTGTACAAATACGCCGCCCGTGCTCTGGAGCAAATCAGCTGTGGTTTGGGCATTCAGGCGTTCTATCTCGCGTTTGTCAATCACTTGCACTTGCTGAGCTACCTGGGTGCGCGCCTGGCTGCCACGGGTTGCAGAGATAACCGTTTCGTTCAGGTCAATGACTTTTTGCGTTGAGTCAGCAGCATTTTGGGCTACAATTGCTGAACATGAAGCCAATAGGATGGCCAATAGCATTATTTTTGGAAAATTGAAAAAGGTAAAATATTTCATAATTGAAAAGAATATTGGGCACCACATACACATAAGCCCAAGGGCCATGTATGGTGGCATAGGTTTAAAAAATAGTGTTGAAAACAAAAAGAAATTAGGGCGCTTAGGCTTCTGGAGGTGGAGAAAGCACACTTGGTGCTGATTGGGCGGCAGTGTATGCTTGCCAGTGAGGGGGCCTTTGAGCGTGCGGCAAAAGAATGTTTAGGGCAAAATCACTTTGCTGAAGCTCAAGATAAATACTGCCCATCCATTTGACCAACAGCACATTTGTTTGATTGGTTGGGCTATTGCTTTCTTGGCTGCCCGACCAAAATGCCCGCCAATGGCGGACCAATTTTTCTTCTGCACGGTCATGGTACAGTTCAAGACGAACAGAATCCTGAATATGGGTAACGGACTTTATGTCATAAAGATGGCCTTCCAATCGGATTTCGCGCCTTCCCACGCGTATGTTTTCAAAAAGATGAAACGGTATGGTGCGGGTATTGATTGGTGTTGTTTCCTGACTTATCAGGTATTCCGCTTGCCGTCTGACGTCCCATTGTATGCCTTGTAATACCATTAGCCAACCCAAGGCCTGAAAGGCCATCAAAAACAGCAGAAGGTAAATCCAAACTGTGGGGTAACTGCGTATATTATTGGGCATGATGGAAAGGCGATTGCATTGTTTCCTGAATTCGGCACAAAGTACGGTTTATTAATCATGATTTGCAAGACACAGAATTATGGATCACTTCCACTACAGGCCCATACAACCAAAAGTTTTACAGATATTTTAAACGAAAAACATGACTTTTGTCCCCGATTGGTCCAATCGTGCTCAGCGCCCTGCAAAGCACAGGGATCACACTCTATTTTGCATCATCACAACGAATACGTCGCTAAAAGGAACATGGAAGAACAACTCATAATCCGACTCAAGCAGCAAGATCAGCGCGTGATCGGCGACTTGTACACCATGTATGGCGCTGCCCTGCATGGCATCGTTTTGCGCATTGTGCATCAGCCCGATCTGGCCAAGCAGGTGCTCCAGGATACCTTCCTGAAAGTATGGCGCAATGGTGCAAACTATGACGCCAATAAAGGCCGCTTGTTCACCTGGCTCTTGAATATTGCCCGCAATACGGCAATTGATGCTACCCGCACGGCACATTTTCAATACAGCCAAAAAACAGAAAACCTTGATCAACTCGTATGTCAACCCGGCGGCCATACCACCAACCCTGAGCACATTGGGCTGAAAGAGGTAGTCGGGGAATTGGATGAAAAATATCGTGCACTGATAAACTTGATTTATTTTCAAGGTTACACGCAGGAAGAGGCTGCCGAGGAAACGGGTATCCCCTTGGGAACCATCAAAACCCGACTACGTTATGCTATTGGCGAACTACGTACCGTGTTCAGATGAATCAACCCTATAATGACAGACGCCATTCATTTTTTATCCATTCATGCTTTGATTAACTTCATTAACGTAGCGCTATGAACCTGCAAGATTTTATAAACTCCGGCCTGCTGGAAATGTATGTGGCAGACCAATGTACACCGGCAGAACGCGCCGAGGTGGAACGAATGGCTGCCCTTCATCCGGAAATAAAAGCCGAATTGAATGCTATTGAGGCCGCCATTGAACAAATGGCCCAGGCCCAGGCAATAGCGCCCCCTCAAGGCTTGCAAGATCAGATCTTAGAAGCCATAAAAAGAGATGCCAACGCCACATTGCCCCGGCCCGAGATAGCCAACTCAGGTACATCAGGCACGCTGCGCGCTTTCCAAATAGGCTGCGCCTTGCTGGCACTCGCCTCAGCCGCCCTTTTGTTTTTTTACAGGCAAACCCAAAAAGAAAATACCACACTACAGCAAAACATAGCGCAACTGACCCAACAACTCAAAGACTGTAACCAAAAACAAGAGGGCAACAAACCTTTGTTTGCAACCCTGCGCGACCCGGATACCAAACGCATCCGAATTGGTGATGAAAAGGCCTACACCCATGTATTCTATAATGCAGCGCGACGCGAAACCGTCCTTGACCTCGCCGGGGTACAAGCACCCGAAAATGGTAAATACCTGCAAGTATGGGCAATTGTAGGCGGGAAACCCGTAAGTATGGGCATGGTTGAGTGGCAGGCCTCCAACGGCCTTCAAAGTGTACCCTTTATTGAAAAAGTTGAGGCGTTTGCGCTCTCACAGGAGGATAAGCCGGAAGGAAACCCAACGCCTACGGTTGTGCTTATGGTGGGAAAAGTATAATTTTCCATACTTTCGCCCCTTATGTATATCAATCGCAACCTAAGTTGGCGAATCATCATACTGTTCGCTTGGAAATCCGTCGTTTTTTACCTCTTTTGGAGCACGCTCATCGTCTTGATCCACATGTTCTTCCACATGCGAGGGATCAATTTAGCCATACCTTTTGCCCCGGTCAGTACCATTGGCGTGGCTGTATCCTTTTACCTTGGCTTCAAAAACAACCAGAGCTATGACCGCTTTTGGGAAGCCCGTACCGCTTGGGGCGGCATTGTAAACAGCAGTCGCACCTGGGGCAATCAGGTGATGAGTTTTGTTTCCAATTACCACCATAAAATCAACATCAGCAGCACCGAACTGCATGCCATACAGCAGCGTTTGATTTATCGCCACATCGCCTACATCAACGCATTGCGCCTCCAATTGCGCAAACCTACCTCATTTAGCATCCACTACCACGGAGCCATTGGCAACTTCCATTTCGGCAGTCCGGAGCGCGCCAATTGGGAAAATGATGTAAAACCTTTCTTGGCCATTCAGGAATATCAAAAACTGACCGGCGCGCAAAACATGCCCGCTCAAATCCTGCGCAACCAGGGAAATGACCTCCAATATCTGATGGAACATGCAAAACTGCTGGATGATTTTCGCCATGTGGATATGATGAACACCCTGCGCGAGTTGTACAACGAACAAGGCCGTTGCGAACGCATCAAAAACACCCCTTTCCCAAGGCAATATGCCTATTTCAGCAAGGTGTTTACCTGGATTTTTGTCCTCATGCTGCCCTTAGCCTTGGTCATGGAATTTGAAAAATTGGGCGAGCAGTTTATTTGGCTGGTCATTCCCTTTACCACCATTATTTCCTGGATATTTATGACCATTGAAATCGTAGGCGACAACTCCGAAGATCCCTTTGAAAACTTCATCAATGATGTGCCCATGACCGCACTTTGCCGCAATATCGAGATTGACCTGCGCGAAATGTTGGGGGAAACGGAATTGCCCCCCAGAATTTTGCCCAAAGATGGTATCCTCATGTAAGGGCAAAAAGATTAGGGCCGTACATATTTCCATTCCCAGATTTTGCCGTCCTCAAGGTCAATTTTTTCCTCTGTAAATAAAAAACCCAAACGGCGGAGCAGCATGACGGAAGGGTTTTCCTCCGCAAGAGTACAGGCTTTGACGCAGGCAACTCCAGGCTGTTGTAGCGCCCATTCCAAGAGCGCACGCGCTGCCTCGGTGGCAAAACCCCTTGATTGGTATGCATCCGCAATCTCATACCCGATCTCTACGGACCCGTCAGGCTCAGGTGGGCCTTTATAGCCACAGGTGCCAATTAGTCGTGCCTCGGAACGCAGCACGATGAGGTAATTCCACCAGATGGATTCCTCCGGTTCATCCTGAAGGCGATCACGCATCCAAAGCATGGCCTCCGGGAAATGGCTCCACTGATCGGCAAAATCAACCCCTCCCAGCAGGCGGGAGAGGGTGGGCCAATCCTCTTCTACTGCTGCATGCATCATTTCTGCAGTAGAGGGAACAAGAAAAAGTCGTTGTGTTTCAATCATTTTTAAGTGCAATATTTATTTTATATTTTATTTGATTCAAAAAAGATTTGTAGTTCTCCACAAAGTTTAGACTTTTACGCCCGAATGATGCGCGGTACTTTGTAAAAATGCGCCGTTTGCTCATTTTTTCAACACAATCCATTCTATTGTATGTTAATGCCGATCCCGGTTCGCCAGGGTCGGCATTGTTTTTTGTCAATGATTCCAAAATGGAACCTGTCACAGTATAATGTAGCCCTATTTTTGCGGCCTTAAAATTGACTTTTAAAAAAAAGAACGTTTTTACCTTCAAACAAATAACACATGGGTAAGATAAAACTTAGTATTATTCTATTCTTATTGGCCGCGCTCCAACAACTCAACGCGCAAGTGGCAAATACCACTGACAGCACTTATATTGATGTGTATGCAGAAGGTGTAGGCGCCGGAAAGGTAAAGCTTGTAGGCGTTTATGGAGACCAAAATTATTTGGCGGACTCCAGCCTCTGCGATGCCAACGGACATTTTGTTTTGCGGCGCAAAAGCCCCTTGCCATCGGGTTTTTACACTTTTTTGGTGCCGGGCAACAAAAGTTTCTCCTTTATGATGGATAAAGAGCAAAAATTCACCATTCGCCTGAATATCAATGACGTGCTGAATACGCTCAAAACGGATAAATGTTTGGATACCGAACTGCTTTATGACGGCTTTCGCTTTCAGGGCAAACAGGAAGCGGAACTCGGATCTGCATCTGAGACGATGAGAAACAACCCGCCAAACTCAGAAGCGCATATAGCCGCCAAAGCCCGCCAAACCAAGCTCCTCGATGAGCGCAAGGCGTATCAGGAAGGGCTTTACAAACAGTATCCCAACTCCTTTTACAATAAATTTAAAAAGGCTGGAGCTAACCCTGACCTCATTGACTTCAGAAAACCCAATGGTGATCTGGATACCCTTCGCCAGTTGTTGGACTACCGCAACCGCTTTTTTGACAATGTTGACTTCAGTGACACCCGCTTGTTGAATACCCCTGTTGTGGCCAACAAACTGCGCCGATATGTAAAAGAGCTCACACCACAACAACCGGATTCCCTGATCAAATCCGTGGATCCCCTGATCCGTAAGGTGCTGCCATATAAAGAGTATTTCAAATTTTTTGCCAACTGGATTGCCATTCAGTACGAAAATACCAAAACAACGGTCATGGACGGGGAAGCCGTTTATGTGCACGTCATCAAAAATTATTTTAAGCCAGGCACTGCTTTTTGGAGCAACCAAAAAGAAATAGATGCCCTGCAAAAGCACGTATATGAAATGGAAGCCAGCCTGATGGGCCGCAAAGGCCCCGATGTGTTGGCAAAGGACGTGCTGGACGGAAAAATGAAAAGCATCTATGAAATCAGCTCTCCTTTGGTAGTCGTTTTCATGTTCAGCCCTGATTGCGAGCACTGCCAAAAAGATGCGCCCAGCATAGTACGTATCGCCAATAAATGGAAAGATAAAGGAGTGCAGTTCTTTGGCATTGCCATAGGAGCCGAAGAAATGGAAACCAAAATCCGTGATTTTGCTAACCAACACAAGTTCCCTTTCCCTGTAGTCAATGACCCCACAAATCGCGCTATTTATGCCAAATACTTTGTGGACATCACACCTGAACTCTATATCCTGAACAAAGACCGCACCATTGTGGCCAAGAACCTGCACGCTGAGCAATTGGAAGAAGTGTTCGAAAGGGAGTTGAAAAAAGTGAACAGGGGGAAATAGGTTGATGGGGGTTGATAAAGGTTGATATAAAAGCGAAGAGCCGCTCTGGTTGACAGGGGCGGCTCTTCGTTCAATAGGAACAGAATTTACACCACAATATTGATCATTCTTCCTTTGATGAAGATGACTTTTTTAGGGGGCGTTCCTTCCAGCCATTTCTGTACCTGATCTAAGGCGAGAGCAGCTTTTTCAGCATCTTCTGCACTGACCTCGGCGGGGAGTTCTACATTGGCGCGTAGTTTTCCGTTAATCTGTATAGGATAATTGATGCTATCTGTTTTTAGCCATTCTTCATAAAAATCAGGCCATTGTGCGGCACAAACAGTATCCTTGTAACCCATTTGGTGCCACAGTTCTTCGCTGAGGTGTGGGGCAAAAGGGGCCAGCATGACCAGCATTTGTTGCAAAACCGCTCGCTTGTTGCAGTTTAGTTTGCGCAGGTCATTGGTTGCGATCATAAAATGGCTGACGCAGGTATTCATGCTCATCCGCTCAATATCATCGGTCACTTTCTTGATGCAGGTATGTAAAACGCGCAATTCTTCACGGCTTGGGTCGGCATCCATGATGGAAAATTGGCCTTTATCATCAAAAAACAGTCCCCAAAACTTGCGCAAAAAGGCGCTTACGCCGCTGATACCCTGCGTATTCCAGGGTTTTGCGTCCGTGATGGGCCCAAGGAACATTTCAAACATCCGGAAGCAATCCGCGCCATATTGGGTCACCATGTCATCCGGATTTACCACATTAAACTTGGACTTGGACATTTTTTCCAATTCTGCGGAGCAGGTGAATTTCCCCTGCGGATCAATCTTAAAATTGGCGCGCTGGAACATGGGGAGCTCGCGAGCCTTTTCAAGGTTAAGCACGTCGTTTTCCACGATATTGACGTCCACGTGGAGCGGGGTGAAAGCATCATTGCTGTACTTGTAACACAGGCTGTGTGATACAAACAGGTGTTCCAACCGTGGTTTACTTACACTTATAATATAATCTTCGCGGCTTTGCAGAGCTGCCATGATGCGTTCTGCTATGCGCTCCGGTTCGTTTACCTGTTCAATGATTTCTTCCGTAAAAAGAACCATTAGTCGCTTGCCGTCGCTTTGTGCGGTCTTGCGGATGCGTTCTACTTTGTCCACCTGTTTGATAGAGGTGACTTCAATGACCAGGTCATTGGTTTCAAAAGCAAAATCATATTTGTACTCCTCTTGATAATCCGGCTCTGCAATGGCAAAAGGGCCGTATTCAGACAGCAAGGGGTTAAGTACTTTAATGAGCAAATATTCTTCGAAAAACCGCTCCTTGGCGCGAAAAACGAAGTTGGAGCGCCCCCCAATCATGCCTTGGTTCACTAATTTCCGGGCATATTCGCGGTTGGGGACCAAGCCGATATCATACAGGAAATGGTTCCAAAACCGGGAATACAGCAGGTGCCCAACGGCGTGTTCCGCCCCGCCGAGGTAAAAATCAACCTGTTGCCAATAGTTAAGTGCTTCTTCTCCGCAAAAAATTTGATCGTTTTGGGGATCCATATAGCGGTAAAAATACCAGGAGGAACCGGCCCAGCCGGGCATGGTGCTGAGTTCATACTCGTGCTCACCCTGGAATTTCCATTTTTCCGCACGGCCCAAAGGAGGCTCGCCACTTTCGGTAGGCAGGTATTTGTCCACATTGGGCAGCACAAGGGGCAAATCACTTTCCGGGATGAGATAGGGTAAGCCATTATTCCAATATACGGGTACAGGCTCGCCCCAGTAGCGCTGGCGGCTGAATACCGCTTCCCGAAGTTTATACTGGGTTTTCCCTTTGCCTATACCTTGTTCTTCCAGCCAATGGATGAGGGTTGGCACGGCTTCGGCATAGCTCATGCCATTGATCATGCCGGAATGGATGTAACGACCTTCCTTGGTCGCGTCAGCCGCCTTGTCTATATCTTTTTGCGCATCCAGGATGGGCACAATGGGCAAGTTAAAATGTTGGGCAAAATTCCAGTCGCGCTGATCGCCACTGGGCACGGCCATTACCGCACCGGTACCATAACCCGCCAGTACATAGTCCGCGATCCAGATCGGTATTTGTTCCTGGTTAAAAGGATTAATGGCGTAAGCGCCTGTAAACGCGCCAGTTACTTTTTTGGTTTCAGCCATACGATCCACTTCCGAACGTGAGGAGGCCCATTTGATATAGGACTCAATCTCATTGCGCTGTGCTTCTGTGGTGATCTTGGGCACCAGTTCGTGCTCAGGCGCCAGCACCATGAAGGTAGCGCCATAAATGGTATCCACGCGGGTGGTGAACACTTCTATAATATGAGGTTCTGCCGAGGAAGCATATTCGGGGGCGAGCTGGAAGCGCACGGAGGCTCCAACTGATTTCCCAATCCAGTTGCGTTGCTGTTCTTTAATGGAGTCTGGCCAGTCAATGGTGTCCAAGCCTGAAATCAGGCGATCCGCATAGGCTGTGATGCGCATATTCCATTGCTTCATCAATTTGCGCTCCACCGGATGCCCACCGCGCTCGCTTACGCCGTCCTTTACTTCATCATTGGACAACACACTGCCAAGGGCGGGGCACCAGTTGACGAATGCTTCTCCCGGATAGGTAAGGCGGTATTTGAGGAGCATGGTTTGCTGCTCGGCCTCGCTCATGTTTTTCCAGGTAGCCGCGTCGAAGGCTGGCGTATCATCATCACAGGCTGCCTGTATGCCTGCATTACCGGATTGCTCAAATTTTTGGATCAGATCGCGAATAGGTACTGCCTTGTCTGCATTTTTGTCAAAATAATGTTCAAACAAGCGCATAAAGATCCATTGCGTCCATTTGTAGAAACCAGGATCGCTGGTGCGCACTTCACGGCTCCAATCATAAGAAAACCCGATGTTTTCTAATTGTTCCCGATACCGCTTAATGTTTTTTTCGGTACTTACTGCGGGGTGAATGCCTGTTTGTATGGCATACTGCTCGGCAGGAAGGCCAAAGGAATCATAGCCCATTGGGTGCAGCACATTAAAGCCGCGCAGGCGCTTGTAGCGGGCCAATATATCTGTGGCAATGTAGCCCAGGGGGTGGCCTACGTGAAGGCCTGCTCCTGAGGGATAAGGGAACATATCCAAAATATAATATTTGGGCTTGTTCCGATCAATTGTAGTTTTATAAACGTGGTTTTCGTTCCACCATTGACGCCATTTGGGCTCAATGTTCTGCGGGTTGTACTCCATACTTTTGTTTCGTGAAGCGGCAAAAATACGGGTTTTTGGCAAATAAAATTCTTTAGCGGTGTATTGGGCTATGTTTTTTTGCAAAGAAGACGGTTCAATATACCTCTATGGCCCAATCGGATACTTTGTGTTTGGCCGAATCGAAGTTAATGCCCATTGCTACAATTATCTTGCCATCAGAGGAAAAACGGTCAGCGTATGCTTTTTCTCTTATTTGTTGCAAGGCAATTGCGGCACTTTGATTGATTTTAAATTCAATGATGTAAATTTGAGTTGGGGTATGTACTACTGCATCTAAGCGGCCATCTGCGGTATGCACTTCACTTTGTATAAACAACCCAAGATATCGGAAATGCAAGTGGACAAGTGCATGATAAAAGTGTTCTGATTTGTCCGTAAGCAATAGACTGGGGACGTCTTTTAGCATTGCATTGATGATGCTTGCTATCTTCTCTGGTTGGTTTTGGATAAATGCATTTTCTAATGCTACAACAGGTTTTAAAGAATCTAAAGGAGAGCGATCCAACAAGGCCGCAATAAGATGATTGCTAAGCGCTTCCTCTACCTCACGGTTGGGGTAACTTAACGTTATCATTCCTCTGTGGTCAATATTTTTGATGGTTAAGTAACCTGTTTGGAATAGAAGCGAACGAAGTTCGAGATTGTCAAGGCTATAACTTTCGAAGAGTTGCTTGTTTACAAGTAGATCATTAAGCTCAAAAAATTGTTGTTCTCGAAGTTTTTTCACCAAAAAGGTTGGTGTTCCGCTTTTAAACCAATAATCTTCAAAACTGCGTTTACTGAAAAAATTCAACACCGAAAAGGGGTTATATACAGATACCTGAGTATCCCAAGCATAGCCATTATACCATAGCCGAATCTGTTCCAATAGATCTTCTTTCGTCCAATAAACAAACTTTTGAAGGGCATATTCGATCCATTCGGTAAAGTTATGTTCAAGTTCTTCTTGGGTATATCCTACCAGACCTGCCATACGCTCATCCAAAGTAATGTCATCAAGATTATTAAGATCACTGAAAATGCTGACCTTGCTGAATTTGGAGACACCGGTAATGAGTAAAAATTCAAGGTAAGGATCGGCACTTTTGAGAATGCTATAAAAGGCTTTTAGTATTTTTTGATGCGCGAAAGCCGTTGGCAATTCCTCTTTTTCCAAATAGTCAATCAAGGGTTTGTCATATTCATCAATAAGAAGAACAACCTTGCCTTTACGTGTAGCTAACTCGCGTAGCAATTCCCGAAATTTTTGATCATAAGTATTTGATTTTAAGGCAATACCATGCATTTCAGCCTGCTCCGAAACAATATCGTTAAGGGCTTTTTCCAACCCATTGGTCAAGTATCCAATTTCATTGAATTGGATATGCACTACCGGATGGATTTTATCCCAGTTCCAGTTGTTATTGATCCAAAGTCCCTGAAACAAATGATGACTACCCGAATAAATTTCCTTGATGGTAGATAGTGTAAGAGATTTGCCGAAGCGACGCGGACGTGAAAGGAAAAAATATTTGCCTGCCGTAATAAGGCGATGTATGTATTGTGTTTTATCCACATACAAATATCCTTCTTCGCGTATTTCACTGAAGGTCTGGATACCAATGGGCAGTTTTTTCATATAACAAAGGTATACATTATGGTTCAAAAAAACCCACACTGGCTCCTACCCAGTCCTTGCCTTTGTTGTAGCGTACGCCCACCATTTCTCCTTTGCTCATGCGGATAAGGTTGTTGACCAAGCGAGGCTTGTCCCAGTGTTTGTCCCAGAGGATCATCATGCGTATCTCGCACTTGGAAGGTTCTTCAGGGTTGGGTGTTTGTATGCCCGGGATATATTCCACCTTGCGTTGGAGGATAAAGTTGGATGGGTCATCCACATTTTCCACGTCCTCGCGGGTGATGTTGATTTTTACGCCCTGGCCCGAAAAGGAAAACAGGGGCTTGAGCACCCAGTTTTCCAGATCGCCCGGAATTTCTTTTAACTCATTGACGAACAATGTTTTAGGAACAAAATCGGAATTTATGAAAGGCAAGGTATGCTTGCTGATACGGAAGAACCAATTGGGGTGACCAACCCATTCCGCATTTACCTCGGTGGTCATGTCCCATTCGCGGGGCAGGTCACTGCGCTTTTCCAATTCGTCAAAAATGATACGGTTATACACCCGCTCAATGGCTACCTTTTTGCCGTTGTCGTCTATATAATAAAGGTCGCGGCCTTCACGGCGCACTTTGGAAAGGCAAAGCACCTTCAATCCCAGATATTTGCGGCTGCCCCAAAAATCAATTCGGGTGTTTTGCTTTTCCGGCTCTACCTCAAGCAGGACGACATTTTCCGGCTTGGAATTGCCAATGATAACCTGGCGCAACAGGTCAATATAGCCCTCATTATCAAGGCCGCCGAAAAGGTGGTGGTAATCCGCAGGTATATCAAAATGTTTGCGGTAAGATTCCGCCAGCAGGTGCTGAAAAAAATAAAGTGACGGAAAGCCCTGCATTTCAATTAGTTGTGGCGTTAATTCCCCATTGGCATCCCTGCAAATACCAAAATCCAATTGAAGAAAAGTGGTATGCTCATCCTCGCCCGGCACGCGCAGGTGATTGGGCAGGGCCGCTTCGCTTCGCTGTTTGAAATCGGGCTGGGTCAGGATGGCACAAATGTCCTCCACGCCTTTAAGCAGTTTGTTTTTCAGTGCCTTTGGCACAAAAACGGGGGTTTCGGATACCCGAAAAGTAACGGGCTCTCCGTAGGCCGTATGCACGGTCTGTAAAAATGCCTCGTATTTTTCCTGCGTAAATGCAGCGTTATAGCGTTGACGGACTTCTGAATGCATAATAGTAAGTGATTAGATGGGCAAATGTAGAAAAAATGGATATTGCTGCCGTCTTTTTTTGCATGGTCCCTGTTCAATACTCCACCCGTTCCAAAAACAAACCCGATGGAGGGGCGGTGTAGCGTGCCGGTTCGCGCGAGGGGCGTTCCAAAAACTGCTCCATGACATCGGGGGGCATTTTCCCGCGCCCGATTTCCACCAAAACACCAACGATGCGGCGTACCATTTTCCAAAGAAAGTGCGAACCCGTTATGTGTATGTAAATGCGGTCGGCATCCTCCGTGATCTCGCAGCGGGTCAGGTTTACCTTGCTGGACTGTTCATCGCGCTCCAGATCACCAAAAGATGAAAAGTCATGAAAGCCAAGAAGTTGTGCTGCTCCGGCGCGCATGGCCCTAATATCTAAAGGATCACGCACCCACCAGACGTATTTTTTTCCAAAAGCATCGCGCCGTTTGCTGATCTGGTACACATAGGAACGGCTCTGGGCGTCGTGCCGGGCATGAAACTTAGGGTGGGCCTTTGTTACGGCCAAAATATTGATGTCGTGCGGCAGTTCGTCATTCAGGCGCATGCGCACCTGATCGGGGCTTAGGCGCGTGTCCGGCACGCCCAAGTGGGCCACTTGCCCACGAGCATGCACGCCCGCATCCGTACGACCAGCGCCATATAGTTCAATCTGGGGAGTTCCGAACACCTTGGTAGCGGCATCAATCAGCTCTCCCTGTACGCTTTTTTCACTGCGTTGTATTTGCCAGCCCGCGAATCGCGAGCCATCGTACTCAATGTCAAGTTTAAACTTCATTTGCGATTTCGTTTTGAAAAATCGTACAAATGTCTTTTGTTTTTCCGACAAAAGTGTAGTACCTTTGCGAGCCTTTTTTAAAGGGTAAATATTTTTTCATCCAATTTATTGATATTCAATATGTTCGCAATTGTTTCCATCGCCGGTCAACAGTACAAAGTCGAGGAAGGTCAGCAGATCTTCGTCCACCGGCTGGCAGCACAGGAAGGCGAGAAAGTTTCTTTCGACGCCGTGCACCTTATCGAGAATGATGGTAATGTTACCATCGGAACCCCCAACGTAGGCGGCGCCAGCATCAGTGCCAGTGTCCTTGGCCACGTAAAAGGGGACAAAGTAATCGTTTTCAAAAAGAAACGCCGCAAAGGCTATCGCGTGAAAAACGGCCACCGCCAATCATTTACGCAAATTAAAATTGATGCCATCAAGGCTTAATTTATCCCAATCCCTCAAGCACCAAACAGGCAACTCCCACATCTCATCCACATTTTTTAAAAAATACAACTCTCTTTGAGTCATGGCACATAAAAAAGGCGTCGGTAGTACCGACAACGGCCGCGATAGTAAAAGTAAGCGCCTGGGCGTGAAATTATACGGTGGCCAAACCGCAGTTGCGGGCAATATCCTCGTGCGTCAGCGCGGCACCAAATATCACGCAGGCGAAAATGTTTACATGGGCCGCGACCATACCCTCCATGCCGGCATTGACGGCGTTGTGGTATTCAAGCGCACCCAAAACGATCGCAATTACGTGAGCGTGCTTCCTGCCGAACTCCAGGCCAAGCCTGTGGTAGAAGAAAAGGCCGCCAAAGCAGCCCCTAAAACAGCAGCCAAACCTGCAGCCAAAAAAGAAGAAGCACCTAAGGCGCCCAAAGCCGAAGTAGTAGCGGTTGAAGAAACTGTTGTTGCAGCACCGGAAGTTGTTGCTGAAGAGCCAAAAGCAGAAAAAGCAGCAGCTAAAAAAGGCCCAAAATTGGACGATTTGAAAATCGTTGAAGGTGTCGGCCCAAAGATTGAGCAACTGCTCAAGGACGGCGGTATTGAAACCTGGGCGCAACTCTCCGAAGCACCAGTTGAACGCCTGCAAGAAATTTTGGAAGCAGCAGGCCCTCGTTACCAGATCCACGACCCCAGTACCTGGCCCGCTCAAGCAAAATTTGCCGCCAATGGCCAGTGGGACGAATTGAAAGAATATCAAGACATGCTGATTGGTGGCCGCGATGCCAACGCCTAATCACTCGTCAAATTAAAAAAAATAGAAAGTGCTGCTTGCAAGGGCGGCATTTTCTGTTTATACTTGCACGATATTTGTACTGACATAAGAAGTTTTTGTTTTCATAGCTTAATTTTTTAGTTGTTGCCCCGGCTGCAAAGTCGGGGCTTTTTTATGGTTCCCGCCCTTTACACCTTGGTATTTGTTTCCCTCTGTATTGCACTTGCCTATGCCGGATTGCAGTTTTGGTTTGTGCAAAGTTGGGGGAAAACAGCTGATTTTTTGCCTTTCCCGCCCGAACCCGGGACAGCCCCCTTACGTGTGAGCGTGTTGATCCCAGCCCGAAACGAGGCAAATAAATTACCCGGCTTACTAAGTAGTATAATACTTTCTAAGGATAAATACAATTTATTGGAGATCATTGTTTTAGATGATTTTTCTGAAGACGAAACTGCTGCCTTGGCCCTAAGGTTTCCAATGGTTCGGGTCATAAAAATGGCAGACGTGTTGCCCCCTGTCCGTCAATATTTTCCCAATAAAAAACAGGCAATAAATATAGGTGTTGCTGAGGCATTGGGAGAATTGGTGGTTACTACGGATGCGGACTGCAGGGTTCCCCCGCAATGGCTGAGCCTGATAGGGCAGGCATTTGCCCAAAACCCGGAATTACAGGCACTCAGCGGGCCGGTAGCCTTTGAGGAAGGTCATACATGGTTGCAGCGATTTCAGGCCTTGGACTTTTCGGGCATGATGGGCATCACTGGCGCGGGTTATTTTTCCAATAAATTTTTTATGGCCAACGGGGCCAACCTCGCCTATCGGAAATCTGCCTTTGAGGCCGTGGGCGCTTATGATGGCAATATGCACATTGCCTCGGGCGACGATATGTTCCTGATGCAAAAAATGGCAGAACGTTATCCGAAGGGAACAGGTTTTTTAAAACATGCCGAAGCTACAGTGATGACGGAAGCCGCTCCGGACTGGCCTTCTTTTTGGCAGCAGCGCATGCGTTGGGGCAGCAAAAATACAGCTCTGCCCAATGGCCCCTTACGCTTGGCCCTTGTCGTGGCCTTCCTGCACTGCTGCTTACTGCTGATCCTGTTGCCTTGTGCGTGTTGGACTGGCTCCGTATGGTTATGGAGCGCTTTGTTCACAGGGTTGGTGCTTAAGGCTTGGTCAGACTATCACTTATTGGCTTCCATGTGCGTCTGGTTTGGCCGCAAGGGGCTGATGCGCTGGTTTTGGCCCTCTTTTTTTATACATATAGTGTATGTTGCCAGCGTTGGCACCGCAAGCCTCCTTATTAAAAAATATACTTGGAAAGGCAGAAAGGGATAACTTCGCGATCACAAATCGGATACACATGGAAATTATTGCAAAGACGCTGCTTGCCCTTATTGCCCTTGAGCACATTTATATCTTATGGCTGGAAATGTTTGCCTGGGAAACGCGGGGCAAAAAAGTGTTTAAAGGCTCGTTGAAGGACGAGTTATTTACCCCAACCAAGGTACTGGCAGCCAATCAGGGCCTTTACAATGGCTTTTTGGCAGCAGGATTGATCTGGGCCTTGCTGATCTCTGACCCCATTTGGTCACGCCAAATAGGCTTGTTCTTTGCTGCTTGTGTGGCCATTGCCGGTATTTACGGTGCTTGGTCCGCCAGTAGGCGCATCTTTTTTGTACAGGCACTTCCAGCCCTCCTGGCCCTGCTTTGCCTACTTTTGGGCCTTTGAACTATCACCTTTTTCTTTTTCACATGAATCTTTCCGCCCGTATCCGAAAAGCATATTGGACCGCTTTTGTGGTTGCCATAAGTTATGTATGGCTGTCTTTTTGTGGCAAAGTCATGGGGCGACAATGGTATGAAAAACGGATAGCGGCCCTGCACCTGCGGAATGCAGAACGGGTGAAAACCACCATTTTGTCGCTACAGGGTTTGTTTATCAAAATAGGCCAGCTGCTTTCTGTAATGTCCAATTTTTTGCCGGAGGAGTTCCAAAAACCATTGGAAGCCTTGCAAGATCGCTTGCCTGCCCAAGACTATGAAAAAGTTCGCCAACGCATTGTGGAGGAATTGGGCAAGCCGCCGGAAGCGTTGTTTGCCCGTTTTGAGCCAATACCCATGGCTACCGCATCTATTGGGCAGGCGCACCGCGCACTGCTCCATGATGGCAGCGAGGTGGTGGTGAAAGTACAGCACTACGGCATTGAGCCTATTGCACGGGTTGATTTGGCCATTATCCAGCGACTGACACGCATTATTTCCTGGTTTATGGACATTAAGGGAATGGATTACCTGTATGCTCAGGTGCGACAGATGATAGAGGAAGAATTGGATTTTTCCAATGAGGCAAAGGCCATGCAAATCATTGCAAAAAACCTTGACGATGAGCCTGAGGTCATAGTGCCGGAAGTTTTTGAGCCTTATTCCACGCAAAAAGTAATGACCACACGCTTTTGTACAGGCTGCAAAATCAGCGATTTACACCAATTGGATGCCTGGGGCCTTGATCGGCGAGCCTTGGCTGGCCGCTTGTTGCGCGTGTGGTGCCGCATGGTGTTCAAAGATGGATTTTACCATGCGGACCCGCATCCGGGCAATATATTGGTCATGGAAAACGGACAACTGGTATTGCTTGACTTTGGGGCCACCGCACGCCTTTCTCCCCAGATCCGGGAGGGCATAACACAATTGATAGAAGCAACGGTAAAAAATGATGTTGAAGGCATGGTGGATGCCTGCCGCACAATGGGCTTTTTGGCAGATGGGCCCGATGCGGAGCGAATGGCCAAAAAAATGATTGCTGCACTGCGCAATTTTTTACAAAACGAAATTCAATTGGAGGGCCTCAATTTCCGTGACATCAAGGTTAATCCGTTCAACAACAGCCTAATGGACCTGGTACAGGATATAGGTTTTAAAGGCATTTCGCGCACTGTGCAGGTCCCCAAGGATTATGTGCTGCTTAACCGAACCGTGACACTGCTGCTGGGCATTTCCAACACCCTTGACCCGAACTATAATCCCTTGGAGACCGTGCGGCCCTATGCCCAACAGTATTTGCTACAGGACAAAGGTGGGCCACTCGGTTACGTGCGGGAACTGCTGCAACGTATGGTAACCAATGCCTTAGCTTTGCCTGACGACCTGCAAAAGACCCTGCGCAAGGCTCGATCCGGTGATATGGAAATCAGGACACCGGATATGCTATCGGGAAGCAGACTGATTGCCAAAGCCATTAGACAGTTAAGTTTTGCCATAATGGCCATAGCAGCGGCTTTTTTAGGGCTGCGCCTGCGCGAAACCGGCCTGACGGAGGAAGGTTTTTGGGTGTTGTGGGGGGCTGGCGTTTTAACCATAGCAGCCGTTTGGCCGCTAAAGGCTATTTGATTAAGGTGTAGGTCATGCGGAACCTGGCCGGGGAACTGGTGCTTTGGGGCCCAGTGATGACTGAGCGCATGGCAGAGCGGTTGGGCGGCTGTACCGTAATAAAGATGGTGCGATTTTTAGGGTCTTTTCCATCACCATCAACATAATCCTGAAAGCGCTGTACCATATTCATGCGATAGCGTTTCACCTTGGTGCCATTTTCAGTCTCTTCCACCGGATTGCCGCCGAATATGCTGAAAGTACCGTCAAAACTAAGCGAGTAGGTGACATCGGGGCTAAACACCTTAACGGTGTCCCCCTGACTTTCCAAAATGGCCAATTGGCTTGCAGGTGTTATGGAAGCAAAATTAGAGGGTATGACCGTTTGCTCCAAAAAGGCCTTGTTCACAGCAATTTTTTCCCAAAGGTGAGCATACGGAAATTCCGCTCTCAGCCTCAAGCCGCCCATCCCCTGGAGGTACATTTTGTCTGTCATTTCACTGTCAATGAGTGGGCCCACCTCTGAGCCGGTGTAGTCATGCTCAAAATGTGTAAACTTGTTGGTTCGCGCAAAGAAATAATCATACACTTTTTTCGTCGTATCTTCATGGTAAAAGACACGCATGAAACTGTAGTACGAGCCATCAGAGTTGTCATCGTTCAGGTCAAAGGCCAACATACAGCCGGGTTGACTCGTGCCGGCGTTTTTGACCTGTATTTTAAGGCCCTTTATTCGGCGGTAAAATGCGGTATCCCTTGCCAGACCTGCGCTGTCAATTTTCGTAATGTCCTGCGCAAAGCTTTGATCTAAGCGCAAGCGCAGATAGGCTGCCTTTGAGTTGCTGACAAACAGGCTGTCTTTTTTATTAGGTCGAGGTGTAAAGTTGTTGATCTCGCCAATTTTGCGGCTTGCAGGCAAGTTATGGACGGAATAATAGGTAGAATCTAAATAAATCTGTTTATCCAACTGATAGACGCTGAGATTGAGGACTTGGGTAGTGTCTCCATAAACACCTGATGGGGCATATCGGAGAAAGAGTACCATGGAATCAATGACAGAAGTTGCTTTAAAGGTAGGGTCAGTGCCTCCAAGGCGGAACAGGGTATTTATTTCGGAACTGGATTTGCCAAAAACAGGGTCATTCAATTCTCCGCACAAAAAATAGGGGGTCGTAAAACTGCGGTCTGACGTGATAATACTGTCGTCCCGTTCCAATATATACTTTACGGTAATCGTATCAGTTTCTTTATAGTCGGCCAATTGGTCATCCAAGAGATCGGCACCAAAGGGGGTTGACTTGTTGCAGGCGAACCATAAAAAGGCTAATAAAATGGCAAAGAGGGGTGTAAACCGCATGTGTTTATTTGTCATTGATGGTGTATTGCAGGTATTGACGCAAGTGTTTTAAAGTGGGTTGGCTGCTTGCTGCTGCTGTTGGTATAGTCAACGTGAAGTGGTTTTGAATGACTGGCGGGATGAGTGCCTAAAAGGTCAAGTAAAGGCTTAGTGAAGGGGTAGCCTCAGCCCCCCTTCACTTGTATCCTTTGTAGTTGCCCATCCAGACTATGGTTAAGCCAGTATATTACACTTCTACTTCTGCAAGGCTTTTGATAAATTCCAGCGTGGCCGCGGGCATTTCTTCAGGGTTTTTCCACTGCAAAACGGGTTTGTTTTGTGCCACCGACAGGTAATCAACGCTGCTGTCTATGGTTTCGCTGCCCACTATAAGAACATCAGCATAATGAGCGGCACCTTTGTGCATGCTTACTTCATCGCCATCCTGAAATGGTGCGAGGTCTTTTTTTGTCAGGTTGTTGATGGCTCCTTTTTGCAGCAGGCGATCACCGCCCATACGCTCATGCGGCGTGTCATACAAAGAATAGATGATCTGTGAATTGGCAAAAATAGGCTCGGTTTTATAGGCGGTACGCAAATAAAGCGGGAGCAGGCTGGTCAAAAAGCCTTCACAAAGTACAAAATCAGGAGACCAACCGAATTTTTTTACCGTTTCGATAGCGCCTTTGCAGAAAAAGGCTGCACGATCGGGGTTGTCTTCAAAAGCTTGGCCATTTTCATCATCAAAAACAGATTTACGCTTGA
This sequence comes from uncultured Saprospiraceae bacterium, assembly GCA_964539805.1. Taxonomy (GTDB): domain Bacteria; phylum Bacteroidota; class Bacteroidia; order Chitinophagales; family Saprospiraceae; genus M3007. The sequence continues at coordinate 4,805 of CAZIKN010000073.1, read as the reverse complement.
AAAAATCTTCGTTGTCCAAAAAATAGACCTGCAAACGCGAACCCGGCAAAGATGCCACCTTGATGATGAGCGGATAGTCATCATCATCAATGATAATGTTCATGCCGGAAAGGCGTACCACTTCGTGAAGGCGATGCCTTCTTTCATTCACTACACCATAGCGAGGCATCAAAATTCGCAATTCAAAACCTGCGTCAAAGAGCATTTTGGGGAGTTTTCCGACGACGTCGGAGATTTCGTTGCCTTCCGTAAAGGGGGCCATTTCCTGAGTAATCAGGAGCAGTCGCTTCTTTTCCATTGTTGAAGTATAACCTGACTTTTGTGTTTAATTATCCGTTAGGTTGGTTTCGTATGGTCTTTCCCGCACAAAACCGGGCGCAAAAGTATAAAAAAAACTTCGTTTTATTTACAAAGTATTTACAATAGAAAATCACAACTCTTTTAAGCGGGTATATGCAAGGTAGGCCATAAGCCCCATGCCAACGGCCAAAGCGGCCTCATCAATATCAAAAGTAGTGGTATGCACGCAAAAGCTTGGCCATTTTCATCATCAAAAACAGATTTACGCTTGAAAAAATCTTCGTTGTCCAAAAAATAGACCTGCAAACGCGAACCCGGCAAAGATGCCACCTTGATGATGAGCGGATAGTCATCATCATCAATGATAATGTTCATGCCGGAAAGGCGTACCACTTCGTGAAGGCGATGCCTTCTTTCATTCACTACACCATAGCGAGGCATCAAAATTCGCAATTCAAAACCTGCGTCAAAGAGCATTTTGGGGAGTTTTCCGACGACGTCGGAGATTTCGTTGCCTTCCGTAAAGGGGGCCATTTCCTGAGTAATCAGGAGCAGTCGCTTCTTTTCCATTGTTGAAGTATAACCTGACTTTTGTGTTTAATTATCCGTTAGGTTGGTTTCGTATGGTCTTTCCCGCACAAAACCGGGCGCAAAAGTATAAAAAAAACTTCGTTTTATTTACAAAGTATTTACAATAGAAAATCACAACTCTTTTAAGCGGGTATATGCAAGGTAGGCCATAAGCCCCATGCCAACGGCCAAAGCGGCCTCATCAATATCAAAAGTAGTGGTATGCACGGGTGAAACAATGCCTTTTGCAACATTGCCCGTGCCAAGGCGATAAAAACAAGCTGGCATGACCTGTGAATAATAGGCAAAATCCTCGGAACTCATGCGCAGGGGCAAATCCTCTACATTTTCAGCACCGAGGTAGGCGATGGCTGCTTGTTTGGCCGAAAGACTGAGGGCTTCATGGTTGTACAGCACCGGATAGCCCTTTACAATGTTAAATTCACATTCGGCACCAAAGCTTTGGGCTACGCCCTCAGCTATGTTTGTCATCTTTTCATGCGCTGCGTAGCGCCATTTTTCATTCATTGTCCTGAAGGTGCCTTCTATTTTGACCTCATCCGGTATGATATTGGTGGCACCGCCCATACTGTTTATTTTGCCAAACGTGAGGACCGTAGGTATGGTAGGATCAGCAGAGCGACTGACCACTTGTTGAAGCGTGACCAGTATTTGGGCAGCAACCATTATGGGATCCACGCAATCATGGGGCATGGCCCCGTGACCTCCTTTACCTCTTACGGTAACATATATCTCGTCCGCAGAAGCCATGTACATCCCTGCCCGAAAACCAACCTTGCCCACAGGTATGGAACTTTGTACATGTTGTCCCAAAATAGCTGCTGGTTTGGGATTTTCCAATGCACCATCCCGTATCATAAGGCTGGCCCCACCAGGCAATTTTTCCTCGCCTGGCTGAAAAAGGCATTTTATGGTGCCACCCCAATACGCTCGCAAACTGTGCAATATCCGCATTGCCCCCAAAAGGGAAGCCGTGTGCACATCATGCCCGCAAGCATGCATAACTCCTTGATTTTTAGAAGAATAAGACACGCTATTGGCCTCTGTAATGGGGAGCGCATCTATATCGGCCCGCAGGGCAATACAGCCATTGCCGGGCAATTCACCGCGCAACAGGACAAGCAAGCCGGTGCCTGCTATTTCGAGTGGCGCGTCAATCCCCATAGCACGGATTTGTGCTGCAATATAGCGCTGGGTTTCATATTCCTGATAGGAAAGTTCCGGGTGGGCATGCAGGTGCCTGCGCTGGGCAATCACATCTGGCAGGTACTGTTGGGCGAGTGTCCTAATCTTGTCAACCATGGGGCAAAGTTCCTACTATTTGTGCCAAACCTTGACATATTTTCTTTCCAAAGGACATGATTCTCTGGAAAACGTCCGAAAAAAAGCACAACTTGCAACAAATCCCGCCTAGAAACGTTGTCAAAGGGTATAAAAGATGTTATTGAAGGCCCTTCACATATTACTGATTGTAAATGTGCTCCTGTCCTCTACAGGAATGCCTTTATTTGAGCATTTGTGTCTAAAAAAAGGACGTACAGCATTTATATATATAAAACCAAAAAGTTGTTGTTATAAAACCGAAACTGCAAAAAGCAGTTGCAAAAAGTCAACTTGTTGTAAATCAAAGCAGAAAACCAAAAAGTTTGGTATTCATCAAAAACCGTGTTGCAATGACAAAATAACCTATTTAAAGGCTGACACCGATGGCAGGTTATCCAAAAATTTTTCTATATTTGACCTAAAGGCCCAAGTTTTGGTTGTTAACTTGGTTCCCTTTGCCCTCATTTCCGATTTTGTACAGATCAACCAAAAAATCCTCCGTTTCATACTGTACAAGCCACCACCTACAGTGACCGATATTCGGGTGCTTGTTCAGTCCTTCCGCTGTTAGTGATTTTCCGTTTTACCTTTTCGCACAGACCATTCTGGCTCTATGCGGGTAACCCTACATTTTACGGTAAATCATATCATTTCAAATGTCAAAAAAAATTGCAGCCCTGTTGCTCTTTGCAACATGGGCAACGGGTGTTTGGGCACAAGGGCCGCCCATCACGCTCGACAAACCGATCATGCTCGGCGAAAAAAAGGGCACAGTGCGCCCGTTTTTCAAATTCGCCGACAATACAGAGCATGATTTCACGGCTTTTATACTTGATGCGGACTACAATTTGAGCAACAACTTAGCAGTAGCCGCAGAAGTGCCGCTTGTTTTCTCAGATCATGGCGGCAGCAATGGCTTCGGCGACGCGGGGTTGAGTGCCAAATACCAGTTCTACCGAAAGGACGGCATGGGGAAAACCATTCGCTTAGCGGCAAAGGCAAAAAACATGTTCCGCACAGGAAAACGCCTCGAAACGCCTACGCTTGGTATGGGCCACAACATGACCTATCTTGGTATCTTGGCTGCCCGTGAAAGCCTCAGACTCGGTACTCAAGCCGAATTCGGCTACGCCTTTATGCCCTCTGCGGACCACCTCAACCATTGGCTGTACAAACTTGGCTTTGGGCTACCTCTGCTCAAACCTACTTATCCGGTCAATCAAATAAATCTGTACTTTGAGTTCGAGGGGATGAGCCTGCCCAAGCACAATGGCGTAAGTCAGTACGGCTATTACTATGCCCAAGGTTTACAGTATGCACTGGGCAGGTACACCTTTGATCTCTCAGTACAGTTTCCCATTTCACAACAATTTCATGGCACGCCAACATTCGAGCGCAAACGCTGGATGCTAATTGGCGCACGCATGATTATCTAATTTGTTCACCATCAAAAATTGTAAAATTAAGAAAATGAAAAATATCCTTTTTTTCGTCGCTTTCCTCCTCGCCACCCTAACTGCAAATGCCCAAACAGATGCCTTCACGCTGCGCGTGGAGGGACTTGGCTGTCCGTTTTGTGCCTATGGCCTGGAGAAAAAATTCAAGGATGTCAAGGGCATTAAATCTCTCAAAATTGACATTCAAACGGGTAAAATGACTTTCAACGTACCCGCATCAAACAAAATGACCCTTGTTGACGCCGATGCACGGGTAACGAGGGCCGGTTATACCGCTAAAGGCATTTCCGTAGTCCGCTCTGACGGCAAAACGGAGAGCACAGGCGATGTGAACACCGCCGTTGCCCCAACCGCTATGAACGGCAGCATGACCAAACAAAGCTTCAAAGTATCAGGCAATTGCGAAATGTGTGAGGCTCGCATAGAAAAAGCGGCCAAAAGCGTGAAGGGCGTAAGCAAAGCCGACTGGGATGTGGACACCAAGGTTATGACTTTAGAGTTTGACCCTAAAAAAGCCAAACTTGCTGACGTTCAGGCAGCCATCGCCAAAGTCGGACACGATAACGAAAGGACAAAGGCAGATGCAAAGGTATATGACAATCTGCCCGCTTGCTGCCAATACAATCGTAACTAATTTATTTTCAGATTATTATAAGCGAATATCTCGCTCAACCTTAACCTTTCAAATTGTAAAGAATGACAAATTTTAGTATAGCAACTGTTGCTGTCCTGATCACTGCCTTGTGCTGGACCAGTTGCAACAATGATCCCAAAACAGCTTCGGGACATCATTGGGTTTTTGAAAAAAAGATATCGCTCGATAGTTTTGGCATTGTGGGCATCACACCAGCCAACGACAAAAATCTCTGGCTCTCGGATGCGGATAACAATCGCCTCCTCAAAATCAGCCCCAACGGTCAGGTGCTGGATACGCTCACGGGGTTTGATCGCCCAATGCATATCGCCGAACAAGAGAGTGCAGTACTCGTGGCAGAATATGGCGCTGATATGGTGCGGGCAATCCACCATTCGAAAAGTGACACACTGGATTTTCCTGAGGCTTTCGATGCCCCCTCAGGTGTAGATATAGAAGGTGATTTTATGGCGGTCGCCGATTTTTACAACCATCGCATT
>CAZIKN010000072.1:0-29321 GCA_964539805.1 uncultured Saprospiraceae bacterium | reverse complement strand
CTTCCCTCTTTTTTTTCATATAACGATGCCCCAAATATGTCACGCACTCAAATGATTAAATGATTTAATCGTTACCACAACCAACGGTGAGATAGGATTGCCCTCAACCCATCCACCCCCAAAAACCACTGGCGCACTAGGCACCACAGGAGCGCCCAGTGCGCCAGCACAAGGTAAAAAAAGGGTTGGATGAGTTAAGGTCGGGATCATGTGGATTTGCGGGGGTTGCGGGGGTAAATATATGGCCTTTTTTTATGTCACCAAATCAGTCGCGCCTTTTTTTGGGCTCATTGAAGAGTTGAGTGGGGTTGACCTTGGGCTTGGGGTCATATTAGGCGGTTTGATTGCGGGCGTAAATATAGATGGTTTTTTTTGATCGGTGCTTATCTGCCCTTTGACGAACTCTTACAGGACGCACAAATGCTTATGGAAGGGTTCAATGATCTTTGACAGGCATTAAAAAAAACGACTCGAGACCTAAAAATAATGACCAAAAGCGTTTTGAAAACGCATGAAAGCATGAAGAAAACGCCCCTGTTTGCGCACGATATTGCCTTTCCAGGCACTCAGGCCCATATTGGGTTGGTTGGCATCGGCGCGGGCGAAGATCAGTTCCGCGGCTGTTTTTTGGGTTACAGCATAGAGCAGTTTGTTCTGCGTTTCGGCAAAGAACATTTGGGTGGCCTTGTCGGAGGCGTCGTAGTCTGTGCTTAGGGCAAACAGGTCTTTCACTTTCTGGTAGAACCGTTTTTCAGAGGCGCGAATATCGCGGATTCGCTCTAGCAGTTCGTCAAAATAATCGGGGCGGCCATCCGGGTTTTTGAGCCGTTCATCATCCATAACAAAGCCTTTTATCATATAGGATTTGAGGTGTTGGTTTGCCCAAATCCGGAACTGTGTGCCGCGTTTGCTGCGTACCCGAAAGCCGATGGCGAGGATCATGTCGAGGGCATAGAAGGCTACCTCGTATTGTTTGTCGTCGGCGGCAGTTGTAAAGAAATACTTTACAACTGAATTTGCCTCTAACTCTTTCTCTTCCAGTATATTGGCGATGTGTTGCCCTATGTTTTGTTTCGAGGTGTCAAAAAGTTCAGCGAGTTGATTTTGGTTCATCCAAACGCTGCCGTCACGGGCAAACAGCGTTACGCGGGTCTTTCCGTCGGGTGTATTGTAGATGATAATGGGCTGGTTTTCCATATGTGTGTCAGGCCAATTTATACCAAGGATGAAACAGTAGTGAGCATTTTAGCAGTAGTGGCGATATGCGCCTGTGCAAAAGAATAAGTCGTTGGGCTTGGAGTCATATCTGGCGGTTTGATTGCGGGCGTAAATGTAGATGGTTTTTTTGATCGGTGCACCGAAAGCGTTTTGAGAACGCTTTAAAGCATGATAAAAACGAATCAGATCATAAAAATAAGTACCGAAAGCGTTTTGAGAACGCTTTAAAGCATGATAAAAACGAATCGGGTCATAAAAATAATGACCAAAAGCGTTTTGAAAATGCTTTAAAGCATGATAAAAACGAATCGGGTCATAAAAATAATAACCAAAAGCGTTTTGAAAATGCTTTAAAGCGTAAAAAAAACGAATCGGGTTATAAAAATAATGACCGAAAGCGTTTTGAAAACGCTTTAAAGCGTGATAAAAACGAATCGGGTTATAATAATAATGACCAAAAGCGTTTTGAAAATGCTTTAAAGCATGATAAAAACGAATCGGGTTATAAAAATAATGACCGAAAGCGTTTTGAGAACGCATTAAAGCATCTGGAATAGATGTCTGACGACCGCGAGCGGATCGTCCGACATCTTGAGTGGCGCGGTCGTAGTGTAAATTCCCCGCAGATGTACGCAGATTTCCCCGCAGAATCTGCGTACATCTGCGGGAAAATCTGCGATTATCTGCGGGAAAAAGAATGGTCAAGTTTTTAAAAATACGTTAAAAGGCCCAAAAAAGATAAGCCTTGCTGCTCCTGTCTGCGTTATTTTTCCATCGCTACAAACGAAGCCAATGTATTTTTTCACCTTCTAACCACACACTTCAATGTATGGCTAATTCCAATTTGATTTCCGCATCTTTAACATCCGATCAGAAGACCGAGATTTTAAAATGCCTGACCGACGCCCAAAACGGCCTTAATTTCCTGATCAACCTGAGCATTACCGACAAAAAACGATTGCCCAAAATGGGTGCCCGCTCCGTAGGCTACGTGGATGAATGCATCGCAGCCTTTGATGAATTCCGTGATCTGCTTCCTGCCAACCTTGACCTGAACGAACTGCGCAAAGACAGAACCCTTTATGACGACCTGAACACGATTGCGGTAAAAGTCCGCGCCCTCAACGAGGGCCTGCAGGACACCTTAGCCGCTCTGAGCAGCGACCTGATGACCACCTGCAATGATGGATACGCCGTATTGCGCCGCAACACCAACCGCGACACCAGTGTAAAAGCCTCAATAGAGCAAATCGGCAAAAGATACAAAGCCAATGGCCCCCGAACGTCGGCCAAATCGGCAGTATAAACCCCTTGTGTGCATAAGGATTAAAACACGGCGCCCTCCCTCGGATTCGTCCAGAGGAGGGCGCTTTTGTGTTATACTCTATATAGAACACCTTTGTTATGGGCAAATTTTGTCAGTGCTTTGTATTCTGTATCTCTACTCCTACTCTCTGGCTTAGCAGAAAAGATTTCTACTAATTTACCATTTGGCTCTTTATGACCTTTAGGAACCCCGCGCCAGCAAGCGTAGTCATGGCACTACATCTGCTGGTGCGGGCCTGTATATCAAGTCAACAACTTCATTGTCATCAAATTTTACGGTAAATTCATTGAACAAGGAGCAACTGTAGATTACTTTTTCTATGCGGCATTCGGAAAAAATCAATCTCCGATCATTGTTGAGGTTAAAAATGCAGTTCTTAAACGAACATCGAACAAACAAAAACCTCAAAAAATTACAATTCTCAAAAATACAGTTTTCAAAACGGGTATCGAATGCTTCCGACTTTGCAAAATTGCAATCAATGAAAATTGAGTTATGAATTAATGATTTGGAGTAATTAGCGCCAAGACTACACAACTTGAAACTCATGTACTTTATTGTCAATTCTTTAACAAATCCAAAAGTATCAGGAGGCAAATCTTCTAATAAAAATCCAGAAACAACAGATTTAGAAAAAGCATCAAGGCTATGATTGCCTTTATTCAAAATCTCGTTAAATAAATTTATGTTATCAATTTTCATACTATTAATTATTAATGTTAGAATTTATTTCAACGATTCGACTCATGTCAACATTATTTTTTTTGAGCCAGTCTCTTATTAAACCTAATTGATTATCATTCAACCAAGTTGTGTCAAATATCACTTTGACTGTAGGATGACTATTGATTTGTTTTTTTATTGAGTCTCCAGCTTCGTTAAGATTGAAAAATTCCCCAGGAGGAGATTTTACGTCCCAATAACCCCCATTTGCATCTATGAACTCAAAACCGCTTGGGTCGCGAGAGATTGGTTTTGGCAAATAACCTTGATTTTCTGCCTCTAATCCAGCCATCCCTTCAATAAAATTATCCTGCTTCTTATCTGGATCGTAGCTCAATGCATCAAAACGATTATCTTTTTTATATCTATTTGGGATTATGCTTTTATTAGACTTAGAATTTTTGTATAAATCCTTTGCTGTGTTGTTGCCCTGCTCGTGACCGAGAAAGGTTTAGCACCTTCGCTTGTACAACGATACTGATAGACCTACTATCATCTTTTATTCGACATTCTTTCCTTTTGAGGCAACTCACTCTTAGGATTGATTCACGGCACACCTCGCACCAGCGCAGGTTTTGAACGCAGCCAACTTACAAAGCGTTCATTATCAATCGAATTATTCGACAATAACGCTTACCATTCTTCATATAAGGCTTTAACATCGGGGTTGCCAGTAAAAAGTTCAGTATAAACAATAATTGACATTATTTGCTTACTTTGCTTCCAATAACAAGCCCTTGGTATAATAATATACCTAAAACGTCCTTTATTTAGTTTTTGCAGTAAACTGACTATTTCATTGGCTGTTTTTTCTGAATTAAAATGCCATTCAGATATAAAAACGGACTCATCGGACTCTTTTAATGTGACAAAAGTGCCTACAATGACTTTTACTTTAGAAAACTTGTCAGTTTTCAATTCTTTATTGAAACGACGAATAAATGCCTTAGCATTCTTATCATTATAAAATACAAAATTCGTGCATTTTTCTTTGAGCACTTTAGATTTATTGATTTTTTCTTGTATTGTTGATTGAAATATAAAATTACGATCAAATACTGTTGTGTCCAAAACCAACTTATCAACGTACTTTAATTGCCCATACGCCTTAAAGCAAAATGAGCTTAATAATAAAACCCAAAAGAAAATTATAGATTTCATGATATATTTGCTTTTTTAAGAGGTGGTTTTGCCGCAGGATGAAAGTATATAGTTAGTATTCCGCTTTTTGCAACAAGGTTTGATTGTTAATTTACATTTTTACTATACTTTGTTGCCCCAGACCAACTCCTAATAACCTCGCTGGCTCGATGCTCTCCCCTCAATGCGCTCGCGCGACGGCTCTGCCTCGCGCGGCTTATGCCGCACCCGCCCTATTCAAGTATAACCACCCCGCCATTCCTCATAAAACCACATTCCCGGCCCGTCAAGTGTATGTAATCCAATTTCTGTCACCCACAGGCTCGCTGTACGACTCGACCGGGTGGTTGTCATGCTGCCAAACCTGATAACGTTGCTTGACTTTCCGGCCAGCCGCAAAAAGGCCAAACAATTGCAACAGCCATTCCCTTCGGCTTTCGGGCTTTCTGCGCCTGACAATAACGCCAACTATCCAATACCATATCTCTATATACCTGCCTTGCAAACAAATCCACCCAGCCCGTGACCGAGCAAGTCATGGATTTAATAGTGACCCATCATCTTGACCCTGATTTCCGTCAAGATTTCCCCAAGAAGGTTTTTGCCTTTCCATGTACTGCGGTCCAATGCCAGAGGATCATCGGCGGCAAGTCCGATGCCCCAGATCGGATCATTGGGTGCAGCTTCTACAAGTGTTTTGCCTTGAGTGTCAAACAAGGCCTGGCGCAAAGCATCACTACTGGTAAATTTTGCAAAATTACCATTCCAGACAATATGAGTTCGATAAAAGGCCCATACCGTATCGTTAAAGTTCTTAACCTGACGGCCAAACTCTTTTATTTTTCTAACATCCTTAGTGGCCATGATTTTATGCGCCGTATCAAAATCCATGAACAGCATAGCTTTGTGGTACATCATGAATTGCTCTGCAGAGGAGTATTCCTGTTCGCCGTAGGGAAAATGGCCTTCCAAAAAATCCATACGACCTTCTTGATACCCCCAAAGCCAAGTCTCTCCTATAAAATTGCTTAGGTACCATTGTGAAAAAGGTGAATCCGTTTCCCAAAAAAAGTGATAAGACTTTTTACCCATTTCATTGTTTTCTATTCTATTTTTGACAAGGTCAGACATGCTATCCTCAAACGTAATCTCAAGATGATGATTTGCATAATGATTAATAAATTGCATGTGATAGCGTTTCTTTTCAGGTAAACTTTTACTTTTCCATTCCTCATCAGACTTTCTTTTTTGCAAAGTTCCTTTTCCTTTTGCATACATCATGTGTTGCTCGATTGTCATACAGTTAAACAATTTTTTCCAATCTTCGGATTGAGATTCTTCCATTTCACATAAAATCTCTATGATTTCTTCAGGAAAAACCTTTGGTAATTCATTTAATGAAATTTTTCTCATAATTCTTTAATAATAATATTAACGCGTGGCCAAATACCATTAGCAGTAACTTCTTCTATATGTAAAATCTCATATTTTAAGCCGGCATTCATTAAAATTTCTTCTTGTATATCATCACAATAAGGGTTTTTTGAGTACAGATATTTTCCATATTCAGAGATATCATCGATATAGACGGCTGTCATACTGCCATACCTGATAAAGTTGCTTGTCTGTCCGGCCAGCCGCAAAATGGCCAAACAACTGCAACAGCCATTCCCTGCGGCTTTCGGGCTTTGTTTTGTCCTGCAAATAGGTGATCACCTGACGGGCCGTGAACGCTTTCCAGTCCCGCATCACATCCTCAAGCCGAAACGGAGTATTAGCGCCAGCAAGGGTTGCCTGAGGATCGCGAGTTTCGGTTTCAATCAGGCTTTCCGCTTTCGGGCATGAAATCGCAGTTGATCCACTCAGCGCTCACATACTCTGCCTTTTCATAGTGCCAGGGCTTCCCTTTGCAGGAGTCAAATTTCACCTTTTCCAAGGTCGCGCCTTCAAGGTCAAAACCCTCTATGGTACAGTTTAGAAAATTAACTTCTCTGGCATGGCTATTAGAAAAACGAGCCCAATCAAAGTCGCAGTTGGAAAAATCGCAGAGGACAAAATGTGATATGCTTAAAGCAGTTTGGTGGAAATTCACGTTTTCAAAAGTACAATCAATAAAATAAGAGTCGTACATATCCGCTTTAACAAAATTGACATCAACAAATTTGCACTTTACATAACAGGAACTTATCCAAAATCCACCACTCAAATTAACATTGACAAACTGGGATTCATATAGCAGTGCTTCATATAGCAGTTCTAAATCCGTTCCCGGCCTTACTGGGCCTTCTTGTCTGAACGGGGCCAATAGACCCTCCAAATCTTCTTTTATTATTTTTTTCATGTTAATACAGGTTGATGTTTACTTCTACGATTCGGCTCATATCCACGTTGTTGGATTGGAGCCAGTTTCTAATATAGGCCAGTTCTGTATCCGTCATCCAGCTGCAGTCCAAGATGACGTTGTGTTGTGGAGGGCCTGGTTTATCAAGCTCTTTTTTGATTGATTCCGCGGCGTCCTTTTGCTTTGTAGGGCTTTTCATTCCGCGCGAAGGCGGTGCCTTTACATCCCAATAACCATTTCCGTTGACAATAAATTCCGCATTGTCGGTGGGTCGCGGATCCCTTTGCATAATATTGGGGATCAGTCCCTGTTTTTCCGCCTCTAACCCAGCTATAGCCTCCTGCATAGCCTTTGAATCATTTGTATTTCTTGCCGGATCGTAAGAAAGATTATCAAATCTCGAACCTGAAGCATAGCGGCCCGGGACATGACTTTTGTCCCTGAATGTGTTATATCGCGCATCTTTTCCCCCTGCCTTTTTCACCCTTCCCCCAAAGCTACGATAATCCAAAAAATCAATCCAACTTTTTTTCTCCGCATTGGGTACCGGCCCGCACCGCATTCAAGTGTATGTAATCCAATTTCTGTCACCCACAGGCTCGCTGTACAACTCGACCGGGTGGTTATCATGCTGCCAAACCTGATAAAGTTGCTTGTCTTTCCGGCCAGCCGCAAAATGGCCAAACAATTGCAACAGCCATTCCCTGCGGCTTTCGGGCTTTGTTTTGTCCTGCAAATAGGTGATCACCTGACGGGCCGTGAACGCTTTCCAGTCCCGCATCACATCCTCAAGCCGAAACGGAGAACCTCCTAACATGATGATCATTATAATGTATATATTTTCTTGCTCCTGCAAACCTAAAGGCCAGCAAGGGAACAAAGGTTATTTAAGTACCTTATCAAGCATATAAAAAATAAATTCTTTTGCTTCAGGTAGAAATTTTTCTTGAATCAAATACATATCATCAACACAATAATAGACCATAGGAATCCTTTTATTTTTATATTTAAATTTATTATAAAAAAAATATTCAAATTCTCCTGTGTAAAAATTGATAAAACACAAATCATTATCCAAATTAGGTATCATAACATATTTTTGTTGAATAATTCTTGGCTTATTTATGTGAAATGGGGCTAAATTTCTTTTAAGTTCAGCCAAACTCCGTAAGGTGTTACTTTTAACATCAAACAAGTAAAACGTATTACCTTTTATATAAAGATATAAATTATTTTCAATTTTTTCAATATAAACATAGCCAAATAATTTATATTGTAATTTACCATTACTAATATCCACAAAAAAAGTATAACTATATGCAACACTATGTATAATAAGTGTATTATAATCATTAATAAAATTTAAAGTTCCCAAACTTTTAATATCATTTAAATAAATCGATAAATCTATCACCCAAATACTTTCCTTACTAACATAATTAGTTCTAATCAAAGTATATCTATCAAGGAGGACTACTGTTTGAGTATGTAAATCCATATGGCATACTGTAGAAAATCCAAAATCATGCCCCCCTTCGAATGTCATAGTTTTAAAATTATAAATTAACCACTTGTAAAAGTTTTCATGCTTTTCAAGACAACAAAATGCAATTGAATCTTTGTTATAGTAATGTCTATCAAGTAAATCATAATTCGGAATTGGATGAGAAATAATTAAATTCAGTCTAATATCAAAAATAGAGTATTTGTCAGGTTCGAAGATAATGATCCAGTTTTCATATCTATAAATATAATTTATATTTCTAATTTCTAATATAGCACGGACGACAATTTCATGTGCTATTTCTATGCAAACTAAGCGACTGCCATCGAAATAAAGAAAATTATTTTTTAAGAAAATAAATTTCTTGACTCCATGAATTGAAAAAAAAGGTGAAACATTCATATAGAAAAAGGGAGAAACTGATCTAACTTGAAAAACAATAGGTTTTTATCAAATTATTAATCAGGTTATAGGGTATATTAAATGGAAATTTTCGAAAGGGTGACATAACTGAGAGTCTTCCATAGACAATAGGGCCTCCTTGGAACCCCGCCTGCAAACCTAAAGGCCAGCAAGGTCACTGCTTGATTTTTTCATCTACAACCTTTAGCCATTCAGATTTGAAATAAGCCATTGACTCATCGGTTTTACCGTTTATTTCAAAAGGTGGCCACTTATAATACGGAATATGGCAATAAGGTGTATATCCAGCATCTATACATTGCCTCAAAACATCGAGATAGGGCCGGTGGTCTCTTTCACATAGCTGCAAGTGTTTAATTCTCAATGAATATCCGCCCTTTAGTTCAAAAAAATAATTATGTAGGCAGTACAAGTGATAGTCCTCCAATTGCGCCCAAAAAGGGGTCATGCTATGCAATTGCTCAAGCAAGACTTCTGAAGATACCCATATCCGGCCTTTTTCTTCTATTATATCCAACAGCAGGTACAACACGGTACGCCTAAGCAACTCTTGCTCCGCCAACGACAAGGCTCGCTCAGGGTACAGGATGTCAAAGGTGAGCAATTGAAAGTAATAGTATGCATCTTTGTCTTCCTTAATTTCGCTATCTGGGAACGTTTCCGGACTTTCAATAAATTTGGTTTCCCATGAGATTTTGAGCCAGCTAAATCTATCATCTTTTGTGGCTTTCTCTACTTCTAATTTTAATTTCTCCCTAACTCTGTCTCCTTTACCAACAAATTCATTTACTATTTCTCGGTAATGAACGATGTGATGTTCAGACATATAGTCTAGGGCCGACATAAGGCTCTTTAGTAAATGATAGTCATTCATGTTGCGATGATTTTTGTTTTGTTACAATCTTATTTAGTTAGGAAACATAGTAATTATTTTCCATTGTCCATCAAGTTTTTCAAACTTAATAAAAAAACCATTATTATAGTCCCTCAATAGCCTACTTGTATCTCCACCCGGGATGCCTATACCCCAAGAGCTCCCTACTCTACCATGAGGGTGAGTATAGGTAAACACATTAAGATTGGGATTTCCGCCAAGTGCTGGATTAAGCGCTCTATCAAGTTCTACTTTAGCAATATCAATTGCGTCCTGGATTGATTTATAGTCTTTCCATCGAGTTGCGCTACTTGCTGGACCAGGAAAACCCCGCTCTTCCTCACAAAACCACTGCCAGATGGCTCGTACCGCATTTAAGTATGCACACACTACTGACATCTTTTATTTTTGCCACGAAGGCGCGAAGACACTAAGCGTAGCGTGTACCTTTTACAAAACTTCGCGCCTTAGTGGCTATACAAAATGTCCAGTAGCATGGTGTATGTAATCCAATTTTTTTGACACCACAGGCTCGCTGTACAACTCGACCGGGTGGTTGTCGTGCTGCCATACCTGATAATTTTGCTTGTCTTTCCGGCCAGCCGCAAAATGGCCAAACAACTGCAACAGCCATTCCCTGCGGCTTTCGGGCTTTGTTTTGTCCTGCAAATAGGTGATCACCTGACGGGCCGTGAACGCTTTCCAGTCCCGCATCACATCCTCAAGCCGAAACGGAGGCTTGCAACTCGCAATCAAATGCAAATGATTGGACATGATGGTATAAGCGTGTACCTGAAACCCCTTGTGCGCCTGGCAATACCGCCAACTGTCCAATACCATATCTCTATATACTTGCCTTGCAAACAAATCCACCCAGCCTGTTACCGAGCATGTGAGATAGTTCAGCCCGTGCTGATCCCTGATTTTGTACTTTACGCTCATGTCTTGTATTTGGGGATGTTAAGATACAGGTTTTTGATGTGTTTGCTTGACTGGCTGATCTCGTTCATTATGCCATGTTATTTGTGCAAGTTGCTGGGCTAATCTCTTTTGCCACGCGAGGCGGAGCCGTCGCGCGAGCGCATTGAGCGTTGATCTTTAGGAACCCCGCGCCAGCAAGGGAATGTTCCAAAAACTGATCCATCGGTAGGATATCCTTGGTTTTTTATCTTAGAAAAACTTCCATTGGTGATTGATAGATCCAACCCGTCAATAAATTCTTGGTGAAAACCCTTTAATTCCCCTATCTCTTTTTTAATCAGAGATAGTTGTACTGATTTAACCTTGCTAAACTGATCAACAGTTGACAAGTTTTTAAAAGTGAGGCAACTCACTCTTGGGATTGATTCACGGCACACCTCGTGCCAGCGAAGGAATTTCTGAAACCTGAAACTCTTACCAATCGATTAACATCCGATCTCTTCTAAATTGAGCCGTTGTGCCAAATTGATAACCTAAATTAAATATATCAATTAATTCAAAATTATTAACACTTATTTTAGCAAATATTACTTCGTCATATATAAATTCTAAAATTTCAAAATTAGTTCCATAATTTTGATTATAAGAATCTATAACTTCTTTAATTAATTTATCGTCATTGCTCATTATGGTGAACTCTGTCGGGACTAATTTTTGATCAACGAACTCCATCGATTAATGTTAAGTTTATGTTAGGAAACATGGTGTTAAATTGTTGGATTATTCCTTGACAAGAAGCACAGTATGTAAATTCTGAAACAATTGTCAGTGAACCGTTCACATTTAGATAAGTATTTCCAGGAGTGGCCCCAAGATCAAATGCCAGTCTATTTAACATTTTATATTCTGAATCAGTATTTCTAAGCCACGAAGCCCCCGATGTTCCTTCTACTGCGATAGCAGTAAAAATTTGAGGTTCTGTAAGCGGATTTGCCGCTCCACTTCGCCAGATTTGATTATTTACATTCCCAATAGGGCTAACCTGTCCTTCTAAATAGCCAAAGTTTCCACCAAGCGAAGTCCCTCTATGATCCGCGATTCTATTGACAGCACTACTGATCTCTACCAGGTTTCCTCTCCTTGCATTTGGGATGTCTAAAGTACCTTTTGCTGCATTTCTAATGCCATTAACAAAAGCTTGTTGCCTTTCAGGAATAAGCGCCCTAAGATTGCTTTTGAGGGCATTTATCTCGTCTGGATTAATAGATAAATAGTTTTTTATGCTATTTATATTATCTATATTTTTTCTAAGAACACTATTGCTACCGAGCACCTCCCACGCCTCCACATGCCCCACCGTAAACTCCCCAACATGATCTTTTAATGTCCCATCAAAACTTTTGAGGTCATTAAAAAAATCAGTTTTCTTTGCTGCCAGTGCATTGATTTTTGCTGCCATGTTGGTTTCGAGCAGTTTGCCGCAATTGGCAATGTTGCTAACGATGTACTTGGCATCAACCAGTGAAAGGCCAAAGGTACTCCTAAATCGTGAAACCAAAGCATTGGCAATGTACAAAACAGTGGCTCCGCTACCTGCGGGGTGTTCAATCTCCAGAATTTCATAAATATTGCCATCTGAGCCCTCAATAATTGAAGAGGATTTAATATTCGGTCTTGGCTCTGCAAGAAGATCGAAGTTTAACTGCCCGTTTTTAAACTCAATCAATTTCCCATTAGCGTCCATCCGCAGAAAAAAGTTCGGATTTGACGAACCATTCTCGATCATTTCGTTGACTATCCTTATGACACTGTTGGTTTCTGGATAAAATTGGTACCCATTACGAATTAGCATTTTCAGTGTCTCTCTACAATGGGCCGTTTTACAACTTTTATATATCCTGAATATGGTTAAAACGGTAGAGACCAATCTTGAAAGAGATTGACTTGTATTGCTTATTCCTCTGTAAACCTGTTTTGGCCCAGTGCAAACAGAAAATATTGTATAAGTGAAATAGTAGTATTTTAATGTAGAACCAGGTTCGGTGAGTGCCTCCTTTTCTTTTTTAACCTTTTCAGATAACGCAACGACTAATGGTGCCAATTCTGCTAAAGTGTTGAATGGGTCATCTTTTATCTCGTTTTCAAACTCAACAAATGGTCTTTTAAATTGCTCCCTCGCTGGCGCGATGCTCCCCCCTCAATGCGCTCGCGCGACGGCTCCGCCTCGCGCGGCTTATGCCGCCCCCACCCTATTCAAGTATAACCACCCCGCCATTCTTCATAAAACCACTGCCCGGCCCGTACCGCATTCAAGTGTATGTAATCTAATTTTTGTGACACCACAGGCTCGCTGTACAACTCGATCGGGTGGTTGTCATGCTGCCAAACCTGATAATTTTGCTTGTCTTTCCGGCCAGCCGCGTCTGCCGACCGCGAGCGGAACCAGCAAGGTTTAAATCCCATGCGGATCAGGAATGCCAAGCGCAACATAAACCCCTTTTTCATCCGCAATTTCCAAATCCTTCAGGTCTGTGTAATAAGGTAAATTAAGTGACCTACCAGGCTCTATTGCACCATAAGACGATGCGGCTATAGACATTTCAATAATTCCAGTTTCATATTTTAAATAACCAACGCCTCTCTTTAACAGTTCAATATATGGCTCATACGGAGGCGGTGATATGTATCCCAATTGCCTAATCTTGTCTTCGTGGTTTTCCCAATCAAAATAACATTCTAACATCATTTTATCATAATAAGAAAAGCGAATATCAGGAAAACCTTTCTGAATCTTTTCAAAATCAATGGTTTTGCGTTTTACATCCAAAATAGCCTCGACTACGTCAATAAGTATATTCCTACTTTCAGTTACAGTGATGCCATTAGCGGTCATTTCATTCTTCCAAAGGGTTAACCTTCTTTTTAATTCATGAATTAATAACCTTAGGCTACCTAAATGTTTATTTGGATTTTCTTTTTTATTGATTTGAATCAATTCAATTACTTTTTCATCGGTGCTCATAAGCCTTCTAATGTTTTTATTTTGTCAACTATTTGATCAATATTATTTAATGAATTTGATATTAGCTCTGTGAAGGGCCTTCTTTCTAAGACATCCGAAAGCCAATGAGAAAAATTAAAATTAATTTCATGTACAGATAAGTGATGCGCCCCATATCTGTAAGGTGTTGTAGGCCCTACCCCTGCCGGGGGAGGGTGTTATGTTTTTGTGGGTACTTGGTAATGGTCTGAGGACGGCAAGCGGAGATCCGAGCGTGCGTTATTTGTTTTTGTAGTTTTCAATTTTGTCCAACAACCTATTTGCTAAATATTCATTTCCATTTTGTAAATACGCATAAATTACCCTTGCTTCCTCAAGGTATTTTTCTTTTTTAGGTTTATCCCAATAGTAAGGTGGTGCATACAGATTGCATATTCTGTCTGCCATCTTTACTGCCCAGATTTCTTTTGGTTGTAATTTTATCCTGTTTAAACTATCTATCATTTGCAATTCTTTTTCAATAGCAGGATTCTTTGTCAATGCTGAAACGCCATCCAAAACTGGTGTTCCATATTCTTTTTCAAGATCGTAGGCGGTGTAAAGGGTGTCTTCTAAAGTGTCGTGTAATAATGCACACTTAATAGCAAGGTCGAGATTAAAGTTTGGTGTACTTTTAGAAGCATTGAGTATTTCAAACACAACACTTCCAATATGATTTATGTACTCAATTTTCTCTCCTTGTTTTTGTCCGCCATAAGTTTGTCCACTGTGTAAAAGGCTAACCTTTTGCCACAAATCTTGTAAATCGTCAATTGTAAAGGTGTTGCTCATTTTATTCTTTATAGGTTGTTTTATCCGTTTTTCAAAGGTTTGACATCTTGAATTGTGGCAAAATGCTTAGCGAATCACGTTGCTTGAGCCGCTCGGGGGAGAGCCGCCGCGCGAGCGCGAAGTGGATAGTACAACTCTGTATCATACTAGGCTTCATTAATAAGCGGTTACGGAAAACCAAATATTGGGGAATCCAGTGTCATCAATTGCTTTTACCCATCCATATTGCCGGTTTTTTTCTGAAAAACTGAACCCACTATCGCTTTCATCATCTTCAGGTGCTTCAAATATTGTATAAGTTATTACCTCAACTTTGGCCCAATTGCCTTCATAATCCAAAATTTTCAAATGAGTTAGTTCTCCATTTTCCCAATCGTTACCAAGGATACAGCGTATTTTTTTTGAATTAACCGATGGTCCCTCTCTCAGATTGAGACAGCTTTTGGTTAAATTCACGCCTATGTTGGCAAATGACTTGAATTGATTTATTCGATCAGAGATATTGTCATCAAATAAATACGCCTTATATGCATATGGTTTTACATGCTTGGAAATAAGATCCTTTTTTTTGATGTAATATTTATTGGGTGAAGTTTTCCATAATACATTAATATAATCTGACCTTGGGCTACTTCTATATTTTAACAACTGAAGCTCATAATGGCTAATCCATTCTATGTCGTCCCAATTAAAGTCAGCCTTTTTATCTGCGTTATCAAATAAAGCAAGATACGAGTGATCTTTATGCAGAGTCCCTATTTTTTTTGTAAAAGTATGATCATAGACGTCCACCTCAAACGCTTCGGGGATATAATACGCACCTTCTCCCCAGTCTTCATCTCCACCTCTTGGATACATTATACTATATGGATTTTCATGGCTGGAGTTTGACCTGCCCAGACACATAAATAATAGAAGAAGTAATCCTAATATTTTCATAATGTGACTTTAGACGTGTTGGTTTCAATCGAAAGAGCTGGTACGAGCGAAAAATAACTTGGTGTAATAATGATGTACCCTTGCTTATAACCGTGCAAATATAGAAATATCTGTTGTTTTATCTGTTTTTCAAAGGTTTGACATCTTGAATTGTGGCAAAATGCTTGGCGGATCATATTGCTTGGGCCGCACGGGGCGGAGCCGACGGCTCTACCTGTCCTGATTGATGATCGGGAAGCGCATCGTGCGTTGATCTTTTGGAACCCCGTACCCGCAAGGGTAGCCCTCCCAGTAGCCCACCGACAATACAGGTTTATTTCCATATTACTCTTTCTTTCCATAAAAAGATTGAGAAAGCCACCCGTAGCCGGTGAGTCTTGGCACAGATACCCGCACGGAATCCTTTGTAGAGCGTATTTCTCCATACTGTGAGCGGCCTACCCATATCTGATAATTCTTGCCCACTGATCCCACTGAGTCCCAGACAAACAATTCTCCCTGAGGAGTGCAACCGCTTGACATTTCTAAGTGCAAGGAGTCTTTACCAAAAGCTTTGAGGCGGATATTGCCTGCGGATTCTGTTGTTTTATATCCCTGGTTAAAGCCAAGGAAACTAACGCAACTGAAAGTGCCAGCATAATCACCCGCTACTTGTTGATTATAGGGTAAGTCATTTTCATCCTTCGAGGACTTCGTGCAACAAATGTATAATATAAGCAAGAAGAAGAGGCTGGTAAACAAACGTATTGACATGGTGTTGACTTTTACAAATTTTAGTAATTTTTAAAACAATCAGCAAGTAGCCTGATATAACAAGCGCATCAGGAAGCAAATTTAGTGGAACTTCATCATACTTTAACTAAAAAAGGGATTTTGTTGCATTGCCTTGTACCAAGTTCAGAATGGACTACTGTTCCTTAATTATCCGTATAGTGTATTGTTTATCCTTAATTATAATCTTAACTATGTATATACCCACGGGTGCTGCAGATATATCTATACTTTCATAAGGGTTTAAAAAAGTCATTTGAATCCTGCCCAAACAATCATATATTTCTACCATTTCCGCCTCTGCACCTTCAAGTTGGAGAAAACCTGTGGTTGGGTTGGGATAGACTTTGATCGGATTAAGTGTTTCATCAAAAACATCACTCAATGGGCAGGGTGTGATTTTTGTTGGTGTGTTTTTGTCCTGATTCGTTCCATCGCCCAATTGCATGAATGCATTACCTCCCCAAGCCCAAAGCGTGCCGTCAGTTTTTATGGCATGTGAGTGCAATTCTCCACTGGAAACACTGTGCCAATCATTTGATTTGATTTGAATAAGATTTACCTTATCCGTATTTGTACCATCTCCTAATTTGAACTGGTATGTTTTTGTACGTAAATGGCAAACTTCCCAATTGATAGCCCCATGCCCAGAGCGTACCATCAGTTTTTAGCGCTATAGAGTAGTCCTCACCACAAAACACATCTTTCCAATTGGTATCTGAACCAATCTTAACAGGTTTTCTTTTATGGGTTTCGGTTCCGTCCCCTAAAGAACCATAGGTGTTGATTCCCCAGGCCCAGAGCGTTCCATCGGTTTTTACCGCAAGAACATGGTAATAACCAGCGCTTACGCTTTTCCAGTTCGTATCTGAACCAAGCTGCACAGGTATGTTTCTGTCGTTAATAGTTCCGTCACCCAGGCACCCATACTGATTAAATCCCCAAGCCCAGAGTGTTCCATTGGTTTTCAGGCCAAGTGCAAAATGAACCCCTGAAGTAACACTTTTCCAGTCCATATCTGCGCCAACCTGTACGGGATTTTTTTTATCTGTATTGGTTCCATCGCCCAAACTCCCAAATTGATTATATCCCCAGGCCCAAAGGCTGTGATCTTTTTTTATCGCAAAACTTTGGAAGCGGCCAGAGGTGACACTTTCCCAGCATTGAGCAATGGCAAGGTTATAGAAGAAGGTGACAAAAACGGAAAATACGATTATTTTCTTCATAAATGTAGAAATTAAAAGGGTGATTTTTTATTTTGTGATAGCGGCATGTTTTTTCATGATGATACAAAGGTAAAGCGACCTAAATCCCAAAAAAATAACACTTTTTTGCCTTAATTTACATTCCTGAAAAAAAGATCTTGTGCGCCCGCGTGTTTTTGTTGTGTCGTGCGAGGGGCGATGCCCATGATCATCGTTTTATGTGCGCGGGGCGATGCCCCATAGCTTGTATATTCCGCCCCCTTGGGGCTACGCAGGTAAAGCCCCAAAGGGGCGGCATCCCTTAGCGAGGGGGCATCGCCCCTCGCTCAATAGAGCAAATCGGCAAAAGATATAAAGCCAATGCCCCCCGAACATCGGCCAAATCGGCAGCATAAACCCCTTGCTTGAATAAGGATTATAGTCAACGTAAAGTGACTTTGAGTCTGCTCGCGTCTGTATATCTTTGAAAATCAGGTAAATCAATCCTGAAAATCTCCAAAATCACTTAAATCCTGGTATAAAACACGGCGCCCTCCCTCGGATTCGTCCAGAGGAGGGCGCTTTTGTGTTAGAGCATGTTTTAGCGCCATATCTGTAAAACAATCAAATTTCCAGGCCGTTACCTTCGGCTATCGTTCAACATCTGACATTTCCTGTCTTGCCAGAGGTTTTCAGACGGTTTCTTGTATTTTTGCTTTACATTTGTTTGAGCATGTACAAAGCGACCCTATATCATTAAGATCAGCCGCTAAAAAAGAAAACACCATATACTTTAATTATCTATGAAATTTCGATTATTTTGCCATACATCCACCATCTGGAAGGCCTTTTTTTTATATTGTAGCAGCACTTTGACTGTGTTATCATGCTGGGGGCAAAAACCTACAGCACACATGGGATATACCATGTTGGATACCTTGTTTACACGCATTACAGAAACACCTTCAGACGATTTAATCGGCCAGGCTTATGACCAAATTTTACAGCGGCGAAATGTGTCGCTTGACCGGGAAATATTGATGCGCCAAAAATTACGCTTTGCCGACGCACAAACCCTTCGGCTGTTCCAGCGGAAAGACTCAATGCTCACGTGTCTGGGCAAGATGTATGAACAACCAGTTGCATCGCGTCGCCGTGATGAGATCATGGTGCTGGATCGCGATATTCGAGTTATAGAAGATACTATTTTATATCGAGTTCATTATGACAATACCTATTTTTTATCTTTATCGGTAAAGTTTATGCGGGCAGTTTACGAAGATGATCCTTCACTGCGATGTTTGTTTTGCCGCTGGAAAACTGCGTTGAAAAAAGGGGATAGTGCCTTAGCCCATGAGTTGTCGCGCTATGCTGCTGCTCAGGCCAACATCCCCGCTAAGTGGCAACAGGTACAACACCAACTTACGCCCAAAGAAATAGCTATTGAATTTGTCACTTACCGCGATATTCGGCGCGGTACCCTGCAATACGGCGCGTTGATACTCCGGCGCAATGATGCTAATGTGCGATTTATCGCTCTTTGCAGCCAGCATGACTTGGACGAAGTGCTGGCACGTGGAAAAGTTGATGATGCCTACTATCTGGAGCAATTGTACAGTCCTCATGATGATGATGCTGCCACCCTCTACAGGCTGATATGGCAGCCATTAGAAACCCTAATGCAAGGCATCAGGCAGTGTTATTATACGCCGGCTGGTGATTTGAACCGGCTCAACATAGCGGCCTTAAGTCAAGGCTTCGGGAGGGAGCATTTGCAAGACCGCTATACGTTTATCCGCATCAATAGCACTCGCAGCCTGATTAATTCGGCTTATGTAAGAGCCCAGGCCTCCGGTTTGCCCGCCATATCCTTGCCTTGCCGACTGCGCAAAGAAGCCTCTCCTATGTTGGTGACCCGCTTTTTCGGGAGCATCGCTGTGGATTACAGCGACCCCAATTTGCAGGAAAGCCGGTCTGCGGTTATGTTAGGCAATATTTATTACGATATGGACAGCGCAGCAATTCGTTCGCCAAAAGCGAATTATCCCGTGCCAGTTGGCAGCGAAACAGGAGCACCCCGAAGACGGCAATTGGGCAGATTCGGTACCTGGGAGGCACTCTATGGCACCAAAGCAGAAGTTGAAACCATTGCAGATGCCCTCAAAAAGGCCGAATACCGGGTAAAAACCTGGCAAGGTTATGCAGCCTCAGAGGAGGCATTCAAAACACTTGGGCAGGAGAAGCCCTCGCCGCGTATTCTTCATATTGCCACCCATGGATTCTTTTTGCCCGATACCCTGCAAGGGTGGGTAGAGCATCCGATGAACCGAACCGGGCTGATTCTCGCGGGTGCCAATCATGCCTGGTCGCAGGGCAAGCCTATACGCAGTATGGAGGATGGCATCCTCACGGCATTTGAAATTGCTGCGATGGATTTATCAAACACCGAATTGGTGGTGCTGTCGGCCTGCGAGACGGGATTGGGTTACATTGTCAATAATGAAGGTGTATTTGGTTTGCAGCGGGCATTTAAACAGGCTGGCGCTAAAAACCTGATGGTATCTCTGTGGAGTATTCCTGATCATGCGACCCAGGTACTGATGACCCAATTTTATCACAATTGTTTGGTAAAAAATATGTCCTTGCGATATGCCCTACAGGCAGCCCAACAATGGATGCGCAGTCAGGTAGCATATCAAAACCCTTATTATTGGGCAGGTTTTGTACTATTAGAATAACCAATCAATCAGATCTGATGAGGCAGAACTCCTTATTGCGAGCCAATTTTTAAAAAAAACAAAGCTGCTTCCCCACCTTTTGTCCCCTTGGGAAATGAAAACCCCATGCGGTGTTGCGGATGCAGGGTTGGGTGTAATAAAATATCCTTAAAATAGGATTGAGTACTGGATACTATTCCGTCTGGGTGTTTGTTCAAAAAATCCTGAAGAGGATTTTGGAAATCAAACAAGGCCTTTCGGGTACATAAAATGCCCAACCACTCTGTACCGGCTTCTGCATCTACCTCAAACTGTGAGGTTTCATTGGGCAACACTTTTTCTATCGTGTTTTTAGGTAATGGAGCCTGATGTAAGAGGGCTACTGTTTTATCCGCCCCGATATTGAAAATATTGACCTGCCAGCCGTCAGGGATGTCGCGCAAAGCGATTTGGAAACCTGATAAATTGGGATAACCTGCGTTTTCAGCAAAGACATAATATTGCTGAACGGAATCGTAGTTGACCCTTATTTCTTCGTAAAGCGGTGTATCCGTGCTTTTGTACCCGATGCTGCGCCGCAGTACCACTGCTCCACGTGGTGAATTGTTTTTACGTGTCGCCAAAAACTGGGGAGTGATTTTGTATGCACAACACAGCAGGCTAAACATATCGGCATATTTTATTTTTACAAACCCGCCATCGCCGCCCCAGGTGGTACCCCAACTGTTGAGGCACTCGAAGGTTGAATCCACATCATCATACCCTATAAGGCACATGGCATGCCCGGCAGAGTCCAATGGTTCCTGTTGGTCGTAGTGGAAAGTACGCTCGCTGAGGTTGTAAAAACTAAAGGGCAGGCGCAAACCGATAATTATGGGTACGCTGTCGGCCAACTGTCGTTTGAAACGTTGCACCTGCCTTTTTATAGAGATGTTGGCATCTGGGTCATACACCTCTGATATGGCGACTATCTTGTGCGCAGTGGCTTCCTGAAACGCGAGAGCATCTGGTTGTTTAGTGATGGTAAAGTCATTGCGGAAGGTGGCAGCCCAACAGGTGCCGTTTTGGCGTAAAAAACTGAATGTCTCTTCAATGGTTGGTATTTTATTAGGATCACCTTGGCACAATTGATTGAAAACAAACGACTTGGAGTAGGCCATTTTGTCCACATCAGTACGATTGGTCACCCCCCGATGCATGGCCTGGTGAATGCTCAGTGCCCCGTAAGCGATGGCCCAGGCGCTACAGGACATTTCCATACCCTGATCCTGTGGGGTGGGGCAAAAGGGGCGGAGTGTCAACCGAAGCGGTTGCTCGCGCAGAAGACCACCTCTGACCTCTATATCCCGCGTTTTCACGGCTTGTTTGTAGCGTTCGGAATTGAACACTAAGCCTTTGCCATGCAGTCGTTGCGCCGCAACTGCGCCGGGAAGTGCCATGAAACAGGCACAGCAACACCAAAGCACCATAATGCCACGTATTTTTTCTAACAAAAATCGGCATATTACGGGCCGGGTACTCCCGCAAATTTGGATCAATAATAATTTTAACTTACTAAATCTTTGCATGATAAATGTTAGCGCCCGAAGTTTAGTCCTAAGCCCAGTATCAATCCGCCGGGCTGAGCGAGTTTTATGGTTGATTTGGCATATTCCGCCCCTTTACCACCTGGCAAAATTGTCCAGGGTTCTTTTTGCAGGCTGATGGCATAACCTAACTCGAAAGTGAAGCAATTTTTAGATTTTCTCATTCTGTTAAATATAATGGAAGTGTTGAATGTGCCAACGGGTTTTTGCTTCACATCAACAGCTACTTCTTTGGTGCTGCCATCAACCGTACGCTCCGAACCAATGGGCGTTGCACCATTAAAGCCCCGGTTATACCCATATCCAAAGGCGAAAGACCAGCCCTTTGAATACCGCATGTCACGTCGCAGGTCGTATTTTAGGCCAGCGGCTAACCGAGGCCCCCATACGCCGATTCCGGCACCCGCCCGTATGAACATTTTACCTTTTAGCCGGACGTTTGTGCTTAGCCCAATAACCGATGTAAAATTGTTGAACCCGCCGCTGATACCCCAATAAAAACCCGGACTTTTGGAGGGCTTGATTTTGTCACTCGACCCGGATTTTGCACTCGCTTTAGCTTTGTCATTGCTTCCACAATAAGTGTGGTAATCCATCACTACATCCATCACCTGTGAAGCGGTATAATAACCATACCGGAGCCTGTCCTCTATCAACTTACAAGATTTAAGGTGCTTAATGAACGAACTGTTCAACCAATCATTTGTACCGTACCCTTCATGGATTCTGTACTCATCTGTTTGGCCTTCATGTTGCAAGATCAGATTGGCACGCCCCACAGTATTCAGGTGTTTGTATCCCAACAGAGGCAGCGTACGATGCAAAGTGGCATTGGGTGATGGGTAAATGATTTCGGTAATAATAAACCCTGAGCCAGTTGATAATCCGATACGAGGCAATACCCCCAAACGCCATCCTTCCAAATTCACCTCTCTTATGTCCTCCAGTGGATATTCCTGATCTTCCACTGGAGCATTTAGTTTTTTTTCGTATTTTAATTTAACTTTTGAATTGTTGAAGTTATCCACCGGATTCAGGATCGCTCCTTCTAATTTTGAACCATTATGTAACACGATATAACCATCAACCTCCGTTCGTTGCTGCAAGGAATCAAATCGGGCATTTGTCAAAGCCTGTTCTGCTTCGAATTGGGTTTGGCCATTTTTCTGAAAGTATTGGTAATGTTGGTCGCGTTCGCGGCTGGCAGCGAGTTGTTTTATTTGAGGAATAGCATGATAATAATCTATTTCGATCAATTGTCTCATGTATTGTTGTACCCGCTCGTAATGACCAAGTGTACGATTGATGTAGGCTAAATTCAACGCACATGCTGCATAAAGTCTTTTTCCTTGTTGTTTTTTTAGGTTGCAGGCGGCCTGTGTTTGTTCTAAAAAAGCGATATGCGGCTTTAAAGCCACACTTACGGAGTCAATGGATGTACCTTTGTTGAGTTGCATCAGTGTTTCTCCTATGGTGCGCGTAGTTTTAGCGAAGACAAAATCGCAATCATCGGGATAATACAAACTGATGACTTCACTCTTGGTGTCGTATTGGTCTTTAAGTGCATTGCACCAGGTCTTTAAATTTATCAGGCAGGCCTCTTCCTCAAGTTGATTGAAAGCAGGGCTGCGCTGCCAGAGAAAATGATCTTCGGCAGCGCTCCCTTGTGTTTTCTGTTTTGGGGTATAGTGATAATGAGCGATCCCGCCTTTTCGCACAAACAAAGCTTGATTTTGCCGGTCTCGCATGTCCAAGGTCAATTGTGGCACTACCTTTTCTTCATAGTAATACCAGGTTTGTTGTTGTGGATCAAGGTATGATACAAGTTTGGAGTAGCGCTGAGCTTTACCAATTTTTACGACTATGTTTAGGTCTGCATCGCTTTCCTTTTGCTCGAATGCTTCCAAGCGAAACAAAGCTTTTACCTTTCCAGCATCCAAAGCAGTCAGATTAGCATCAGATGCTATCTGGGTAGAAACCTGATAAGTTCGGACGTTCGCGGGCAAAGGTGTGTAAGGTCTGATCATGTTTTTCAAATACACCTCTTCATTTCGCATTCTCCAAATGGACTGTGCGCAGGTAGTATTTGCCAACAAAGTGAAAAAGGGCAACAAAAAAGACCACAAGCAATTCATTTACTAAAATATTGATTTTAAACAGCAAAGGAATAAAATCGCGGGTAAATAAACCCTGTTATTTTGGACAACTAATGTTGTAATCCACTATCAAAGGTGTAGCATAAGCCTTCATTTTGTTGCTGTCTATTACACGGGCAACAAATTTGCCCAGACCCTTTTTTTCGCCATTATCTTTTGGTGATGGCCCATAGAATCCTTCCTCATATTTTTTTAAGACATCAGGGCAATCTTCAATATACTTCCGCAGATCAACATCCGTAATATTTTTTAATTTACCTTCATCTTTTTCCAAAAGTACATAGTTATTGATGGCGTTTTCCTCCCTTATGCGCTTATATTCTTCTTCCGAACCCATATACATATTAGGTGGAGCATCATAATAGTGAAAAAGATTAATTCGACCTGTAGATATGGTGCGCATATAGTAGTGTTTCTTAACCATCTTTATACTCACAGCGCTCATATCAGCGAAGGGTTTTGAAAGAAAGGACAATTGCAGATCATGCAATTCATAAGCTTTCAATTCTTTAGGCTCATAAGCCGTAAAATCCTTTCGTTTTACTTTGGTCAATCCCATCCAGGTCGTTGAATCAATAAACCGAATTTCGGATTGGAAGTGCCAGGGGTACTCATCGTTGCCGTAGGTTCGGATAACCCCTGCCCGTTTAGTGCCATCTGGTAAAACAATGGTGCCCGGGTGATCATACCATTCGGCTTTAGGTTGGCCATAAACAAGCAATGGACAAAAAACAAGCCCCAAAATTTTTATTATATTATGTATGTTCATGATAAAAAAGTGTTTAATTATGATTTATGTGTTAGTACACGCTAAACTTGTTAGCCTCAACGGTTAAGGAAAGCGGCTTTAATCTGGAGTTTGTGTCACTGGCATTGATAGGGCCAAAACTTTTCTCATACGTTTTTTTCGTACTTTTGCCCTCTATTTTTATGGTGTAATTTGTCACACGGTCAATGTCGTCCACATACACTTCTAAGCTGTAGGTGCCATCATTTAGCAATGACGGGGTAACCGTGATGGACTCAAATTCACCGAAATTAGTGCTTGACAGCAGGGTGTTGAAATCTTTGCGTACACTAAAATCCAAATCTGTTTTCTCGGCAGGGTTAGCGGCGGTGTTGCTCCAGGTCAGGGATATTGTGACGCCTTCTGCATCAGTGATTTCATTGTCGGCATCTTCTACTTTGCCACAGGCAAAAAACGCAAGGGTGGCAATAGTGATGATCAATAAGTGTTTAAAAGTAGTAAACATGATGAAAGTAAATATTAAGGTGTGAGTAAATTGTTGATTTTCAGTTTCTTGCAAACCTTCTGGCAGGTAGTTTGTGCTCGAAAAGTGACATTCGGAGTTTTTCACTATCTTTTAAAAAGTCTTTGCCATCCCCTTTATCATAGTCATTTTTGATGAGCAGATTGGCATATTCGGTGGCTTTATCCGGATTATCTAAAAACAGATAAATGTTGGACAAATTGAAGTAAGCCGCATACCGCAACTTTATATCGGATTTTTCATCAGCTTTGTATTTGTCCGGAATGGATTGGTAATATGCTATGGATGGTTGCAGTGCATCTAAATCGCTGGTTTTTAGTTCTTGAGGAGAAATAGCCTCGAACACCGTTTTGACGGCTTCATAATGCTGTGTAAATGCCGCTGTTTCCGGATGGCTTTTGCTGTCCACTATCCACAGGTTAAATTTGTCTTTGTACTGGCGATAACCAAACATCCGGTTCATCCTTTGCGACATTTCACCCAAAAAATTGTTTATCTCACTAGTGGCTATATCGCGATTGATTTGTTGGCGATTGTTGGTGTAGGCTTCAGCAGCTTCTTTGTAATTAGTTGATTCTCTGCAATTGTACTTTTTGATTCCGGTATTGAGCAGGGCTGACGACCTGCCTGCACCGGTAAGATCACGCCCATTTTTATCGCGTATGCTCCAGAAAAAGCCGCTTTCATAGGTCAACACGCACTTATAGTAGGTTTGAGAAGTTTCACGTCCTGACTTGTCTTTTGATTTTTCAGTCCTTGACTCCACTTTTGACTCCAAAAACCTGACTTGTTGTAAGTTCGCCTCTAATTGTAAATCGCCATCCTTGTCAACCGACTGATATCCCGCTAATTTAAAATAGGAGTTCTTCACGGCTTCCGGATCCATGCCCCAGTTGTTTAAAAACTGCTCGCCTTTGAATTGGAATGAAAATGTGTGAAAAGCAGTATCAATGTTTTTTTCAGGCAGTGCGATTAAGGTGGTGGACACTGATTTTTTATCAATGTCAATTTTTTGTGCACACAGCGAAGAGCTGATCATAACGGCTGTAGCCAATAGTAAAGTTTGGATGAAATATCCGTTTTTCATAGTAAGCGATACCGTTTTTTTACTAAAAACGGCAAAAAATTTGTTAAAAAAGTTCAATGTTCTGTTGTTGGCAAACTGCCAGCAGAAAGCAAAAAGAAGTTTGAAATATCTTTTTGCGGTGTTTCAATACTACATCGTGGATTCGGAAAATTATTAGCGTAAGAAGTGATTTTTTTTTGAGTGACGCGAAAAAACAAGCTTAAGGAACCTGTGTTTGATACTGCTTCATTTTGTACTTTCCCATACCTGCTGCGCCCTTTGCCCAAATATCGTGTCTGACCGAAGAGGGGCAAGTAATAAGTGCGCTTCATCGGCTTGCCCTTGTTGCATCAGGCACAGGGCGAGGTACCAGGTGGCCGGTACAGTAGTCAGATCCTGTGCAGCTACCATCTGACGCAAAAGGGGTTCGGCTGCTGTATTCTGTCCTTGCATCAAGAGGCTCACAGCAAGATAAAGGCGAAGCCCGTTGTCGTCAGGAGCGATCTGTAGTTCTGATTGCAGGCGATGGATTGCTTCCGTATATTGCCCCTGTTCATATGCTCGTAGTGCAGTGGCGGCATTGCCAATATCATCAGGAGAAAACCCGATGATATTGTCCAGTGGCGCCAAATGTTCTGTAGCAATGCGCCGTATTTGAACTTGATTTTCAAAATACCGATAGCGCCATACACTGACTGTAAGGATAATCATAACCAGTATGCCTAATATCCAATACTTAGCGTTAGGCTTTCCTCCTGTTTTATCAAATATATGACCATACTGCCCGTAATCGGCTTCTATTTCTGTGGAGGCCATGATATTATCCACCAGCGTTTTAGCCATGAACATATCTTCATTGCGGGCAACAACCCGCAGCATTCTATACCGGTTTATTTCTGCTGTAAGTTGTGAAGAATCAGCCATTTGGGCCTCAAATAAGGGTATTTTTTCTATGGGCATTTTACCGTCAAGGTATGCCTGAATATCATCTTGTAGTTGATCAGTCATATATTGGGCGTAATTTTATTGTTCAGGCAAATGTTGTGAAACCAATCTAAACAACTTTTGGCGGCATGAAAACAGCCGCTGCAACAAGGTGTTTTGTGTAATCTGTTCGGAAAGAGCGATATCTTTGGTTCTTTTTTGTTCAAAATGGAAAAGATGGAGAATCCTGTAGCAATCCGTATCTTTCCATGATGTCCAAACATGGTGCAGGGCTTCCATACGCTGATCATGCTGGATGATTTGCACCAAAGCATCGGCATCCGAGTTGTCAGCGAGTTGCACTAATTTATCCTGGTCAACCTTAACAAACGATTTTTTTTGCCCCCTTAAGTGATCCAGCCAGGTATTCCGGGCCACCGTAAGAAAATAGGCTTCGAATTTTTCCCGGTCGGCATAGCGCTTTTCCCGGATGTTTATCAGGACTTTAAGATAGGTTTCCTGAAAAAGGTCTTTGGCTTCCTCCCGTGTACCATTGTTGGACAAAACGAACTTAAACAGGGGCGGAGCCAATGTTTTATAAACATATTGGGCCGTTGACGGGTCGTTTTGAACCAATCCATTTATTATATCTCGATCTTTCATCTTACTTTTGCAACCATAATGTGTTAGCCATTGTCATAACATATATCGGTAAAAGTCGTTTTTATTAGCGTATTATACCTTTTTTTTCAAACTTACTATTTTCTGTGATTGCTTCCATCAAATATTTGTTGGGTTTTATCCTGTTGTGGGTGCCTTTTTGTGCTTTCACCCAGGTGCCGTTACCACCTGCGCAAGTTTCGGCCACTTACAAAAAATATACGAATCGTATTGAACTCAGTTGGTCAGCCACGGCCAAAGAAGATCGCTATATCATTAAACGCCGGGAACTGACGCAACAAAATTTAATCGTCATTGATACGGTACCTCAAAATCGCTACGTGGATCGCAACAAGCTCAAGGCTAACACGGATTATCTTTATTGCATACAAGCGCTGACCCAGGCGGGCATCACCTCAGCCCCAAGTGTGGAGGCTAAAGGATCATTGTTAGTTGTCGCCGGAGGCCATACTGCCATACAAGACTCTGTGACACTTTCGGATTGTGTGGAATTTACCCTGGTTGAGGCAAAGGCAACTACTCGTTTTTGGACGCTCAAGTTTTTGGCCCGCAAGACCTGTTCCGCTATCGAAAATGTAGCATGTACACTCTATCATTCCACGGATAACTTGCTGGATGAAAATGACACCCTATTGTTAGAAAAGTCGTTTAATCTATCCCGCACCCGCGGTGCCATGACCGCTCCTAATGATACTTCAAAGAGGACTGGTTATCTGCTGTTGAAGGTGGCCTGGAATGATCAATTTTTTGTTCAGGAGAAAGCCATTGCACCTAAATAACGATATTGCGATGCGATACATAACCTGGTGTGAATAGGATAAAACACAGCGCCCTCCCTCGGATTCATCCAGAGGAGGGCGTTTTTGTGTTATATAGTCATTGTTGAAAATTGTCAATTGAACAATCTTTGTAGGAACTTAAAAAATACTCTACATGATCATTTACCGCTTCAAGAGTCCCGTAAATATTATTTTTTACACAGTCAAATTCATTATCTATTGAATAGATATAACTTACTTCTATTTCTGTAAAAATTACATCAAATTTTAGTTGGCGAAGTTTTTCAACAGTCTGCTCCAGAGTCAATTGTCTACTTGAAAATTGTTGATATAAAAGTCCAAGCAAAGGTAGTCCTTGAACAACAGGATTTTCATAGTTTAAATATTCACTGAAGTAATCAATAATAACATTGGCGTTTTTTGAACCTGATAAAGCCAAATCAATAAAAAAAATGTCCGGTTGTTCATCTCTCGTAATGATTTTGTCGGCCCAAGCAACGACTGCTTCTTTGGACAGGAGTCCACTAGCAAGTCCTGCCCGAATCAGATGCAATGTCTGTAATATGTCTTTAGGATTTGTCAATGTTTTGAGGCGTCAAGTGGTTTGATCATATTTATCAGGTCTTTCCATTTTATCTAAATCTCCAATTTTAACTTTTTTGAAGTTTTTCCAATCAGTGGTTTCTTCATCAATTTTGTATGTTTCTGAATTTGTAGCGCCAACTTTATATAAGTATTCATTAAGAATGCTTATTTCTTTATCACCGAATGTATTGGAATAGTGTTCAATTAATTCTTGCTTCCTGATTCCATGATTCATAGGTACCGGATTAAATTCTGACCAAAAAGGATAACCAAATGGGTTATTGGTATATGACGCTATGGTCGGTATTATTTGAGTGCGTGACATATTTGGGGCATCGTTATATGAAAAAAAAAGAGGG
>CAZIKN010000071.1:0-29359 GCA_964539805.1 uncultured Saprospiraceae bacterium | reverse complement strand
CTTATCAAAACGAACCATATTTATATAAATAGAGGTCTGCGACATGAAAAAATTGACCGTAATTCTTCTTTTTGTGCTGGGGCTTATTCGTCTGCACGGACAAACATTGCCCATTTCTGTATTGCCCAAACCCGCACAGAAAATGCTGATTGACTTTGCTCTGGTGAAAGGTGATACACTTGTCACTGGGATACATTTGGGTTGGGATAGCTTACAGCTTCATTTCCCGAAAACACTTACGCTGCCCTCTTTTTACATCAACCGCTATGAGGTTTCGGTGGATGCCTATCATAAGTATTGCCATGAAAACGCGGCGTTAGGTGATTGCCCTGATACAACTGTTTGGCTCTCTGAGTTCCCATATTCTTATAATAAACCGATAGCAGACAAATATTTTAATGATCCAGCCTTTCGTCAGCATCCTGTTATTTGTGTCACTTGGGATCAAGCCGTTCGGTATTGCGTTTGGCAGAGCAAGCAAATCAATACTTTATTAGAGAACAGCGATTACAGGGTCGAAATACGGCTGCCTTCCGAAGCGGAGTGGGAATTGGCCGCTTTGGGGTCTAAATTATATGCAACGAAAGAGCGTATTCGTAGT
Organism: uncultured Saprospiraceae bacterium; assembly: GCA_964539805.1. Lineage (GTDB taxonomy): Bacteria > Bacteroidota > Bacteroidia > Chitinophagales > Saprospiraceae > M3007. The sequence goes on along the minus strand of CAZIKN010000071.1, from coordinate 28,758 downwards.
AGAAGAATGTTCCCATGGGATTTTGAGTACTTTAAAATAGATAAAAATGGTCTTTCTTTTCAATGCAACGCTGGTACTACAAGAACACCTCAAGATTTTTCCTTGTTAGGATATGTTGAGGATGGTTATACATATACTGCTCCTGTTCATTCCTACGAACACAATGGTGCTGGATTGTATCAAATGGCAGGCAATGCTGCAGAGTGGACTTCTGACCACTTTTCTATTGATTCTATTGCCCTTGAAAAAATTATAGAAAAAAACCCAGATCTTTCACGCAATCTGAAGTGGTTAAGTCGGTATCGGCCGCCATTTCCAACCCATCAATATAACGACTATATGATTGTCAAAGGAGGTTCATGGGTGGATGAGCCGTTCTATATGCAAATCGGTGTGCGCAAAATACAACACCCCAAACAGGCAAGCGCGACCATTGGTTTTCGGCCAGTTTGTGTGGTGAGCCGAAAGCAAAAGTAGTGATAAAAGGATGGGTATGTTTTGAAAAATTGGGTCAAATAGTATGCTTTGCCATATGAGCCTTTTTGTTCTGTACACTCTGTGTAACGCAACAAGTGATCGAAGGCCCATGCACAAACTTCACTTGATCTTCATATTCAGTACATATTTCGCAAAGACTTTTGTGAAAAATCTTGCAATATGGCATTCAAATTAATTTCACACACACCTGAGACCCTGCTTGCGGCTTTTCAGGAAACAGTAGAGCCACTGCTCTACCCAAGCGAAACCGATGCACCGGTCGAGGTACTGCACCTGACAGCGGCAGAGGTCGGCGAAGCATCTTCACCCGAAGACATTGCACGCCTGTTTTATGCTGGCGAAGGCCAAACCCTCCCGAGCAATATTGAGTGGGCAGAAGCCAATCGCCTCGAAAGCAATGGTACGCAGCGTTTTTTTCGCGATTTGGCGGATATAATCACAACTTACCCCAACAATGAGTACGTCGTGCAAGAGCAGTACCATCGCGATCATGCTCCGCACTGGCGCAAGTTGCGCGACCTGTTTTTTGACAACTTGGTACAGCAGCGGTGGTTTCGCGCAGAATTGGCCGAGCCAGACAATGCCAGGGCTGACCTCTATCTGATCGGTCGTCATTTGCAGATCGAATTGGATGAAGACACCAATGAAGTATGCACACAGTTGTTGGACTGGGTGTTGTTCAAAACGTATGTGATCGAGACTTAATTAGGAAAGGAATAAAAGTGAATTAAGTAACGATAAAGCAGGTGCAAATGCCGATGGGCGTTTGCGCCTGTTTTTATTTTTTGAAAAAAAAAAATTTTGCGCAATCAAATGGTTGCGCGTATATTTGCAACCGATTAGTTGCACAAAATAATTTCACCTATGCGCAGAGACATTTTTCAAGCCATCGCCGACCCCACGCGTCGCGCCATCATCGCCCTCATCGCTGTGCAGGCAATGACCCCTAACGCGCTCGCCGAGCGGTTTGATATATCGCGCCAAGCAGTTTCAAAGCACCTGCAAATCCTGACTGAATGCGAGGTGCTGAGTCAGCAGCAGCAGGGCCGAGAGATTTATTACAAACTTGAAATAGACAAAATGAAAGAAATTGACCAATGGTTGGAGCAGTTCCGCAAGATTTGGGAACAGCGATTCAGCCAACTCGACCATTTGCTCAACACGTTAAAATTAAATAAATAAAGAAGATGAAAGATTCAAACATCACCGTCCAAGCTGATATTTCGGCAGCCCTGGAAAAAGTCTGGCGTTTTTACACCAACCCGGAACATATCACCCAATGGAACGCCGCCTCGGATGACTGGCACTGCCCCAGTGCCGAAAACGACCTGCGCCCTGGCGGCAAAATGCGTTCCCGAATGGAAGCTAGGGATGGAAGTTTCGGATTCGATTTTGAAGCCACTTACGACAGGGTGCGTGACCAAGAGGAAATCGCCTACACAATGACCGACGGCAGGCAGGCAACAGTAAACTTCGAGCACCTCGGCAATCATACAAGGGTCGTCATTACCTTCGACGCCGAAACCGAAAATCCTGTAGAAATGCAGCGGCAGGGCTGGCAAGCCATACTGGATAATTTCAAAAAGTACACAGAATCCAATTAACTCCCCATGGTGGAATTTGGGGCACCATTTCAAGTGTCTGAGCATTTACTTGTAACCTAAAACAGTATAAAAATGACGAATAACAACCTTCAATTCGACTTCCTTGTGGACAAGGAGAAGAACACCATCACGGTCGTCAAAGAATTTGCGGCCAATCGCTCGTTGGTGTGGGACTGCTACACCCAAAGCGAATTGCTCGACCAATGGTTTGCGCCGCAACCCTGGAAAGCAAGAACAAAAACCATCGATTTCAGCCCCGGCGGCTACTGGATTTACGCCATGTGTGGGCCCGATGGCGAGGAACATTGGGGCAGGATGGATTATGAAAGCATCCATCCCATCGAAAATTATGTGGCCTGGGATGGCTTCTGCGATGCGGAAGGCGCACTGAATCCCGCATTGCCAAGGGCAAAATGGGTGGCCACTTTTTCTGAAAAAGGCGAAAATACAGTGGTGGAAACAGCGGTAACTTACAACTCGTTAAACGATCTGGAAACCGTCATCAACATGGGGATGAAAGAAGGTTTGACAATGGCGTTGGAAGGTTTGGAGGAGCTGCTCCACAACCATTTACAATACTAAATAAAATTCAAGTATGACAAAGAATTTGTTTTTTGATTTCACTGTTGACAACACAGCAAAAACGGTAACCATAATAAGAGAATTCGATGCCCCGTTATCCCTTGTGTGGGATGCATTTACCAAGCAGGAATTGCTCGATCAATGGGTTGCCCCGGCGCCCTTTTCATCCAAGACGAAATACATGAATTTCGAGGTAGGCGGACGGCGATTCTATGCGATGGTCAGCCCCGAAGGTCAGGCACGTTGGGCAATTCAGGAATATACGTCCATCAATCCTATGACCCATTTCAAAATGATGAATGCCTTTGCGGACGAACAGGAAAACCCTGAATTGCCAGGGTCAGAATGGGATTACTGGTTTAGTGAGCAAAACGGGATTACAACCGTGAAAATCCGTGTTTTCAATGAATCCTTTGAGCGTATGGAGCGGCTAATGGACGGTTTCAAGCAAGGATTCACGATGTCATTGAAAAATTTGGAAAACCTGTTGGCAATTATATCGCAAAAATAAAGGACAGGTTATTTTGACACGTTAAAGCAAAATTCGGGAGGTGATACTTTTCACTGCGAGTGAATTGCAACCCTAAGAGAGCATGTCTGGGATTTTCTGCTTGAGTCAAAAACGAGAGATTTTTTCAGCATTTTTATCGTTTTTGAAGGAGTGTAGCGGGCTACACGACTGAAAAAAGGGTGAAAATGCTGAAAAAAGAGCCGTTTTGGGCCAAGCGGGAAAATCCCAGACATGCTCTTAGGTCACCAAAACAAAAAAACGCCCCAGCCTCGTTCTCGTCACGACCTACGGTTTGAACCGGAACATCCACAGTTCGGGATTGGTGGAAACGGTTTTGACGTTGGATGCTTTGTTTTGGGATTGAGGTTTTTTACATTCCCTTTACAAGCTTTTACACGCAAATACAGGCATCGTTTGAAAAGCGGGCCGACCTTGTGGCTCGTTTTATTTGCAAAAAAAACGGCTCACATGGACATAAAAAATTACCTTTTCCGCATACCCGTCTATGGGTTGTTGTTGTCACTTTCATGGCTTTCTTCCTGCAATGCCCAGGAAAAAGCCAATGTGCTCAAAGCCCCAAATGCTTCCAAACCCACCCCAACCGTCATAAAAAACTTTAAGGCGGTTGCTTTAGCCCCCGATTTTGACACGACCTTGGTCAGTCAATACATCCGAAGCATTTTTCAGGACTCGAAAGGGAATTTATGGTTTGGCACCTTAGGCGAAGGAGTGGTGCGGTATGATGTCAAAACATTGACCTACTTTTCCAATCCCGATGGTTTTATCAACAACACAGTTTACGCTATCAATGAAGATAAAAATGGCAATCTTTGGTTTGGAACCGACGAGGGTGTTTATAAATACGATGGAAAAACCTTTAGAAATTATAGTCAAATAGATGGCTTGAACCATGTAGATATTACTCGTAAAGGCATTCTTGTTGACAGATCGGGTACTATATGGGTCGGCACGCACGGGGGCGTTTACCGATATGATCCCTGGGCAGATATGATGGGTATTCAATGCTTTTCGCTATTTCCATTGCTCCCGCCTGTCAATATTGCAGGCATTATGGAGGACAAAGATGGGCATATTTGGTTTGCCTCTTCGGATAAAGGCGTGTTTCGCTATGATGGAAAAACAATTGCCAATATTGGAGAAGAGGAGGGCTTGGGAGGCAATTATGCGGGCGGCATGGCACAGGATACCGCCGGGAATATGTGGTTTGTTATGAAAACCGGTATTGGCAAATACGATGGAAAAACGTTAACGAAATACACCCCTAAAGACGGATTGGGCGGCACTGAATTTTGGGGCATCTATATCGAACAGTCGGGTATTATCTGGGTTACGGCACGAGGCAGCACCACCAGATTTGACCCTTCCGTTCCCTTACCCAATCCGAAAGCATTTACCGTGTTTACACCTGCTGACGGGCTAAATTGCTGTGTACAAAGTATGTATCAGGACAAGTCGGGAAATATGTGGTGGGGTGCAGGGTCAGGTCTTTTTCGTTTTGACGGCACCCGGTTTTATCAGGTGAAGCAGCATGGCCCGTGGTAGTAAGTAGTGATGCGTTATAAACGATGAGTGATGAGTGTCATAAACCATTGATTATTAAAAATTTGTGGCAAACCCCAACACGGTTTATTTCTATTTACCTGCTTATTTAAAAATGAGTAAAAGATTTAAAAAAAGATGAAACATCACCTTTTCCACGCACCCGATAAGCGAGTATGTTGTGGACGTATTTGAAGACACAAAAGGGAACCTGTGGATGGGTACTATGTCGGATGGCGTGGTGCGTTTTGATGGCAAATCGCCGACCTGTTTTTCTATCAAACGAGCAATAAGTCGAATTTTATAACCACTTATTGCTCGTTTGGTAGTAGCAAATGAGCAATAACTCGATTCTTATTACTTTTGCGACTCAATTAGGGTCTGCATGAAAAAAATAATATGAAAATACCTCCCGTTTGGGAAAAACAAACGCGACGCGATTTTTCAACTGATTGACCCTTATACCCTGTTTTACCTGAATTTTGTGCGCGACACCAAAGCAGAGGGGCAAGGGATTTGGATGACACAATCCGTCAGCCCGCGCTGGTATGCATGGAGCGGCTACGCCTTCGAGTACATTTGCCGTTACCATATCGAACAAATCAAAAAAGCCCTCGGCATCGCAGGAGTTTATACCGAAGTATCCGCCTGGCGCAGCCAAAAAAGCGATGACGGGGCGCAGATTGATTTGGTCATAGACAGAAATGACCGCGTCATCAATATTTGTGAAATGAAATTCTCCATCGAGCCGTTTGCCATCACGAAGGATTATGCCGACAAGCTACAAAACAAAATCAGCGTTTTCCGCTCGGAAACCGGCACTAAAAAAACGCTTTTTCTGACCCTCATCACCGCCAATGGCCTTCTGTCCAATGAATATTCGCGCCGTTTGGTGACCGTGTCGCTGGATTTGGATGCGCTGTTTTCTGCGTGAAGAATTTCAAAGTCATTCGATTTGTCATTTCCAAAACCAAAACCCGACGTAACATTTCCAAAACCCCGCCGCACATTTTTAGGTAATAATCACACGTGTTTCCCAAAAAATTGTGCCTTACCGTTCCACAACTTCTAAAACAGCCTCCGCGTCGCGCCGAAAACGGTCGTCGAGTAACATGGCATCAAAAAGGAAGAGCGCTTTTTTTAACAGCACGTGGTCTTTGATTTTCTTTCCCCACAACGTATGGTAGGCATTCAGCACGACTTTTAGTGGCTCGTTGTCGTAATATCCAGCGTATTGAATGTTCGGCTTTTCGTATTCCGCAAAGTTTTCAACCAAATCGAGGCAGGCTTCCGGCTCAGATTTTGCGCACGAGATAAGGTATTCATAAAATGGTCGGGGATTTTTTCGCGCGACGACTGTTTTCGAAAAACGTTTCAGAGTAGGCTGCAAATATGGGAAATCAGCAGGTTTAAGGTGTCGAAACGCAATATCGTAAGCATGAATCACCGTATCACTTGATTCTTCCAAAAAAAGTCCGAACAATTCGAGGCTGCGTGGGATCAATTTTCCGTCTTCGTCGCAGAGGTTGTGCGCGGCAACATCAATTGCCCCTGCTTTCGCTTCGTCGCTCTTTTCAAAAAAACGATTGAGCAAATCAAGCGCGTCGCTGCGCTCAAAAACATACGTCAATCCAAGTATCACCCCCATATCTTTAGCGATTTTTGGGTGCGCCAGTGCGTTTTCAAAATATAGCTGCACCGCTTCAAAATTTTGACGGGCAAAATATTGCGCCGACCACGCAGAATGTTCCATGATAGCCGCCTCGCTGTCGCGAATGAGCCGCAAAAACAGCCGCAATGAACGGGCTTTGTCCAAATTAGTGAGCAAGGCAAGGCGCGGCATCATTTGGCTGCGAACCATCAACAAATCCTGTTCGGCAACGTGTTCCAGTGTTTGAAAAATGAGGCTTTCGTACTTTTTGAAATAATAGAAATAGGGCAATAAATGCACCGCACTCCCGCGAACTGTTTGAAAACCTGATAAATAAGTGGAATCCTGTGCACCATTGTTTATGACAATTTGTGTTTTAGCGTCTTCTGGGTCGGGATGCACCATGGCCATTTTGGCCAAAAATTCAACCACCAAATCGTCCTCGATTTCCTCGTTTGAAAATACTGAGCAAAGTCCCACCAGCCGCCGAACCTCAAAAACATCAAAATCAGCGAGCGTCGGTAAGATTTTTTTGAAAAGAAAAAGAAGCCGCTCTGGGGCGTATTTTGCCTCTTTCAACCCATCCAAGCCGTGAATGAGATAGGTTTTTGGCAAATCAACTATTGAAATCAATTCTTCAATTAATGGAAAATAATAGTCGGGTTGTTTTTTGACCTCTGCTTCAAATTGTCGGGCATGTTCGAGGCTGCCACCTTTACGTGAGGCCCGTTCGGGTTGATATTCTTTATCAAATTTTGAAAAACTCGCCTTCCAATCTTCAAAAGTCATGTCGTCGTATTCGTGCTGTTCAAGCGGTGGGCCGACCAAGTAGCTTTTGATTTTGTTTGGCTCCTCGTCTTCTGAAATTGGGAACCGGTCGGATAATTCTCTGAATATTTCCGCCACCTCTGGAATTTGGACAATGTCATTTTCCGGCAGGCATTTCAACCATTTGAAACGGACGTTGCCGATCCAATCGGGGCGGTTGTTTTCGGTTGCCCATTCTCTTTCGTCGTCCGATTCAATTTGGGAAACAAGTGAAATCAGTTGTCGTTTTTGAACTTCCGAAAACTCCGAAAACGTTTCTTTCAGCAACCTTCGCACCCGCCAAGCCAGTATAGAAAAAGTATCAACTCCTTTGTTTTCAATAAAAATTGGAAAAAAACGCGCAATTTCGACCATGTTTGCCGAAGGGTTCGCCCGAAAACCTTCTACCAAAATCAAAAGCCGTGTAGCCGAAAGGCTTTCTAAGTTTTTATAAACAAAACGCGAAAAACGCGGCGAGCCTGCTCGCGCCAAAACACGGACACTCTTTATTAGCAAGGGAAACAACTGAGTGTAGTCACGGCCATCTTCATCAATATCTATTAAAAAAATGGGGAAATCATTGAATATCGCATTGGGCTTAATCGGTCGGTGGCTATTGTCAGGCAAAAGCAAACGTTGCATCTGAAAATCGAGCAACAAATCGAAGGTCGGTTCGGGGTGTTTTTCGATTAAATGCTCAATCAATTTTGCCAAACTGTGCTCAAAACGCAATTCGCCGAAGCCCACTGTATTGGCTTCCGCTACCTTTTGAATGGCTTTTTTCAAATGCCTGAGCGACCAATTCAAATCGCTTTCGGCTGCGTCCTCCAAAAATTTTGAAAAGAAAATGTCGTGCATGTTGGACGCGTAGGTTTCAAAAAGTTTGAATGTCAAAGGATTGTCCCAAGTGCCTACATTGCGCAGGGCGTTTTGGACAAGCCAAATTTTGCCTTCAATCTCAGGCAAATCGGCCACAAATCGTAGCAATTCGTCACGGCTTTCTGGTAGGTGACGAAGTTGAAATCCATTCAAAATTTCCAAAAAACGCTCCCGCGAATCGGCACTCAGTGTGTCACCGAACGGCGCAGTTTCGACTAATCGCTGCGGCTGTTTTTCATCCAACAAAAACAAAAGCCACTCGCGGCTTTTGACCGACGCAAGAAAGGCTTTGAATAAATCGGGATTGGTAAAAATAAGGTCGCGGGCGAGTTGCATTTCCTCGGCGAATGGCTTTTTCACATAGCCAAGAAGCGAAAGCGCGAGCGATTTTACATGAAAATAGAATTCTGGCCCACTCAAAATCGCCCGCAGCACGCGCAAATATTCTGTCCGGTCATCCTCGCGGAGGAATTCCAACATCATTTTCAGGCAGGCGCGGATGTGCAAGTTCTGGCCGTTGTCTAGCAGATATTTTTCGACCGCGACACCGCTTTTGACAAATTGCTTGGCGAACGAAAAATCGTAAAACGTCTGGTGAAAAAAGGTTAGGCCTTCTTTCGATTCGAGAACGATGCCTTCACTTTTGAGGTATTCGAGCTCCTTTGAAAATTGGGTGCGGAACAATTTTGAGGCGACCGTCAAATCTTGGTCAGCATACATTTTGCGGGCGAGTTCAAAAATCAATTGCTCGATTTTTTCAGGGACGACCGCTTTTTCCTCCGCTGTTTTGATTTCGACGACTTTTTGCAACCAGAGTTCATCGTACAAATCGCGCAGCACGGTGATTTTTTCGAAAGCCAAATCTGGGCGAAAAACCCGGCAGAAAACGTCGAGGTGCAACGGTGTTTTCAACAATCCCATCAAATCATTGGGCAATTTGGGCAGGTTGCCGGATAGTTTTTGAAGAATGCCGTGGACTTCTTCCTCGCTTAAAAAACTGATTTCGAAAGCCTTTTGCCGACGATAAAATGCAAACTCGTGGTCGTTTTGGAGGTCGTATTTCCTGCACGAAACTACAATTCGGGCTTCGGGAATTTCCGCGAGCGCTTGTACCAAATTTGTGAAATTTTCCAAATAAATTCGCCGTGCCGAAAGAGATTGCGATAATGCATCAATTTGGTCAATCAGCACGACCACACGCCCCTTTTCCTGCGCCAAGGCCCATACCATTTCTTCGATACCACCTTTCAAATGCAGGATTTCCTCCAACTTTTGGATGCTTTCGACGCAGTATTGATCGGCCTTGATGCCCAAAACGGGTGTTCCTCGGTCTTGCAGAGCCAGTAGGACATCTCGAAGAACGACCGATTTCCCAGTTCCGGCGTCGCCCGCGAGGAGGGCGATGCCCTTTTCGTCGCGGGGCAGCGGCGCGTCGATCCATTGGATGATTTGATTAGTTTCGGCGCGTCGGATGTGCGAGTTGGGGATGTTTTGGAAATCACTTTTCCAATCGTTCAGGCGATGCGATGCCGCTAAAAATCTTGCTGAAATCTTTTCTGGATTTAATTTCAGAAAAGATTGCTCGGTGATTTGCTGGATTTCCGTTTCGCTCAACAAATTGATAATCTCAATCCAACTCCATTGCAACTTGTTCCTTTCTGTGGTGTAATCTTGAAAATTCAAAAGCCCACGCCTGTTCTGAGTTTCCAAAGTAACAAGACGGCTTTTTAATTGCATAACTTCATCATTGGTAATTGCTTCACAAACCAGTTTAATACTTTCCTCCAATGGAAGTTCTTTGAGGGTTTGGCGCGAATTTTTCAAAATCGGAAATTGAATGATGTTTAAGTTGGAATTTTTAAGCGACAAAAATAACAAGTTGTGTTGTTTTTGTGGAAAAAATTATACCCACGCTTATCAACATCACTGTATCCCTCACTCATGTGTTTGGCATGGTATACGTTTACCAATCCTTCAAGGTTATGAAAAGCCACCTGCCATGCATATAAATTATTCACACAGTTTTCCCCCCTTTTATACCCCCAAATCCCCCTTAAACCTTTCCGCCGCTGCCCTTTCCAGCATTTCCCGATCATCGGGGTGCGCTATGGAGATCAGGGCTTTGGCGCGTTCGCGCAGGTTTTTCCCAAACAAAAACACGGAGCCGTACTCCGTCACCACATAATGGACATGTGCGCGGGTGGTGACCACGCCCGCGCCGTTCTTGAGCATCGGAACAATGCGCGATAAGCCCTTTTTGGTGCGCGAAGTGAGGGCAATAATCGGTTTTCCGCCATCGGACAATGCCGCGCCACGCATAAAATCCATTTGTCCGCCCACCCCTGAGTAGTGGTAGGTGCCGATAGAGTCCGCACAGATCTGGCCGGTGAGGTCCACTTCTATAGCGCTGTTGATGGCCACCACCCGTTTGTTCCGGCGGATGACGGCTGTTTCATTCACATAATCTACATCCAAAAAGGCAATGGAAGGATTGTCATGTACAAAATCATAGAGTCGGCGTGTGCCCAAGGCAAAAGCACTGACCGTTTTGCCCGGATGGATTTTTTTGTACTTGTTGTTGACAATGCCTTTTTCAAGCAAGTCAACTAAGCCATCAGAGAACATTTCGGTATGCACGCCGAGGTCTTTGTGTTGGCCCAAACTGCGCAGTACCGCATCCGGTATGGAGCCAATGCCCATTTGCAGGGTACTCCGGTCTTCAATGAGCTCGGCCACAAGGGTACCTATTTTCATTTCCGCTTCACCAAGCCCTTCACCAAACCGGATTTCCTGTAAAGGGCTGTCCTGAAATACCATGGCATGTAATTCACTCGTATGGATCATACCATCGCCGTGGGTCCGGGGTACAGAGGGATTGACCTGCGCGATCACATAACGCGCATGGTTGACCGCCGAACGGGCAATGTCAACAGATGTGCCCAAAGAGCAAAAGCCGTGTTGATCTGGTACGGATACGGATACAATGGCCACATCCAAGGGCAGAATGTTGCGTTTGAATAATTCAGGTATCTCACTTAGGAAAACGGGCACATAATCGGCTCTGCCGTCGTTAACCGCCTGCCGGATGCTGTCAGAGACAAACAGAGAATTGAATCGGAAATTCGATGCAAATTCTGGCCTGTCAACCATAACATCACCATACATGCTGATGGACACCAATTCTACTTCTTTTAGGCGGGAGGCTTGACCGGCCAATTTGTGCAGCATAAAAAGAGGGGTGCATGCGCTTCCGTGCACAAATACCCGATTGCCAGGCTGTATGATCTGAAGTGCCTCTTCGGCTGTTACGTATTGCATTTGAAGTGATGAATGATGAGTGATGAATGATGAATGCTTGTCCTGACACATGGTCAGGAATGAGTGATGAAGCCTGCCCTGACGAAGGTTTAACCCTTACGCACGGTCAGGACGGTCAGGAATAAACAGCTGGCCCGCAAAACTATGGCCTGCGCGGATGAACAGATGTTAATTTTTGTCGCTGCAAAGAAAGGCCGCCTCATCATCCATCATTCTGATGACCATCACCCGTGGGGATAATCCGCGTCATATACGTGCTGCTTTTTTGTTCCTCATCTTGCAGCTCTATCAGGAACTAAAATTCATTATCATGCGCAGTATATTTTTGTTTTTCGGATTATTTTGGTCATTTAGTATTTCAGGGCAATACATTTGCTTTTCTGATTCTACTACTGTTTACGAATTGGCTGGCTCGGAATTGGCCCCTATCAAGGGGGAAGCCGCATTTTATTATGGGCCATATAAAATTGTGATCGGTGGCAAGTTTTTGGATCCCGATGCCCGTGATTCCATTGGCGTTTACAATTGTGATGTCATTATTCAGGATTACAAGGCCAATAAAAAGTACGTTTTGCCCTTGAGTTATTTTCCACCCTTCGTAGCAGAGCAATTTTCCGGGGTTGACTACTGTTATACGGTGGATCAGGATACAGCCTACATCATGGGCGGATATGGTTATGATTTGGCAGAGGGCTTTGAGACGACATTTCAGACCATGACCATCTTTCCGATTAAAACACTGATTGACAGCGTTTTACAACGCAAGGACTTTTCCGCTCTGTTTGAGGTAGTGGGTGATGACCGCAGGCTTGCGCTAAAATCCGGACGGCTTATCCGTGTGGGACAAAGTTTTTTGGTCTATGGCGGCCAGGAACTGACTACCATAAAAGAGGAGCATACGGATGGCGTTACAACCAGTGAATGGAATTTTGAAGGACAATTGCGCAAATTTACCCTAAAAGCAATGCAAGGATATCGGGAAATAGGTGAATTCCAGATATGCAATACCTCCAAAGTTTTTTACCAATGTATGCCTGGCATGCAATATGAGTCTGCTAAAAAGACAACCCGACAATAATACAATGGATATTGTGAAATCCTCCGGCCAAGCAGAGCCATTTGATGTGGAAAAACTGCGGCGCTCCCTGCAACGCTCTGGTGCAGGAGAGGTATTGGTGAATCAGGTTATTCAGGAGCTTTCAGGCCAATGGCATGAAAACATGAGTACCAAAACCCTGTTTAAAAAAGCTTTCAAATTGCTGAAACGTCTGCATCGGCCCACCGCAGCCCGCTACAATTTGAAACAGGCCATGCTTGATTTTGGCAGTACCGGCTTCCCTTTTGAAGATTTTATAGCAGCGGTCATGCGAACAAAGGGTTTTGAGGCTAAAACCCGCCAACTATTGCCCGGTGCTTGTGTGACCCATGAAATGGATGTGGTAGCCGAAAATGATGAAGCCATCATCTGGATCGAGTGCAAATACCACCCATTGGCTGGCTCGGTCAGTAATATCAAAATACCTTTATATGTTCATTCCCGCTTTCGTGATATTGCCCAGCATCGCGAGGCGCATTCATCCCCCCATGATCATCGCCCCGCACTCGGCTGGATTGTGACCAACACCCGTTTCTCGGATGATGCCATGTCCTACGGCCGTTGTGCGGGGCTAAATCTTATCAGTTGGAATTATCCCGTGAATAATAGTTTACGGAGTATGATTGATGATAGCGGTCTTTATCCGGTCACTTGCCTCAGTTCACTGACGCGTCGAGAAAAAGAGACTTTGCTCAATAGCGGGATTGTATTGTGCCAGACTTTGATGCAGACGGGCAATTGGACTGAACTATTGCACCTTTCTAATGAAAGACGGCGCAATATTATGCAGGAGGCCATTGATCTTTGCAGCCATTAGTGCCACGTCCGGCAAGTGACCGCAGGCGTCATGCTCATAATTTTAGCCATTTGCCGATACGGCGTTCCTTGCCGTTTTCCAAGATAACCCAATAAATACCACTTGCCCAATTTTGTACTCCGATCGTGGCCGTTGTATGTTGGCAGGCAGAACGGTACCGTATCCGGCCTGAAGCATCTGTTATCGTAATCAATTGGGCTAATGCTGTATTTACCGTGATGTATTCTGTTGTCGGATTGGGGAAAATATCAACGGCAACCGGCATAATGTTGTTTTTTATAGCGGACACAGCACCCTCAATTTTGAAATCCCAAACCCCACGGGCATACGTTGCAAAACGCACGGTTTGCTCTTTTTGGAGGTATTCTACATCATGAAAGTGGCTCATGGGTGATGGTGTGCCACTGATTATCTGCCATTTGTTTTCGGCCATGACATAAACAAAAGCACCTATGTCTGCGGCGGCGAATACGTATTTACCCTCGGGGTCAAAACAAAGGGCATTGACCCGGTTGTCATGCAGTACTGAGCTCGCTGCCGGCTCGGCACTTTCTAAGGATTGCCCGTGATTATTGGTCTTCCAGCAGGGCGTGTTGTTACCATAAGCTGCACCGCCGATAAATACTTCACCGGGATTGACCGGGGAGGCTGCGATGTATCTTACCCAAATTTTATTTTTGGCTGTTTCGTTTTTTTGCCAGGTATTGCCTTTATCCAATGACCAGAAAAACACCCCATTGTCCGTCATAACATAAAGATGGCTGTTATTGAGCGGGGAGATGCTGATGGCGCCAATACGACCACCTCCAGATGCGGTACTGAAGTTGTAATTTCCGAATGATACTTCCAATGGCTTGAGCTCGCCTGCTGCCAAATCATCCGGCGCTTTGAGCCGAATTAAGTAGCTTCCCGTAGTAGAAGGTGGTTTGTGTCCTGCAACAAGGCATTCTTCCGGCACTTGAGGATCGGCTTTTGCAGGGGTTTCCCAATAGCCGGAATCGTTGACAGGTCCCCAATTGGCAATACCGGAGGATTTGATTTGGGCGGCATCCTGCACATAGTTGCAGCCGGAGCCAATCCAGAAACACCAAAAACTTTTGCCTCCATCGCCGCTTGTAACCTGGGTGACATCACCTCCCCAAAGGTAGCTAAATGGTGCTACTCCATCCGATGCGGTTGAGACCAGATTGTAATTAAAGCCATTGTCCTGAGTACCGATATACATGCGATGGGTCGCGGATTGGTCAGAAACCATTTTGTATATCTGGGTATTGTTCAGGTTTTGAACGGACAGCGAAGCAAATGTATTACTGGCGGGTTGGTATTGGTAAAATCCCCCATCTGTTCCGATAAACAGTTCGTAACGATCCGTTTGTGGGTTTTTAACAAAATTCATGTCCGGCACATCTCCATGATAACCGACATAGCCTCCCAGATCATGGGGGTTTGTCCATGTGACACCGTCCGATGTTTCCCCAACAATCCATCCACCTGAATAGAGCTTGGCAGGGTCTTCGGGGTTGGTGACAAATGAAAACAGGGAGAAAGGCGTATGTAGGCCATCTGTCAGAACACTCCACTTACCCCATGATGACCCACCATCAACAGAGCGATAGACGCCATTTTCACTACCATCCCAGATGCGGTAGTACAGGGTGTAGGGTTGTGAGGAAGATGCTCTACCTCCGGTCAGCACCACCCACTCGGGATTGGGTTTGTTGCTGGCTTTCCCAATTATTTGTGCTGTTCCTGAAGGAGATATTTTGATCAATACATCCTCAAAAACACCAAAAAGGGTGTCTGAATCGGCGGGTTTCCAAAAATCACAACGACGATCATAATCCCCCTGAGTAAGGTCATGACTGAACAAGAGTGAAAAATTGGCACCATAATCTGAGGAATGATACAGCTGCATTTTGGGTCTTCCCGACACATCCGAACGAATCAAATGCCATACTTTACCTGTTTCAGCAGCAATCGTTCGCCGGTACCAGTTCCCATCGGGCAATCCATCGGGTATTTTCCAGGTTTGGCCTTCGTCATCGCTGTATTTAAGGAATTTCGCGCTCAGGTTCTGGGCATCCCAGCCGCCAACCAAAATCCGGTTGGCCCCATTGGGCAAGGGCAGCACTTCAATGCGGCCGGATACATCCCTTGTTAGTGGATAATGGTCGTTAAGGCATTCCCAATCATTACCGTTCAGCGTATTGCTCCGGAAGATATAGCCACCATCCGTGAGCAAATAAATACGTTTTTGCTGAAAAAGTACTTCTGAGCCAGTGACCCTTCCAGGTATTTGGGCTGGCCCTTTTTCGATCCATTTTGCTTTAAAAGGCCCATAGGAAGCATTTCTGCTCCAAACGGAATGATGATCATCCCGAAAATCAGTCCATGTGCGTGCCTGTGCAGTTTGCCAGGGAAATCCCATTAAACCTCCATGCATGATGTGCTCCAGTTCATCCGGCCTCATTTTGGCTTTTTTGGCTTCTTCTTTTGCCTCAAGCATGTAATCAAAGCCTGCATTATGGGCTTTGGCTGCTGCCTGTGTTGTCTTTATCTGGTATATTGTGTAGGCAATTGCGATCAGCACCACATGGGCAACTAAGATCTTTGGGCTAAAAAAGCGCATGTGTTGAAAAGGGTGGTTTGTTGTGACAAAATCTTTGCTCAATTGATTGAAGGGATGTTGAACAAAGCGCATGATATGTTCGCAGCAAAAGTAATTCACCTCGGCTTTATTTTTGCCCCCACTTGCTTCCTCCTGATGGATAGTTTACCTTAACGCTCAAAACGCTTTGGATGGTCTCCCACTGCAACAAGCCTTTAACATCAAAAATAGACTCGATACATAATATTAGGGAAAAAACCAAACTGCGTCATGTGGCCCACCTTATTAGGCTCACTTTCATCATAAAATTCCATGATTTTGCCTTTGTGGTTGGTAATGTTGTCCAAGTTAAGGAACAATTCGTGGGTAGCCCGTGGCTTATTCCATTTGTAACTGGCGGACAGCTGGAGTTGATATGGATCTTCAAGGCTGCCCTGAAAAGCCTTGTCATAATCCCAGTACCGGTTTTGCGTCGGATCAACGGCTAAATTTCCCTGAGCATCCCGAAGCAGTGGAATAATCTTTCGGCCACCGCCCCCAAAAAACCGCGCATTCAGTCCCAACACCTGATTATTTTTTTTACCCATGCCCTGAAACTCTTTTCCACACAGGAAATTGACTAAATATTGGCCATTAAAGGGCGTATTGCGCTCTTTCCCATCCAGTGGTGTATATTTGGATTCATAAAGAGAGGCATTGAGCATGAAGTAATAACTGTTGCTGAAAAACTTTTCCAGCGTAAACTCTATGCCATAATTTTTGCCCTTGCCTTGGTTCACCAAATCCACATATCGAAAATCAAGCCCTTCTATGATGGTGGAGAAATAACTGGTATCTGAGTTTTCAACAGGCAGATTATACAGGTGCTGATAATAGGCTTCTATTTTGGCGCGCATGTTTTTGCCCAACCGTTTTTCAAATCCAAGCACAAAATGATCGGCTTTCAACATATCAAGATCACGGTTGGGTTCAGTAATGCGCCCATCGGGTTGCTCCACTTTGGCAAAGTAATGGTGGATACTTTCCATGTTGCTGTGTTTGCCATAACCAGCCTGTAGGGACAAAGTCCGGCTTAGGTTCCAGTTCATGGCCAAACGCGGTTCCAGAGTGCTTTTGTGGTTGAGCAGCACATTCATGTTGTGCAGTCCGGACACGAGCGTGATTCGTTCGTTCATTCTGTAACGCCAGCTGACAAAATTGCGCACGGTGCCTACCTGCTCCTGAAAATCAAGCAGAACAAAGCGTTTGTTTTCCTGGCCGCGCCATTGGCTTTGATCAAATTGGAAGTCAAACAGGGTGTATTTTGTACCTATTTGTATTTTATGCCTTGCATTGAATTTGTGCTGATATGTGAGCGAGGCACGATAGGCTGGTTTTTCCAAGCGCCCCTGAAATTGTAAATTTTTGCGCAAAACGGAATCGCGCAGGAATTCACCCTTGTCATTGTAAATTTTAATAATTCCCGCTTCGAAGATATCATCTGCGATGCCTTCATTGGCATAGGTGAGCGAACTGTTCAGCAAACCCTTTTTGCCCATGTTGATGCTGTGCTTGAGGCCAATATTCACCAAATGTGCTTTTTTGTCAAAATCGTTTCGGATTTCGGCGCGGGAAGCATTGGTGCCAGGGATCACCCAAACTGCCGGGGTAACATCTTCAAAACGGAAACTGCTTGCCCCGCCTATTCCACAAAGGGAGAACACGCCGGCATTTTGTGTGGGCAGCACCACTTTAAAGGAGGCATCCTGAAACTGGAGCACGCCGCCAAAATCGCCCAATAAACCCAATTTACTCAATAAACCAGCGGTTGAGTAGCGATAATTGACCAAAAAGGAGCCGCCATAAGATTT
The DNA here is from genome assembly GCA_964539805.1 of uncultured Saprospiraceae bacterium. Lineage (GTDB taxonomy): Bacteria > Bacteroidota > Bacteroidia > Chitinophagales > Saprospiraceae > M3007. The sequence goes on along the minus strand of CAZIKN010000071.1, from coordinate 10,977 downwards.
TTTAAAAGGCCCTTCCATGGTCAACTCAGTGCCCAATAGGCCAAACCCGAATACGGATTCCAATTTTTCATTGTTGCCATTACGCAATTTCACATCATAAACCCCGGAGAGCACATCGCCATACTCGGCAGAAAAGGCACCAGTATAAAAGTCGGATGTCGCAAGAAGGTTGTTGTTCAGAATACTGACTGATCCGCCTACCGCACTTTGGTCGCCAAAATGATTGGGGTTGGTGATTTGCTCACCCTCTAACCGCCACTGGACGTATTTGGGTGAATTACCGCGCACAATAATGTCATTGCTGCCATCCTGGGTACTGGTGACCCCGGCAAAATTGGACATAATGCGCGAAGGGTCATTAAAGCCGCCCGCATAGCGATTGGTTTCCTCCGGCGATATGGCTCTTGCACTCAGCACAGCCATATCATGTAGCGCCTTCCCCTTTTTGGAGCCTCCGGTGATGGTGATTTCGTGCATTTTTAAGGTTGATTCCTGCATATTGAGCTGTAGCAGCACTTCCTTGCCGGAGTTGACCACGATGTTTGGAATAGTTTGAGGCTCGTACCCCAGATAGCTCAATTGCAGGGTAATGCGCCCGATTGGCACATTTTCTATGCGAAAATTGCCTTCGGCATCTGTAATAGCTCCCATTTGGGGTGAACTGTTCGAGATGATGACCTGCGCCCCGATCAAGGGTAGCTTGCTATCCGTGTCGCTAAGTGTTCCCCTTACCGTTTGTGTGAGTTGTTGCCCCCATGTAAGGCCTGCGAATAGCAGGCAAAGCAGCAATGTTAATCCTGATTTTTGTTTCATAATTGTGTACGCTTTAAAATTCAGCGCAAAGGTCAGGGCAGCTGCAGGGCGTTTTCATTGACTTTGGTTAAGAAGTGCTAAGCGGTTTTCGCCACAAAAGGAACAGGATTTTTTACCACAAAAGGAACAGGATTTTTCACCACAAAAGGCACAAAAGGACACATAAGGGTTCCTTTGTGAGCTTTTGTGCCTTTTGTGGTGAAAAAACAATCACCTTGGGGTTTTCATTTTTGTGCTCTTTTGTGCCTTTTGTGGTGAAAAACAATCACCTTGGGGTTTTCATCTTTGTGACCTTTTGTGCCTTTTGTGGTGAAAAAAAACCTTCTTCCGAGCCATCGGATTTTGCTTTATGAATGATGGCATTCGCTACTTTCCGGCCCAATGCAAGGGCGACTTCGTTGTCCGTACGGAAATGGATGCCGCCCTGAAAACGAGATTCGGCACCCTCAATGGCCAACTTGCGGAACAGGTCTGCTTCTTCGGGAAAAAAGTAAGCGTACAGTTCGCCCATAGTGCCACTGACTGCGGCATGGCCTGACGGATAACCAGGGAAGGGTGGACTTGCTACAAGTAATGGCTTAAAAGTGGTATCATATTGTTCGGGCCGAATGCCCCAATAGGTATATTTAGCATCCCAGCAAGCTACAAAACAATCATAGGTACCTATGGCAGCCAGGGCGTACAATCGGGCGGCGCGGGGCGGGTTTAAGTGCAGGTTGTATTCAAAAATCTTTTTTTCCAACAAACTGCCAAACACATTTGAGTTGTTGAATTTCAGGGCGTTGTACATGGTTTCAGGCGTTTGTTTCAGGTTTATTAATTCTTCCATCTCTTTGGCAAAATCAGGTGGTGGCCCCGGCCGAAACTGGCCGCCATTGTCCAGCACCACAGTTTTGCTTTGTCCTGCATACGGCAAAAGGGCAAAAGGGCCGTTCCAAAGTCCGGGCTTGTCGGGCTTTTTGCCGTCCCACGGCGCATTGGACATAAAGCCTTTGGTGCGGGCTATTTCCGCTTCGGCTATTTTTTTGCCCAGGTCAAAACCGGCGCGGGTGTCGCTTGGGAAGGCCATGCCCGCAGCAATACGCGAGGCCATAACCTGATCCGCCATGCGCTGCACGGAATCTGCCATTTTTGGAAAAAAATGACTGATAATGGTGGCCGCTGTTCCGGCTGCCACAGAATACTCGCAAGGGTAGGAGGGGCTGTCCGGCTTGAGGGCAAGCGTTTGTATGCGTTTGTCCGCAGCAAAAGGGCGCGGTCTGTTGTGGGCATATTTGCTGTCCCAGGCGGCTACGGTGGCATCATAAAGGCTTACGCTCAGGAGCATGTTGGCCAAAATGCCATTGTTAAAGGCATCCGACATCCAGGTGTCATCCATCAGGTGTATCCAATGGTAGGCTGGCGATCCCATGTTCCAATACTTGATTTGTTGTCGGGTATCGGCATTGAGTTTTTTTTGCGCGGCCATCACCAGCGTGATTTCCTTGGCATAGGCTGGAGGTGCGGGCAGGCGATAGGTTTTGCCCGATGGGATAAACCAGGTTTGCCAGTTGCCGGCGTTGGGCTCTGTTTGGGCATTCAAGGGAGCGACCAGGTAAAAAATGGCGGCCAGGAGGATCAAATTTTTGTACATAACTGGGTATTTTTACACAAAAGAGATGGCCCATAAATAAGTTGCAAAGCCCTCGTCAACGAACAACAGGTTGGTGTCAATGAACAGCAGCTCATCGTCAACGAGAAAAATCGGATGTCGAAATTATATCCTAATTAACTGAATATCACCGATTATTGCCGGATGAATTTCCATTTTGACATCAAAAGGTTTCGGTTTTATACTTGGGTTGGCTTGGCTTACTTCCTGCTCTGGATGATGGAGGGCAAGATTGAGCCTCCCGAAACGCTGCAAATCAAGATCTGCAATAATGCCTGGCGGGCGATATACGTCATTTGTGCAAATTACCTCTTTTTTGACCATATCCTGCCCATGATCAGCCGCAAAAAGATCATCCGTTCCTTGTTGCTGTTGGCCCTGCAATTTTTGATCTATTCCTTTGGTCTTTATTTTTGGAGGGGAATTGGCTTGGTTTTGCACATTTGGACACCCCTGATCACGTTTGACAGTTTTCTGGGAGGCGTTTGCTATCATTTTCAATACAGCTTGCTATCTGTTTTCTTTTTCGGCATCATCTTTCATGTCAACAACCACCTGAACCTGAAACAAATGACCCAGCAGCTGCGCATTGAAAAACAGGAGGCTGAATTAAACTATCTGAAATCCCAGACCAACCCTCATTTTTTGTTCAATACCCTCAATAATATATATGTACTGGCCAAGGAAAAATCCGATCTGGCGCCGGAATCCGTTTTAAAACTATCTGAAATACTGCGGTTTATGCTGTACCAAACGGGTAGCCCTTTTTTGCCCATCGAGCAGGAGATTAAAATCATCAGTGATTATATTGCATTGGAAAAACTACGATATGATGACACCCTTAGGGTAATTTTTAACTACAAAATACGCGACATGAAGCAATTGTTGCCCCCTTTGCTACTCATGCCGCTGGTTGAAAACGCTTTTAAGCACGGCGCATCAGAAACCCGCTACCGCCCTTTTGTGGACATCAACCTGAGTGTTGACAATCAAAGATTGTTTTTTCAGGTCAAAAATTCTACGGAGCGAAATCCCGATGAACCGGTAATCAAAGAAAACATTGGACTTTCCAACCTCAAAAGACAATTGGAATTGCTGTATCGGGAATACGAATTGTCTGTGAAGCAGGAAGATATCGTCTTCTCAGCCACGCTTAATATCAACCTTTCCAGTCATGTCTAAAATAAGGTGTATTATTGTTGAAGACGAGCCTTTGGCCGTAAAAGTCTTGAAAGGCTATATTGCTGATGTGCCGTTTTTGGATTTGAAGGAAAATTTTCGGGATGCCATTTCGGCCAGTGAGTACCTGCTTGAGCACACTATTGACCTCATTTTTTTGGATATTCACCTGCCCAAATTGCGGGGTATGGCCTTTATCAAAACATTGCCCCAAGCGCCTGCTATTATTATCACTACAGCCTACCATCAATACGCGGTGGAAGGATTCAACCTCAATGTCGCGGATTATCTGCTCAAACCTTTTGACTTTGAGCGTTTTTTCAGGGCCGTTAATAAAGTTCGTGCCGCCCTTCAAGAACAGGCCAGCCCTGATGTTATGGAAAAGGACTATATCTTTCTGAATGTACAAAAAAAGAAAGTAAAAATCCTGTTTTCGGATATTTTGTACATAGAGAGCCAGCGCGAGTACATCAAAATCGTGACGACTCAACAAGAATATCTTTCCAAAATGGGCACCCATGACATAGAGGCAGTTTTGCCCTCCAAAGCGTTTATACGAATCCACCGCTCATTTATCGTTGCCACGGCCAAAATTGAAGCTTACACAGCAGAGACTGTTGAGGTCGGGGGCGTATGTATACCCATAGGGCGAGGGTATAAGGAAGTTTTGGCGGGTTTATGACCTGCATTCAGACTGGAGGAATACACGTGGATTTTTCGTAAAAAACAAGATAATTAGCACAATGTATGCCTTTAGGGTACATTCCGCCGATTATGTGGAAACGCAACCAGCGGAATGTTGCGAAAAATTATAAACGCCTAAGTTCTTCTGAAGCGCCACGGTCATGCTGGCGCGCATCGCGCAGTTTTTGGTTACCAAATTTATTGGTCCAGGTCAGCATAAATACCCGCTCGGCTTGTTGGTAGGAGTTGCGTACCAGCAAGTTGAGTTCGGGCTGGGTCGTGGAACCATACCAATTGGAGGACAACAGCAGGTCATTGGCATTTATGGTGATCTCCCCCCAACGCTCGCTTAGTTTTTTGCGAATGCCAAGGCTTAACACACCATTGCGCTTGTATTTGGTAAGGCCATAGTAATTGTCCGTGACGACACTACCTGAAACATCCACAAAAAACTGCTTGGGCAAGATAAAGGATTGTGAGCACTCGATCCCCATAAAGCGATAGGGTATTTCATCTGATACATTTTCATATTTATAAATAAAATTTTGATAAACACCAAATACACTGCTTTGGATGTTCCACCAATCTTTAACTCGAATGGGCAGGCTGATGTATGAAAATACGGTGTGTGTTTTACCGATATTGATCGGCAGGGTTACCTGTGCGTTATTGGCAACATCCACCACCGGAATATCACGGATGGAAGGGCTTTCCAAATTGTATTCCACCACCCAATTAAAGGATTTCCGCTGATAACTCAATCTGGCTGCATCTACAAAGGCTGGCTGGAGTGCAGGGTTGCCCGTTTGCAGGGTATTGGGATCATAAAAAATCAAGTACGGTGCCAATTGGGTAAAGCCGGGGCGAGCTATACGGCGACTGTAAGTGGCGTTTATGCTTTGGTTTTCACCCAATACTCTTGATAGATACACCGTTGGGAACCAACTGCCATAGCGGCGATCCACCACATTGGGCTGCTCCACGGAACCAAGATTGGTGCTGGTAAATTCATAGCGAAGGCCCAGTTTGGCGTCGGTTTTTGCATTGATTTTGAAGGAGATAGAACTATATGCAGCAGAAACATCCTCCCTGAGTTTGAACCGCGAGGTCAGCGCGGAATCCACCATCCAGGCATCCGTCAGGAATTGCTCTACGCGTACGTCGTTGTCGAAACGGCTGGCTGCCAGTTTTACGCCCGTTTCCAAGCGTGTGTCCTTGCCTAAGTCTTGCGTGTAATCCAATTTTCCAACCCAAATATGAATCGGATTTTCTTTTTCCACCCGTAGTTTGTCTTCATTGTCCACTTCATTTTGCCTGGTTCGGTATTGAATGTCGTAACTGCTCGGGTTGTCAATTTCATAATAGACATAGTCCACATCGGCACTGAGGGTTTTGGTTTTACCAAACTGGTGCGAAACATTGGCATTGCCCGTACCGGAAGTCCAGCGGTTGATTTCTTTTGTTCCCATCAGTATTTTCCCGTCGGGATTGCCATTCACGCGGAAATCAATGGTATTGAGTGCATCCATGTCCCAATATCGGTTAAAAAATGTGCCAACCACACCGAACATGGTTTGTTTGGACAATTGAAAATCTGCACCCAAGCGGGCATTGTGGATGCCGAGATCGGGTGCGCGCTTGCTACTGCCATCTGTTTCCAAAAACTGTCCATCGCGCGTGATGCCACGGTAATTGGTAAATACCTGCGGATTATGGTTAAACTGGTAACCGTAGTTGCCAAAAAGGTTCATTTTACCCTGGCGATAATTAAAATGCAGGCCAGCTCCGGCTTTTTCACGTTTCCCATAGCCGCCATTGAGGGAATATCCACCATTTAGCCCTGCATCTGCGGATTGTTTGAGCACAATATTGATAATGCCCGCGCTTCCTTCCGCATCAAAATTGGCTGGCGGCGTATGTATGAGCTCTATGCGCTCTATGTTGGCCGTTGGTGTTCCTTCCAGCATTTGGATCACTGCATCGGGTGGCATACGTGTTATTTTTCCGTTGATCATAATAATGACCCCGTTTTTTCCTGCCATTGAAATGCCGTTGGCCTGGCGGTTCACGATGATGCCCGGCGAACGCTGTAGCACCTGTAAGGCATTTCCTCCAGCATTGGTGGCACTGGCCCCAACATTTACCATGATACGGTCAATTTTTTGCTCAAAAAGTGGCTTTCGGGCAGTAACATTTACGGTTTCCAAAGTGGTGGCATCCTCCGTCAGCAAGATCGTACCAAAGCCTTTATCTGACTCCAATACAAAAGATTCAGAGAGATAAGTCACAAAACCCAACATGGATATTTGAAGGCGATATGTCCCCAAAGGCATATGCTCAAAGCTAAAGCCACCTTTTTCAGTACTCAATAAGCCTTTTATCAGGGAAGAATCCTGAGCCGAAAGCAGCAGAACCGAGGCGCCCGGCAAAGCTTCGTTTTTCTGGTCAAATACCGCTCCGCTGATGCGATGTTGTGCAATAGCTGTGAAGGAAAAACAAGAGAGAAGCGCAAGCAATAGTGCTGCGCAGTACGTTTTTGTCCGCATAATTTTTTAGTTGTTAAATGTGAAAAACTTCACTTCACAGAAATTGGAAGAATAGACAGTTGTTTTCAAAAAAGGTGACAGTTGGGTACGATTTTTTTCGTAGAAAGAAAAGATCAATGGGGCTAACAATCTTTTTATTGGGTATCCTTAGGGAAATAGTGCCTATTTCATCACAATAAATTTTTGACCGTCAATACTTCTATAGCCTTGTAGGCTGCCACGTCAGCTATCCTGAATTTAGCCTTAAGGTATTGGAATACTTTGTGCTCTTTGGGTGTCACCACGCCATTGGCCAAAATGACATCCAAGCAATGGTACAAGAGAGGTAGTCGGGTTTGTTCCCTGACAATAGTAAAGGCTCCATCAATCAAGGCTTCAGGGCTTCCTGCTTGGGCAAAGGCCTGTTCTGCCACATTTAATAGATACTCATAATCCTTGCCCAAAAAAACATTTCTGGTTTTCAGAGCTGTTACAAAAACAGCGTTTTCCGTTTCGGCGGTAATTTCATCTGCCTTTCGGCATGCGAACAGGATTGCGGCACAGGCTTCAGCCTCGTTGTTGATGTTTAAGTTACGGACATTTGACATAATGCGGCGAAGATAAGACAATCTTGGGTATGGTTATTAAGCGTTGATGAGGGTTGATGAGGGTACTGGCCTCATCAACCCTGCATTTTTACCATTCATTATCCGAAAGGTCAATATCTGCCATTCGGTGTGTGGGGTCAATTTGTACACTTTTTATACTCCGTACGGATTTAGGTATGTCAAATTCATACTGAAGATCCACCCAGCGATGATCCGGCAAAAGGGTGTACTTGGGTTCACTTGCCGGTTTTACGCCGCGCATGCTTTCCAATGGCGCATAAAACAACTCCCTGCTGCCATCTTCGTAGGTCACCAAGATATCCAAGGGCATGGCCATGCGGCCTTCACGGCGGATGATGACGTGGGTGGATGTGCCTTCCTTGTTTGATTTTACGGATTTTATGCCATAATTTATCGTATTGGTGCTGTTGACCCAATCTTCGCGGTACCAATCCAATTCAAGTCCGCTTTGTTTTTCCATTACGCGAATGAAATCATTTACGTTGGGGTGTTTGAATTTCCATTCATGGTAATAGCGCAGCATGCCTTTGTAAAGATTTTCCTCCCCTACTACATAACCCAACTGACGCAAGGCCACCGCACCTTTGACATAAGCGGCGGTACTGTAGGCATAATTGGTATGGAAGTGATCCGCATGGGTAGTCATGGGTTCTTCTTTGCCACTGGTGGCCAACTTGACATAAGCACGGTAATCGCCTTCGAAGGGGTTTTCCTCATACTCCATCCGGGGCAGTAAGTTTTCACGGGCCAGTTCATTCATCACCAAGGTTTCGGCCCAGGAGGTAAACCCTTCGTCCATCCATGCGTACAGGCTTTCATTGGTTCCTAAGATCATTTGATACCAGGAGTGCAGTTGCTCGTGCACGCTCACGCCTACAAGACTGTTCAGCGGCCTGTCGCCTGTGATGAGGGTACCGAGCGGGTATTCCATACCGCCGTCACCACCTTGTATAAAGTAGTACTCCCTATAGGGGTAAGCGCCGCAAATACGGTTCATGTGCGTGCGCGCGCGGCTCATGATGGCTGGCAATTTTTCCCATGTTTCGCTATATTTTTTGTCTTTTTTGTAAAAAAAGCGCATGGTGGTACCATCTTCAGCCATTATTTTTTTCTGAATGTATTCAGGGTCGGCTGCCCACATAAAATCGTGTACATTGGGGGTTTTGAAATGCCAACTAAGTTTGTCCCCTGCTGGAATTTTCAGTTTTTGTGCATCGTTTTCATAACCACAGCCTACCTCATCAGGGTTTTGCAGATAGCCACCTGCTGCCACTACAAAATTGCGATCAATCTTAATCGTCACATCAAAATCACCCCATACGCCATGGAATTCACGGGCTACATAAGGATTGGCATGCCAGCCCTGATAGTCATATTCACACAATTTAGGGTACCATTGTGCCATAGAATAGGCCACGCCTTCGCGGTTGTAGCGGCCTGAGCGCCTGATCTGCAAGGGCACCTGAGCATCCCAGCTCATGTCAAAGGTGGCGCTGCTTTTGGGCAAAATGGGCTTATCCAGAGTAACTTCCAAAATAGTTTCGTTCGTTTCAAATTTGAGGGCCTTGCCGTTTTGGGCCAAGCTGTTTACCTTAATCCAACCGTACTCCTCCGGCTTGAGTTTGAAGATCCGATCACTTACGCGCGGGTCGGCATCATCAATGGTTCGCGAGCGCACATCCATCATACTCCCAGGTTGGAAAGCATTGAAATAAAGATGATAAAACACCTTGGTGAGGGTGTCCGGGCTGTTGTTGGTGTATACAAGGCGTTGTTTGCCGGCGTATTGGTGGGTTTTTACATCCATGTCAATGGTCATGTTGTAATCCACCTTTTGTTGCCAACGATCGGACTGTGCCACGCTGTCTTCCATGATCAACGAAGCAAGGAAAAGGGTAACAACAAGTGTTTTGGATAATAATGTCATGATATATAGATTTAGCAATGTTATGGACTGCATGATGAGTCAATAAGAGCATATTTGTGGCGCAAAAAAAATCAAAATTGCTTTTTTATCATTACTTTAGTTGCCGAGTATCAGGATTGAATGCCTAAACGACCGGGAGGGGCAAAATTTTAGTTCCGTTTGGCCATTGCGGACATTCTTTTTTACTCATTCAAAATCTGAATTTATCCTTCAAAAAGCATACTCTACTCATTAGGTGTGACGATCTGATTATTCGGTGCTATTTTTGTAGGGCACAAACTTTTTTTAATATGAAGCCAGCACTTACTTTCTGTCTTTTGTTGTTCGCCTGCTTCAGCTCAGCGCAAAATCCGCAGGTACAATGGGTCAATACGTTTTACAGCCCCGGGGCTAAAAACGGTACGGTGGCCGAATTTTTGGAAATTGAAACGAACGCCAAAGGCCAAACGGCTGTTTGGGGCGTATTTCAATCCAGTTTGGAGCTGGGATTGGGCAGCCCATTCTCCGTAAATGACGATTCCCAACCCTATTTCGTAGCGAAATTTGATGCTGATGGTGCCCTTTTGTGGGCCAATATGATCAGCGGGCCACAATCACAATTACCCGCAGACACCCTTGGAGGGATTGAAATGGACGAAACAGGCAATGTTTATGTGTACGGACGTTTTTTTGCCGACTCGCTCCGCTTTGATGCCAATCATATATTTGAACGCCCCTGTGTGGCGGATTGTCAGGATGCTTTTTTGGCCAAATATGACTCAACAGGCCAGTTCCTCTGGATGAAGACCATTAGCTCTGGCTTCCCGGCGGGCAATTTTATCAGCTCGGAGGGCATAGAACTTGCGCCGGACGGCGATTTGTTTTTGAGCGGCAGTTATTCTGATGACGCTTTGGTATTTGATCAAACAACTTTTAACAACCTCAATCCAGACGGTGTATTTTTGGCAAAAATAAGCCCCGAAGGCAATATCCGCTGGCTCAATACCAGCAAACAAACCAACGGCAGTGCATACGCACAACTACTCAGTGTAGCGCCCAACGGCGATGTTTGGTTGAGTGGCTACTATGATGCCAATAACCTGGATTTTGGGAACAACGTCAAACTCGGTTTTTTCGGGAACCCCGACCTTTTCAACATCTTCGTAACCCGGATAGGGGCCGATGGCCAAGCCAAAGAAGCCTTAAATTTCAATACGACCACACAAGATATTGAACCCTATGTGCTGGACATAGGTGTGGATGACCAAAACGTGCCTTACCTGCTTTTTGACTATGGCGGAAACCTGAGGCGTCAAAATACGCTTATCAGGCAACACTTCGGCTTTGCCACCCAATTGTTCAACTTCCGAGACGGGCAATTGAATGCTATGGCATTTGTGCCTCATGGCCCCAATGATTTCCCAATGACCTCTATGGCCATCGGGCCGAACGGGCGATACTACTCCGGAGGTTTTTTTGAAGAGACGCTCAGTATTCCTGGCGTCGGCAACCTGGTAGCCGCAGGGGCCCAAGATATGCTGCTCACAAGCGCCTTGTTACAAATCTCTCCGCTGAAAGCATTTCGTTTCG
>CAZIKN010000070.1:0-29837 GCA_964539805.1 uncultured Saprospiraceae bacterium | reverse complement strand
CAGTCGTGTAGCCCCGCTACACTCCTTCAAAAACGATAAAAATGCTGAAAAAATCCCTCGTTTTTGACTCAAGCAGAATATCCCAGACATGCTCTAATATTTTGTTTGGTTAAACCACAAAAAGATTGTGTTTTTTCAGTTGCACTACAAAAGGCACAAAAGGACACAAAGGTGAAGTAAAAACGCTTTTGTGCTCTTTTGTGCCTTTTGTGGTGCAATTTATGTCACATTTAGATGCCGCGTGGTAAGCAGTTGCTTCTTTTTGTGCCTTTTGTGGTTCACTAAGCCACTAAGACAAACGCGTCTTGTAATCTTTGTATCCAAACTTTTTGACTACTTCCAAAACACCATTGCTGCGCCAAATGGCAATGGAAGGATGGGTCACCCCATTGAATGTGGTCGTTTTTACCATAGTATAGTGTATCATATCCTCAAACACTATGCGCTGCCCGATCTTCAGGGCCTTTTCAAAGCCATACTCTGTCATAAAATCGCCGCTAAGACAGCTCACTCCGCCCAAGCGGTATTGGTGTTTGTCCCCGGGGCCGGGGTTTTCGTTTGCACCGCGCACACGCGGGCGGTAGGGCATCTCCAAGGTGTCCGGCATGTGGCAGGTAAAGGAACAATCCAAGATGGCTGTTTTTATGCCTTTGTTTTGTACAATATCTAACACAGTAGCCACCAGAACGCCAGTATCCCAGGCAATTGCGCTGCCTGGCTCCATCAAAACATGCAAGTGGGGATAACGGGAACGGAAGCCCTTTAATACCTGTATCAGGTGCTCTACCTCATAACCTTTGCGGGTCATGAGGTGCCCTCCACCAAAATTGACCCATTTGATTTTGGACAGAAAGGGGCCAAATTGGGCCTCAAAATAGGTGAGGGTTTTTTCCAGATCATAGCTGCTGCTTTCACAAAGGGTGTGAAAATGCAGCCCTTCCACACCTTCAGGCAAGTGCCCTTTGAAGTTTTCAACGGATTCGCCAAGCCGCGAGCCAGGGGAGGCCGGGTTGTACAAATCCGTGCCAACGGGCGACCAGCCCGGGTTTACCCGTATGCCTGCGCTGATGTGTTCCGGGCTTTTGGCCAAACGGGACTTGAAACGCTTGTACTGTCCTATACTATTAAACGTAATATGACTGCTGTATGCCATGATTTTGCTAAATTCACGGGGCAAATAGGCCACGGCATACGTGTGTGATTTTACGCCCATTTCTTCAAAACACAGACGGGCCTCGCTCAGGGATGAGGCCGTGGCACCACTGAGGTATTCCCTTACGATGGGGAAGGCACTCCACATGGAAAAACCCTTGAAGGCCAAGATGATTTGGACCCCTGCTTCCTTTTGTACGCGATTGATCAGGCTAAGGTTGTCACGCAATCGGGTTTCGTCCAAAACAAAGCTGGGCGATGGTATTTTTTGGATGTTCATATCAATAAAAAAGTAAAACAGGCCGCAAAGAACGACAATTCATCTGACAATTACGGCATTTCAAGTCGGCCAAATGACCAATCATATAAAAGTGCTTTCAACAGTTTCTGCAAAATCATATTTTGCAGCGTTAATTTTTTTTTATCCAAAACGAAACAAAAAATTGACATCTTCGTTTAAACGCTTGTTTAAAACAATGATTTGATATGCAAGCCAACTCACACAACACGGAACACTTGATAAAAGAGGCCGCGAGACGGGTGTTTACGGCCAAGGGATTGGCTGCCACACGCACGGAGGATATCGCTCAAGAGGCAGGCGTTAACAAGGCATTGGTCAATTACTATTACCGCAGTAAGAACCGACTTTTTGAGGCGGTTTTTGAAGAGGAAATGGCTGTATTGGCACAGAACAGGGAGCAGATTTTGGCAGATGATCGTTTGGATATTTTTGAAAAACTACGCCTTATGGTGGAATTGGACATGGAGTTGATTCAACGCAACCCGGGTTTGCCGCTGTTTGTTATCAATGAAATGGCGAGAAATCCTTGTTTGGTCGGTAGTTGTCAGGGGAAAGTTGATAAGGACAAGGCATTCAGGGCTTTTAGCCAACAAATTGAACATGAAATCCAGCGGGGCAATCTAAAACCCATTGATCCCCGTATGTTGTGGATGAATATTGTTTCTTTGGTTACGCTGCCTTTTGTAGCACAAGCTTGGATGGCTTCTATTATTGATCTGGACCCCGAAGCTTATGCCCAGCTGATGGAACAACGTAAGCACCATATTGTGGATTTTATCATACAGAGTGTCAAAAACGACCCTCATGCAAGTGAGCACTCGCGCACCAATTTGAAAGCATAGCCAATGCAAAGTGGTTTTGAGTTTACTTGTGTCTGTAAATCTTTAAAAATCAGGCAAATCAATCCCGGTAATTTTCAAAATCACTTAAAATCCGGTATATAAATGGAAAATAGCATATATCTTAACGCTGAATTTTCGATGCTCCACCATTCTTATCTTATGCAACAAAACTTATCGTTACTTGCGAACCGTTTTAAAAGTTCCAGTGAATTAACGGGCAGTTCCTCGCGCGGGCGCGCCTGTGAGCCACTAAAACCGTTGCTCAAATTCCTCCTTGGCCTTGTTGTGTTTATTGCCTTTGCTGATATGTCCCTGGCTCAAAATACGGGCTGGCAAGTTAGCGGCAAAATCACGGATGCTGCTACGAAAGAGCCTGTTGGCTATGCCACAGTGGTAGCGGTTGGCTTAAATACAGGTGCTCGCTCCGAGGAAGATGGCAGTTTTGTGGTCAAGGCCAAAACGCGCATCACCAAACTGAGTTTTTCCTGTGTGGGCTACAAAACTATAGAGGAAACCATCGTTTTCAAGGACGGCGAAAAGGCTGTACTGAATGTCGAGCTGGAACCGCAGTCTGAAATGCTGAAGGAAGTGGTCATCAAACCCAAGCGTTACCGCAACAAAAACAATCCTGCCGTTGCGCTCATAGAATTGGTGGTCAAAAACCGCGACAAAAATAGGGTGGAGAATTTTAGCAGTTTTCAAGAGGAACAATATGAAAAACTGCTGATGGGCATGAGCAATATTTCCGACAAGTTCAAAAACAGGCGTATGATGCGCTCCTGGAAATTTGCGCTGGACAATGTGGATACCACCAAACTAAAAACCGGAGGAGTCATCCCGACCTATCTACAGGAGGCCGTGCAGGATTTTTACAGCAAAACCAATCCAAAACAGCAAAAAACCTGGATAAAAGCCACCCAAAAAGTGGAATTTCCCCTTTTAGACAACGAAGGTGTGGAGAAATACATCCGCTATATGTACCAGGATGTCAATATTTACGACAACTTTGTTGTGCTATTGACGGACCACTTCCTCAGTCCCATAGCCAATAGCGCTCCTTTGTTTTATCGCTACTACCCGGCAGATACCATTGTGCAGAACGGCAGCAAAATTGTCAGGCTCCAGTTTTTCCCCCGCAACAAAACAGATATGCTGCTACAGGGCGATTTGTATGTGGCCTTGGATAGCACCTATCCTGTCACCAAAATCGTTTTTTCCGTAAACCCTATGATCAACCTGAACTGGGTACGCGAATTGGAAGTAGAGCAAACTTTTCAAAAACTGCCGGAAAGTGGCAAATGGGTGTTGGATGAAGAGACCATTTCTTTTGATTTTGGCCTGACCCAAAAAGGCGCGGGTATGTACGGTGAGCGCTATGTCTCGCATCAAAACCCCAAGTTAGGGCTTCCCCTGCATGATTCCCTGTTTCAAAAGATGTATGAACCGCGTTCGCTACGGCAAAATGCCAATACAAAAGATACCACATTTTGGCGAAAAGCGCGGCACGCCGAACTGACGGCTTCCGAATTGGCTACCTATAAAAATATAGACAGTCTTCAGAATACAGCCTTGTTCAAGCGCATTAAAACGACCATCCAGATTGCTATTGTCGGCCATTATGAGCCTACACCAGGCATTGAAATTGGCCGTATCAATACATTTTATGCTTTTAACCCGGTAGAAGGTACCCGTGTGCGCTTTGGGGGGCGAACCAATCCGTCATTGTTCAAAAAAGTGAATTTTGAAGGGTTTGCGGCCTACGGCTTTCGGGACGAACGCTGGAAATATGGCTTGGCGGCCAATATTTCCCTATCCAAGCGCAACTATAATGTGTTCCCGTACAACATGCTGCGGATCAATTACCAGCAGGATGTGATGATCCCGGGCGTCATTCCCATCGGTACATTTATTCAAACCAATATAGGAACCTCCTTTACACGCGGGCAAAACGACCGTTTCTTGTTCATGAAGAAGTTTTTACTTCAGTATGAAAAGGAATTTTACAACAAGTTTTCCTTTCAGGTGGGTTTTGAGCACAAAGAATTGGCTCCTTTGGGCAGCCTGACTTTTGATCCTACCGATGATGTATTGCAACGTGGAGCGCCTGTGGTCACGGCCAATCCTTTTGTGCAGGTTCGTTTCGCACCGGGAGAGGAGTTTTACCAGACCAAAAACGGGTGGCGCCAACGGGTGCGTTTCAATTTGATCACCCAGTTGCGGTATTCGAGGGGAGTGAGTGGCATTTTAGGCAGTCAATATGACTACAACGAAGTGACGGCTGTGATGTACAAGTTTTCCAACCTGCCTCCCATTGGTTATAACTATTTTTATGTGGAAGCGGGAGGCGTTTTTGGCAAAGTACCCTATCCTTTGCTCACTTTGCACCGCGCCAATCAAACTTTTGGATATCGCTTTCTTTCGTATAACTTAATGAATTTCATGGAGTTTGTGAGTGATCGTTATGTGGCTGCATTCATGGAACATTCATTTTATGGCTTTTTTACCAATAAAATTCCGGTAATTCGCCGCTTGAAACTCAGAGAGTTCTTTACGCTAAAGGTGTTATACGGGCAAATCAGCAAAGTAAACACCCCCAATGCAGGCTCCGGGTTGTATGAATTGCCAACCAATGCGGATGGCACACCACTCACATATTCTCTGGAAGCAAAACCTTACATAGAAGCAAACATAGGAATTGGCAATATTTTCAAAGTTATTCGGATAGATTATATCCGTCGTTTTACCTACTTGGATCATCCTTTTGTGAGCCGTAGTGGTATTCGGATGGCTGCGAAATTGTCTTTTTAATCAATCATCATAACTTACTGTATTTTAATGTCAAAAAAGACACATATTGCCCCTGCGACGGGCAAATTAGGCATTCTGACCCCCGGTATGGGAGCGGTAGCCACAACATTTATCGCGGGCGTAGTAGCCGCTCGTAAAGGCATGGGCAGCCCTATTGGCTCGCTCACCCAAATGGGCCACATCCGTCTGGGCAAGCGCACGGACAAGCGCAACCCTTTGATTCGCGATTTTGTCCCGCTATCTTCATTGGATCAGGTCGTTTTTGGCGGCTGGGATATTTATGATGATAATGTTTATCAGGCGGCCTCTCATGCGCAGGTATTGGATCAACGTTTGTTGGATTCCCTGCGTGAGGATTTGGAGCAGATAAAGCCCATGGCAGCCGTGTTTGATCCGCGCTTTATCCGCAACATTAGCGGGCCAAACATAAAGACAGGACCCAATAAGATGGACTTGGCCGAGCAGCTCATGGCTGATATACAAAATTTCAAAACGCAGCACCAATGCGAACGTTTGGTCATGGTATGGTGTGCTTCCACGGAGGCCTATACCGAGGCTGGCGAAATCCACCAGAGCATTGAGGCATTTGAACAGGCCTTGCGTGACAATCACCCGGATATAGCGCCATCGCAAATTTATGCCTACGCTTCTCTGAAGTGCGGGGTGCCTTTCGCCAACGGTGCGCCTAACCTGACCTGTGATTTCCCTGCCATGCTCCAATTGGCCCAGCAAAATAAAGTTGCCATCGGCGGAAAAGACTTTAAAACCGGTCAAACGCTAATGAAAACCATTGTGGCACCAGGCCTAAGTTCCCGCGCACTGGGCGTTAAGGGTTGGTTTAGTACCAATATATTGGGCAACCGTGATGGTGCGGTATTAGATGCGCCGGAGAATTTCAAAACCAAGGAAGTATCCAAGGGCAATGTGCTGGAAGGAATTTTTAATGGCGAAACACAGCCCGATCTGTATGGTGAAATTTACCACAAAATACGCATCAATTATTATCCGCCTCACGGGGATAACAAGGAAAGTTGGGACAATATTGATATCTTTGGCTGGTTGGGCTACCCAATGCAGATCAAGATCAACTTCCTTTGTCGCGATTCCATTCTGGCGGCACCAATTGTACTGGATTTGGCCCTTTTCCTTGATTTGGCACAACGTTCGGGCATGAGCGGCATCCAGGAATGGTTGTCCTTTTACTTTAAGGCCCCTCAGACAGCACCCGGGCTTGAGCCTATTCATGATCTTTTCAAACAGCAGCACAAGTTGGAAAATACCCTTCGGCACATGATGGGCGAAGACCTGATTACGCATTTGGGCTTGGATTATTATGAGGAATAATACCGCTAAGAACCCAACACCGCCGCTCCGACAGTTTGGCTCATCACTTCGGAGCAGAATACCCCGGTACAGAGCTTCTTTTCGCCTTGGTGTGCCAAAATACATCACGGCACTTGGGAGCAGCCGACAGCTAACCCTATTGCGCTATGCATCGGTGTCCCTTGCTGCCACGGCTGTTGATTTTCTTTGCTTCTTTCTCTTGGGCAATCTGTCCCTGATTACCAACGGCAGTGCGGCCTTCATCAGCGCAGGCTCAGGCGCGGTGGTTTCCTGGAACCTAAACCGCAATTGGGTGTTCAAGAATTCTGAGGTGGAACGCCGTAAAAAGCGGCATCGTTTTTTTACGGGAGTATTGTTGGGTATCCTGCTCAATGCCATCATTGTCAGTTTATTGTCCGATCTGCTTGCAATGCCGCGAATGTCCGCCAGGATGTTCGCGGCATTGAGCGTTTGGTTTGTTGTATATTTGTACAACAAAAGAGTTGTGTTCAGAATGTAAACCTTAAGTTTCATGTCAAATTTGCTCAAAACATACGGCCAGCCCATTGTGTATCGCATGATACAGCCGCTTATCATCATATTGACCAAAGCAGGGGTTACGCCCAATACCATTACACTTATTGGTTTTTTGCTCAATATCGGGGTGGCAGTTTTATTGGTAATGGGGGCTGATCAGCCAGCGTTGGATCTCCGTTATATCGGCTGGGCTGGTGCCTTGATTTTGTTTGCTGGTCTTTTTGATATGATTGATGGCCGATTGGCAAGGGTGAGCGGCACTTCAAGCCCTTTTGGTGCCTTGTTTGATTCCGTATTGGATCGTTATTCTGAATTGGTCATGTTTTTGGGTATCTGTTATTTTTTGGCCGCCAACGGCTATTGGAAAAGTGCCTTTTTCGCTTTTTTGGCCATGCAAGGCTCTCTCATGGTCAGTTATGTGCGGGCCAGGGCAGAGGGGCTTGGCATTGAATGCAGTGATGGCATGATGCAGCGCCCTGAGCGCATTGTACTGATCGGGGTGTCAGCCATAGTCTGTGGTGTTTTTGCTTCCCGCTTTGGGCCTACTTACCACCAATTTGATGTTTTGGGTTTAGTAATCCCATTGGACAATCTGTCTATTTTTACCATACCCATGTTTTTGTTGGCCGTACTGGCTAATTATACCGCCTATCAGCGTATTCAGCTGTGCAGAAAAGCAATGGAATCATGAGCAAGCAAAACCAAACCTGGCTATATTGGGGTGTAGGCTCCATCGTATATTTTTCGTGGTTTTATTGGGTTGTAGGGCTTAGGCCTGAGCATGTTGTGCTTTGGGTACTCGTCATGGCCCTTTGGCTTGCTGGTGGCCGGTTTCACCGCTGGTTAGCGGCCCTTAGTGTTTGGCTGTTGTATTGGGTGATTTATGATTCACTGCGGATTGCGCCCAATTGGACGGTCAATGCGGTGCACATCCAGGATTTGTACGACTTAGACAAAGCCTGGTTTGGAATAGGGGAGGGTAGTGCCAGGGCCACGCTGAACGAATGGTGTGCCAGGCATACCCAATGGTGGCTTGACCTGATGGCAGGCGCTTTCTATATTTCGTGGGTACCCTTGCCCTTTGCATTGGGCGTTTGGTTAGCCTGGAAAAGGGCCAATCTTTACATGCGCTTTGCCTGCTGTTTCTTTTTGGTCAATGTATTGGGATTCAGTATATACTATTTGTGTCCGGCAGCACCACCGTGGTATGTGGCTGAATTTGGTTTTGGGCTAAACCCCGATGTGCCGCGCTCTGCGGCCGGCCTTAACCGAGTGGATGAATTGCTGGATATCACCTTGTTCAAACAGATTTACACCCGCAATTCCAATGTGTTTGCGGCCATGCCTTCTCTCCATAGCGCCTATCCTTTGGTGGCTTGGTTTTATGCCCGCATGACGGGCGTACGCTGGTTGGGCTGGTTGTGCGCTGTGGTGTGTATAGGTATATGGTTGTCCGCCATTTACACCAACCACCATTATGTTTTGGATGTCTTGGCGGGTATTGGTGTGGCGGTTGCCGGCTATTTGCTTTTTGAAAAAGTATTGATGAAAAAGGAGCGGTTCAAGGGCTGGATAGAAAATGTTTTTTGAATGGCACTGAAGAAAACAATAAAAACACAAGAGGTCGGAAGGGCATCATTCATGCGCTCTTCCGACCTCTCTTGTATTCCGGGATAAAGCCTTGGCAAGCCTGATTTCCTACAACGCCGCCTTTAGCGCCTCCTCAAGGTTGTTGCGCGGGTTGATGGCCACTACTTTGCCGTCGCGGCCAATAAGGAAGGTACGCGGTATGGATGTAACGCCATAAACGGCTGCCGGAGCGCTGCCCCAATTTTGCAGATCACTCACGTGGTTGTCCCATATCAGACCATCCTGTGCAATGGCGTCCATCCAGCGCTTTTTGCCGTCGGCTTTGCGCTGGGTAACTTGTTCAGGCGTCATATTGCCACTGGAACGAGGGTCAACACCATCAAGGGAAACAGAGAATACCTCAAACCCTTTTTCCTTATATTTTTTGTAAACTTCCACGACGTGTGGGTTTTCACGACGGCAAGGGCCACACCAACTGGCCCAGAAGTCCAGCAACACGACTTTGCCTTTGAGAGAGGACAAACTGCGATTTTTGCCATTTGGATCGGGCAAGTTAATATCGGGGGCCATTTGACCAACACTCACGCTGCCGCCCTCGCCGCCAGCCTGCTGTCCGGCAATTGCGGCTTCAACCTGAGCCAACATATTGGCATAGTCCTTGGCGTATTTGGAATTGGGCATGGCGGTGCTGAGATCACCTGATGCTGTTTTGAAGTGGGCCATAAACTGACCAGCGTTCTGGCCAAATATTTGGGAGGTCAGCAGGGCCTTCATAAGGGGATCGCAACCTTTGGCCACAGCGGCCTTGGCCTGCTCTTCATTTTGAAGCGGGTTTTTGGCCAGGCCGGACATGATGTCAGCGTAACATTTAAAGGATTCAGATCCCTTAACGGTGACGTCCATGGTTTCAAGGGTATTCAGGTCAGCGCTGAAATCTACCGCTTTTTCCTTTCCATCCAGCAGGAAATACATGCGTTTTGCACCAATGGTCAGGCGATAAAACCCCTGCTCGAAAGGTTTTTCTGATTTGATCTCGAAGCTGCCGTTAGCATCACAGGCTGCACGGCCTACGGTAACATTGGAGCGGTCAAAATGGGATTGATCCAGGGTGACTTGCAGGTTTGCCGCATTTTTTACATTTCCTTTCAGGGAATAGCCGCTCTGCCCCTGACAGGCTATAAATGATCCGCTGATCAGCATCAGCAGCGATAGAAAAAGGTGTATTTTTTTCATGTTGAGTAAAGTTGCTTTTTAAATTGTCCAAAAACGAAAAGGCTATGCCATAATGTTTTCCAAAACAGTATTGTAGGTACGCTGCCATGTGGCCACATTGCCCCAGTTTTCACCATCTATGACCACATTTTTGCCTTTAACGGTGCCAATGGCTTCGTGTGGTATTTTTTCGTCCTGCAAAAAACGGGAAAATGCGGCGAATTGTTCTGTCCGCACGCAGACCAATACCCTGCTTTGGGCTTCACCAAACAGCCAGGCATCTTTGCGGATGTTTGCATTGGAGCGCACCTCAAAGCCCAGGCCGCGAGGCATTGCCGCTTCCAGCAGGGCCGTGAACACACCACCATCGCTTACGTCGTGTGCTGTGTTAATTAATTGATTTTGAATTAGTTGTTTTACTTTTTGTTGGATGAAATATTCTTCCTCCAGCTCAAAATGAGGGCAATTGCTGTATTCTTTTTTCAAAACGGTGCGCAGGTATTCGCTGCTGCCCAAGTCATCCTTGCTGCTGCCGATCAAGTAAATATGGTCCCCTTCGTTTTTGAAATCAAGGGTCATGATCTGTTCGCGGTTGTCCAGGATGCCCAGCATACCGATGGTAGGCGTTGGGTACACTGGAATGGCTTTCCCTTTGTGCGTGTATTGGTTGTAAAAACTCACGTTGCCGCCAGTTACGGGGGTTTCAAATTTACGGCAGGCATCGCCCATGCCTTTAATGGCTTGTGCGAACTGGTAATACACTTCCGGATTGTGAGGATTGCCAAAATTCAGGCAATTGGTAATGGCCACTGGCTCGCCACCTGCACATATGATATTGCGCGCGGCTTCGGCCACCGCAATCATGCCCCCTTTGTAGGGATCAGCATAAACGTATGCAGCATTGCAGTCCGTTGTGAGTGCAATGGCTTTTTGGGTGTCTCTGATTAATACCACTGCTGCATCGGAAGGCCGATTAGTGGTCATGGTACCCGTGCGCACCATGCTGTCATATTGTTGCGTAATCCAGTTTTTAGAGGCTAAATTAGGCGAATTCCAGAGTTTTTTGGCTGCGGCCTTATAATTGCCGGGTTGTTTAATCTTCTGAAGATCAAATTGTTGTATCTTTTTTAAGTAAGAAGGTACCTTTTGTTTCCGCGTATATACCGGCGCGCCTCCGCCGAGTACCAGGCTTTCAGCCGGCACGTCGGCTACTTTTTGACCTTCATAAAAAAATTCCAGGCGACCGCCCTCTGTGGTGATGCCGATGTTTTCACAGGGCAGATCCCATTTTTCAAAAACGGCTTTCAAATCAGCTTCCCTGCCGGGTTTGCAAACAATAAGCATTCGTTCCTGACTTTCGGACAACAGGATTTCCCAATCTTTCATGTTGGCCTGTCGGGTAGGTGTTTTGGAAAGGTCAATACGCATGCCACAGCCTGCCTTGGCGCTCATTTCGGAGGTGGAGCAGGTAATACCTGCGGCGCCCATATCCTGCATACCGACAATAGCACCCGTAGTTATGGCCTCCAAAGTGGCCTCTAAGAGCAATTTTTCCTGAAAAGGGTCACCTACCTGCACTGCGGGTAAGTCTTGATGGCTGTCCTCACTCAGGTCGGCACTGGCGAAGGTGGCACCGTGAAT
Source organism: uncultured Saprospiraceae bacterium (assembly GCA_964539805.1). GTDB lineage: Bacteria > Bacteroidota > Bacteroidia > Chitinophagales > Saprospiraceae > M3007. The sequence continues at coordinate 18,431 of CAZIKN010000070.1, read as the reverse complement.
GCCGTCCTTGCCTGTAGCAGAGCCTACAATAAATACTGGATTGCCGGGGCCACCTGCCGTAGCGCTTACGGTTTCACCTGCTTTTACGATCCCGGCAGACATGGCGTTCACCAAAATATCATGGTTGTAACAGGGCATAAAATACACCTCGCCGCCCACAGTTGGCACCCCGAAACTGTTGCCATAGTCGCCAATGCCTTTCACGACACCGGCTACAAGGCGCTTCATGCGCGGGTTGTCCGGTATGCCAAAACGCAGGCTATTGAGGGCAGCAATGGGCCGTGCACCCATGGTGAAAATATCGCGATGGATACCTCCTACCCCTGTGGCAGCACCTTGATAAGGCTCAATGGCAGAGGGGTGGTTGTGGCTTTCAATTTTAAAGGCACAGCCCAAGCCGTCCCCTATGTCCACAAGCCCTGCATTTTCCTCACCCGCGCCCACGAGCAGGCGTTTGCCACTGCGGGGCAGTGTTTTGAGTTGCAGAATGGAATTTTTGTACGAGCAGTGTTCGCTCCACATCACCGAATAAATGCTGAGTTCGGTGAAATTTGGGGTACGGCCCAGTATTTTTTTGATTTTGGCAAATTCTTCGGGGGTAAGGCCGAGATTTTTGGCGGTTTCGACGGTCGTGCTTTGCTCCATGAATGTTAATCCTCTGTTCCGAGGCTGTTTTTTTCAGGCACAAAGGTAGTTTGTTTTTCTACTTTTGCCCACATTCAACGTTTCACTTTCAAAAAAACGATTTTTATGACGCGTATTTCATCTTCTTCAAAAATCCTTGTTCTTGTTTTCTTTTCTCTTTTTTTTTCCTCTTTCCTAAAAGCCAATGGGCTGTCCGATCAGCCACGCAATATAGCCGCCCAAAAACAGCCCAAACATGGCTTTTTTAAAAAAATAGCCATCAAAATGACCCAAAAGCGAATTAATAGATGGTTGGCGGCTTTTCCCATGCCTACAGATTCTACAAGCCCTTGCGCAAAGATTGAGCTCAAAACAGGCCAAATCATTGAAGTGGAATTGGCGAACCTGAACAGTCAGCAGGTAAGTTATCGCCCTTGTGGTAACAAGGAGGCGGAGTTGATAGAACAACCCTTAAGTATTGTACAGATCATCATTGGCAGAAATGGCGACATATTATATGGTCAAGCTGCGCAAAAAGAAATCACAAAAGAACCAAGTGTTCCGATGGATACAAGCAGGCGATGTGGTCGTATTGTGTATAAATCAGGCAAAGTAGAGGATGTTGCCTTGGCAAACTGGGAGGACTGGGGTGTCACTTATCGGCCCTGCAATGCCCCGGAAGACGCACTGACAGTTGCCCGTTTTGAAGAATTGGAAACGGTGGTTGCCCGCAATGGCGATGTGCTGTACAAGTCAAACGGAAAAAGTAGTACTAAATCCGCCGCAGGGCCATTGTTGTTGGTTGTGTTGTCGGTATTAGTCTTAAATTATAGCCCATTGTTGATCTGTTTTGGTATGTACTTGAGTGCCAAGCGTTTAAGGAAATTGAAAAAAGATCCCAATGCCAAGGTTGGCAACAAAAAACTGCTTATAGCGGCTTTAGTTTTGGGCGCTTTGTTGCTTGTTTTGTACGTAACTGTCTTTCTGCCTATTTTTTGGGGCTTGTAAAGAGCTGGTTTGACTGTAGTTTTTCCCACCAGCTCACGAAGCACAGTACCCGCCACAGCAGCTGAGGGTTTGCGAGCGCTATTTTGTGGTAGTGTTGCCGTGCGTATGGGATGTTGACCCAAGGGTTTTCACGAGCACTGTGCAAGATGCCTTGCAGGGCCGATTCCTGTTGCAGCAGCCATTTTCCGGTATCAAAGGGGAAGCCCATTTTTTTGTGCCGCCATACCACTTCCTGTGGCAAGAGAGGCTCAACAGCTTTTCTGAGAACGTACTTGGGCCAACCGCGGTGGATCAAATAATTCAAAGGGAGGCGCATGGCGTATTCCACCACGTTTTGGTCCAGCAAGGGGAGGCGAGGCTCTATGGGAATTGACATATAGGTTTTTTGAAGGCTGCGAAGCCAGTAGTTCATTTGGTAGTTGCCCATTTTTTGCATTATCTGTGTGTGCAAATCTTTGGATAAATTTTGTGCAAATACCTGATTCCTTAATAGTTGGGGGCTATCATTGCTTTTTTTTGCCCAAAGATTTAGCCATTCCCCTGTGGAAAAACTACGGGCTAACATAAACAAATCCCTAAGTATTTCAGGTGTTTGGAGCAGGCCGCCTTCCTGCCAAAGGCCCCGGATATGGGTAAGGAAAAAGGAGGGATAACCCGCCAGGAGTTCATCGCCACCGGCCCCTGTAATGCAAATATCCGCACCAAGCGCTTTAAGCTGTTTTTGCTGCAGGTAATCGGTATATAGCACAGGGTCGTGAAAAGGCTCTTCCTGTAGGCCCAGGAAATGATCCCATTCCTCCAATACAGTTTGGTCAAGGCCATCAAGCACTACATGTTCGGTCTGATGGGCATATTTTCGGGTAAGCAGTTTGGCAAAATAGGTTTCATCCTGGGCTTTGTCCTTGTATCCAATGGTCAGTACGGGCAGTTTCTCGCCTGCGGGCAAGTGCTGACATGCGATGGCCAACAAAGCAGACGAGTCCATGCCACCACTCAGGGTAAAGCCTGTTTTTCGGTCGCTGTTCATACGAAGGTCAACGGCTTCATGGAGTAGTGTTTGCAGGCCCCTGACGGCTTCCGCCATGGATAAATCATCACTTGTCCAGCGTTGGGCTGGCATTTGCCACCAGTGTTGTGCGCTTGTTTCACCAGAGGGCAGCTGTATTTTCAGCCATGACCCGGCTGGCAGGCTGTTTATGTTTTCCCAAAAGGTATGATGGGCAAAATCACGGCGCCCAAAGTGCAGGTAATCCGTAATGGCAGTGTTCCGAAGTTTTGCCTTCTCCTGCGGACAAGCCTCCAACAAGGGCTTTATATCCGATGCAAAACACAAAAAATCATCATGTTGTATGAAGTATAGTGGTGCTTTGCCCAAGGCATCCCGCACTAACCACAATTCCTGGGCCTGGGCATCAAACAGGGCAAAAGCAAAAATCCCCGCAATTTGGGCAAACAGTCCTTGCCCCATACCCGCCATGCTTCCAGCAGCACTTCGGTGTCTGATCGGCTGTGAAATGAGCTGCCCAGTTCGGTCAGTTGCTGGCGCAGTGCCGCATGATTGTATATTTCACCATTAAAAATAAGGGTAAAGACAGATCGGTGCATCGGCTGAGAAGCAGCATGGCTTTGGTCCAACAGGGCAAAGCGACGGTGCCCAAAGGCTAAATGCGGTGCGGAGGCATTATTTTCTGGCCAAAACCATTGTCCTTCCCCATCGGGGCCCCTGTGGGCAACGCCTTTGCTCATACGGGCGAGCAAGTCCGCATCTTGTTGCCCTTTTGGGGCCCAGTAGCCTGCGATGCCACACATCGGGAGTATTACTTTTCGACCTTGCTGGCCAAATAGCTTTGCTCCACTTTTTTGTGGAATTGTTCGTAAGAATCGGCAGGTATTTTATGGCGAATGGACTGTAGGAACTGCCTCAATTTGAGGTATTCACTTTCCGACAGATAGTCATCTTCCATGAATGCATTGAAGAGTTCGAGGAAGTTTTCGCTCACATTGCGGGCAAATTCAATCCTTTTAGCCCGATCTTCAATAAAGGCCATAAAATATAGTCCTTCGGTGTAGCCCAATTTACGGCTGAGCACGAGGTCATCTACTTCTTTTTTGATCTCCTCCAAACGGCGACCGGCTATTTCTGCACTGATTTGTTGTTTTTCAAACATGATGTACACCTCCTTGGTGCGTTCGCCGTAGTGCCTGATGAGCCGCTCGCGACGGCGGAAAACCCACCAGCCGGCAAGGGCGGTGAGCAGTGCCGTGCCAGCAACCATTGAAATTTCCACCAAATAGCCCGTTTCCTGAAGGAATTTGATTTGCCGCGCAAAAAAATTGGAACCTTCTTCCAGGCCTCGGGTTTGGGCCGTATAGGCCATGCCATAAAAGTCCGATTCTTTTAGTGGGCGCTCGGTATGAAAGGCATTGATATGATTGATGTAGGTTTGTTCAAAATCCGCGATATCGGCCTCTGTGTAAAGGGGGCGGATGTTGCTGCCCTGACCAAGTTCAAAACCGGGACCGTACTTATTGGTAATGAAGGCATTGGTTTTCAGGAAATAATACAAATACCGATGTACTTGAAAGGTATCGCGCAGGGTTCGCAAACGGATTTGATCGTTTGGATTATTGCTTTGGGCGAGTTTTGCTTCCTGCTGTCTGAGCCAGGCGAGTAGCTCTGTGGGGTTGGGTTTTACAATATATTGGCGTCCAAGACGCTTGAAATGCTCTTCGTTAAACTCTACTAATGATCCGGGGCCAAGGTGAGTCACTGAAATCAGGTAAAAATTGCTGGGGACGGGTACTCTTTTTTTTCCCAACACGGCGGTATCCTTCGGGCTGCTTAGGGATTCCCAGAGTTCAGGGCCAAAAAAGGTTTCAGGGTTGATTTTGTCCATGTTGTCCACCAAGGCCACGTACTTCTGCTGAGGGTTCTGGCGGCACAGGTCCCAGAGTTGCAGCAGTTCGCCGGGCATGTATTTCCCATTTAGGTCATATCCGATGTATTTTTTGTGGTAATCCAAATCAAATTGTGGTGCACAATTGATATTTAGCAATCTTTCCGGCGCGCCAGCAATCAATATGGCGGATCTTTTAGCCTGCTTGGTGGCGCCTGCACCTGTGACGCCAGCCACGACTACAAACTTGCGCTTGGCAATAAATTTCGTAAGGTCACGAAAGGCGATCCATTCTATATTGGTTTCGCCCGCATTTTGGATAAGTGTGGCCGCCGTAAGGTCATTTTGATGATATGTTAGGCCGTGTATTTGACAAAACAGAGCCTGTAAGGAATCGGGCTCAGTAGCCAACATTTTATATTCACTTCGGGCAATGCGGCCGGCCTTGGCCCAAAGTTCATCAGGATGGTTGCGCAGGCCAAGCCACACCAAGAGTGCAGCCAAAGGCAAAAAGATGAAGATAAAACGAGTATTGATCAAAATGAGCGGAGGTTTTTGACGAAACAAACAAAAGAAGAGGGCTGCTATGGTCTCATGCTAAGCACACAATTGCCCTCAATCCAGGCCATATCCACGGAACTGCCCAAGCGCAACCAATGGACAAGATCCTGCCCAAGCAATTCGGCACGCCAGCCTTCCAGCAGGGAATGGTCAAAATCAGGGTGGTTGTCGCGCAGCCTGTTGAAATCTCCTTTGGGCAGCAACAGGGCAGCGCTGATCTCATTTTCAATACAACGCTTTTTCACCATGTGATACAAGAGTTCCATGGTCCATTCACGGTCGGGGTCGTCAGCAACGGGGCGGGGGAGTGCTGCCAAAAAAGCCTTTTCCTCATCAGTGGCTTTTTCCTCCCAAAGTTTCTGCCATGCTTCGAAATTGCGTTTCCAGACATTTTCGGGCAGGGTACGGTTGGCCCTGAATGCCCCCTGGCCATTTTTGATCATTTTAACGATCAAACTAATATGCCTGTTTTGGACAACGGTTTCCTTGGGGACATCCAGTTCTATTGCTCTTTCCCTGCGCCATACATAAATTCGCATGAGGAAAATCTTTTCCCTGAAGTCCAACTGATGGATGTGGTCACTGGAAAGGACTTCTTTATAGGGGTCAACGACATAAAATTCACGCGCTTCCCATTTTCGATTTTCCTCCCTCGACCAGGCTTCGCGGTTGTGTTTGCGAAGTTTTTTTGTCAATTTTTCGTGCAGGGCGGGTAAGTACTTAACATCTTCAATGGCATAAGACATCGCCTTGGGATCTATCGGTCGTGCTTCCCAATTGGCTACCGTATGGCTTTTGGCCAGGGTAACCCGCAGTTCGCGCTCTACTATTTTCCCGAAACCAGCAGGATAATTATAACCTACGAAACCTGCGGCAATCTGGGTGTCGAAGGTGTTTTGAGGAACCGTACCAAACAGGGTGGATAATAATCGGTAGTCATTGTCGCCGGCATGGGTTATTTTCAAGATCTGCGGGTTTTCAATAAGTTGCAAAAAGGCATCTAATTTCTTGATTTTCAGGGTATCAATAAGCCAAATGTTGTTTTCTGATATCACCTGAATCAAACACAATACGGGGATAAAAGATTTTTCACCAACAAACTCGGTATCAAAACCAATCCAGGTTTTGTCGGCCAAATTAGCCATTGCTGCATCAAAAGCTTGCTGCTGATCCAAAAAAATTACTTCAACATTCATGGCGTAAAGGTAATTCAGGTTTTCTCTTTTCTGCTAAATTGCTGTTGAATTACTGTTAGCAGGCATATTTTTTCCATAAAAAATTATGCAGCGAAAAAGTGTAAAAAGCAATTACTTTTGCGCCCAAATAAAATGGGCCTCCTTATTTATTCCTTGTATTTCAAATACTTAGGTCAAAAAGTAGGCAAACCAAAAAATATGTCAAAAAAACTCCTTATAGTAGAGTCGCCTGCCAAGGCCAAAACGATTGAAAAATACCTGGGAGCCGATTTTTCCGTAAAATCATCTTACGGCCATATCCGCGACCTGGAAAAGAGCAATGATTTGGGCGTGGATGTAGCGAATAATTATCGGCCCAATTACATCATTCCTCCTGAAAAAAACAAAACAGTAAAGGAATTAAAAGAGGCGGCAAACAAAAGCGCTGAAGTGTGGCTCGCAACGGACGAGGACCGCGAAGGAGAGGCCATATCCTGGCACCTTTGCGAAGTATTGGGCCTTGACCTGAAAAGCACCAAGAGGATAGTGTTTCACGAAATTACAAAGCCGGCCATCCAAAAAGCAGTACAGCAGCCCCGTAATTTGGATATGGACGTGGTTAATGCCCAACAGGCCCGCCGTGTGCTGGACCGCCTCGTGGGCTGGGAATTGAGCAGCCTGCTTTGGAAAAAAGTGAAGGGACAATTGTCGGCAGGCCGCGTACAGTCGGTTGCCGTAAAATTAGTGGTGGAGCGGGAACGCGAAATCGCCAACTTTAAGATCACGCCTTTTTTCCGCATTGTAGGCCAATTTTTTGCCAAAAACGCACAAGGTAAAATAGTGACCTTCAAAGCGGAAAGCCCAACTCGTTTTGAGCATGCCGGAACGGCGGAAGATTTTTTGAAAAAATGCATTGGAGCAATTTATCGTGTTGATAATGTAGAAGTTAAGCCGACACGAAGGAAGCCGGCCCCACCGTTTACCACCTCTACCTTACAGCAGGAAGCCAGCCGGAAAATTGGCTTTTCAGTGAGCCGAACCATGAGCGTGGCCCAAAAACTGTATGAGGAAGGTTTCATTACCTACATGCGTACGGATTCTACCAACATGAGCGAAACGGCTTTGCTGTCCATCGGTGATGAAATCGTAAAGCAATACGGAGCAAACTACCATCATCTGCGGCGCTACAAGACCAAGAACGAATCTGCTCAGGAAGCGCACGAAGCCATCCGCCCAACTTATGTGGAACGTCAGAACGTAAGCGGAAACAGGGATGAGCAGCGCCTTTACGAGCTGATCTGGAAGCGGGCCGTGGCCAGCCAAATGGCCGATGCTGAATTGGAAAAAACCATTGTGGATATTGCCATCAACCCCACACCTGTAGCCGAAGGCAAGGGTGGCATGCTGATTGCCGAGGGGGAGGTTTTGAAATTCGATGGCTTTCTGAAAGTTTACCTTGAAGGCACGGATGATGAAAATGAAGAAGCAGAAAGCATACTGCCACCATTGAGCAAAGGGCAAGTACTTGACCTTGATCAACTTACTGCTACTGAACGTTTTACACGCCCCGCAGCACGATTTACAGAGGCAAGTTTAGTCAAAAAACTGGAAGAATTAGGTATAGGCAGGCCCTCTACCTACGCGCCAACTATCTCCAAGATTATGGAAGCCAACAGGGGCTATGTCATCAAGGATAGCAGGGCAGGGGAGGAGCGCCAATTCCAAATCCTTACCTTAAAAAACGGTACCATCAGTAAAAAAACAGATAAGGAAATCACGGGTACTACTCGTAATATGTTGTATCCGACAGATATGGGCATGATCGTGTGTGATTTTTTGGATGAGCATTTCAAAAAAATCATGGATTATGGCTTTACGGCGAGCGTGGAAGAAGAGTTTGACCACATAGCAGAGGGCAAAAAACAATGGACAAAAATGATTGACCAGTTTTACAGGCCCTTCCATGAAGATGTGGAAAAAACCCTCAAAGAAGCAGATCGCGCCAGCGGTGAGCGTATTCTGGGCGTTGATCCTGCCAGCGGACGCACAGTGCTGGTGCGCATGAGCAGCCTTGGCAGGCCTGTAATCCAGATTGGAACCGGAGAAGAATTAGGCAAAAAAGAAAAACCGCGCTACGCTAACCTGCGCCCCGGTAAATCCATGGAAACGGTAACGCTGGAGGAAGCTATGGAAAGCTTCCAACTGCCGCGCATACTGGGTGACCACGAAGGCGAGGTGCTGGAAGTCAACACAGGCCGATATGGCCCTTATGTCAAATTTGGCACGCAATTTATCTCATTGCCTAAGGGCGAAGACCCCTTTGAAACCACTTTTGAACGCGCAGTAACCCTGATTGAGGCCAAAAAAGAAGCAGATCGGCCGCTTGGATATTATGAAAGTCAACCCATTACCAAAGGAAAAGGAAAATTTGGTCCTTTTGTGAAATGGACTGACCTCTATGTCAATATACCCGCACGATACAAATTTGAGACCATTACGGAGCAGCAGGCGATAGAGATAATACAGCAAAAAATAGAAAAAGAAGCCAATCGTTATATTCATTTTTGGCCCGAAGAGAAAATCAGTGTTGAAAATGGCCGTTGGGGGCCATACATCAAGTACGAAAAGTTAATCATAAATTTACCCAGAATTGACGGAGGAAAAATGACTGCGGATCATGCGCGCACCTTAACTTTGGCCGACGTAAAGGAAATCATCACCAAAGAACATCCGGGTATTTTTGATCAGAAAAAAACTGCGCCCCCTAAAAAGGGAAAAAAATAAAACTATCAATATGCAACAGATAAAATCACTGCTCCTGGCCCTTGTGCCCGCCCTGCTTTTGGGCTTCTACGCTTGTGTTGACACGGATTTTGACGAGCCGCCAACAGGCGATTGCGACGTTAACGTGACGGCCAATACCACCATAAAAGAACTAAAGGCTCTGCGCAGATCCGTAGGCATACCGGATTCCATCAAGACAGATATTATTATCTCAGGTGTGGTGATCTCTGACGATACGGAAGGCAATTTTTACAAAAACATGGTCATACAGGATGCCTCTGGCGGTATCGAGATCAAAATGGACAACAGTTTTGTGGCTCAACGCTACCCGCGCGGGCGCGAAGTTTTTATCCGCTGCAAAAACCTGCTCCTGACAGACTACAATGGCGTGATCCAGATCATGGGCTCCTACATTACCCAAGGCAGCCAAATCGAGGAGTTTGGCCTTACGGAAGCACAGGAGCGTAAATCCATCGTAAGGGGTTGTACAAATAAAACCATAAGTCCCAAAAAAGTTACCTTGAGCGACCTGAAATCTGCTTCACATGTTGACCTGATCAGTACGCTCATTCAGGTAGATGGCGTACAGTTCACCGCCTGTGACTACGGCAAGGTGTATGCTGACCAGTACACCAAAAATGACCTGAACAGAGAAATAGAAGACTGCAACAACGTAAATGGTGTTGTGGTGCGTACCAGCGGTTTTTCTAAATTTGCAGGCAGCCTCACTCCTAGTGGCAATGGTAGTATAACCGCCGTTTTCAGTGTGTATCGTACGGATAAACAACTGTACATACGGGATGCAGATGATGTGAAAACCATGACAGGCGCACGCTGTGGCACCGGTGGCACCGTTGGGGGGCAATTGACCAATATCAGTGCTATTCGCAGCGAGTTTAAAGGAACGCTTACCGCTGTTTCAGCAGATAAAAAGATTCGCGGCGTGGTTATCTCTGATCGTATTAGCAACAATTTGAATGCCTTGAACCTGTATCTGCAAGATGCTGCTGGTAGTGGTATCGTGGTGCGTTTTGCCGCTGCGCACTGCTTTGAAATGGGTGACGAAATCGAAATTGATGTATCGGGCCAGGAACTGAGTGAATTCAATAAATTGCTGCAAGTCAATAAAGTACCGCTGTCCAAAGCCCTGAAAATTGGCTCTGGAAAAAACATAACGCCCCGTGTGGCCACTGTAGCTGAGCTCAATGCCAATTTTGATGCCTGGGAAAGCACCTTAGTTACCATAAAAGATGCATCCATCACGGGTGGGGCTACCTATTCGGGTGGAAAAACGGTAACTGATGCAACCGGAAACATCCCTATGTTCACGCAAGCCTCTGCTACTTTTTCCAATCAACCAGTACCCACAGGAAAGGTAAGCATCACCGCTATTGTTTCTGATTTTAACGGTAAACAAATCATCCTGCGCAACAAGGGTGATGTGAAGTAGTTGTTGGTTGAGGGTTGTTGGTTATTGGTTACTGGTTTGTTGTTACTGGTTCATGGTTATTGGTTCATGGTTTCCCCTTACTTATCAACCAACAACCGACAACCAAAAAACCTTAACCTTCAACGACAACCAATAACCAACAACCCTTAACCGACAACCGACAACCGACAACCAACAACCAACCACCAATAACCAACAATTGGCACAGCCCCTCCCTCCCGTATTCTCCATCATCACTGTTTGTTATAATGGCGCGGCGCTGTTACCCGGCACCATTGAAAGTGTCATGGCTCAAACGTGGCCACATATTGAATACCTTGTCATTGACGGTAAGTCCAAGGATAACTCCTTGGATATCATAAAAGAATACGCATCAAAAATACCTAATATGCGTTATCTTTCCGAGCCGGACAAGGGGCTTTATGATGCTATGAACAAAGGCTTGCGCATGGCCACGGGTGATTTTGTCTGGTTCCTCAACTGCGGCGACCAGCTTCATGCCCCTGATACAGTGGCGCGTTGCGCTGCTTTGGCAGGGCCTGAAACGGATGTACTGTATGGCGAAACCCTTTTGGTGGATGATGCTCGAAAACCGGCAGGTACCATGAGCGAGCTCAGCACCCGCAAGTTGCCCGCTCGGCTGCATTGGCGGCAATACCTGGGCGGCATGCTTGTGGTGCACCAGTCCTTTGTGCCGCGCCGCGCATTGGCTCCTGAATATGTTATGGACAATCTTTGTGCTGATTACGACTGGTGCATAAAAATCCTAAAAAACAGCCGTGAGAACCAAAATACGGGCCTTGTAATGAGTGATTACCTCATGGGGGGCATGTCAAAGCAACGCCATCGGCAAAGCCTTAATGATCGTTTTGCAGTCATGCGCAAGCATTTTGGCCTTGTGCAAACCCTGTTAGCGCATGCTTTTATTGTATTTCGTGCACTCTGGCATCGCATATTGAGGAACGGGAAACAAATCTATTGATCATCGAACAAAAAGCAAATTTCTGTTCCACATATCTCCCAGTGTAAACGTGTTGTTTTGAAACCTGAGCAAAAAATCCTCGCCTTGTATTTGAAATACATTGTTTGTAATAGCATTCAGGCGATATTTGACAAAAGGGAAGGGAATAAATATCAATTGATCTTTCCTTTTATGGTATTTAATCCGTATGCTTTTATGGATGTCCTTTGACCTGTACTTTCCTTTAAATTGTTGTAAATCAGGATTTTGAGGGTAATACATTTTTTCGTAGTTTCTCTTGTTCAAGAAATAGTGACCGTTTTCCCAGCTCATAGCATTTATCTGCTGCTTCACTTTGGTAAAATTGACCTTGTTCCCGATGCTATCTGTAAAAAAAAGAGTATCGGGCTTTGATTTCACATAGTTCAGGTAAATTCGATTGGCATTCGGGGCACTTGATTTGGTGATATACAGTTGTTTGCCCGATTTTTTTATATGTCTTATCCAATTGTTTTGAGAAATGTATAAGCCGCAAATAGAATCCAATAGATTATCATCCAATGTACTGGCGCCATTATGTATGATGGGCATCCTATCGGGAAGCAATATTTTGCAAATGTTTTCACTAATCACAAAAGGATTATCATAGGTGTTATTGCACATTATAATAACGCTTAATTCAAGTTCAGGGTAATATCGGCTCTGGCACATATAATAGAGCCAGCCACCAGAGTGTTCTATTTCCCGATACCCCCTGTAATTCCGTATAAATAAACCGCCGCCATACGCAGAGGTGTTGCCATCCGAGCATTGGAATGCGGTTTCCATTCGCTGAATTATTTTTGGCCCGCCTTTACCTAATTTGTTCTGAAAAAAATTTTGCTCCCAAAGCGCAAAATCGCGGATAGAACAATGTACCCCTGTGGCTCCAAGCGCATCCCTGTATTTCGGCACACCTTTAAATGTTGATTTATCGCTTACATACTCGTAGGATAAGGTTCCATCAGGCATTTCATTTATATAATCATCAATAAAACGGGCACTTGTCATGCCTAAGGGCATAAAAATATGCTGTTGGGCAAAATCATGTATCCGCTGCCCTGATACCCGCTCCACAATAGCAGCCAGCATCATATAACCCGTATTGCAATACGACAGATCAGTGCCTGGGCTAAAATTCAAACTGTGTACTTTGGTTTGATAGTCCAGCATGGTCTTGATGCATAAATTTTTCCTTTTAAATTGGTTGGCCATTATCAGCAGCTCAATATGATCCCTAATGCCACTGGTATGTGACATCAGGTGGGCAATTGTGATGGGGAAACCATAATCCGGCAGCTCGGGCAAATATTTATGTATGGGATCCGCTAAGTTTAATTTGCCCTCCTCCTCCAGGAGATATATACACATGGCCGTAAACTGTTTGGCCATTGACCCGATATTGAATATAGTGCTGTGTTGAATAGGTAGGTGCTGCCTGATGTTTGCCATACCCGTCTGGCCTTCATAAACAATGTTGCCTTGTTGTACAATACAGACAGCAAAACCGGGCATATTCTCTGCCCTTTTTACTGGAAAAAGTACGGAGTCGAGTTTTGATTTTACAGCTGTGGGCAAACCCTGAGCAAAAATGCTAAAACTGATGAATGTTGATAGAATGAACAAAATTAGCCGCATAATCGTGTGTTTTTATATGTTACACACAGGCTTGGTGTTGCGTTCATTGTTTATCTTTGGGCCTGAAAAATACCCCAACAATATGATGCAGTTCAATATACCCAATACCGAACAAAAGCGCGTCGTCATCATCGGCGGCGGCTTTGCAGGGCTTACGCTTGCCCGCCAGTTGTCCAAATATGACTTTCAGGTGGTTTTGATTGACAAAAACAATTACCACCAGTTTCAGCCCTTGTTTTATCAGGTCGCTATGGCAGGCTTAGAGCCGTCCAGCATTGTTTTTCCCTTGCGCAAGGTGTTTCAAAACAAAATAAATGTGTTTGTTCGGGTCACCAAAGTGTTGAAAATAGTACCTGAGCAAAACCGGATCACCACGGAAATAGGGGAATTGTCCTATGATTATTTGGTGATAGCCACCGGGGCGGATACGAATTGGTATGGCAATGAGCGCGTGCGCCAAAACGCCATACCCATGAAATCAGTCAGCGAAGCACTTTATCTGCGCAACCTGATTTTTGAGGATTATGAAAAAGCCGTCACCTCCTCCTCTGAAGAACAGCGGCAACCTTACTTGGATATTGTCATTGTGGGCGGCGGCCCCACTGGCGTAGAGGTAGCGGGCGCTTTGGCCGAAATGAAACAGCACATCATCCCCAAGGACTACCCCGATCTGAACATCAACGACATTGAAATCCACTTAGTGCACGGCAATCCGGCCCTGCTCAACACCATGTCGCCACAGGCATCCGCCAAGGCTGAGCAGTTTTTGCGCAGTTTGGGGGTACAGCTGTGGTTGGACAAGGTGGTAAAGGACTATGACGGCACAGAAGTCTTGATGGATGACGGCACCAAGATCAGAACCGACAAAGTGATCTGGGCCGCAGGTATCACCGGCAATAAGATAGACGGATTGCCCAATGAGGCTTACGCTCGTGGCAATCGCCTGAATGTCAATGACATAAATTTGATACAAGGCACCAGCAATGTGTATGCCTTAGGCGATGTTTCCCTCCAACTACATGAAACAAAATGGCCGCAGGGACACCCGCAGGTGGCACAGGTGGCCATACAACAGGCAGCCCTGTTGGGCAAAAACCTGCGCCGCATGCAACAAGGAAAGCCTACGGCAGCCTTCAGGTATAGAGATTTAGGCTCCATGGCCACCATTGGCCGGCATCGTGCCGTTGCTGATTTGCCCTTCTGGCGGTTTCAGGGCGCTTTTGCCTGGTTTGTATGGCTTTTTGTCCATCTGTTTGCCATTTTGGGTGCCAAAAACAAGGTATTCGTTTTTGTGAACTGGGTCTGGAACTATTTTACTTACGACCAGAGTTTGCGCTTGGTCATAAAGCCCTGGAAAAAACCTGTTTAATACTTTCTCATGCGCGTAACCATAGTACAAGTTCAACTGATCTGGGAATCCCCACAGGCCAATCGCGAACGATTTGCTGCCCTTATGGCTCCTTTGGCCGGGCAAACGGATCTGATTGTCCTGCCCGAAATGTTTACCACGGGCTTTTCCATGCACCCTGAGCAGCATGCGGAAGCCTTTGAAGGGCCTACCCTGTCCTGGATGGCCGAACAGGCCGCCCGTTTGGGTTGTGCCATAGCAGGAAGCATCATGTGCCAAACGAATGACGGCTACGCCAACCGCTTTGTCTGGATGATGCCGGACGGGCTTTACCATACGTATGACAAGCGACATTTGTTCACTTTGGCAGGGGAGCATGAACATTTTCAGGCAGGCCGGGAAAAGTGCCTGATCGAGTATATGGGCCACCGGATTTGCCCCCTCATTTGTTATGATTTGCGCTTTCCGGTATGGAGCCGGAACACTGTTAAAAATCCTTATGATATGTTAATATACGTTGCGAACTGGCCCATGCGCCGCGCCCATCACTGGAAATCGCTTCTTTTGGCCAGAGCCATTGAAAATCAATCATTTGTGATCGGGGTAAACATTGTAGGCACGGATGGCAACGGCCTGGAATACAGCGGGGATTCAGCCATCATTGATTTTTCAGGACAGTTAATTGGTCAAATTTCCATGCAGGAAGGAGTGTTTACCGCCGAATTATCATTCAGCAAACAAAAGGAATACCGCAACCAATTGCCTTTTTTGCAAGATGCTGATTTTTTTGCATTGGAAAATTGAGCAATTTCAATTTTTTATTTCAAAAAGGTGGAAAATTCAAAATCATTTCTACCTTTGCCACAGGTTTGCGTTTATAAGCGTTTCACTAAAGCGTTTTCGTACAAGTTTTCCCGTGAATTTTTTAATCCATCTCATGCAAATCATCACGGTGTTTTTACCAACGTAAAAACAGTACATTTTTCACACAGTCCGGCCAATATCCAAACACTATTGGGTATCTTTTGCCCCCCCGGCAATCGGACAAAAATCTATTGTATGGACGATTCGTTTTCACACTATTCAGTTCGACCCCTCAAATCATTTGCTAAATTCCTCTTTTTAGTTCCTTGCCTTGTTATTGTCCTGTGTTCGTTTACCCCTGTGGGCAAGCATCCAGCCCGTGCCATGAGCGCGGAAGTCATGCAAATGCGTGAGTATATCACAGGGTATGCCCAAAATTTTATCGGGCTGAAATACCGTTACGCAGGCAGCTCACCCAAAACGGGTTTTGATTGTTCTGGTTTTACCAGTTATATCCTTAAAGAATTTGACATCAAAGTGTCCTCCTCGTCCTCTACCCAATCCGGACAAGGTATCCGCATCAAATTTGATGATGTATTGCCCGGTGATTTGGTGTTTTTTGGTCGTGGTCGCCGCATCCAGCACGTGGCTATGGTTGTGGAAAAAACCGATGAAGGTATTTTCTGCGTGCACAGCACTAATACACGCGGCATCGTCGTGGAAAACATTTCAACCTCCAAATATTGGAGGCCCAAAATGCTTTTTGCCCGCGACGTTATCTCTGCACAAGTGATTGAATAAATCATAATTTTATTCCTGTTCTATTTTATACGCAACAAAACGAAACGCACTCTGAGAATAAGGTTGTCCCAAACGAGGGGCAACCTTTTTTTGTACTATATAACTTCCTGCGCTGTCCATATCTTGCAACCCATTTAACATAGCAATAAAAAATATGATGATTGTTTCCTGCTCCCTCAAACATTCCATTGCCAAACATATTTTTCTCCCGAGCATCGTAACATACTTGATTGTTCTTTGCGCTCAAAACGCCGCAATAGCCCAAAAGAAATGGAGTGAAACCCCCAAGGGCAACTATAATATCATTGTTAACCCCGGTGGCCAAACACTGGGCTATTCACCCAATTCCGGAGTCAAAATATTGACAATCAAAGAATTGGCCTTTAAGGATTTGAATAAAAACGGGCGTTTGGAACCTTTTGAGGACTGGCGCTTATCCTATGATGCCAGAGCCAAGGATCTTGCCTCTCGACTAAGCGTAGCGGAGATTGCAGGCCTTATGCTTTACTCCGCCCACCAATCCATCCCGGCACGCTCCAGTGGCTATTTTGCCGGAACCTACAAAGGCAAAGCCTTTACTCCGGGCGAAACCGACCCATCTGAATTGACCGATCAGCAAATGAAGTTCCTGAAAGAGGATAATTTGCGCCACGTGCTTATTACCACGGTGCAAAGTCCCGAGATAGCAGCCCAGTGGAACAACAAGCTTCAGGCATTTTGCGAAAGTATCGGGCAGGGTATTCCGGCCAACAACAGCTCTGATCCGCGCCATGGCACATTGGCCCGGGCGGAGTTTGATGCAGCGGCAGGTGGCGAAATATCCATGTGGCCCAGTTCATTGGGTATGGCAGCCACATTTAAACCTGATTTGGTACAACAGTTTGGACAGATTGCAGCAGAGGAATACCGGGCGCTCGGCATTACCACAGCCCTTTCACCTCAGGTTGATATTGCTACCGAGCCTCGCTGGAGCCGGTTCAATGGAACATTTGGGGAAAGCCCATTACTCTCAGCCGCCATGGGACAGGCATATTGTGATGGCTTCCAAACCTCAAGGGGAAAAAAAGAGACAAGCAGTGGCTGGGGATCGGGTAGTGTTAATGCGATGGTCAAACACTGGCCCGGTGGAGGATCCGGCGAAGGGGGACGTGATGCTCACTATGGCTGCGGCAAGTTTGCGGTGTACCCGGGCAATTATTTCAACACGCACCTTATTCCCTTCATCAAAGGAGCGTTCAAACTAAAGGGCAAAACCCGATCAGCTTCAGCGATCATGCCTTACTATACCATATCCTGGAACCAGGATACCAAAAACGGCGAAAACGTAGGCAACAGCTACAACAAATACCTGATCACGGACCTTTTGCGCAACAAATACCAATATGACGGTGTGGTCTGCACGGATTGGGGGATCACAGGCGAACATCAGTACCTTGATCGCTTTCTTGACGGGCGCTCTTGGGGCGTGGAAAACCTGACAGAAGTGGATCGGCACTATAAAATTTTGATGGCCGGCGCTGACCAATTTGGCGGTAACAACAATGCAAAACCCATCATTTTGGCCTATGAAAAAGGGCTTCAAGAAATGGGTGAAGCCGCCATGCGCGCACGTATGGAACAATCCGCAGTACGCCTTTTGCGCAACATCTTCAGGGTTGGGGTATTTGAAAATCCTTATCTTGATCCTGCAGAATCCAAAACTACCGTTGGCAAGCCTCCATTTATGAAGGCGGGCTACGAGGCTCAACTGAAGTCCATCGTTATGCTTAAAAACAGCGCCGGGACGCTCCCGCTTAGCGCTAAAAAAACGGTTTATATCCCAAAGCGCTTTAGCCCAGCCAGCCGTAATTTCTTAGGCGTAGAAATACCAGCCACCACTGATTATCCCGTTAACATTGATCTGGTCAAAAAATACTACAAGGTTACGGATGATCCCGATGCTGCCGACTGCGCTCTGGTATTTATACAAAACCCGGCTGCTTCTATAGGGTATGATAAGGAGGATTTAAAAAATGGAGGCAATGGCTATTTCCCTATCAGCCTACAATATAGCGATTATACTGCTACTGATGCCCGCGAAAAAAGTATTGCGGGCGGTGATCCAATGGAAAATTTTACCAACCGAACGTACAAAAACAAATCCGTAAAAACGGCCAATATCACCGATGCACAATTGGTAATTGATACTAAGGCCAAAATGAAAGGCAAGCCTGTGGTGGTTTCCGTAGCCACTACCAACCCAATGATTTTTAGTGAAATTGAAAAAGAAGCTTCGGCTATTTTGGTAAATTTTGGGGTGCAAGACCAGGCCATTTTGGATATACTGTCGGGCAAGGCTGAA
>CAZIKN010000069.1:0-31333 GCA_964539805.1 uncultured Saprospiraceae bacterium | reverse complement strand
TTTGCAGGGTGGGCAACACGGCGAGGCTGACGCTGTGCGTGCTGTCGCAGCCATTTTTGGCCTTGAATTTTTGGGTGTAAATGCCCGCCGTGCGCTGGTATTTCCCAAAAATAAGGACGGAGTCACCGGAGCAGACGCTTTGATTTTCAGTTGTTTGCAGGGTGGGCAACACGGCGAGGCTGACGCTGTGCGTGCTGTCGCAGCCATTTTTGGCTTTGAATTTTTGGGCATAAGTGTCTGCCGTGCGCTGGTATTTCCCAAAAATAAGGACGGAATCACCGGAGCAGATGCTTTGCTTTTCAGTTGTTTGCAGGTTGGGCAGTACGGCGAGGCTGACGCTGTGTGTGCTGTCGCAGCCATTTTTGGCTTTGAATTTTTGGGCATAAGTGTCTGCCGTGCGCTGGTATTTCCCAAAAATAAGGACGGAATCACCGGAGCAGATGCTTTGCTTTTCAGTTGTTTGCAGGTTGGGCAGTACGGCGAGGCTGACGCTGTGTGTGCTGTCGCAGCCATTCATGGCTTTGAATTTTTGGGCATAAATGCCCGCCGTGCGCTGGTATTTCCCAAAAATAAGGACGGAGTCACCGGAGCAGACGCTTTGATTTTCAGTTGTTTGCAGGGTGGGCAACACGGCGAGGCTGACGCTGTGCGTGCTGTCGCAGCCATTCATGGCCTTGAATTTTTGGGCATAAATGCCCGCCGTGTGCTGGTATTTCCCAAAAATAAGGACGGAGTCACCGGAGCATACGCTTTGATTTTCAGTTGTTTGCGGGGTGGGCAACACGGCAAGGCTGACGCTGTGCGTGCTGTCGCAGCCATTCATGGCTTTGAATTTTTGGGCATAAATGCCCGCCGTGCGCTGGTATTTCCCAAAAATAAGGACGGAGTCACCGGAGCAGACGCTTTGATTTTCAGTTGTTTGCAGGGTGGGCAACACGGCGAGGCTGACGCTGTGCGTGCTGTCGCAGCCATTTTTGGCCTTGAATTTTTGGGTGTAAATGCCCGCCGTGCGCTGGTATTTCCCAAAAATAAGGACGGAGTCACCGGAGCAGACACTTTGATTTTCGGCTGTTTGCGGGGCAACTTGTATTCTGATTTGGAGTGTATCAGAGCTGAAGCAGCCAAGCGCAGTTTTTGCCTGAAGGGAATAAGTTATGTTTTTGATTGGTTTAAGTGTAGGAGAAGCGCAGTTGGTACAGGACAGGCCATCTGCGGGGTACCAAAAATAGGCCGTAAAGCCCGTTGGGGCAGAGAGTTGTAGGCTTGTATCGCCGCAGATGCTCAAATCAGGCCCAAGTTCGATTTGAGTAGCAGGGTCAGTTTTGATTACTATGGTATCCCGCAAGGTAAGGCCACAAACATCTTTGACTTCTACCCAATAGATTCCGGGACCAAAAACGGTAGTCACAGTGTCCGTGCTCAGGTCGGACCATCGGTAGTTAAGGTATCCGCTTGGTTTGACCTGTAAGGTGATAGCGGCATCTTTGCAAGTGTTAATGTCTGGCCCGAGATTGGGTTTGGACTGGAGTTTGGGCAAATCAATATTGGTAAAGTTATTGGCATATTCGCATTCCTTTATGGTAGTCATGGGAAAATCGGTCGCCAATTTAAAGGGTGCTGGCTTGCTCCCATTGTCATTGATGACGGCAAATATTTTTGACTCTAATATCTTATCAATCAATACATTAAATACCAGGCAACTATCAGACTTTAAGTCCTTGGGCAGTTCGGTTATGTCAGTAAGGCGAAAAGCCGAGCTTAGTAATGGGTCGCCCCTGTAAAATCGGATGGGGGTGCCGAATGGCAGTATTTCGCTTCCCGCATTGCACACTTTGAGCCTGAGCTGCATTTTATCGCCGAGGCAGGTGGCGGATATCAATTGAAGGGAAGCGTCGGGAAGATACTTGTGCGAGACAGGTTTTACCTTAATGGGCCTTTGTCCCAGCGTGATGTTCAGTGGGCGTTTTCCTGAGCCAGTTGGTATTTCCAGATGCCCCTGTTGCGGCACTTTGGGGATGCTCAGGTCGTCATTGATGACATAAGGGGAATAGTTATATTGGTTCCATACGCGTCGGGCGGGCATCCAGGGGGGACCTTTGCTCACATCTGCCCCCACAACTTTCAGGCGACCTTGCCCAAGCGAGTTGCCTGCTGTAACGGTCATGTCAACGCATACGATTTCTGCTTGCCCGTCATTATCTACATCCGCTATTACCGGGTATTCATCAAGGGTAAAACTGCGCATTGGTATGGCAAAGATGGTGCGATCCGAGCGAACTTCTTTCGGGTAGGGCGCATTGCCTCCATAAATTACCCGTAGAGAATCCTCATCCCTAATGGCAATTTCTGGCCAGTTATCTCCATTAAAATCAAAAGTCGTAGGAGGGTTGTGGAAGTTGAACGGGTCATTAACTTTAACTGTCCACCAAAAGGGTTTGGCAGGGTTCATTTGGGCGGCATTAAGGTTAAAGGCATACACTTGATCTTTACCGCTGAATAAAATTTCAGGCAGGTCCTTGGTAGCACCCATTTTGGTATCATCGAATACGTTGGCTATAGTGGGCACACCCTGGTCAATTAGCCCCAAATTGGGGTAGTTGATGAGTCGGATGAACTTTTGGGCATTCCATATATATAGGCAAAGAGGGCCATTAGCCTGCTGCGTACCCCTTGTGACGACATCTGCCGTGCCATCTAAGTCCACATCTGCCACAGCCGGGCAACCATCCAGCACCTGTATCCCATTTGGTACGGTCGGTGCAGTTCGTCGGATGATCATGGACCTGGGGTCTCCATCCACTGGGGTATCATCAAGGTCAATACTATAGATGGTGTTGCCTGCTATGATTTCCAGCCCTTCGCAATCAGGATTATTGCCGCAATCGGCTACGCTTAAAAGATCAGCAGCAAATGTACTTCTCTTCCCGTCGGGTTGAGCGATACCTCCTTGAGGAAGCAGGTTAATATACTTTGGTGCAAGTGGATTGCTGAAATCAAGAATGAAAATTTGATTGCCACATATAATTTCTGTTTGACCATCGGCATTCAAATCAGCCAACACGACCTTGGGTGCAAAAGCCCCGAGCACGTTTGGGACATCAATAGTCATCATAAGCGACATTGCAGGATTTTTTTTAGGGTCATAGCCCGTATAAATTCGCAGTTTCTTGTCTAAGCAAGGCATCACGATCTCAGGAATACCATTGTTGTCAATATCACCTATGGCCAAGGAAGCATTGTTGGAATAGTCACCCACTACAGTAAACCGCGATGGGTTTCCGGCATCGCTGCCATCACCAGCAAAAATGACCAATTCGTTTGGATCTGCGTTAAATCCGTATGTGTTAACAATGATTTCAGGTATTTTGTCCCGTTGTGGATCGAGGTTGGCTACATAAGGATTGGCTACGCAGCTGGCTATTTTACTGTTGACGGACTGCCACTCCACTTTGCCAATCAATGTTGGCGTTGGGCCCAACACGGCTTCCGAGCATTTGGGCAGGCTGTCCGTACAGGGGCAATCGGCCTCGTCGGCGCAATCCACTAAGCCGTCGTTGTCATCATCGCGGTTGTTGTTGCAGATTTCGGTGCAAAGGACATTGGCGCAATAGGTGATAAAATTTTGGGGCTGCGGTTTTTGACTGGATGAGACGCTGATGGCTCTGACAGGCTCAGACACCAAGGGTTGGGGGAAATACTGCCTGGTGCTTACGCTTGGGGTTACGACATTAAGCGTAAAAGCGGCATCATTGACGCAATCGCGACCATCAGGGGGCAACAAAGGGGTTTTGAGTAAAATGAGCTCGTCGCCTTTGAAATTTTGACCAGTTAGGGCATAAATGTGCTCATTTTTCAGCAAAGTCATGATACCATCCAATCCTATGCTGTTTGAAACCGATTTTTTCCAGACGACATCGCCATTTTTATCGGTTTTCAATAGGACAAGGCGGGTGCCAGCACCATTTTCTTGAGCAAAACTGATCAAATACCCATCGGGCAAGACTTCGATATTGGCTTGATGGGCATGACTTGAAAAATGGAGTATAAATCCTCCCCAATAGATACGGGAAAGAACAGGCTGGCCTTCCATGTCAGTTTTAAGGAAAAACACATGGGTGCCATTGGTGCCCACAAGCACAAGCGAGCCGTTATCATGTTTAATTTGTGCCCACATTCTGGGTTTGGGATCAAAAACAGGGGCGGTAAAAACATATTCCCTGCTCCACAGGACATTGGCAGAAGGGTCAAATTTGGTCATAACTGCCGTGCCAAGCGCTGTTGGTCCACCATCATAACATTGTCCGACCCCATACAATGCATCACCAACCCACTCGCTGTGTATGACCAAGGGCACCTCTTGAATGCGGTAATTTTTTTGGCCAATGACATCGCCGCTAGATGGATCTATGTCTAACACAACGGCTTCATCCTCAGTACTGTAACCAGTTCCCTTATTGGTTCGTGCAAATACCTGATAATTCTTTGTGATCGGGTTTTCTGTGATATTCCAGGGGAAAATCATAGTTGTATAAGACTGAAAGTTTTTTAACCAAACATTGTTGCCGCTCGCGTAATCCATTTTTCCAAGGTAACTGGTGTGCCATAAACTGCCAAAAACAAAGATTGGCGAGCGGAGAAAGAGAATATGGTTGTCTGAACTAATATTAACGTCACTGACCAAAACAAAAGGGTCGGGCATGTCCATTTGCCAGTGTTTGACCAAATTACCTTTTTCCGAAAAACGGAGAAATTTCTGGCCGCCGTTTGTAAGCCATCCGTATCCCAGCAATTCACCTTTAGGCAGTTTTTTGATACCTGTTCCCGATAAGAAGACATTGCTATTATTGCCTGGTAGATAATCTATGTGTTTGCGATAGGACTCTATACAATTAATAGTGTCCGTTATCTCAATGCTTTTGCAGCGTGTTTCGTCACAAAAGGCATTGCTGGCCGTAAGGCAGACATAATAGGTATCCGCTTCTTTGAAAGAGGTAGTGATGCTAGCTGTGCTGCCAATGGGGTTGCCATTGAGGCGCCAATTCAAGATCAGGCCGGCGGCGGTACTGCTGTTTAGCGTCACCGCCTGATTGATTTCGGGTGATTCGGGGCTGTAACTGAAATCCACCGCGATACCGCAAATTACCTCAAAGGTATCACGCCAGACATCAAAGCAGTTGGAGTCATTGCCCGTTACGCTCAGTTCAACGATATGTTGACCTAATGTGTTGAAAGTGAAGGACATATTGGGCAGATTGCCAACCGCTACGCCATTTACTTTCCAACTGTAAGTGTTTGCTACGGGAGTGTTGCCATTAAAATTTACCGTTCCTCCCACAGTAATATTGGGCCCCGAGGAAGCACTAAAAGCAGCGGAAATGGGCTTGTCACAGGGATCAAAACAACCTTTGGAATCCAATAGGCTGGCTCGGGTTTCAGTTAGGGCCAAGACCATCCGCTCGCGCTGGCCATCTGTGAAAGCGTTATAACAATCAATAGTAGCATAGTCCATGTAATTGATGGTCATATCGTTTTCATCCTTGGCAAAGCCGGATTTTGTATCGGTGTCACAAGTGTTTTCAGGGGTGCCGCAGGGTTTCCAGGCTGTGGACTGGTCGGGCGGCGTGTCACAAACGTGATCACCGTCTTTGGCGCAATCGTCGTTTTTGCATCCACCCTGAAAGGTGTGGTAGAGGCCCAGGTAGTGGCCCACTTCATGGGTCAGCACACAGTTTCGCGCTTCGTTGGTGCCAAAAAAATCGGCTTCCATCAGGACACCATCAATGGCCGTACCGTGCGAAGAAGGGAAATAGGCATATCCAACCACGCCGGAGCCGCTGCTTTGACTGCTCACGCTGCGCACCAACCAAACATTGAGGTAATGTATTGGATTCCAGCGAGATAGATTCTTTACGGAAAGGTCTTGTGTTTCCATGGTCATGTTGGTCAATGGGGAAACAGTGCGCGTTATGCCCGTACTGAAACTGCCATCTGGCGCTTGTTTGGCGAGGCAAAACTGTATGGGCACCATGACGCCATTGCCGCCGTCATAATAACCAGTGTTGGCAAAAGAGGCGTTTAACTGATTGATGGCGCGTTGCACCTGGGCATCGCTGATGTTCTCAGGGCCATTTTGGTGTATAATGTGCACCACCACAGCTATGGTAGGCGTCGCTGCTCCCCTGGCTGCGTTTTGGGGCACATGGCCTGATGAAATCTGCTCGTACACGCGTTGTTCCCATACTTCGTGCAAGTGCCGTAAGTCCGGGTTTTGCTGATATAACTGGTGCTGACCACAGTCTATCATTTGGGCAGAAAGGGTAAAAGAAGCCGAAACGAGGATGGTCAGTATGGAAAGTTGGCGTACAAATGAAGGCATAAAAGGCAAATTTCATACAAGAGCCGCCAATGGATTGTTTTGCTGCTTTAAGAATATGTTGGCGCTTCCTCACTTGAGGAGCGAAATGGGCCAGGTCAAGCACCCGACCTTATAGATTTGTTATTCAGAATCATTGGATTGGGGCGTGCTCCGGCCTTATTCAAATCCCTACTCCTTTCGCCAAATGACTTTTTTATCATCAGACCACAAATAGGTATCTGGCACGAACAGTTTGGTGGTGGCTATTTCGGTGCATTCACCAGCGGGAGTCTTGACGGGCTTCCGATCCACCACTTTGGTGCGCAGGCGCAGGGTAGTGGCGCTGGTGGTGTCGGCTACAACGTCATAACGCCCCTGTTTGATCAGGAAGTTTAGTATTTCAGGGGAGGCATGCGAGATTTGTATGTTGTTTTCTACCATTATGCTGTTACCGGCCCAGTGGTGCAATTCATAGATGCCGGCTATTTCTAAGTTGATGCTTTTAACCGAATCTATTTCAAACACCTGATACATGGTGCGCTCCATTTGAGCATGAGCACCCATAGTAATAGTAATAAAATAAAGAAACAATAGATTTTTTATAGAAAACATCTTGTGCGGGGTTAAGGGTTATTGGTTGTTGGGTGTTGGGGTGGGGGCGCAACGGCCTTGGGTGATTCTTTTCCACAAGGTACCAAATGACGCCTCGCTGTCCTTCACGCTTTCGGGGTTTCGGTTGTTCTGCTTGATATCCCATTCCCCTTTTTCGTTTTTGAATACCAGAAAAGGGAAAACGTAATTTTTGCCGCGCAAGGTATCACCCAGCAATCCAAAACGCAAATCATTTACTTGCAGGGTATCACCACGGTAAGGGATGACATTGTAGTAACCCTCTGTAAACCAGCGCAGAAAGTAACCGGCGCGGGTATCCGGTGATACAGGATCCAGCAAATGATGGTTTTTGGGGATGGCGGAAAGCGGGCCAAATTCGGCTTTGCAGTCATTGAAGCCGTACAGGCCAAAATAGTAGGCGGAATCACTCTCGGCTATACCTGCCCAGGCAATATTATTAAAGATGGTCGGATTGGTATAATAGCGCTGATAGGCAATGTTTTGTGCATTTAATTTAGCCTCAAAAAGTTGGTTTACGGTGTGCTTGTGCCACAGGGTGTAGCCCAGCAGATAGCCCAAAAACCATACAAATCCGCCCCAGTTCCACCAAGCCCTTCGCCGATCCGTACGGGCAAACCGAGATACCACGATCAGGGCCAGCCCAAAAGGAATGGTGCAAATTGGATCTACCACCGAGACGGTACACCATTGTACCCGTTCATCACTGAAAGGTTGCCAGATTTGTGTGCCCCAATTGGTGAAACAATCCAGTATGGGGTGGGTAAAAATAGACCAGAAAAATAGATTGACCCATACAGTATAAGGCGCCTGGACTTCTGCCAGCGGGTTTTTCCAATAGTCCTTCCAGAGTTTCCAGCCAAACCATACTCCAAGGAAGAGTGTGGGCAGGAAAATATAAATATTCAGGCCTTCTCCCAGAATGACCGGGATGAAATTTATACCTGCCGCTGCACCGAGGTAAAACAATAACCAAAGCAGCATGACGCTGATCTTGTAGCCGGGCCTTCGATGTATTTCGCGGGAATAGAACCAGGTGGTCAATTTCGCCAAGGCCCAGGGTGCAAGTACGGCAAACAAAAAGGAGTGCATGAAACCCCTGTGAAAGGAGGTGCTGGTAATTTCATCGGTAAAAAGTGCGGCAAACACATCCAGGTCAGGGATGGTGCCACCTACAGCACCCCAGAGCAGAGCGCGATTACCTAATTTTTTGCCTGCAACTGCTTCGCCGCATGCGGCACCAAGTACAATTTGCGTCAGTGAATCCAAGGGGATGTTCGTGTGTGGGGGTTAAAAACTGTTTTTGAGCGGCTGTAACATGCGCTACGGGGCAAAATTACGCTAATCCCTGATTTTGGCCTGAAATCATTTTGCTGCGCTTTGAGTATGGTCGGGCCTGTGGAAGCAGGCGGTATTGGATAAAAATTTGCAATTTTAACACTTACTGCTAATCTTAGCGGCTAAAGAGCATAAAAAATTAATAATTAATTTTTTACATAAAATAATAAATATTAATTTATCTGCAAAGTCTAATGGCTATATCATCCTGGCACGGAAAAAATCTGAACAGTATGCTGAAAATCTGACTGTAATTTTACTTTTGCCCATCGATTCTATGGTATGAAGAGGTTTTCAGTACTTCACTAAGTCCTTAAAACCCTTTGAGGCAAGCCAATTTTGTACAACCAATTTTGAATTGGAATATATGACCGTAATGGTTTTAGCGTACACTGTTGGAGCCGATTTTTAATCAAAACAATACACACGTGGACTTAAGACATGCTTTGCTGCAGCGTTTGTTGCAGCGCTTAAAACAGGTGCCGTTTCGCTCCCCCTATTTCATTGCAGCGAGTGCCCTACTTTGTTCCGCCTTAATTTTTACGGCCTATTATACGGTGCAGCACCGACACACGCTTGCACTATTTGTTGAAAAGCCTGCATTGGATGCACTGCCAGTAATCCCTGAAAACATGCGCTGGGGCTTTGCATTGGACCAATTTTCACATTCCGAAACAGAACTCAAACGCGGCGATATTTTGGGCAGTCTGCTGATTGAACAAGGTTTGGATTACCCTAAGGTAGCCAAATTGGTGGATAACTGCAAGGGTAAGTTCAATATCAGCTCCCTGCGAATGGGCCGTAAGCTGCATTTTTTGGCTCCTCAGACCACTACCCAGCCTGAATATATGGTGTATGAGCCATCCCCTTATGAATATGCCGTTTTTCAGTTGAAAGAACCTTACACGGTGCAAATTATCAAACGCGACGTTCGCACCGAGGTCGTGGCAGCATCCGGCGTGCTGGAAAGCAGCTTTTGGCAAGCCCTAACAGATAATGGGCTTAGCGATGAGCTGGCTGATGGCATGATTGACATATTGGCTTCTTCCGTTGATTTTTACCACCAGAAACAGGGTGACCGCTTCAAGGTGGTATTTGAGCAACATATCGTGGAGGGCGAAAAAGTGGGTACTGGCAAGATTTTGGCCGCACTGTATGAGCGCGAGGGCAAAGAATACTACGCCTTTAATTTTCAGCACAATACCGAAAAAACGGACTATTTTGATTTTGATGGCCGCCCTGCCCGCAAAGCTTTCCTGAAAGCACCCGTAAAGGTCAGTCGGATATCCAGTCGCTATAATTTGAACCGCCTGCATCCCGTGTTGGGTTACCACAAAGCCCACTTAGGGACAGACTATGCGGCACCACACGGCACCCCAATCATAGCCGTGGCATCCGGTACGGTGACCGAGGCAACCCGCCGTGGCGGAAATGGCAATTTCGTGCGCATCCGGCATGATGGCACCTATGAAACCCAGTACCTGCACATGAGCGGTTTTGCCAAAGGCGTGCGCGCTGGCACCCGCGTGGTGCAGGGCCAAACCATTGGTTACGTAGGCTCAACGGGCTTAGCCACAGGGCCACACGTTTGCTTCCGTTTTTGGAAAAATGGTGTTCAGGTGGATCACCTGCGCCTTAACCTGCCACAACCAGAGCCAATCAAAGGCCCTGAATTCCAACGATTTACTACGGTTAGAGACCAATTGATGCAGCTGCTCAACAGCGTCCGCTACCGCACCCATCAGGAAATTGCACAGGAAAGCGAGGGTAATGCCGATGGCAAATTAATGAAGGTAGAGCCTTAGAGAAAAGCCTGTATAGATTTCCATGCGAGGGCAGGGAACGCTATGCAGGCTTTTTTGTGCCTGTTTTTTCTTTTTTGCTACATCCTTTTGCACAACGCAAATAGCTTGCGCTGCACTGCCCCCATCTTTGGTGTACGAAATGTTCATCACTTCATTCACCTAAATCAACTTTATCATGAAAGTAAGACTCATTGGAGGCGCATTGGCCTTGTTATCCTTTTTGATCGCCAAATTCACTATTGATGGCCATTCTGGCGTTTTTCTTCCCTTGCTTTGGCCCGCTCTTTTCAGTATCGGTGTTTTTATGGCCGTTTTCAATCCGGCCTCCTTTGGCGAGGCATTCAGCTACCTTAACCGCGAAAAAGCAGGATGGGGGCGATATATCGGTGCAATTCTTACCCTTGCGATTTCCTTTGTAGTCACTATGGGCATATTCACCGGTCAACAACGTGAAGCCAAATTTGACGACCTGAAAAAAGAGGGCATAGTGACGCAAGGCGTGGTCACGGAAGGCTATGAGTCGCGGCGCAGGCGCGGCGGGCGGTCCTGGACCCTGAAAGTGACCTTTAAAGATCAGGCCAATGTGGAGCATCTGGAATCTTGTAGCGTATCGGAAGAACGATTTAATGCGGCCTCTATTGGTATGCCGGTTGATGTGATTTACAACCCCAAAGATATTTCCGAAATTGATGTTCTGTTTACACCGGAAGAAAGGGCGAGATATGGGAAGTGATGAATGATGAATGATGAGTGATGAGTGATGAATGATGAATGATGAATGATGAGCAAAAAATTCATCACTCATCATTCATCACTCATCACTTTATTTCACGTCTTCCGCCTTTTTCCCTGCGGCTTTTACCACGAAGTAAAGTACGGTGCCTACCATGATAAAGCTCACTATGGCATTGATGAAGTTACCTACTCTGATGCCTCCTTCAACCATGGCTACACCGTCTTTCATCACTTCTGTGCCGCCGATGACGAGGTTGGAAAAATCAGGGGTTCCTGTGATCATGCCCAAAATGGGAGTGATCACATCCGTGACCAAAGAATCCACAATTTTTTGGAAAGCACCACCAATAATAACGGCCACTGCAAGGGTAACCACATCTCCGCGAAGGAGAAAGTTTTTAAGTTCCTGAATCATACGTTGTTGTTTTGAAAATAATGATGTAATAAAAATTGTCAGCGGCGAAAATAGTTTATTACAAAATTTATTTACATTTTTTATACAATTTAACGTGTGATATTTTTCAGCAATCAACACAGCGCCAGTATTGCTTCATATCTTTATTGCCTTACCCATTTGTTTGGGCATTGGTCAGGCGTTCAAAACGCACCCGAACATCTTCCACATTCATGGCCACGCGAAAAGCCTTTTCCAACTGTTCTAATTTGCTGCGCAGCAGTTTTGATTTTTTATCGGCTTTTTCAGGATCAACGATACCTGTTGCACCTGCCAGAACGGCTTCTATGGCCTGCTGGTACTCATGGAATACCTTTACATATTCGTTGCCTATGGCCTCGAGTTCATCGGCTACATAGCGCGCCTGGTTTATGGCAAAATCAGGGTAGGCCATACGCGGATCCTGGAGTAAATGCTCGCAGGAGCCATGGGCAGAGGCTGGGCAATTGTGGCTTTTTTCCACTTGTTGCAGGTGGTTCAGTACCACCTCACGATCATAATGACTAAGCAATAACGCGTTGATACTCTGTTGGGTACCGTTGTTTTGACCAAAATCGGGGTAGAGGGCTTCCAACCTTTCGTAGGTGAAATTGCGCAACAGATTGTTCAGCACCGCAATGCGGATGCCAAGATTATTCACCTTGGTATTGAAGTTCACCCCTGCCTTGCCCAAAGCCTCATAAAATGCCGTGTATTTGCCTATTTGCTCCTGGCATGCCTTAAATTCGGTCATGTCCACTTCTTCATTACTGGAGGCCAGATCACTGACCAAATCGGACACGGAACCCAGAGCGCTCACTACCGGGACCACACTGCTGAGGCTCGTAACAAGGGGTGATTTTACTATGTGCTGCACCACGGTGAGGAAGCGCGACTTATGTACCTTTCCTACCTTTTCTTTACCTTTAAAGATCTTGCTATCAATCATTTGCATCACATTGGCGGAGAGTGAAACACCCAATTCCTCGTTTTCCGGGTTATTCAGCTGGCCCACATCGTTGAGGTAATCCGTCAGGGTATTGGAGAGGGTAAGCGCACTAAGGCTGACGTTGGCGGCCTTAACAAAATCAGGCGTGAGCGTTATTTTGCGCAAACGCTTGATATACTTTATTTTATACTCTGTTTGACGCGCTTGTGACAGGGCCTCTACGGAGCCTTGTACTTGTTCGTGCCTTTTGTCCATATTCTCTATGGAGGCTTCCAGTTCGGCCAAAGCGAGGTTCACAGCTTTCAGGCTGTCCGTTATGCCTTTTCCCAATTGAAAATACTTTGTGGTCAGTTGTGAAAGGCTGTCGGTAGTTGCGTTGGTATTTTTTTGTGCTTCCACCTTTGTAGCGAAAAGGAGCAATACAAAGGCATAAGAAAAATATTTTATGTATGATGGCATGGCGGAAAATGAAAATGATGATTGATGGCACAAAAATGCGCCCCTTTCAAGCTCGCGAGCAATCACATGAAAGTAGATAAATGATCAGCGCGGGAACAGCACATTGAGCGCCTCCACCTTTGAGTGAACCTGAAGTTTTTCGTACACCTTGCGCAGATAGGTCCGAACGGTTTCAATACTGATAAACAAGGAGTTAGCGATTTCCTGATAGGACAATCCTTTGGCGAGGGCGTGCACGATTTCCTGTTCCCGCTGGGTCAAAAGTTGAAGCAAATCCTGGTTTTGGCTTTTTTTGGGGAAAGAATTGACTACCAAACGGGCAATCTCTGGCGACATGGGGGATCCTCCATGGTGGATTTCCTTTACAGCCTGTATCAGTTGTTGCGGCGGGGCATTTTTAAGGATGTAACCAGTAGCACCCGCGCACAGAGAATCAAAAGTACGCTGGGCATCATTGTGCGAGGTACACATCAGGAACTGGATTTCAGGGCGTTTTGTTTTGGCCAACCGCACGGCGTGAATACCATCCATGCCGCCAATCAGTGTAATATCCATGATGACCACATCCAGCATAAGTTTTTCCAGCTCAGACAAAAAATCCTCCGCTCGTTCATAAGTCCGGGTACATATTATTTCATCGGTCATGGGCAGCAGCTCTGCCATCATGGCCCTTAGTTCTGCGTCATCTTCTATAATAGCGACTCTAATATGTTTCATGGTAAAAAGAAAAATAGGTCAACCGTCAAAAGTAGTTATGTATCCTGTAAAAGGTTGCAATAGTAAGCGATTAATTATCGCCAAAATGCAGGAAGTTGCCTGCTTTTTCGGTATCAAAACCAGGCCGAACAAATTTTTCCCATTCCGGGAAAATTTGGGCCAAACTATGCCTGAACGTATTGATTTTGCGCATAAAGACCAAAGCATCGGCTTGTTTTTCAGGCCATAGGCGGCGCAGCAATTCCCAGGCACCAAGGCTGCGCTCCGCTGCGATCATGGCTACTTTGGCACTCCCATTGGCATCACTCTGAAGGGCATTTCCCTCTATTAAACCCTCATGCATTTCTGCCAGTCCACCAATGGCACGGTTAGCCTTGATAAACATAAAATGCTGGTAACAAAGTATAATCTCAAGTGCCTCCGCCAATGCACTGCGTTCATGGGTATCAGGACCATCCCGCTGTACCTTCTCGGAAAAAAGATCAATGCCGCGCACTTTTAGCCCTTCCTGATTATCATGCAAAAACTGTTGCAGCGGCTTGTTATAGTCGGCACCGCGTTTCCGCATTTCTTGTTCAAGGGTATGGGCTTTTAGATCGGACAAAGGCAGATTTTCGTACGGATCAATATCCCTAAGGGTAAGTTCAAGTTCTTGTACCCACAAATTCATTTTGTCCTCATCCCGAGGGTATACTTCTTCCAAATAATCATAAAAATCGCTGATCTCCCAGTTTTCTCCCTTGGCCCATCTTTTTTGCTCCATCACGCCCAGACTGCATCGGCCAATAAATGCACATCGTTCGCACCATCGGTCGCAATAGTTGAAAATAGACGGAATAAAATGAGACATGGCCAGCGTTGGTATTGTTGGGTGCAAATATACGGACTTTAATTGCTGTGTTCAGCTGTGCTGCTTGCATCTCTTAAACGGATCAAAAATTGAAATTGCCCGTTTCTCTTTTCACAAGCGAGCTGTTTTTACGAGCCAGGTTGTTTGTCCAAACTGCTCAGGGCGCCTGCCCGTATGCTGGCCTCCAGCGCCGGGAATTCAGCACTGTTGTAGCTGCGCATGATCCGGCCTTCGCTCAGCACACTGATGCGGTCACAAACACGCGTTAGGGTTTCAAGGATGTGGGATGACAGGAGCAAGGTGCTATTTGGGATAAGCCCATGCTGCAAAATAGCCATTATTTTTTCATTACTTTCAAAGTCAACACCGTTGAATGGTTCATCCAGGATCATTAAAGGGCGCTCGGGCAAAAGGGTAGCGATAAAGGCCAATTTTTTCTTCATTCCTGTTGAGTACTCCTCAGCGTACTGATCCAAGGGGAGATTAAACAGCTCATTCCAATATGCTATTTTTGGGCGGTCGTCCCTTATGAAGCGCAGGTATTCTAAGCCTGTCATGTAGGGATAAAAGTAAGGCTCGGCCTCCAGAAAAGCCACATCGTCCTTTTGTATGGATCGCCCCTCCCATTGCAACTTGCCCTGAACCGGGAGCCAACCAGTAATGAGGCGGAACAAGGTGGTTTTACCCGCCCCGTTTACCCCAAGAATGCCATGTTTCTCACCTTTTGGGATAGCCAATTGCAGTGACTGCAATATAGGTGCTTTGTTTTTATAGTTAAATGATAAGTCCTGGATAAGGAGGGACATCGTAGGTGTGCTTGGTTGATATGGGGTATGAGGACTGATGGGTTGAATATATTTAATATTAAATTATTATATTATTTAAATATTTTAAAATTAGATAAATAGATGCATAAAATTAAAATCACTACATTAGGTTATATTTTTGAAGCAAGCTTTGTCCACCGCCAAAGGGCCAGTCCTGCCACCACCAGCACACCACCCGGAATCAGGATCAAAAGCAGCATGATGGTGTTAAAGGAATCACCATAGATGCGCCTTCGTTCCGGTTGCCAGGCCAAAACGTTGCCCGCAAGGCAGAGCAACAAAAAAGACTCAAAGGCAAAGGCTGCGTACAGGCCCAGCGGCCAATAAGCGGTTTGAAAAAAGAGGAGGGCTAAATAGCCGGGTAATAAATAGGCGTGCATCACTTTGGCCAGCAGGCGCCATCTTCGCCACAGTTGCTGGCTTGTAGTGGCCTGCATGTTGCCGGGGGCGAGCTGCCCAAAACCAAGGGGAAGGCAGATCAGCCCGACAAAACAGCCCGCAATAAAAAAGCCAAAATGTAATGCAGTGGCACCAAAGAGCAACAACCCAATGATCAACAAAGGCCACTGTGTCCGTACCACAAAAAACCATTCGTAGGCCCTTACGGGCAGCCAGTGAAGTGGGAGCAGGGGTTTTGACTGCTTCAGGGCTTCGCGATTGCGCAGGGGCGCGAAGGCCCAAAGCATGGCTGTAGCCACAGCGGGTACTGCCACATAACGTTCTCCTAACCATAACAACAGGCAAAGGGGAGCCAACAACAGAACATAATCAGCTAAGGCATACTGCCAAATTGGGCGCAGGCTTTGGCGCAAAAAAGCCACATCAGGGCGGCGGTAATGAAGCCAGCTTATAGCAGCGTGCGCCAACAGGGCAATGCCCCAATCGGGAATCGCAAACAACAGGCTCAATAATTTTAGCCAAAGACCCGCTGTGATCACAACCATCAACAACAACAAGCCCGGCCCGGCAGCATGTAGCAGCCGTGCAGCTTGACGAAGGCGAAAAGTGACCCAAAACATTATACCTGACAATTGAAATAGCCGCAAAGATTAGCGTTGTATCACAATTTTTTTGTGGTAGCGGCTTATTTCGTTAGATAATTCCCAAAAATACAGCCCCTCCGGTGGGCAATCCCGGCATAGAATCACCCTGCGGTATAACCAAAATCATAATGAGCGATGGCGGCCATCCCTACCTTTACCAACATGGATTGGTACAATATACTTTTATCGCATCTATCACCAACATTGGTGAACTTGATCGTTGCGGCAGGCATAGGCCTGATAGTAGGCTTGGAGCGCGAATTCAACACGCACGACAAACCCTCCCATGTTGGAGGTATCCGCACTTTTGTTTTGATCGCCATGCTGGGCAATACGGCCAATTGGATGGGCAAACAAAGCTCCTCCTTAGTACTCATCGCCGTGCTTGCGGGATTTACACTCGTTGTGATTGCATCTTATTTTGCACAGACCCAAAAGGGCAAAATCGGCCTCACGTCACCTTTGGCCATGTTGTTGACCTTTTTATTGGGTATGGCCAGTGCAGAAGGGCTAAAACAGGAGGCCTTGGCAATAGTGGTTATTATGGCAACAGTGCTTTCCCTAAAGGAACAATTTCACGGGTTTATTCAACAAATCACGGAGGATGAACTGTTCGCTTTTATCAAGTTTTTTGTGCTTTCGCTCCTGCTTTTGCCCTTGTTGCCAAATGAACCCTTTGGCCCCGATCAGTTATTGGTGCCGCGAGAGTTGGGTTTTATTGCCATTTTGGTGCTGAGTATCAGTTTTTCAGGGTATCTGTTGTTAAAATTCAGCAGCCCGCGAAAGGGCATTTTACTTACGGCCATTATGGGCGGCCTGTTTTCATCCACCCTGATTGCCTGGGTATTTTCAGCCAAAAGCAAGGAAAGGGCGGATTTGGCCCCAATATACGGCTCAGGTATTGTACTGGCATCCTCTATCATGTTTATCCGGGTGTTCGTCTGGGTTGTTGCATTCTCTGTTTCCTTAGCCCAAACCTTGGCTTTTCCATTATTTTTGATGTTTTTGGCAAGTTTGATCCCTGTTTGGACGGTGTACAAAGTGCATCCAAAAACCAACGCAGACACCGCGCTTGAAACGGGCAATCCGCTTGATATTAAAAATGCCTTGTTTTTTGTCCTGTTATATTCCGGCATTACGCTGCTAATGGCCGCTTCCAGGCAATGGCTCAACCCGGCAATGACCTTTATATCAGGCGCAGTAGCCGGTATAGCAGACATTGATGCAATCACCATTTCAACGGCCAAGTGGGCATCACAAGCACCCAACAGCACCCATGAAGCTGCTGTAGTCATACTTTTGGCTGTCATGTCCAATTCACTGTTCAAATGGGCCGTCAGCATCATCAAAGGCCCTATGGAAATGCGCCGCTCCGTGAGCCTCGGGTTCGGGGCTGTGCTGTTGGCAGGCGCCCTTGCGCTTTTGTTCAAGGAATGGTGAAAACTTAGCAGCGATGCTGATAAATATCATCATAAAAAGGTAGAGAACAGGTATAATTTTACCACATCAAGCATTATCTAACAACATGAACATTATGAAATCATATATCAAAAATTTTTCCGAAATATCCATCCATGACCTCCCACTCGTGGGCGGCAAAAACGCCTCCTTAGGTGAAATGTTTGCTCAGTTAAACCCCAAAGGCATCCTGGTACCCGATGGTTTTGCACTGACCGCAGAGGCTTACCGATTGTTTTTGACCGAAAACCAATTACAGGAACGCCTTGAGGGGCTTATGGCCCAATTGGACCGAAGCCACTTCAACAACCTCGAAATCATAGGCCAACAAGCACGCGACCTGATCAGCAAGGCTGCAATGCCGGATGTGGTAAAGGATCAGATCACCCAGGCTTATCACAATTTGCGTAAACGGGCAGGTGCTGACATCTCATTGGCGGTACGTAGCAGCGCCACCGCCGAGGATTTGCCCACGGCCAGTTTTGCCGGCCAATTGGAGAGTTTTCTCCATATTTCAGGTGAAACAGAATTGATCAGTACCATTCATCGCTGTTTCACCTCTTTGTTTACCAATCGGGCTATCAAGTATCGCGAAGACCAGGGATTTGGAAATGCCGATGTGGCCATATCCGTTGGGGTGCAAAAAATGGTACGCTCCGATCTTTCGTCCTCCGGTGTAGCCTTTACCCTTGATCCGGATACCGGATTTGACAAGGTGGTGGTCGTCAACAGTATTTATGGCCTGGGCGAAAACATTGTTCAGGGCCGCTCCACACCTGATGAATTTATATTATTCAAACCACATCTGAACACCGATTTTGACCCCGTTATCCAGAAAAACATGGGCGAAAAAGAATGGACCATGATCTACAACAACACTAAGGATACGGATATAACGGTACAGAACCAGCCGACGCCAAGCTTCCTGCGCGATGTATTTTCCTTGTCAGAAACAGACGTAAAAACCCTGGGACAATGGTGCCTGGCCATAGAACATCATTACCAGAAACCCATGGACATCGAGTGGGCAAAAGATGGCCCTCAAGGCCAGCTTTACATCGTACAGGCCCGCCCGGAAACCGTGCATGCCAAAGAAAAACAGCACAAATCAGCCATACTCCGCACGTACCACATTACGTCAAAAGGCAATAAGCGCACAGAAGGCATCGCTTTGGGCGAAAAAATCGCATTTGGCAGGGCGCGCTTGTTGCGTTCGCCTAATGAGGCCCATCTCTTGCAGGAAGGCGAAGTATTGGTCACGGATATCACCAATCCGGATTGGGATCCCATCCTCAAACGTGCTGCCGCCATCGTGACCAATAAAGGCGGGCGCACCAGCCATGCGGCCATTGTGGCCCGCGAATTGGGCACCGTAGCCGTAGTTGGCTGCGGGGATGCCACAGATAAAATTCACGATGGGGATATGCTTACCGTAAGCTGTGCAGAAGGCAAAGTCGGTTTTATTTATGAAGGAAAAGCCGAATGGAAGGTGGAAGAAAAGGACATAAGCAACCTTAAAATGCCCCAAACAGCACCCATGCTTATTTTGGGCGATCCCTCATTAGCCTTTCAACAATCCTTCCTTCCCAATCGGGGCGTGGGCCTGCTGCGGATGGAATTCCTGATCACACACCATATAAAGGTACACCCATTGGCCCTGACGCGCTTTGAACAACTTACGGATAAAGCAACAAAGAAGGAAATCGAAAACCTGACCCGCCATTACTCCGATAAAAAAAACTATTTTGTTGACAAATTGGCCCAGGGAGTGGCCACCATTGCGGCAGCCTTTCACCCACATGACGTAATCGTAAGGATGAGTGACTTTAAAAGCAATGAATATGCAAATCTGATTGGTGGACAACAGTTTGAACCTTCCGAAGAAAATCCCATGATCGGTTTTCGCGGTGCGTCACGCTATTATTCCCCCTTGTACAAGGACGGTTTTGCCCTTGAATGCAAAGCCATGAAGCAGGTGAGGGAGGTCATGGGCTTTACCAATGTAAAATTGATGATCCCGTTTTGCCGTACCGTGGAAGAAGGCAAGCAAGTGGTGGAAACCATGCGCGAATTTGGCCTGCAACAAGGTCAAAACGGCCTTGAAATATATGTCATGGTGGAAATACCCAGCAATGTCCTAATGGCCGAAGCCTTTGCTGAAGTGTTTGATGGCTTTTCCATTGGTTCTAACGACCTGACGCAGCTGACTTTGGGCCTTGATCGCGACTCCGTATTGGTCAGCAACTTGTTTAATGAAAAAAATCCGGCGGTTATGCAGCTCATCGCAACGGCTATTCGAACTGCCCGAAAAAAAGGCATCAAGATCGGACTGTGCGGCCAGGCACCCAGCGACATGCCGGAATTCGCACAATTCCTTGTAAATGAAGGCATTAACAGCATTTCATTCAATGCCGATGCCCTGATAAAAGGCATTGAAAACATGAACGCCGCAGAAGCCTCAAGCCAGCACGAACGCTATCCATTACCCGACGAAACGGCGGAGGCCATGCCTCGAGATCATACTAATGTGGCTTCTGCGGCCAGCAGTGCTTGGGAGGAAAGCAATGACGAAACCATTTTTTTTAAATAAACCAACCCTTTCACATGCGTAACATACTATTTATTGTCAGCTTGTTCCTTTGGCCCGGTACGGCACGGGCAGATGTGGCGCAAGCCCTTCCCGCCACAACCGCGATGGAAGCCGTGGAAAAATTATCCTTTGAAAAAAAAGGCTTTGTCCAACAGCTCATAAGCCGAAAATGGGCCAAAAGCATCACCCGGATGGCTGAAAAACGAAAAGACGGCGACGGCAGAGGCTTTGCCGTGGCTGGCCTGGTTTTGGGCTTGTTACTGGCTGGAGGCTGGCTGGTGTCGCCTTTGATTGGCCTGTTGGCCTCAATCCCACTTTCACTTCCGGGGTTTATCTTTAGCCTGATTGGGCTTAGAAAATCAAGGGCCTGGCAAAATGTAAAAAAAACGAGGTCGCTTGCCGTTTTGGGCCTCATCATCAATGGTGCTTTTCTCTTGTTTTTTATCGGTATTCTAGTTTATTTGTCAAACACGCAAGGGCAGCATTGAGCTATTCATATACCCATCTTATACCAGGATTTGAGTGATTTTTAAAGATTTACAGACGCGAGTGATTCAAAACTACTTTGCGTTAACTATAACATTATTAACATGTCATACATAAATAAATCAACACACACCTTATTGTTGCTGTGCCTTATGGCCATAAGCCTAAATGCCCAAACCAAAATTGATCTGTTGAAAGACATCAATACCGTGGGCGCATCCGAGCCAACGTGGTTGACGCCAGGCGGCCAACATCTCTTTTTCCTCGCCGATGACGGTCTGCATGACCAGGATCTTTGGGTCACAAGTGGAGAAGGGGGTAGTACACATTTGGTAAAAAACATGATCGGCTTTTTTGACACCCCTTTGGGCATCTGGGCCATAGGGGAAAAATCGCTCATCATGATAGAAAAAGATGAATTGCTTACAGAGTTATGGGTATCTGACGGGACAGAAACCGGCACCATTTTGTTAAGTCAGATGGGGCTTCCTGGTTTTCTAAATCCGCCTGCCGTCGTTACTTTTGGGAACCAGGCCCTGATCACAACGGCGGAACAAATATGGGTCAGCGATGGCACCCAAAGTGGCACTCAGAACATTTCGCATTGGATACCCGGCACTGCCTGGACGGCTGGCCAACCAGCCTCGGCGGGTGATC
Source organism: uncultured Saprospiraceae bacterium (assembly GCA_964539805.1). Classification (GTDB taxonomy): domain Bacteria; phylum Bacteroidota; class Bacteroidia; order Chitinophagales; family Saprospiraceae; genus M3007. The sequence continues at coordinate 10,001 of CAZIKN010000069.1, read as the reverse complement.
GGGCTTTTTTTGTTGTCAATTACGGGCCGGATAGCAATGCGGTTTGGGTCACCAATGGCACTTTGGAAGGCACCCAAGTTGTGAAAAACCTATACGGGTTTCCAAATGTGAATGTCAAAAATTTTCATTTTTTTAATGGGGAAATGTATTTTTCCGCTAATGCTGCCGACGAAACCAATGTAGAAATTTGGGCCTCGGATGGCAAGCCTTCTGGTACCCGTATCGTCAAGACACTAAACGACTCCGTTGGTTACCTGCAAGAATTCACAACCGTGGGGAGCAAGTTTTTTTTCAAGTTTGTACCACTGGCGGGGCCGAATCCCGTCTTGTGGCAATCTGATGGCAGTCCGGACGGAACAAACCGGACCGATATACTGCCCAAAGAGGTGTTTTTGAGTTATGGCGGTCTGTTTAGGGGCTTTAACGACTTGCTTGTATTGGATGCATACTCCAATGGCAACAGCCAATTATGGGTTACGGATGGCACCACCACCAATACGGTTTTGCTGGCGAATATTGGCTTGTCTGGAGGGGTCAGTTCTTCTGCGCTTTTAAATCAAAAACTATATTTCTTTATAGAAAAATCAAGCCCAAACCGAAGGGAACTTTGGGTAACAAATGGCTCTGCTGCTGATACAAAGTTAGTATCAGAACTGAGCATAAAGAACAACTATTCCGCAGAATTGGTGACCTTCAAGGATCACTTGTACTTTTCAGGCTATGATCCGCTACACGAACAGGAACTATGGACCTCGGATGGCACGGCCAGTGGTACGGCCCTGTTTGCCGACATCAGAAAATCCGGCGATGCCAATCCTTATTACCTGTTCCAATCCGGCAAAAAACTCTTTTTTAGTGCCTTTAATTCCCTGTATCAGCGTGAATTATGGGTCACGGAAGGCCATGAGTCCAATACCCAAATGGTACAGGATATCGCCTTGAATGGAAGTTCGGTACCACATTACTTTACTGAATTAAACGAAAGAATCATCTTTGCGGCCAATAATGGCTCCTCAGGTGTGGAGCCCTGGGTCAGCGATGGCAGCTCGGCTGGCACTAATCGGCTGGCCGATATTTTCCCCGGGGCATCTTCAAGCTTGCCCAATTACCTGACCAAATTCAAGGACAAAGTTTTCTTTAGCGCATTTTCAGCCCAGCGTGGCAACGAAGTGTGGTATACCGATGGCACTTCAGCCGGAACGCGCTTGTTAAAGGACATAGTGGCAGGAAGCATGAGCTCCTATCCCAGAAATTTTATGGAACTGAATGACAAACTGTACTTCAATGCCAAAGGGGGTGAACTTTGGACGACCGACGGCACCGATGCCGGCACCGTCAGGCTTCTTTCCCTGTCGCCATTTACAACGGAATCAACTGTTTATCAAAGAACCAAGGTGCTCAATGGAAAAATGTATATGTGGGTCAATAACAGCAACACAGGCTTTGAGCCCTGGGTCAGTGATGGAAGCGCCAATGGCACTTACTTATTGAAAGATATAATCCCGGGAAGCCCATCTTCTTATCCGGCCAATCTTCTTTCCTTTAATGGAAAAGTATGGTTTAGTACCGAGGATAATTTTTCGGCCGACCGCCCAAACCTATGGGTCACCGATGGCACAGCAGCAGGAACCCAACTGTTTACCACACCCGATTTTCCATTGGGGTTTGCTGGCGCACAGAACATGCAACTGTATGGAGGAAATTTGTATTTCAGCACGCCCGGAGGCAAAATATGGGCAACTGACGGGACCGCAGGAAACACCAAACTCGTGGTTGATTTGCAATTACACGAGCGTTTCCCGGTATTTTTTATGCGGGAATACGGCGGCTGGCTTTGGTTTGTCGCCTTTGAAGCACCCAAAGGCTTTTATCTTTGGCGTACAGATGGTACGGCAAGTGGTACCGAAAAAGTGGAGCCAGGCTTCGCCACAGCAGATAACCCTTTAGGCATTGGCTATCCTGACGAGGCATTGGTGTACAATGGAGCCTTGTATTTCAGCGCCAAATTTGATGACCAGGGAGCAGAATTGTATAAATTGACGTTTATCAACAACATTCCGGTCATTGAAAAGGCATTAAGCCCGATACAAATTTCTCCGAACCCTGCTTCAACCCAGATTCAAATCAGCAACAACGGCCCTGACACCGGAATTTGGATGTTGTACAATACTACTGGTCAATTGGTGCTTCAGACAAGTATAAATGCTACATCACAACACCGCATCACGATTGATCATTTGCCCAACGGCATTTACACCTGGAAATGGGAGGGCTTAAAATATCCCGTCGGAGGTTTGATCCAGGTAGTAAAATAACATAGCATCAAATCAGAGTGGAGGGCGGGGCAGATCACGTATTCTCCTCCGCCCTTTCCAAATCGCGCAAATGCGCTTCCAAATCGGCCAACCATTGGTCCAGTTGGTCGGTGGCGAGGTTTTTCAGCCGTTCTAACCAGGCCTTGCCGCTATCCGTGTAAAACAAAAAGTAGGCGGCCCCGCCGAGCAATAGGGCGGCTAATAAAATTTCAGCGGCAGTTCTTTTTTGCATAAATTGTTAATTTTCAGGATTTTGCGTTTGATTTCCATCAGGGGTTTCTTTTTTTCTCAGTTTTGCCCTAAGCTGGCTTATCGTTTCACGCAATCGCTTGTACACATCTTTTTTAGGGGCTTTTTCTGTTGGTTCACCGATGGTCAATACAGGGCTTGCTTCCTGTGTAGCGGGCGGGGCCAGCCAACGGAGCGCAAGCGGGGCTAACCACTGTGCCAGCACAAGCCAGCGCGAGTTTTTCAACAACATGGTAGCCAGGGACAACACTGGAGGCACTGTTTTTTGGATCAAACTGCCGTTGGTTCTTTTGTTGGGGCGAATCAGGCCGCCGACCAATTTTTTCAACAAATTAGCGGGCTCTACCTCTTCGCGTATGTCGAGCAGCGTGTTTTTAAGGGCTTCTTTTTCCTGTTCCATCTGCTGTTGCAATTGCGCTTTGCGCTGCTGTAGTTTTTCAAGGCTATTCATGGTCGGCATCGTGTTTTTGGGTTTCTTCCATGACGGTTTCAATAATTTTGGAGCGGACAAAAGGCCCAATCCAGCGATACACTACAATGGCTATGGGGATGAAAATAAGCCCGGCTAATGCAAAACCTGCCGCCCTGCTCTGTACCACATCGCCAAGCCACCAGGCAAAGCCCATGCTGAAAAAAAACAACACTAAAATGGCAAAAATGAAAATAGTAACGACTCCAGCAAGCTTGGCCATCAGTGCAGATGTTTTCTCCGTTGCACTCAGCGTGAAATATTCCACTCTTGTCTCCAAGTGTTTGCTGAGCTGCTCAAAAAGGCGATTGAGCACTTGCTCGTCCTTGATTTCTTCTGCCATGTTTATGATAATGTTGATTTGACTTTTGTTGATGTGTTGATTTGACCTTTGTTGATGTGTTGATTTGACTTTTGTTGATGCGTTGATTTGACCTTTGTTGATGCGTTGATTTGACTTTTGTTGATGTGTTGATTTGACCTTTGTTGATGTGTTGATTTGACTTTTGTTGATGTGTTGATTTTATATATAGCGTGTACGCTACGCCTCAAATCAACAAATCAACAACGAATCAAATCAACAACAAATCAGGGCTTGGCTGCTGCGCTGCCATTTCCCTTCAAATTTTTATTCAAAAACTCGGTCATCAGGGTATATAAATGAAGTCGGGTATTGCCACCGCCGATGCCGTGGTTTTTGTTGGGGTAAATCATGGCATCAAACTGCTTATTGGCGGCAATGAGGCGGTTGGACATCTCGGCGCTGTGTTGAAAATGCACATTGTCATCTGTGAGGCCGTGGATCAGCAGGTAATTGCCTTTTAGTTGGTCGGCAAAATTGACTGGCGAATTTTGTTCGTAGCCTTCCTTGTTTTCTTCCACAGTGCGCATATATCGCTCGGTATAGATGCTGTCATACCATTTCCAATTGGTGACAGGGGCCACCGCAATGCCCGTTTTAAACACATTAGGGCCTTTGAGCATACACAGACTTGACATATAGCCGCCATAACTCCAGCCAAAGATACCTATCCGGTTTTTATCCACAAAGGGCAGGGTGCCAAGGTGTTTTGCTGCCGCAATCTGGTCTTGTGTTTCCATGTTGCCCAATTGCTGATAGGTCATCTTTTTAAATTCCTCTCCTCGCCCTCCTGTGCCACGATTGTCCACACAAGCTACAATGTAGCCCTGTTTGGCCAACATCTGAAACCACCAATAGTTAGCGCCTTTCCATTGATCCATCACCTGTTGGCTTCCCGGGCCACCGTACACAAACATCAGGACGGGCAGTTTTTGTCCTTGAAACTGAGGTCCATTGGGCTTTATCATAAAGCCATTCAGATCACCCGACCAGTTGTCGGTTTTGATGGGCACTTCAAAAAACTCGGCTGGCGATACGCCATATTCACTTTGCTTGGCCTTTAGCGCGCTGTTCATTTCAAGTTCGCGCAGGAGTTTGCCTTTTCTGTTGCGCACGGTATAGGCAGGCGGGCTGTTGAGGGTAGAATAGGTATCCACGAAATAATCATAAGTGCTGCTGAACTGGGCTGAATGTACTCCGGGGCCACCACTGATTTTTTTAGCTCCTTTACCATTGATTTTCACCACATTAAGTTCTCGCTGCATGGCGTTTTTGGCAGCTGACTGGTAATAGAGCAGCCCATTTTTTTCATCTATGCCATAGAAATGAGTCAACTCAAAATCACCTTTTGTCAGGGCCAATTTTTCACGCCCCTGCATGTCATACAGGTAGAGGTGGTTAAAACCGCTTTTTTCACTTTGCCAAAGGAAGCCTGAACCATCACTTAAAAATGTAATATCCTGTAAATCAATGTAATATTTGTTTTTTTCTTCCAATAACATACGGCAATTCCCGCTGCGCCTATCGGCCAAAAACAAGCGCAAGCGATTCTGGTGGCGATTCATTTCGGTAATGCACAGTTCATATTGGGGTGTCCACTTGATTCGGGGCAAATATTGACCCCCTGCTTCATCGGAAGCCGGTATTTTGACCTGTATGGTTATGCCGTTTTGCAGGTCATAAATATGGGCGCTCACGGTGGCATTTGGTTCGCCCACCTTGGGGTATTTGAACTTGACCAATTCAGGGTAAGCAGCTCCGGTATGTTTTTCCATGACCATTTCCGGTACGGCCCGCTCGTCAAAACGCAGGTAGGCGATCTGTTGCCCGTCGGGGCTCCATTCAAAGGCACGCACCAGGACGAACTCTTCTTCATACACCCAGTCAGAAGCACCATTGATGATTTCATTTTGTTTGCCATCCTTGGTCAGGCGCGACACATTTCCGCTGTTTAAATCCTTGACATACAGGTCATTGTCCATCACAAAAGCCACTTTGGAGGCATCCGGGCTAAAGGTGACATAACGTTGTTTTTTCCCTTCAAAAACAGAGGTCAGCGTTTTTTGGGCCAGGTCATACACAAAATAATAGGCCATGCTGCTGTGCCTGTAAATAGGCTGGGAGGTAACCGAAAGCAACAATTTGCTCTCGTCAGCATTAAATTCATAGCCATCAAAACGCCCATCCCATCCTGCGGGCAAATTCTCTTTCAGGGCGGCGGCATCAAAGAGAACAGCGCTTTTTTGGCCTGTGCGCAGGTCGTATTGTTCTATGGTTTTGTCGTTCAGTTTAGTGTAATGCACGCCATCCTTTTGGAAATTGAAGCCAGGCACACTTTGGGTTGTAAAAGTGCCATCCACCCATATATTTTCCAGGGAAATGATTTTTTGCGCCGAAACAGCTGCAAAGTGGCAAAGTGCCCAAAAAACAAGAATAATACGCATGATAAAATGTGGTAAAAGGGTTAAGGGGCGATCATACGAGGCATTCCACCAATTTGTGGGTGGCTATGGCGCGGTGGCTAATGTTGTTTTTCACTTCGTCGCCCAACTCAGCAAAACTTTGTTCATAACCTTCCGGAATGAAAATGGGATCATAACCAAACCCACCACTGCCACGCTTTTCTGTGGCGATGCGCCCGGGGCAGATGCCTTCGAGCAGGGTAACATCATCCCCCGTGATCAGGGCGATAACGGTGCGAAAGCGAGCGTTTCGATTTTCATGGCCTTCTAAGTTTTGCAACAGTTTTGCCATGTTATCATCGGCGCTGCGCTGCTCACCGGCATAACGTGCGGTATGTACGCCCGGTTCGCCATTAAGAGCTTCCACTTCAAGGCCCGTATCTTCCGAGAAGCAATCATAGCCATAATGCTCCTTTACATAACGGGCCTTTAAGATGGCGTTGCCCTCAAGGGTATCGGCGGTTTCGGCTATATCTTCTTCACAACCAATGTCTTTTAAAGTTTTGACAAGGTATTCTCCGCCTAATATTTGTTCTATTTCCTGTGCTTTGTGCGCATTGTTGGTGGCAAAAACGAGGGTGTGCATGGTCAAAATAAAGTTGAACTAATATAATAGTAGGAAGCTAAGGTAGCATAAAGTCCGTCATCCAAAACCTATCTTGTTGGATACATCATCTACCTTTGTGCCTTTAACATCAAGAACATGCGTTGTACCTCATTATTACTGCTCTTTAATGTATTAGTCAATATGACCCAGAGCAATGCCCAAACACCATCTAAACCAAAACTCATCGTCGGTATTGTTGTGGACCAAATGCGTTTTGAATACCTCTACCGTTACCAAAACCAATATGGCACAGGCGGTTTCAGGCGCTTATTGCAGGAAGGATTTTCCTGTGAACAAACCCATTACAACTACTCCCCTACCTATACAGGCCCAGGCCACGCAGCCATTTACACCGGCACCGTGCCAGCGGTAAATGGCATCATTGCCAACGACTGGTGGGACCCTGAATGGAAAAAGAAACGTTATGTTACCGCCGACCCGCGCTACAAAACCGTTGGTGGCACTATTGGCAAGGTTGGCCAACATTCCCCATCCGTGATGTTGTCCAGCACCATCACGGACGAACTGCGCTTAGCCAACCGCATGGAATCAAAAGTGGTCGGCGTTTGCCTGAAAGACCGTGGCAGCATACTTCCAGCAGGGCATTTTCCCAATGCCTGCTACTGGTTTGATGACGAAACGGGGAATTGGATCAGCTCAACCTATTACCCTGATTCTGTGGCGCTCCCGCTTTGGGCCGATCAGTTCAACCAGAAAAAACTGCCGGATACTTACCTCAACCAAACATGGGACAAGCTGCCCAATGCCTCCTACAGCGGCAGCTTTGACGGCTGGGAGCGTTACAAAAGCCCCAACTACTTCCGCCCTTTTATGGGCAATTTTCCCTACAATTTGGCCAATATCAAAAAAACACGCAATTATGAGATCATCCGCTTTACACCGTTTGGCAATAACCTGACCACCGATTTTGCCTTAGCTGCCATTGAAAACATGCAACTCGGCCAGGATAATGTGCCTGACTTCCTTTGCCTTAGCTATTCGGCTACTGATTATTGCGGGCATCAATTTGGCATTCACGCCCCTGAAGTGGAGGACACTTACCTCCGGCTGGATCGCGACATAGAGCGCCTCCTGACTTATATTGACGAAAAAATAGGCCGCAACAACGTGCTGCTGTTCTTGACCGCCGATCATGGTGGCGGCGAAACCCCCATACACTTGCGCGATCTAAACAGCCCGGCAGGTGTCTTCGAGGAAAGCAAATTGGAGGCCGAACTCGAGTCGGCCCTGTCCGTTGCCTTCAGCATGGCCGGTGATTTTATCCAGGAAATTGCCAACCAACAGATCTGGCTAAACTGGGATGCCATTCAGGACTTTGACCTCGAACCGGATGAGGTAGCGCAGGTCATAGCCGATTATGTGCGCACACAAAGGGGCGTGTATGATGTGTACACACAGGATGAATTGCTGATGATGCAAGCTGATATACCGTTTATCTCCGAGCTGCGGCGCGGCCTGCACCCTCGCCGCTCAGGTGACATCATTATACACCTCGACCCTGCCTGGCATGCTGATGACACCGTTTTCAAGTTAGGTGGTGCCACTCACGGCTCTCCGTATGCCTATGATACCCATGTGCCACTGCTTTGGTACGGCTGGCGCGTGCCCGCTGGCGAATCCTTCGCCCCGGTCAACATCACGGACATCGCGCCCACCCTCGCTGCCATGCTCCGCATCACCGAACCCAATGGCAATATCGGAAAAGTGATACAGGAAGTGATGACGGGGATGAAAAGGTGAGATTGGGGAAAGCGGATGAAATGGATTTTAAGGATTTGTGCGGAGGGGGCAATTTGACATATTCACCACTATGCTATACCTTTGTCTAAATTTAAGGTACAATATGGAAAAAATATCAGAATCTATCATACAAGAATCAGTAAATAGGCTTGCATTCACCTACACACCACTTGCCATTTATCTTTTTGGTTCTTACGCATGGGGACAACCCCACGCAGATAGCGACTTGGATTTTCTAATTGTAATGCCGGATGACAAACCTTTGAATTTGTCTTTACACATCTTAGGCAAACAGGCATTAAAAAATATGGATATATCAACAGATATCGTAATCAACCATAAATATTTTTTTGTAGAAAGAAGTAAACATCCTTCTACACTTCAATACAAAATAAAAAAAGAAGGAATATTAGTTTATGGAAATTTATGAAGAATGGTTGCGAAAAGCCAAACGTGATTTAGATACAGCAAAAGCATTATTGGAAAAAGGATATTATGATACCGCTATCTATCATACACAACAGTGTGCCGAAAAAGCCTTGAAAGGATATTGTGTGTACTGCCTTCAACCTCTTATCAAAACACATGATTTGGAAAAAATACTTAAAATCTGTATTGGTTTAGACGGCAGTTTTCAACAATTAGATGTTTGTGCAATGTCATTAAATGGTTTGGATGTGAGATTCCGCTACCCAGATATTGAGTTTGAGCCAAATGAATCTGAGTTGATGGAGGCTATCCTTTGGTCAGAACAAATACTTGAATTTGTAAAAACCAAATCGCAAAGGAACGTATAAACAATAACTCCCTGGCACGAATGCTGGATTTAGGGATTGGCAAAAAGATTTGGTTGCTGAAGGAACAAACTTTAATTTTGCTAAAAATTTTCGCACATGCAAATTTCGGATACGCTTGTCATAAAAATTGACAAATCAAAAAAGAAAGCATTTCTAGAAATGCTGAAATGGCTTGATTTTGTAGAGGTGCAATCACAAGAGTCTGTTTTGCAGCGATTTGTGAAGAACGCACCTTTAAATGTCCCATTGAGTTACGATGACATTGTAAAAGAAGTAATGATCCATCGCTACGGTAAAGAATGAAAATAAGAGTTGTTGTGGATGTCAATATCTGGTTAAGTTTCTGTATTGGTCAGATGTTGGATGAATTGCCCATTTGGTTGCACTTCCTTCTGTGGAATTTTTCACTTGTCTTGAACTGAACACCGAATTCGTGGAGGTAGCAGCAAGACCTAAACTGAAAAAGTACATTCGTAAAAGCCGATTGGAAGAAACACTTGAACTACTCGAAACTTAACTTGACTTGCAACAGCATAAGGGTACCAAAATTATCAAATATCGAGATTTTTACGCACTGTTTGACTTGTGAATCATTATTTCTTTACCACGACATTTAAATATAAAGTAAACTGCACCACAAAAGTCACAAAAGGACACAAAACAGTATAGCGTGTTTCTTTTGTGACTTTTGTGGTGCAATTAGATGCTTAATTAACCTTTGTAGTATTACGGCGCCACCATCACCTTCTGCGTCTGGATCAGGCCATTGGCCCGAAGGCTAACGTAGTACATGCCCGGTGTCAACAGGGCGCTGTCCCAGTTCAAAATATGCTCCCCGGCCATGGTCAGGCGGTTGGAGTGGAGCGTAGTCACCAAACGGCCATAAAGGTCATACACTTCCACGCTGGCCGTGGTGGTTTCGCCCAAAGTAAAACCAACTTTTACCATGCCACGCACAGGATTGGGCGCCACTGGATACA
>CAZIKN010000068.1:0-31416 GCA_964539805.1 uncultured Saprospiraceae bacterium | reverse complement strand
CTGCCCTGCTGTTTATTCCAAATTGCAGCTGCTGATATCAAAGCGCTGATCGTTCCCTAATCATCACCACCACACCATTTATACGCTATCCGTTGTGTACCCTGCCGTACACAACGGACAGGGTGTTTGTTTTGAACCTGAAAAGTCAGCACAAATACCTGTATCATATCTGTACATATTTGAAATTCTAAGATCAATTAAATACGGATACAAACCCATTTTTCATTCACCTCTTATCACGCTTATCATGCTTCCCATCGGAATTGACGACATGGCCTTTTATGCGCCAAGCCTTTACATGGATATCAAGGCCCTTGCTGAAAAACGCAACATACCCTACGAAAAACTGAGCCTCGGCCTGGGCTTGCACAAAATGGCCATCTGTGATGTCCACGAAGACGCGGCCACCATGGCAGCAGAGGCCATAGCGGAACTGATCGAGCGCAACCAGCTCGATCCACGCCAGATCGGGCGCATCTACATGGGTACCGAAAGCGCCTTGGATATGGCCAAGCCCACCGCAACCTACGCCGTGGAAATGCTGACCGCACGCTTTGGCGAACGCTTTGGTTATGATTGTTTTCGCCACTGTGATGTATTAGACATGACCTTTGCCTGCATTGGTGCCACGGATGCCCTGCACAATACCTTGGACTGGATTGCTGCTGACCGCTCGCGCATCGGCATCGTGGTGGCCTCGGACATCGCCAAATATGAGCTTGGATCCTCCGGTGAGTACACACAGGGTGCCGGAGCAGTGGCCATGCTGGTGCGCTGGAAGCCCCGCCTGTTGGTGCTCCGCTCGTTTTTTGGCGTAGCTATGGAAAGTGTTCATGACTTTTACAAGCCACGCCGCGAACGTTTTAGCGAGACACCCGTGTTTGATGGCCAATACTCCAACCAGTGCTACCAAAACCGTATGCATGAGGCTTTGGCGGATTTTCGGCGCAGGGCCGTGGCCGGCAAGCTGTTCAGGGAGGATCAGTTTACAGCACTCTCCGAGCGTTGGGCACGTATGATTTTCCACCTGCCCTATGCCTTCCATGCCAAGCGAATGTATGTGGAGGAATACATTCAAGAACGCCAAAACAAAGGCGTTTGGGCTGCTGAATTGCTTAAAACAGGCATGGCTTCACCCGAAACCATGCGTTTTGAAGATCAAAAATCTTATGAAAAATACCGTGTCGGCTTCCTGAAAGCCGTGAGTGAATCCGCCCCCTACAAGCGTTTTGTCAAGGAGAAATTGGAAAAAGCCCAACGCGCCAGCCAGGAAACGGGCAATTTGTACACCGCATCCATTTTCTTAGCCCTGATGAGCACCTTTGAGGCGGATATTCAGGAAAACAGCAAAATCAGTGGCAAACGCTTTGGATTTATTGCCTACGGCAGCGGCTCCAAGGCAAAGGTATTTGAAGGCGTGGTCCAGCGGGACTGGGCTGAGGTGGCTCAGCACTTCCACCTTTCGGAAAAACTAAAACGCCGCCAGGCTATTGATTATGATCAGTATGAGGCATTGCATACGGGCGCACAAAGCGCACCGATACTGGCTGAAAAAGGCCGTTGGGGCTTAGCGCGTATTGGACAGGAAGGGGTTACCCTCGGGGCGCGGTATTATGCCGAGTTTTAGAAAACTCAGGATAAGGAATGATAAAAAATCATCCTTTGATAAACCGGCCAGAGCTGAGCCTCAGGCCTTCTTCGTTCCAAATTTGAACGAAATAAAGCCCGGCGGTAAGATCGCTGACAGGAAAGGGCAACTTGGCATGCCCGGCCATGTCAAGTCGCCGGATTTCGCGACCTGAAGCATCGAATATGACCATTACGGCAGCGGCTTCATAAACACTTTCGTCCAATTGCAGCCACACGGATTCCCCTGCAGGCTGTGGATAAAAACGGATCTCCTGACGGCTGTTCCCGTATGGCACGGCTATGGTAGAGGATATACTTTCTGTACCATCCAAGTCCACTGCCACAAGGCGGTAATAGTCAATGCCTGGCAGGGGTTTTTCATCCAAAAACGCGTATTCTGTGCGAAAATCGGCATTTCCCAAGGCATCGCGATGGTGAATAGTATGCCAACGATAGCCGTCGCCACTGCGCTGAAGGTCAAAGTAGGCCACATCTTTTTCCTGTGCTGTTGCCCAGTGTATGGCAATGCTTTTGTCCTTTTTTTGAGCCTGAAAATCCGCCCAGGTGAGTGGTGCCGATGAATTGGTGATCTGAAAGGATGCCTTGGTAATGGCGGACAAGGAGCTTTGGTAATAATTGGGCGAAGAGGAGCAAACATTCGGATCCGTAAAATTGAACTGTGTGCTCAGAAAACGCCCCGAGTGCATGGGTGATTGGCACAATTGGGAGGCGTTTATGTTGCAAGGGTTTGTCTCGTCACCGTAGTCAATCAATTCCAGCTGGGTATAAAACTCAATGTAATAATAACCATTGGGCAGTCCGCTGGTGACATTCAGAAAATTAAAATTATGGGTCCAGTTTTGAACCTGTGTTGAGGTGTAGCAGGTATTGGGGTCCAAAGGGTTGTTATTGGTAAGCGATACCCCTGTAAAACTGGGCGCATTGTCATTTTGATTCCATATCCGGTAGTAAAAAGTAGTGATATCTACCCGATCCCAATAGGCGGAACGTGGGGTAGAGCGCACCTCCACAAATTTAAACGTGTTGGCCACACCAAAATCATACACTGTTCCATTAGGGATATGAATGAAATAAGAACCCGAGGAGTAACCACCGGGGCCAAAAAGCACGCCTTTGTTGCCCGCTGCCAATTGAATGGTCAACTGGTTGGCATCTCCATCCACAAAATTGTTGTCAAACCCATCACCGGCTTTTGCCTTATTGACATAAAGCATTATCCATAAGGCACTTACAAAAAGTATTCGTGTTTTCATCACAATAATATTTTGTGCAAATATCAGCCCCTCTTCTTACACGGCAACTATGCAGCGTGCGCAACGCGAAGCGAGGAATATTTACAAATTAAGCAGTTGTTTTTAAAAAACCTGTCATGGGAGCTTTTTGAAAATCAAAAAGCAGGGATTATAACAAAGATGGTGTATTGGTCAGAATGCTTTTCGCAAGAAAATAATATTACAGAAAAAACCTTGCCAGATATGAAATAAGCTTGTTAAGAATGTAAGGAACGTGAAAGAAATAAAGCTTTCTGTTTCGCAAATGAACTAACTTTGCCCAATGGAACCGGAAGGAACCATTTTACCATACACATGAACCTCGGGTCAATTCGTCAACGCCACATTCAGTACGTATTTTTCTTTTGCGCCATCGCGCTCATTTTGCAGGCCGCTTACCTGCAATTGATTGATGATGATTTCCGCAAAAGGGCAGATGCCACCACCATTGAAAACCTGCGGGTATATCCTCCGCGTGGCCTAATTATTGATCGCAGAGGTCGGCTTATTGTGAATAACGAGGCCACTTATGACCTGATGGTCACCTATAATCAGGTGAAGCAGAAAAGCATGGACATCCCCAAGTTTTGCCAACTGCTGAACATCACGCCGGAACAATTTAAACAAAACCTGAACAAGGAATGGAAAAGTGGGCGCTACTCCCGCTCTGTGCCTTTCGTGTTCATGAAAAAATTAGATCAGGTCACCTATGCTCGCCTGCAGGAAAGCCTTTACGAATTTCCCGGTTTCTTCGTGCAGGTGCGCAACATCAGAGGCTATCCTTATCACGCTGGCGCCCATGTGCTGGGCTACATCAACGAGGTGGATCCGCGCGACATTGAAAAGGGAGAAGGGGTGTACGAACAGGGCGACTATATCGGCTCAGCTGGTCTTGAATCACAATATGAGCCTTTCCTGCGTGGCAAAAAAGGTGTCACCAACCTGCTCAAAGACAATTTGGGCAGGATAGTGGGCAAATACAAAGAGGGCAAATATGATTCCTCTGCCGTGGCAGGCAGTGATCTTGTGTCGTCCATTGACATTGACCTGCAAATGTATGGGGAGCAGCTCATGCAGAAAAAAACAGGCAGTGTAGTAGCCATAGAACCCTCAACAGGCGAGATACTGTGCATGATCAGCGGGCCTACTTATGACCCGGCCCTGCTTACCATGACCCAAAACCGGGGCCAAATCTTCAGTGCCCTGTACACGGACCCGCTAAAACCGTTTTTTGACCGCACCGTGATGGCCAAATACCCGCCAGGATCCATTTTCAAGACGGTGGTCTCCTTAGTAGGCTTACAGGAAGGCAGCCTTTATCCTGAATCCGGCGTAGTGTGCTCCGGAGGATATTTTTATGGCGGCAGGCTATACAAATGCCACAATCACCCCCATGTGAGCAATGTAGTGGATGCCATCGCCAACTCCTGCAATGCGTATTATTTCCGGGAATTCCGCAACATTGTGGACCGCCAGGGCTTCAACAACCCGCATCCCTCGCTTGATATGTTCCATGAGTATTGCAAACAGTTCGGGCTTGGCCGACAATTGGGCATTGACTACCCCAATGAAAGCGCCGGGAACATACCCAACTCCAAATATTACGATAAAATATACCCCAAAAACCTGGGCGGCTGGCACAGTCCCACCATTATGTCTCTCGGTATCGGGCAGGGCGAAATCCAGATGACTACCCTGCAAATGGCCAACCTGGCGGCCTGCATTGGCAATAGAGGATGGTGGATCCCTCCGCATTTGGCCAAAGGTTTTATGGATGGCACCCCCTTGCCTTCTATGTTATTGGCCAAAAACCAGGTGAAAATTGAAAAAAGGCACTTTGAAAGTGTCGTGGAAGGCATGGAACAATGCGTGGTGCGTGGCACGGCGCGAATTGCGCAGGTACCCGGTATTCAGGTGTGCGGCAAAACGGGTACCAGCCAGAATCCACACGGCGAGGACCACTCGGTGTTCTTTGCTTTTGCCCCTAAGGACAATCCTAAAATTGCCATCGCCGTGTATGTGGAAAATGCCGGATGGGGCGCATCCTACGCCGCACCCATAGCCGGTTTGATGATCGAAAAATATTTGAATGATACCATTGCCACCGCGCGTAAGGCCGTGGAAGAACGCATGTTCAAAGCGGATTTGTTCGTAAAACACCCGGATTATGCCAAAATGCTGGAACGAAAGGAGGCTGCTGAAAAAAATGCGCGCAGCATAAGGCGTGACACCCTGCCCAATCCGGCAGAAGTGCCCTCCGATGTGCCAGATGATGTACCGCCTGCAAGCAAAACGCCCCAACTGCGATCTGATATTTCCGTAACGGGCAATGGCAAAAAAAAGCAGCGGTAGGGGAAGGCCTCAAAACAAAAAACCTGCACACACAACACCAATAGCATCAATCACCGCTGTCCAACAGCTCCACCTGCTCGATCAGCAGTTCATTGCCCTGCACGACATTGGCGCTGGGCTGGCCACAATGTGCACAGACAAAGCGGTAGTTTTCCACCCTTGAACTGTGCCCGCAGGCAGTGCATTCAATCAGGATAGGTATTTCGTTGATCAATAGTTTGGTTGCGCTAAACCGAGCTTCTTCCTGCTCAACCACGGCATCAAAGGCGTTTTTGAGCAAGATGGCATCCACATTGGCGAGCGGGCCAATTTTGAGCTGTATAGATGCTATACGCAACAATTCCTCCGGCGGAAACTGCTCTTCGAGGGTGCGAAAAATGGTGCGTACCAAGGATATTTCGTGCATGTGCTCAGTACTTTATTGTTTGTGCGGACGCATCTTCCTCCGCAAGGGTTTGTCGCAAGTGCTCTAATTTAAGCAGCTGTTGTCGGGCTTCTTCATGGACATTGGCATCCTGGGTCAACGACAGGGCTTCCTGTGTTTTGGCCAGCATATCATCAAAAAGCGCCTGATTGGAGCCATTGCCCGCCAAGTTCACATGCCAGCAGGCTTCTACATAATTGAGCAGCGTAACTGCCCGCTCAAAGGGAAAACGATCCGCCACGCGCACGGAGAGGGCTTCGTTGTAATAAAACAGGGCTTTTTCGATATTGTCCGAATGGATGGCAGCCGGGTATTTGGTCAGGGCATTGCCGTAGTGGTTGCACACCATGGCATATTCATAAGGGTATTTTTCTTTTTGATAATAAGCCAGCGAAGCCTGGAAGGAAGAATTGGAGATGGCAGCCCACATACTGCGTTTTAATTCCTCATCGGGCATTTCGGCATAAATAATACCAAGGTATTGTTGTATATCGGCAAACACATCAGGCGCATCCTCGCGGGTAAACACCTTCACGGTTTCCTTGAAACTATCCAAAGCACCTTTAAAAAATTGTGGGTTGCCGTTTTTGGCCCAGGTATAGAGCAACATGGCGCGGCGGTGGTGGGCCTGAGCGTACAGTTCAGTCAGTCCGGCTTTCTGCAGGATACTTACTGCGCGATTGATATAGCCTAAGGCTTCGGCGAAACTTTCGGTATAGTTGGCAATTTGTGCCGTATCCATCAGCACGAGGGCTTCCTCTACTTCGCGGCCCTGCTTTTGGTAGTTTTCGAGTACTTCCCAGAGGGTCTGTTTGAGTTTTTCCAGCAAAACCGGATCGTAAGGCACCGTCAGTTGTTTCATCCACACCTGGGTTTGTGCGGCTTTTATCTCTATTAGGCCCTCATCGGAAAGCACCGATGGCAGGCATTGTTGCAGCACACGCTCGGCCTCAGCCAAATTGCCCATATCGGTCAGAAAAGTAGCGTAATGCTTGCTTGAAAACGCGGCATGTTCATCATCCAGAGCCGTTTTGATGGCCTCCCGATAAAAATAAGCCGTTTTTTCAGCATCAAAACGCGACTCGTCAGAGGCGTAATGGTGTAAAATGGCCGCATTATGGCAAAAACGGTATTCCTCAAAAGGATGAAAATCGGAATGCAGCTCAGTGGCTTCTATCGCTTCGCCAGCTTGCAGGCGGGCCGTAAAACCGAGTTCGTGAAGCAAGCCGTGATTGTTGCCGAGAAGTGACTGCACCCGCTCCCAATTGCCTAATTTGGCATATATCAAGCCCAAAAAATTATCCCGGCTGAAGGGTATTTCCTCCGGTAAAATATAGGGCGGAAGGGCATTATGCCAGTCAATGGTCTGAAAGATACCCTTTTGAGGCCTGACAATCAGATGGAAAGCGCTGAACTCGGGTTTTCTTTTCAACATATCGCAGATTTCGACCAGTTCATTGAGTCGGAACTCTTCATCCACGATGCTGCTCAGCAGCGGAATATATTCTTCTGTTGTATAGATGTAAATCATCTTATAAAAAGCCGGGTTAGGTTTGGCAATTAAAGTGTGACGTGCAGCATTTTCATGCCTGGCTGGTGCATAAATGGCAATGTGCGGTCGCTGTCATCCAACTCGTTATCAATCAGGATTTCTTCGAGCGAGATACTCTTGTCGCCTATCAGGTTACGGCTTTTAAGCATTTGCAGCGCGGGTTTGTGTATGGTCGGGAAAATTTCATCGCCCATGGGTGCCAAAAGGAGGGCCTTTTGTGCGGGGTAATACACCACATAGACCTGGGCCACCTCACCGAAAGCATCGGCAGCGAGTTCGGCTGCTACCAAAAGATGGCGATTGCGCAAGCTTACTTTATGTTCACTCATGTTCCAAAGATTTCAAGATGAGCTGCACGGTGCGTTCGCCTGCATTTTTGACGGTTTCACTCAGGCCTACTTCAAGCCTTATATCTGAAACGGCTATCAAATAGGCCGAAACATCTTTGGGAAAAGCCTCGCCAAGTATTTTTTGGGCATACGAAAGGGCCTGATCCCATTTTAGGCTGTGCAAAAAAACCATGGGATCCTCCTGCACGGCGCACATCACCTCGGCGGCTGGCAGCAAAAAAACGGTGCCATCAGCATCGTTGGAATGAATTACCGCATCCACAAAGATAATACGCTCATGTCCTTGCAATTGAAAAAGCGCTTCAAAAGCTGAGGTGCCCATATCCAGCACATTTAACCATTCGGGCATGGGGTCAAAGTGCTTTTTCAGCTGCTCCACCACATAACATCCTACCCCGTCATCACTGCGTACCGGATTGCCAAAGCCGAGAATGGCTGTTTTTTTGTACATATTTCTACAAAAAGAAACGGCTCCGTTGTACAGGAGGTGTTGCCATCTCGTTACAACGGAGCCGGTTTTAACTCACTATAATTAATTACAATTTGAATTTTGCCAATTGCTCGTTTGTTTTGGCATCATGGGCATGTACGGTACATACCAAACAGGAGTCAAAAGAGCGGGCTACCATACCTACTTCAACCGGATCGTGTGGGTCTTCGATTTCGGTACCCTCCAATGCGGCCTCAATGGGGCCGGGGTTTTTCTGCTCATCGTTAGGGCCTACATTCCAGGTAGTAGGTGCCATCACCTGATAGTTTTTGATCACGCCGTCTTTGATCTCGATCCAGTGTGCCAGGGCACCGCGTGCCGCTTCTGTGGCACCGAAGCCCATACCGTCTTTTTCTTCCGGTTTGATGTAGAATTCATCATCCAAGCGGATTTGGCCAAGCCATTGATTGATGAATTCATACAGTCTTGGAGCCTCGTGGACGCGGGCAAGGGTACGGGTGAACACGCTTGGGCCCATTTTGGCCATGATATCACCAAACAGAGGATCCTGAATCTGGTGGCTCAGGTTTTTCGGATTTGCGTTCATGATAACGCGGGAGAGTGGCCCTGCCTCGGCAGCATAACCGTCATAACGCGGTGCTTTTGCCCAGCTGTATTTGCCATCAAAATTGGTATCTGCAAGGTTTTGTGATTGCATGGGCGTGGGCATAGGCTCCTTCCAGGGGTGCTCTGCCGGCACATCAGCATACCAGGAGTGTTTGACGTGCTCCTTGATTTTTAAGTGGTCAAATTCATGATAATTCTTCCCGTCAAAAAAGCCGGATGAACTGATCAGGGCCTTATTACGGCCTTCAACTGTAGGGTTATTGTACAGGTCTTTGTGCAGATAGGTGCCATAAGCCAGGAATTTACCTACCCCTTGGCCAAATTTATCCAGGCCAAACTCAAGGCTTGCGCGAATGAACAAACCCAGGTCACTATTGCGCTGGCTCTCATTTTCCTCAACCCAGGCCATAAGATCATCCCAGGATTTGATCTTGAGGTAGCGTTCAATGGAGCATCCCAGCCAAACCGGCTCCAACCAATCATTGCGGAAAAAATTCATGATCGCATGGGCGCGGGTAATGTCCTTCAAGGTAGGGGCGCACATGACGCCACCGGGAACCATATAGGAAGAGTGGGGCCACTGGCCGCCAAACAGGGCATACACCTCTACAGGCCGACCGGAAGCGGTAACGCCTTTTTGGAAAGAGGTGCCCACATAAGCGGCAAAGCGCTTGACCACTTCCGCATACAGGGGCTTGTTCGCGAATTTTTTATTGGCCATATCCGTTGCGAAAATGGCATAAAACCAACGAGGGATGGACTGAATGGTCTCGGTGGCCTGTCCAATGGCCCTTAGCAACAGTGCATTGGGGGAGAGTTTGGTTTTCCAGGCCGTATCCAAGGCAGAGGAAGCGCAGTACAGGTGCGAGCCTCCACAAATGCCGCAAATACGCGGTGTGACAATGAGGCCAGACTGTGGGTCTTTGCCCTCCATGATTTTTTCAAAGCCACGGAACATGGCCGCTTGGGTGTGGGCACGGGTAACAACCCCGTTTTCCATATATACTTTTACATCAAGGTCGCCTTCTACACGGCCTACCGGTGATATATTGAGTTCTTTTACCGTTGACATGGTACGAACAGTTTTTTTAGTGAGAAATTAAGGATCAATTATTTAGATGTTTCAAAGTGCTCCTGATCAACACCGAACATACGCTCCACACCGCCCATCACTTTTTCCACACCTGCACGGGTATAATATCCGAGCCGCGACACGCCAGTGGGCACATCCTGCGGAAGGAAGCCAAGGTATTTTAAGGATTTGAACACACTGCCTTTTTTCAGGTCATGGTGCGGGAAACCAGGTTCCGTGCAGCCCAGACAGGGATGGTTAGCCCTGGTTTTGCTGGATTGGCGGTTCCAGAGGATGCGGTTACAGCTGGCGCGGGTCATAGGGCCACGGCAACCTACCTCATAGAACAGACAACCGCCGCGCTTGCCAAAGCCGCCATCCACCTTTTGGGCGAAACTGATGGCATTGGGGCAGCCAGTTTGTACGAAATCGGTAAAAAATGTTTTGGGACGGTGAAAATCATCAATCAATATATCACCAATGCGGCCGGTAGCGATAGCAACCAATATTTGGGAAATCCAATCAGGGTGTGCCGGGCAGCCGGGTATATTGATAACGGGCAAGCCTCCTTTTGACTTATAATTGGCGCCCAGGAACCCGCCTTTTTTCTCCTTTAGGAATTGCATCCCCGTACTTTCGCTTGGGTTTGGTGGTACGGCAGGGATGCCTCCCCAGGTGGCGCAATCACCGATGGCAACCACATAGCCTGCCACAGCGGAGAGCTCACGTACCCAGTCCTGCATGGGGCGGTCGCAGAAATAGTTCATGGTGCCTGTTCCGTTAGGGCCCTGTACGATAGAGCCTTCGTAAACTAAGATGTCCATTTGTACCTTACCATTGAGGATGTCATGGAGCAGGTGCTCCACCTGTTGGCCTATTTCCAAGCCGATAGAAGGGTGCCAGAGTATGTTGACACCAAAATCGGTGATCAACTCTACTACCGTGGGTTCTTCCGCATTGAGGAATGACATCGTGTTGCCGCTACACGCGCCCCCTTGAAGCCAGAGTACATTTGCCATAAAAACAATAATTGTGATGAATGCGAGATTTGCCAAAATAAATTGGCCTAATAATTAACGGCAGCAAAATTACATACAAGATTGAAGGTAGGAAATTTTTTCTAATTTTTTTTAGGAAATTTTTTCTAAGTGCCAATACTGGCGCAAAACACCCCGTTCTGGCCCCTGTTTTGGCCCTAATGGCGGAAGGATAACAGCGTATGTCTGGTTTGTGCGTTGTTTTCAAACAGCGAATTAAGGGTACCCAACCTGCAATTCCAATTTGCCTTGTTCGGTAAGATAAGGACTGACTTGCGCCCAAATGTTTTGTTTGAACGTGCTTATATCATTTGGCATTCCTTTAAGCATTTGCTGCGGGAGCCAAAAAAGGGTGGTCGTCCAGATATTGTTGGCAAGGGTATCATACACACCAGGCAGCGGCTCTGGCATAATTACCTTGCGGCGTACGAGGTAATCCAATCGTTTGCGGATCTGGAGCATCATTTTGGACATAAATACCTGCCATTGTTCAATGATAGTAGGGTATGACATTTCCAAATCAAAAAGGTCAATCATCTGAAACCGATGGCCGGTAAAAAAATCATAATATCGTTCCAATTGTGCTTCAAAATCAAGTAGCCCCGGGTCCTGAAGGTAGCCGGAGAGAATATCTGAAAACTTGTCGAACAGCGAATCATAAACGGCCAACACAATGGCTTCTTTGTTTTTGAAATGGTAGGCCAGATTGCCTACACTGATGCCCGATTCGTCCGCTATCTGTTGCAGCCTGACATTTGCAGTACCATAATCGTTAAAAAGGCGAATAGCTGATTCTATTATTCTGGCTTTGGTATTGGACATGATGTGATCAATTTAAAGGTATTTCAAACTGATTGATAGAAATGCTTATCGTGCCACGTTGATCCTTTGCTGCAAGCCTTCGCATGTAAGCGCCTATCATCGCAGCACGATTGGGACAGGTATTTGAGGTGATCCTGCGCGCAAGTAACTTTAGCGGCATAACGCAGTCCACAAAGACCAATACGATATCCCAAGTACCTTTCCGACGTATAATACGCTCTACAACCGCCGAGTCACAGAGCCAATAGTCATTTTCAAATACGGATAAATCACCCTCAAACCCCAACTTGTCCGTTAGGTGCAATGTATTGAGCCGATCAAGCATCTGGGCGTACAATTCGGATGACAATTTGAACCTTGATCTCATGTCACAAAAAATGCAGTTGTTTGTTTATATTCTAATTTTCCCATTTCTGTAAAAACAGGTATAAAAAGGTTCCAGATGGTTTCCCGAAAAGCGTGGTAATCATCGAGCCGTAGCCCTTGTACGGAACACCTGTATTTCCACATATCCGCCGTGGTCCAAAATTGAGCGGCGAGCAGTGCCGTAAATTCCGACTGTTCCGAGGGATTGCACATGGCCCCCCGTGAATAGTTGAACTCCAGGGCCAACTGCATTTGCTGTATTTGCCAAATCAGGTGTTGCCGGTAAAGTGTCTGAATTTCAGGGTAGGTGCGCATGATTTCAAGCATATCCAAATAAAAAAAGGTGTATTCGCCCTGAAGGCTGAACATGCTGTCCAAAAGGCGCTCAATATCTTCAAACAGGGGCAAAACCCGAAATTCGGTTAATAAAATACGCTGTGCCTGCTCTAATTGCTCCCATATACCCCTAACTATATCCTCTTTGGTCCTGAAATGATAGGTCATATTGCCCACACTCATGTTCGCCGCCTCGGCAATATGCTGGAGGCGAACATTGGAGATGCCATCACGATTGAAACACCCAATCGCAGCCTTTTTTATTTTATCCTTGGTGGACATACAACATAGATTAAAGAAGGCTTCTTTAAGAGCATGTCTGGGATTTTCCCGCTTGGCCCAAAAAGGTTTATTTTTATAGTCAACGCAAAGTGGTTTTGAACCACTCGCGTCTGTAAATCTTTAATAATCAGGTAAATCAATCCTGTAAATCTTCAACATCACTAAAATCCTGGCATGTCTTTTGCGGCCATACCTCTCTTCTATCAGCAAGGCAAATGTAGATAAAAAGTGGTGTTTATCCATTTTTTATCTGTCGGCTCAAATAATCCCGCACCCTTGCGGCACTCTCGTAGTCCTCTTTTTCGATCAGTTTTTGGAGCAAGTGCTCCAATTCCTCAGGAGAATGCTCTGCCAACGATCCTTTTTTGGAGCGTAGGCCAATGTTGGCAATTAATACGCCGCTGTCCTCGATCACTGATTCGTAGCAATAGATCGGCGCGTCAAAACGAACAGCAAGGGCTATGGCATCGGAGGCTCGCGCTTCCAATTCGGTCAAGTCGCCCGACTGCATTAAAAGGACAATTTTGGTAAAAAATATCTCGTTTTTTATCTGAAAAATCAAAACCTCTTGCAAAGTTCCGCCCAGCGCAACAATCGCATTCTTCAACAGATCATGCGTGAACGGGCGTGTTGGCTGAATTTTTTCCATGCTCATGGCAATGGCCTGCGCCTCTGGCGCGCCTATCAGAACGGGGATGCGCCGCTGCCCTGCCATATCCTCCAACACCAGCACAAAATGCGCTGGCTGGGACTCGCTTGGTGATAGAGCCGACACCGAAAGTTCTATTTTAGGTTCCACAAGAATGCTGTGTTTTTGATGAAAAAATAATGTTTTTCCATAAAATTTATGCCAATTGAATGAATTGACACAATTCATCCAGGTCCCGGAAAGGGGCAATCACGAGGCCACCGTGCTTCAATTTGAAAACACCATTGGCTTCAATTTCCACCTCGAAATCCTTTTCCAAACGCACAAATTTGCCTTCGTCCGCCAATACGGTTATTTGATACTGTGAAAAGGCATAAAGCAACCATTCTTTGGGGGTTTGTGGTTTTTCCTGCATGGTTTATAATGGATAAAACACGATTCTGTGATTGCCCGTATCGGCTACGGCCAACAAATTGTTGTCTGCACAAATGGAAAAAGGCCAGTACAATGTTTTTTCGGTACCAAACACCGTATCGGCGTTTTCACTGCCTGTTTGAAAATCAGGTTTCCCCAAAAGACCGTCGGCGGGCCAGTTATTTATGGGCGGTATTGCTGAAAATTTCAGGATACGGCTATTGCCCGTGTCGGCCACGAGCAAACCATTTTCATAAAAAATGCTATCATAGCACCAACTCAGCGTACCGGCCTGTGGGAACAGCCCATATTGGTTTTGACCACAACTGTCCAAATCAGCTTGCCCGATGATACCATCTGCTTTGGCGGTCAGGGCTTGGCTCCAGTGATTCCACAATAGTACGCGGTAATATTGGGTATCGGTAATGGCCATTTCACCGTTGGGGCCAATTTTGACCGAATAAGGCCAAATCGGGTCATGATGCTCATAATCCCTGGTTTGAAAATCCGGTTTTCCGATAACCGCATCTGCCGGAGCCTGATTTTGAGTGGGTATTTTTATAAAAAAAAGTACTCGCCGATTACCCGTATCAGCTACCCACAGGCTGTTTCCATCACTGAACACGCCATAAGGCCAATAAAGGGAATGTGCGGTGGGTAAAGTGCCCACACCATATACGTTGGGCTGGTTTTGCACAAAATCAGGC
This sequence comes from uncultured Saprospiraceae bacterium, assembly GCA_964539805.1. Lineage (GTDB taxonomy): Bacteria > Bacteroidota > Bacteroidia > Chitinophagales > Saprospiraceae > M3007. The sequence goes on along the minus strand of CAZIKN010000068.1, from coordinate 17,075 downwards.
TGCCCGATCACTACATCCGCGGGCTGTGCCATGCCTTTGGGCATGCTGTGCCAAATGAGTACCCGATGGTTCCAGGCATCCGCCACAATTAAACGTTGCCCATCAGACCACAAACCGGAAGGGTATTGAAGGGTAGAGGCTGACACATCGCCACCGGCATTGCGGCCTGTGCCATCCGCATTGCCCTGGCCCAATACCACGTCTGGCGCTGCAAAAAGAGACTTGGGCAATTGGTTCCAGATAAACACGCGATTGCGGCCGGTATCGGACACAAATAATTGGCCATTCTTAAAAAAAACGCCACGTGGCGCCAAAAAAGGCGTATTTTCCGGGCCTTTGAACAGGCCGCTCGGCAAAGCGCCTGTCCTTTCATCTGTTATAGCGCCTGACGCAGGCGGCATCGCTTTTTTCAACGTGATATTTAAAATCGTGTGCTCACTCATCGTTTAACAAATTCTGGGCAATTGCTCGCCAATGGGCATATTGACCACCCGCCGGCCCCCAATTTTGCTTTGCAGGACTACCTGGCCCGGGTGCTCTGTTGTAACTTCGCCTATAATGGCAGCCTGTCCGCCAAGGGGGTCTTTTTGCAGCATTTCCAATATTGCCTCCGCCTGTGCAGCGGCTACCACGGCGAGGAAAACGCCTTCGTTGGCCACATAGAGCGGGTCCAGCCCGAGCAGTTCGCATGCACCGGCCACTTCTTCCAGTACTGGGATGCTTTTTTCGGTCAGGCTGATGCCGCTGCGGGTATCGCGGGCCATCTCGTTCAGCACTGTTGCCACGCCGCCGCGCGTGGGGTCGTGCAGCAGGTGAATATCCGGCCCGAACTGGTCAAGCAGGGCCAATACCACGCGGTTAAGCCCGGTGGTATCACTTACAATTTCGGTTTCAAACTCAAGGCCCTGCCTTACACTCAAAATGGCTACTCCATGCGTGGCAATAGGGCCGCTGAGGATGATTTTGTCTCCTGCTTGCACCCTCGCCTTACGGATGTCCGCGCGGGGATGCAGGTAGCCTACTCCACTGGTATTGATGAATATTTTATCACCTTTGCCGCGTTCCACTACTTTGGTATCGCCGGTCACGATGTGTACACCCGCTGCCTGCGCTGCGGATTTGATGCCCACCAAAACATCCCAAAACTCGGTCATAGACAATCCTTCTTCAAGGATAAAACCAAGCGACAGGTATTTGGCCCTTGCGCCGCACATGGCCAAGTCGTTCACCGTGCCGTTCACGGCTAATTCTCCAATGTTTCCGCCCGGAAAAAAGATGGGCGAAATGACATAACTATCTGTGGAAAAGGCCATGCGCCCCGTTTCCACGGAAAAAACAGCGCCGTCATGCCGTTCGTCCAACAGTTCGTTTTTTAGCAGGTCAAACACGCCGCTGTCCAAAAGCCGGTTGGTGAGCAGCCCGCCGCTGCCATGCCCCATAGTAATGATGTCGAAATCAAATTTCGGCATGGGGCACTGGAGCTGAATTTTTACGTTTTGATGCATTTTTCAGCAAATATGCTAATGTGCTAATTTGTTAATATGCTAATTTTCAAGCAATTACATAAAAAAATTTGAATTACCTGCAATGAAATAGTTTAAAAGTACAGCGTAAACGCCAAACGGGCAAAGAACGGCGTACCGGGTGTGAAATGTATTTCTTCCACGGGTTCGGGTTCGTTGCGCAGGCGGCTTTCGGTGTTGAACTGGGTTTCTTTCCAGCGCGTGTTCAAAAGATTTTGTACGTTCAGGCCCAGTTCCCAATTGTTTCGGCGATAGTTCAGTTGCAAATCGGGCACAAAATAGCCTTCTGCCACCACTGAGTTGTCTTCGTTGGCCGGGCGGTTGCGCAAATAGCGATAACGCAAAGATCCTGAAAAGCCCTTCCAGTCGCTTAAGGAAAGCCCTCCAACCGTGGTAAAGACAGGTGCCAAAGGGATGTATTGTTCGCCTTCCGGCTCTTCAATGGCTCGCGGACGGGTCCAATTCAGGTCAAAATCAGCATGCAGACGGGACAGCAACTGATAGCGGGCCGAAAGGTCAAGGCCGTATCGCTGTGTTTTGCCACCGGGTTCTACCACCCCGGCATCGCCCACATAAACAAACTCCTGATCGAGCCAAAGATACCACGCAGCAGTATGGATCAGCAGTCGGGGGCTTGGTTTCCATATTGCGCCAAGATCGGTTCCGTAAGCAGGAGGAAGTACCTCGCGCCCGCTGCGCATGGCAGCCACACGGGTGTCGTTGGAGTGAAACCCGCGCCCGGTATTGAGTACCCATTTTAAACGATCCGATACCGTGTAAGACAGGTTGAACTTGGGCAAAAGCAGTCCTGATTGCTTTTGGAACTGCTGTTCATTTTGAAGGTGATCAGTGTAGCGGTTAAAAAAGTAATCGTAGCGCAAAGCTATTTCAGCCGTCCATCGCCTGTTGAAGTTGAGTTCCTGCAACAGATAAGCCCCCGCGTTTCGTTCGGCCACATTACCCAATTGTATTTGCTCTAAAGTAACAGTTCTTTGACTTGAGCGAGACAATTCGACATCCCTGACATCATCATGGCGATACTGCAAGCCAGCCACAAAACGCCCCCGGACATTGCCAATTTGATTGGCCAATGTATAGGAACCATTGTAGCCGAACAGGTTGCGGCCTTCTTTTTGCCTGATCTGGTCACCGTTGAGGCTATCCACCAAAAAGAAGGTAAAATTGGAGTAAAGTTCAAAGTCATAGCGCGTGGCATAAACCTGATTTTTCAGCAGGGCGCCATTGGGCAGTTGGGTGTTGAGTTGCAGGTTAACATTACTCCGCGAAGTTTCACCACCTTCGGTGGGATCAATAGACCCGAAGAAGGAAATCTCGCCGGATTCCACGGATCGGTCGGGGATTTGACCGGAATGGTTCCAGCGCGACCAAAAATGCGAGCCAGTGAGCACTAAGTGACTCTCTTTTCCTATATCGGCACTGTAACGCCCCTGCACATTGGCGCGGTTAAAGAACTGAGGTGCATCAAAATAACTGTCCGAATAGCTGTATTCCCCGGCTATGTAGGCACTCTGGTTGCGCTCAGTGGCCCGGGAGCGGGGCAGCAGGTTGATACCAACCACGCCACGGGCGGTGCCGTATTGCCCCAATTCCAATTTGGCAAAACTGCGCTCCAAAGCGGTTTTGGTACGAAAATCCACCCAGCCCGCGGTAGTAAAATTGCCCTTGTCTGCCTGATAGGGGCCTTTGTCAAACTGAACAGTCTCTACCAATTCCGGTATGACAAAGTGAAGGTCGGCATAGCCCTGTCCGTGCGCATGGCTAACCATATTGACCGGCATGCCATCCACGTTGATCTGAATATCCGTTCCGTGATCAATATCAAAACCGCGCAGGAAAATCTGTTCGGCTTTGCCACCGCCCGCATGCTGACCCATAAAGAGTCCGGGCACCATGCGCAATATTTCCTGCGAGTTCAGCACAGGGCGCAAGCGCACATCTATTTGCGACAGTATCTGTCGGTGGTGCGCGCCCGACGACTGCACCGTTATTTCTGCCATATTGACCGCACCGCTCTGAAGCGCAATGTCCATCTCGGTGTCACGCGTGAGATCAAGTATTTCCTCTCGGGATGTATAACCAATCAGGGTAATTTGCAGCTTGCACTGGCCGGCGGGAAGATTTTTAAGGACAAATTGGCCATTGTCATTGCTAAAAACAATGAGAGGGTTATTGCTGGCCCGTATCATGGCGCCCGCTAATGGCGTACCGGTTTGAGCGTCGGTAACGCGACCGCTCAGTGCCCATTGCTGGGCAGAAGCGGATGACAACAGGCCAAAGAGGGAAAGTGCCCAAAAAGAAAAAAGACGCAGTGTGTTTAGGTGTTTCATAAATATCATTAAAAGTTGATGATCTGTTTGAATTAAGGCTTGAAAAAGTGCTGATTTTAGGCCATTAAGTTTAGCAAACGTTGCAGCTATCCTTTATTCACATGATCTATATACGGATATACCCTTTTATGGGTTTTCCAATCCGCATACATTATACAATTTCCAATTGTGCAAAGTGATAATATGCAGCACAGGCGCCTTCGCTCGAAACCATAGGAGCACCCAAGGGAAACTGTGGCGTGCATTTTTTTCCAAATTGTGGGCACTCATGGGGCTTTTTGATACCTTTTAGCACCAAACCCGCGATACAATCCGCACTTTCCGAGGCATGTTCAATGTTGATGTCAAATTTTCGGTTGGCATCATACCCTGCAAATTCGGGGCGCAGCTCATAGCCGCTGCCGGGGATATTGCCAATGCCGCGCCATTCGCGGTCATTGACCTCAAATACCTGCCCGATCACTTTTTGGGCTTCGGGGTTTCCCTCTGGCCTGACCACCCGGCTATACTGGTTCTCCAAATGGTGTTCCCCGCGTTCCAATTGTCGGACAGCCATGAGGATGCCCTGCGCCAGATCCACGGGTTCAAAACCAGTGACAACGATGGGTATTTGATACCGCTCCGTCAAAGGCTCGTACTCATCCATACCCATGATGGTGCACACATGGCCTGCTGCCAGAAAGCCCTGAATATTGGATTCTTCGTCATTCATAACCGCTTCTATGGCTGGCGGTACCAACACATGTGAAGTAAGAATGGAGTAGTTTTTCAGGCCCAGGCGATGAGCATGCAGCACAGAAAGCGCATTGGCTGGGGCCGTAGTTTCAAAACCGACGGCAAAGAATACCACCTCGCGATCCGGGTGGGCCTGTGCAATCTTTACCGCATCCAATGGTGAGTACAAAATACGCACGTCAGCCCCGGCGGCCTTGGCTTCCAAAAGGCTTTTGGAAGAACCCGGCACGCGCAACATATCACCGTAAGAGCACAAAATCACCCCCTTTTCCAAGGCTAAATGTAATGCCTTGTCAATCAGGTGCAGGGGCGTAACGCACACCGGACAGCCAGGCCCATGCACCATGCGAACCTTGTCGGGCAGCATTTGAAGCATGCCGTTTTTGACAAGGCTGTGCGTTTGGCCCCCGCAGACCTCCATGATGGTCCAGGGGCGGGTGGCAGTACGGCGAATTTCGTCCATATACTGCTCCACAAGGGCCGCATCGCGGTATTCGCTCATGTATTTCATATCTGTGTGTGTTCAATGAGTTCGTCAATTTCGCCGATCTCGGCTAAGTATTCAAATGTTTTTTGAGCCTCCGCTTCATCTACAATGCTGATAGCCACCCCTACGTGTACCAGCACATAGTCACCTTCTTTGGCTTTGGGCACCATTTCAAGGCTGGCTTCTTTAACAATGCCGCCAAACTGAACCTTGGCCATGCGAAACAAGCCATCCATCTGGCTTTCAATAGATTTTATTTTACCGGGAATTGCGAGACACATAGTGATGAGTGATGAGTGATGAGTTATAAGTGATAAGTGATGAGTGATGAGTGTTAGTCCTGACGAACATTTAGAATTACGAGTTGACCAAAAAGAAAAAAGACGCAGTGTGTTTAGGTGTTTCATAAATATCATTAAAAGTTGATGATCTGTTTGAATTAAGGCTTGAAAAAGTGCTGATTTTAGGCCATTAAGTTTAGCAAACGTTGCAGCTATCCTTTATTCACATGATCTATATACGGATATACCCTTTTATGGGTTTTCCAATCCGCATACATTATACAATTTCCAATTGTGCAAAGTGATAATATGCAGCACAGGCGCCTTCGCTCGAAACCATAGGAGCACCCAAGGGAAACTGTGGCGTGCATTTTTTTCCAAATTGTGGGCACTCATGGGGCTTTTTGATACCTTTTAGCACCAAACCCGCGATACAATCCGCACTTTCCGAGGCATGTTCAATGTTGATGTCAAATTTTCGGTTGGCATCATACCCTGCAAATTCGGGGCGCAGCTCATAGCCGCTGCCGGGGATATTGCCAATGCCGCGCCATTCGCGGTCATTGACCTCAAATACCTGCCCGATCACTTTTTGGGCTTCGGGGTTTCCCTCTGGCCTGACCACCCGGCTATACTGGTTCTCCAAATGGTGTTCCCCGCGTTCCAATTGTCGGACAGCCATGAGGATGCCCTGCGCCAGATCCACGGGTTCAAAACCAGTGACAACGATGGGTATTTGATACCGCTCCGTCAAAGGCTCGTACTCATCCATACCCATGATGGTGCACACATGGCCTGCTGCCAGAAAGCCCTGAATATTGGATTCTTCGTCATTCATAACCGCTTCTATGGCTGGCGGTACCAACACATGTGAAGTAAGAATGGAGTAGTTTTTCAGGCCCAGGCGATGAGCATGCAGCACAGAAAGCGCATTGGCTGGGGCCGTAGTTTCAAAACCGACGGCAAAGAATACCACCTCGCGATCCGGGTGGGCCTGTGCAATCTTTACCGCATCCAATGGTGAGTACAAAATACGCACGTCAGCCCCGGCGGCCTTGGCTTCCAAAAGGCTTTTGGAAGAACCCGGCACGCGCAACATATCACCGTAAGAGCACAAAATCACCCCCTTTTCCAAGGCTAAATGTAATGCCTTGTCAATCAGGTGCAGGGGCGTAACGCACACCGGACAGCCAGGCCCATGCACCATGCGAACCTTGTCGGGCAGCATTTGAAGCATGCCGTTTTTGACAAGGCTGTGCGTTTGGCCCCCGCAGACCTCCATGATGGTCCAGGGGCGGGTGGCAGTACGGCGAATTTCGTCCATATACTGCTCCACAAGGGCCGCATCGCGGTATTCGCTCATGTATTTCATATCTGTGTGTGTTCAATGAGTTCGTCAATTTCGCCGATCTCGGCTAAGTATTCAAATGTTTTTTGAGCCTCCGCTTCATCTACAATGCTGATAGCCACCCCTACGTGTACCAGCACATAGTCACCTTCTTTGGCTTTGGGCACCATTTCAAGGCTGGCTTCTTTAACAATGCCGCCAAACTGAACCTTGGCCATGCGAAACAAGCCATCCATCTGGCTTTCAATAGATTTTATTTTACCGGGAATTGCGAGACACATAGTGATGAGTGATGAGTGATGAGTTATAAGTGATAAGTGATGAGTGATGAGTGTTAGTCCTGACGAACATTTAGAATTACGAGTTGACCAAATGAGATGTTCTCATCATTAGGGGAGAGTTCTTTGTGGAAATAGGGTTTTATCTTTAGTTTTTTTAATTTTTTTTGGAGCAATGTCACCAAAAGGGCATTTTGGAAAACGCCACCGCTGAATGCCACAGCCTCGAAACCACCACGTACGGCTGCGGCAGCAACCATCTCGGCCAAGCCAAGGTGAAACAAAGCCGCTACTTGCTCCGGCATTTTTTGGTTTTTTATATCTTCCATTAAAAAAGTCAACCATTCAGGCGAAAAAGGATCCTGTAGTTTGCCGGCCCTTAAAAAATAGCCCGCTTGTATCCTGTTGTTTTGCCGGAAAAAACGCCGTGCTGCAGTTTCAAGCAACAAGGCTGCCTCGCCTTCATAGCTCACTTTATCCGCCAGGCCCAACAAGGCCGCCACTGCATCAAATACCCGTCCCATGCTTGAGGTAGTCAGCTGTTGCGGGCCGGCAACCATTTTTTCATATAACTGCCATTCCGTCGGGCTGAATTTTTGAGACAGGCGACTGACGGTATCTTCAGCAAATTTTTGGCAAAAGGCCAGTGCGGAAAGGCGCGGCTCACGAGCCATTTTATCGCCCAAAAGCAGCGGGAAAAAAGGCAAATGACCAATTCTGCTGATCTGCCCGCCCGCTTGATACCTAAAAAATTCGCCACCCCATATTTGCCCGTCATGCCCGTATCCGGTTCCATCCCAAATTACCCCGAGTATTGGTTTGGAGGATTTGAGCAATTTGTTTTCGGCTAAAACTGCTGCAAAATGCGCTTCATGGTGTTGAACCTGAATATACGGCGTATTTAGTTCTTGTGCTATACGTCGGCCAAAACCAGTAGTAAAATAAGCCGGGTGCAAATCGGACACAATGGCCGTGGGCTTGGCTTGAAACTGTATCAAAGTGCGTCTTACCAGCCATTCATAACGTTGTTGCGTATCAAAATCCGATAGGTCGCCGAGGTACTGGCTCACCCATAAGTTACCGTGATAGCGGAGCGAAAAGGCTCCTTTCATTTCGGCCCCAAGTGCCAACATATCGGGCGGCATTTGCCGCCTGTTATTGTTCTCTGCAACAGCAATAAGGGGGGCCAAACCACGTGATCGGCGCAGCACAATGGGTGTTTGGGGGCTTGCAAATGTCAGTACACTGTCATCCTGTGGGGTGGTAATGCGGCGATTGTGCGTAAGGAAAAAATCAGCGATGCTGCCCAATTGAGGCAATTCGGTTTCACGGAACACTATGGGCGAGCCGCTGGCATTGCCGCTGGTGGCCACGATGGGCTTACCGAATTTTTCCAACAACAACACAAAAAGCGGGGCATAGGGCAGCATGACGCCAAGTTGCTCCAAGCCCGGTGCAATTTCTGATAAGGCTATGCCGGATGAGGGTTGTTTTTTTAGTGGCAGCAGCACGATGGGGGCCACCGGACTTTGCAGGGCCTCACGCCTTTTTTTGCTCAACAGCACATCAGCAGCGAGGCAGTTCAAACCGGGATACATCAGCGCAAAGGGCTTGGTGGGGCGATTTTTGCGCCGTCGAAGACCCGACACGGCCAAAGCATTAGTGGCATCACAGGTGAGCAGGTAGCCGCCAATACCTTTTATGGCCACGATATTTCCAGCATGCCAGGCTTGCAGCGTTTTTTCCAGCGCATCAGCCGTCTGATCAGCTGTTTCGGTGCCATCAGCCCGTATAAGCCACATTTGGATACCACAGGCTGGACAAGAGTTGGTCTGTCCGAAAAAGCGGCGGTCGTTGGGGTCACTGTACTCGCTGGCGCAATCAGGGCACATCTCAAAATGGCACATTGTCGTATTTCCCCGGTCATAAGGCAGTGATTCAAGAATGGAAAACCGCGGGCCGCAGTACGTGCAGGTGGTAAAAGGATAGGCCGCGCGACGGTTGCCGGGCGTTTGTACATCGCGAAGGCAATCTGGGCAAACAGCCACATCCGGACTCAGCAGCAGCAGAGGCGTATCATCCGGCGTACTTTCCCGAATGGTAAAATTGTCAAAGAACTGAGGGGCACCTGCACTGAGGCTGTGTGCCGTGATACGGCTGCCCTTGGGTGCGTTTTTCAAAATAAAGCGCTGAAAATCAAATGCTTCATCTTTGGTGCCATTGAATATTATCTCCACGCCGCTCATACCGTTGGATACCTGACCGCGCAAATTCCGCCCGGTTGCGGTTTTCCATACGAAAGGCCGGAAACCCACGCCCTGCACCTGACCACGCAGGTGTATTCGCCAGGTTTCAGGCATGGACTGCGGCGTGTTCAAGGCGTTTGGCCTGTTTGTCCGCTATACGTTCCAGGAGCCAGTCGCACCAGGCATCCAATCCTTCTCCGCTAGTGCTGGACACGGTAATGGCCTCAATTTCGGGGTTGACCTCGCGGGCATCCAGCACGGCATTTTCCACTTTAAATGGAATGTAGGGCAAGAGGTCAGCCTTTGAGATAAGCATGAGCTCACTGGTAAGGAACATACGCGGGTATTTTTTGGGCTTGTCATCGCCTTCGGTGGAGGCCAACAGGGTAACGCGATAGTCCTCGCCGAGGTCGTAGGCAGCAGGGCATACTAAATTGCCGACGTTTTCGATGAACAACAGATCTAATCCATCGGTATCCAAATGATCAAAAGCCTGTACGATCATCTGGGCCTCAAGGTGGCATACGCCGTTGGTAACGATCTGGGTGGAGGGCACGCCTGCCTCGCGGATGCGTATGGCATCGCGCTCGGTTTCGAGGTCGCCCACGAGCACGGCCATTTTCACCTTGTCTTTGAGGCGACGTGCTGTTTCCTGCATAAGCGTGGTTTTGCCACTACCTGCGGAGGAGGTAATGTTGATGAGCAGCGTATGCTGCGCAGCCATTTTATCGCGGATGCTTTTGGCCACGAAATCATTGGCTTTCAGTAAACTGAGCGTGGTATTATCACACTGTATGGCCCCAACGGGCAGACGATTTGATTTTGCAAATGCCATAGTTTTTATTGACTTTCCGGCAAATGTATGTACAGCACATTGTTTAGAAAAATTTTTCTAATGTTTAGGAAAAGATTCCTAAATGTAGTACCTACGGGCAAAGCAGCATTTGGGGTGTTGAGCGTACAGCGATTCGGATTAAGCCGGCAGCACAACATACATTATGGATATGGATAGTTTGTTTTTATGAGGGTTACGAATAGTTGATCCAGCAGCACAGAATAAATTTCCGGGGTAGAGGTCGTGTGTTTTTTATTTCTATTTTTCAACAGAAAAAATATAGAATTTTTTAAAAAAAGTTATACCTTTGTAATATTCATTTAAAAATTATCGGTCATCATGGAAGTTTTGCAAATGCCATTCAATCAGGCTCAATTAGAAATCCTGAAAGTTCTCGCTCGCCCAATGTCAGAGGCAGAACTTATGGAGCTCAAGCGGGTGATTGTGCGTTTTTTTGCCCAAAAACTTGTGGCACAGGCTAATGAAACATGGGACAAGAATGGCTGGACAGCCACTGATCCCGAGCAATTGGCACAACGGCATCTACGGATTCCCTACAAGCTTTGATCCATGAAAGTGGTACTTGATACCAATGTGTTGCTTGTTTCTTTTTCAGAACGCTCCGAGGCACATTGGATTTTTGATTACTTCTTGAATGAAGCCTACACACTTTGCATTACCAGCGAAATTTTGTTGGAATATGAAGAAATTGTCACCCGTGGATGACGGAGTTTCGGATTACTCTGGAAAATTGAAACAACTTCTCCAAAAGCAGTATCCACGGTAGCATCTAATAAACTTTCGTTTGACAGAACATTTTAAATCTTGACTAAAAATGATAAAATAAAATTGTTTTTGGGTAACTATTTACCACAAAAGGTTATTTGAACCACATAGGGTTATTATTTGAACCACAAAAGTCACAAAAGAGCACAAAAGGCCGTATAGTGCTACTTATGTGTTCTTTTGTGCCTTTTGTGGTTCAATCCTACTCGCAAGTACTTTATGTGGTAAATAGTTACGTTTTTAGTCGTTTTTTGATTTTTTATTTTTGACTAAAACTTGCAATTTTGCGAAAATTTTAGTTAGTTCATGATCTGAAACCGAGGTATTTTTCAAATATAATCATATCACATTGGCCCGTTATGAAATTGTGCTGATTTACATGGCTTTAGGGGGCGTTCCATTCTACTACATTACATCGGATTGGTCACCCACGACCTGGATATATGGATAGTTTGTTTTTATGAGGGTTGCAAACACTGGTTCTCCCCTCCCTAAAGTGTGCCTTTACCAGCCATTGGCGTATCCAAAGATGATTCAAAACCCTGAAAAAGAAAAGAATACTTTTCCCTTCGCATCCTGCATCCTGGATGCCTGCACTTCAAAGACCGATTGTACCAAGGCCTGATCAATGTTGCTTTGATCGCCACCGTAAATGACTTTCCCGTTTTTGAGCAGCAAAAAATGGCTGCAAAAACTCAATGCCAGGTTAAGGTCATGTACCACCATCACAATATTATAGCCTTGTTGCGCAAGCTGTTGCAGCAAGGCCATGATGTCCAATTGGTGTTTGATATCTAAGTAAGTCACAGGCTCATCCAGCAATATGATGGGTGTTTTTTGGGCGATGGCCCGGGCGATATATACTTTTTGGCGTTCTCCGCCACTGATATGATGGATGTCCGTTGTGGAAAACTGTTGTAATTGGAGGGTGGTCAAAACCTCGTCCACAATTTGATAATCGGCTGCTGTGGGTGCCCAGGTCATAAATGGCAAACGACCCAGCAATACCGTCTCAAAAACCGAAGCCCCGAAAACAGCATCCTGCCCTTGTGGTACAAAAGCGGTCAGTTTGGCCAACTCCTCCAACGTCAGGTTTTGAACATTAGCCTCTCCTATCTTGACATCCCCGCCAAAGCCCTTGGCCATTTTGTTGATGCAACGCAGGAGGGTGGTTTTTCCACTGCCGTTTTTACCCATAATGGCGGTAAAAGTACCCGGCTCAAAAACATGGCTGATACCGTGCAGCACCTGTTTCTGGCCGTATGCATACCTTACATTTTCTATTGTTATGCGGACCATCTTTTATTGCCTTTTAAGAGTAACAGCACAAATAACGGCGCTCCCAGAATAGACGTAACAATGCCCACCGGTATCACCAATGGGCTGAACAAAGTCCGGGAAATCATATCACAAAAGAGCATAAACAAGGTACCCAGCACCAAGGATGCCGGCACCAAAAAACGCGCATCATTCCCAATTAAAATACGGACAATATGCGGGATAACCAACCCTACAAAGGCAATGATACCATAAAAAGCCACAATGCAGGCCGTAAGCAGGGAAGTAAGCAAAATACAGCGCAGTCGGAAACGTTGGACGTTGATGCCAAGGCTGCCCGCTACCTGGTCGCCAGCATCCAAAGCATTGAAGCGAAGGCTGTGCCTCAAAAAATAAAGCAAAATGGGAACAATAACCATCGCTTGTAGCAGCAGTGTTTTCCAGTTGCTTTTTGACAAATCGCCAAAAGTCCAAAAAACAATAGAACCCAATTGCACATCATCGGCCAAAAACTGTAGTACCGAGGTCAGGGCCATAAAAAAGGTGTTGACAATAATACCCGTCAGGATCATATTCTCAGGGGTGGCCCCTTTTTTCCGGGAAACAAAAATAATAAACAAGGAGCCTAATGCCGCCCAAACGAAAGCAGATAGGGTAACCAAAGTGTTTTGAAACCCCAACAAAATACCTTGTGCAGCCTTAAGCGCCGGATTGCCCAACCACACATAAGCCAATGCCGCGCCAAAAGCGGCCGCGTTGGAAACCCCAAGTGTAAAAGGCGACCCCAGCGGATTGCGCAGCACGATCTGCATCACTGCGCCCGCCAAAGCCAAAGCACCGCCGCTGGCCACGGCGGCCAACAAGCGCGGCATGCGCAGGTTGAGCACGATATGCTCGTTTGGCCCTCCCGACCTGCTGACCACTGCAAGCCAGACTTCCCTCAGCGTCAATTTCATGGCACCCATGGTAATACCGAGCAGTAACAAAACCAAGGCAAGCAACAGTGAAAGGGCAATAAACAGCTGTTTCTTGCGCAACAATTGTCGGTACGAAACGCTTGCAGGCAGTTTGTCAGGATCGGTCATTGGGTGGCGGCGTAGGGTTCAAAGGGGGCGTAAGTCGCTTTTACCTCGTCATAAATATCGCGTCCGTAAAAGGTAGTAAAAATTTCGCGACATTTTTGTTCCACGTCTATGTCCTCAAAGGCATCAGGATAGGCGGTTTTACCGACAAACCACATATTGCACAATAGGTTTTCGTAGTTAATGGTATGCCAGTTGAAGGGTAACACCACATAAATTTGATTTAATTTTCTGGCACGCAATGAAGCCAGTGCAGGGTGCTGCAAATCCGCTGTCCAGGCACTCTTACTGGCAGCATCCAAAAACAGGAAATCGGTATCCCAGCGAATGAGCTGCTCTTTTTCAATAAGCATGTTTTTTTGCCCCAAACCGATGCTCTCCAAACTCGCAGGCAGCTCATCCGCAGGGTTTTTCAGACCGAGATAAACAAATGGCGGGTATTGAACCCGGGTGGAGATCAGGCCCTGCAAACCATTGAAAGCGATACCACCTACATAGGCGGATTGGCCTTTGCGTTTTGACCTTTTGGCCCGCTCCCCTACATCGGCAATTGTAGCTTCCATGTAGGCAATCAGGTTTTGGGCACGAGCCTCGCGCCGGAATAGTTGGCCCAGCAGCTCAAGGCTTTTATAAAAATTGGCTTTGTATTGGTATAAATCGCCATAAACAAGGCAAAAAACCGCTTTGCCCGTCTTTTGCGACAATGCATCGGCTTCTTCAGCATTGATATAGGTGCTGATGATGACATCGGCTTCAGCGCTTGCCACTGCTTCAGGGTCATAATTATTGCCTGCCCCTATCACGGGGCGTTGTTTTACCTCAGGGTAAGCCATAATGTAGGGCACCACCCGCGTTTGGTCATTTCGTTCAATATAAGCAATCTGGTCAGCCAAACCCATATAAAGCATCAAGCGAAGCGCTCCGGCACGCATGGGAATAGTCTTGCTTATGGAAGCAGGAAGCAATACTGCTCTATCTAATGCATCGGTAACAGGTTTTCGAGTTGTATTAGGAGCGCGATGTTCGCTGTTACAGGCAGCCTGTAACACCAAGATCAGGAACAGGCCAACAATTTGATTTTTCATAATGTGTGAGGCAGCAATGGACAAACTTTAAGCATAAATGCAGTTTTGAATCCTGTGGCAAATATCAGATTAAAATAACGTTGATCACCTTTTATATACTAATTTTACAGCGATTTCTATTCATTTATCAACGCCTTCTTTCTTTTTTGACATGAAAATCAAACATTTACACATTTTTATCTTGGTTGGTCTGCTGGCCCTTTCCACCCTTGGAACAGCACAAAACACTACCAACACGGCTGGTCTGAATGTTTTACTGTACCAAACCTTATTGCCTGTGAACAAAAAACCGACCCGCCTCATCGCCAATTATTTCCAAAAAAGTGCGGAAGTGGTGGATGTATCCGGGAAGCTGATCGTGGGTAGGAGCGCCATAGTCAAATGGTTCAACGAGCAAAAAGAGGCTGTCCCCGGCTATCAGGCCGAATCCTTTCAGCGCCTTTCAAAACATACACGCTACCTTGACCCTGCGTTACGGGTAAAAATCATCCAATCCAAGGTGAACATTGACGGTAAGGATGTTTATGCCACTTGTACCTATTTTTCACGGCGTATTGATGGCAAATGGTACGTTGAGTCCTGTTCTGTGGTACAGGGACAAGCTCCTTCAAATTAAGGCTATTATTTGGCCTTAGGAATGATAAAAAAATAATTTCGCGATTGATGCTTGTCCTCTTAGCCTCAAGTTTCCTATATTTTTCGTCAAATAGCGCTGCTATTATCCTCAAAATATAGTCATTTGATACCAAGATGACCGTGCCTGAATCAGGGACTTATTTTTTTATCATTCCTTACACAGCAATTGACACCTATGAAATATTGTTCTGCCCTTTTCTGGCTTTTGTTTACAGGGCACATACTGGCACAGCAAAGCTTGGCGCCTCTGCCTCTTGCGCCCATACCATCAGCCCGCCAATTGGCCTGGCACCAGATGAAGTACTATGCTTTTGTGCATTTTGGGCCTAATACCTTCACTAATTTGGAATGGGGGCATGGCACCGAGGCCGAGGATCTTTTCAACCCCGGCGCGCTTGATTGTCGGCAATGGGCACGGGTAGCGCGCGATGCGGGCATGGAAGGCTTTGTCCTGACCGTTAAACACCATGATGGCTTCTGCCTCTGGCCATCGGCATACTCCACACATACTGTGAAGCAGAGCAAATGGAAAGAGGGCAAAGGGGACGTATTGCGCGAACTCGCCGATGCCTGCCGGGAATACGGGCTCAAATTGGGCATTTATATGTCGCCATGGGATCGCAACCATCCCGCTTATGGCAGCCCTGAGTACAATGATATTTTTAAAAAACAACTCACGGAGGTGCTGACCGCTTATGGGGAAATATTTGAGGTATGGTTTGATGGCGCCTGCGGTGAAGGCCCGAACGGCAAACGGCAGGTGTATGACTTCAATGGATTCTGGCAATTGGTGCGCAAGCTACAGCCGGGAGCCGTGATTTTTAGTGATGCCGGCCCCGATATCCGCTGGGTAGGCAATGAACAAGGCTACGCTGCCGAAACCAACTGGTGCAACATCAATTCCTTCGGTTGGCTACCCGGTGTGCCCGATATATATGAGCAATTGCAAAAAGGGCATGAGGACGGCCAGTTTTGGATGCCCACCGAGGTGAATACCTCCATACGGCCCGGCTGGTTTTACCATGCCGAAGAGGATGAGAAAGTTAAATCAGTGGCCCAGCTCATTGAAAACTACTACGCCTCTGTGGGCAGTAATGGCAATTTTCTGCTCAATCTGCCCGTAGATCGGCGCGGCCTTGTGCATGAAAATGACGTAAAAGCACTCATGGGCCTAAAGCATTATTTGGATAGCACTTTTCGCACCAATCTGCTGGCCGGCGCAAAAAATGCTGTCGCTACCAACTTCAGGGGCAAAAACGTCGCTTTTTCGGCTAAAAACGCCATTGACGGCAATCCCGATACCTATTGGGCCACGGATGATGCGGTGAAAAAAGCATCCCTTGAAATCACCTTTACCCGCCCCACTTCCGTTAAAGCCCTGCTGCTACAGGAGTACATCGCACTGGGGCAACGGGTCAAAAAATTTAGTATTGAGGCTTTGGTGGATGGCAAATGGCAGCGCATTGCCGCCGGCACTACCATTGGCAATCGGCGCATCCTGCGTTTCCATTCCGTAAAGGCGGCCAAAATACGGATTAACATAGAGGATAGCCGGGCTTGTGTGGTACTGAGCCAGGTGGAAGCGTATTAGGGTATAATTAAAAAAATAGGCTACGTTTGTGGTAAAATTGACTGTTTGATGGCCAAATCCACCTTTTTCGCTTCTGATTTTCACTTGGGCCATGATGCTCGCCTTCCCTCGCGAGAGCGGGAGCGTCAAATTGTACGCTGGCTTGACCAATGTGCGCCTCAGGCCGAATCCATTTATTTAGTTGGTGACCTGTTTGAGTTTTGGTATGAGTACCGCAGTGTGGTACCCAGGGGCTATACCCGGCTTTTGGGCAAAATGGCGGAGCTGCGTGATGGCGGCCTGCCCATTCAGGTCTTTACGGGCAACCATGATTTGTGGATGTTTGATTACTTTGAGCAGGAATTAGGCATACCTGTTCACAAAAAGCCGATTCAGGCCATGATTGGCGGCAAATCGTTTTTTATCGGACATGGCGACGGGCTTGGCCCCGATGATATAGGCTACAAACTGATGAAAAAAGTGTTCACATTTGCGCCTAACCAATGGCTTTTTGGCTGGCTCCATCCGGATGCGGGTACAAGGCTCGCGCATTTCTT
>CAZIKN010000067.1:0-31614 GCA_964539805.1 uncultured Saprospiraceae bacterium | reverse complement strand
CCAAAAACAGCTAAAGTAGCCGAAATCACTGAAAAACTCGAGCGCCTTAAGGCCGCTGCCGACCTTTTCCCCAAATACGGCTCCGAACTCGACAAAGCAGGCCGCTATGAATATGAGGATATGCTGCTATGGGTCATTCGCGCCTTTGAAAAAAACGAGGCCCTGCTGCGCGGCTATCAGGAACGCTATCAGTATGTGCTGGTGGATGAGTTTCAGGACACCAATGGCGCCCAGTATCACCTGCTCCAATTGCTCATGAATTTTTGGGAAAACCCCAACATATTCATCGTGGGCGATGACGACCAAAGCATCTATGAGTTTCAGGGCGCACGCCTGCACAACTTGCTCGATTTTTACCGCCGCTACCAACCCGATGTTGAGACCATAGTATTAGACCAGAACTACCGCTCGTTACAACCCATTTTGGATAGCGCTGGCCGTGTCATCAGCGAAAACCTTATTCGCGCCGTACATCTTTTTGATACTCCGCTTCAAAAAGAATTGGTTTCAGGAAGTAAGCCAAGTCCCGAAACGGCGCCCAAACACGATGCACCTTGTCAGGTATTGGCATTTGACAGCCGCCTGCACGAAGTCGCGTTTTTGGTCCAAAAAATTGAATCCCTACTTCAAAGCGGCACAAAAGCCGATGAGATAGCCGTGTTATATGCCCAGCACAGTCAGGTCCAAATGTTGCAGCAATTGCTGGGTAATAAAGGTATTGCCTATCAAACCCGCCGCCCGGTCAACATTCTTGACCTGCCGTTTATCGCGCATTTCCGCGACCTGCTGCGCTGGTTAGAATACGAAAGCCGCGAGCCGCTCTCCGGCGAGCATCTGTTGTTCCGCCTACTGCACGCCGTTTTTTTTGATTTGGATGCCAATGACCTTGCCCTTGCGGCCCTTGCGCTTCATCGGCTGACCGAAACCAGCAAAAAATCAGAAGAGGAAGCGGGCAACTCGACCAAAAAAACAATCCTGTATGAACAGGCGGGTGGTGGCCGAAAAGTAGTTGCCTGGCGCTTTGCTTTGGCTGACGCTGAAGTGCTGAAGGCCCTGCCCCTGCAAAAAAAAGAGGCCCTGCTTCGCGTTATGCGGCAACTGCCTCAATGGATCAGTGCTGCGCAGAACCTCGCTTTACCCCAATTGATCGCCCATTTGTACACCCAGAGCGGACTGCTGCAATGGGCCATGCAAAATCCCGATCAACATTGGTGCCTTCAGGTGTTGCACAGCCTGCTTGATTTTGTGCAACAGGAAACAGCCAAGTACCCGCGCATGCGCCTTGGTCGCCTGCTCGAACTCTTGGACAGTATGGAGGACAACCGCCTGTCCTTGCCCTTGCAGCAAGCGGCACAATCTGTAAAAGGCGTGCAACTGCTCACGGCACACTCGGCCAAAGGACTTGAGTTTGAGCATGTATTGATGTTGGATTGTACCGAGAAGGCCTGGGATAAAAAGAGCGGTGGACATCAGGGGCAGTTTACCATACCTGAAACCCTCAGTTATTCGGGCGAGGAAGATGCCTTAGAAGCCCGCCGACGCCTGTTTTATGTGGCCATGACCCGCGCAAAACACAGCCTCACCATCACATATAGCCGACATGACGCACAAGGAAAAGCACTGGTACAAAGCCGTTTTGTGGTGGAAAGCGGCATTCCACAAACGGAAATCCTTCCGGACGCGGCCCTTTTGTCAGAAGCCCAACGTCTGTTGCTTACAGAAACCGAGCCACCCGTTATCCATTTGCCCGAAGCCGCAGAATTGGATGATCTTTTGGCCAATTACACCCTGAGTATTACCGCCCTCAACCGCTTTCTGCGCTGCCCCTTGGCTTTTTATTATGAAGACCTGATGCGTGTGCCTGGCGTGACCAGCGAGGCCGCCGCATTCGGCATTGCCCTGCATGGCGCGCTGCAACAGTTTTTCCTTAAAATGAAGGCCGATAAAAAACAGCAATGGCCAAGCGGGGAGGCGCTTTTGCGCATGTTCCAGCGCGAAATGGAGCGCCAATCGGGCTTTTTCTCCAAAAATGCTTTTGACCAACGCTTAGCCCTTGGCCGCGAAAACCTGCGCCGCATCTATGTGGAACAAGTGCCCTACTGGCGCAAAAGAGCCATTGTGGAGCGGCGCGTGGATCGGGTGGAAGTCAACGGGGTACCTATGGCCGGTGTCTTAGACAAAATAGAATGGTCGGACAACCAAAATCTCCGCATCGTGGACTTTAAAACCGGGCAGCCTGACCCCAAAAAAACCGCCTCACCGGACGACAAACAACCCTACGGCGGCGATTACTGGCGCCAATTGGCCTTTTACCAAATATTATTGGAAAATGCCCGCATATATCCCGAACGGGTAAGCAAAACGGCCATTGCCTGGCTTGAACCCGATAAAAAAGGCCATTTCCCGATCACGGAAATTCAATTTACCTCAACCGAACTTGCTCAAGTGACGGACATCATCCGCACGGTTTACGCAAAAATACAGGCCCGCGAATTTACGACCGGCTGCGGCAAACCCGACTGCGACTGGTGCAACATCCACCGCGAACGCCGCTTGGGTGAGGCTATGCCGGTGGACTTGGAGGAGGGGCTGGATGATTGATCTTTTAGCTCAAGTTTTTAAAAGTTGACTAATTTGCTTCCAGACATAATATCATCTGGCATGTATTTCATTGGCGTATTTGATGAACAAGGACATACGGTAGCGACCGATAAAATTATTGTTTTAAGGTAATTGATTTTTTAATCATAAGAGAGCTGCTACGATATGGCAGCTTTGCAGGATATATCGCCCGGGATTTATTTTTGGCAGATCAGCAGTGGGCGGAGTGTGGTGCAGGCTGGGAAAGTGGTGGTGAGGTGAGGAAAAAACACCTATATTCGCCCTTAAAATCGCCCGTACATGGAACCACTTGATTTTGACCTAAAGATCTACATCCCGTTTTTTTCAGACTACGGCTTCAAGGTGACCTTTGGCAACGAAAAGAATACCCTTTTTTTGCGTCAGGCGCTACAGGCCCTTATCGGCTCGGATGTCCCTATCGAGGAGGTACGCTTCGACAAGAACACATTGGAAGGGGCTACGGCAGAAAGCCGAAGCGGCGTGCTCGACCTCAGCTGCCGCAATGCCCTTGGCGACATCTTCATAGTCGAGATGCAGATGTCGCTGTTCCGCTCCATCATCCAGCGCCTACGTTTCTATGCACATAGCAAGTTGGACGCGCACATAGAGAAAGGACAGTACACCTTCACCAAACTGCCCAAGGTGTATTGCATCGGCATACTCAGCAAGAGCATATACACAGACAGGGATTACCATCGCATCGGCCAGTTGAGGGACGAAAAAGGGCGCGTAATGGCCTCTGACGACACTTATGTGATCCTGGAACTTGACAAATTCAAAAAAAAGCCCGAAAATTGCACTTCGAATTTGGATAAACTTATATTCATCATGAAGGAAGCACACAACATAGCCCAGGGGGGGCAGGCTGCTCCCCCGTTTGCGGAGGAGCCGTGGATCGCGGCGGCACTTCAGGAACTGGACACGCGTGGTTTGTCGCCTGATCGCCGTGCAGACCTAAAGATCCGGCTGGCTTATGAGTTGAGCGAGCGTTACCGCCAAGAGCACTGGGAGGAAGAGGCCGTCCAGTTCGGATTTGAAAAGGGTATGGAAAAGGCCATACGCAACCTCATGCTTGCGATGCCACAAGAAACGGACGAAACCATCAGCAAGATCTTGCAGGTACCCCTTGCGCTGGTAATAGAGGTAAGAAAAGTGCTGGACAAGGAGAAGAACAATTAAGTCTCTCGTTGGCTGGGTCAGCCTGCGTGACCTAAGATAAAAATATTTTTACCTGTCAGGGAGCCACCATGAATTGGTGGCTCCCTGTTTGTTTTTTAATCACTATATGCCGCAGGCAAAGTTTCGGACGGAACGACAGTCCCTGGTTATAAAAACCTGGAAACAGAAATTCCTTTGCAGGATATACCGCTTATGCAAAAATACAGGCCCGCGAATTTACGACCGGCTGCGGCAAACCCGACTGTGACTGGTGCAAGATACACCGCGACCGCCGCTTGGGTGAGGCTATGCCGGTGGACTTGGAGGAGGGGCTGGATGATTGAGTCTATTTTTAAAATCAATTTAAAATTATCTTTTGTATCTCTTTTTCAGCCTTATTGCTGTCAAATGAAATGTCCTGAAAATATTTTTGGTCTTCAATATGATAAAATCTCACTAAAACACGCTCCTCTGGCACTTTGAACATTGTAAATTGGCCACCATCCCCCAAGGGTATCGCGCCCAAAGTGGTCTCAAATATCTTAATTCCATATACAAATACTTCCATCGTAGATGCTGAAAAAACCTTGCCCGAACGGTTTTCTATCTCGAGCGTTAACTGACCTTTCTTTTTCATCATAATCTCAACATCATTAGAACATCCTGTAGAAAGGTTTTTTCGATTCATAAGAGCGAAGTAGGTATTGTCTTTATCTGCGTCAAGATAATACTGCGCCAATTTGCTATTAGGATCTTGTGTAAAAGTATGTTGAGTGATAATGGTGTTAGTGGTTGTGATTGCATCCATAAAATCCGGGCCATACAAGATAGGAAGTTTCCAAAGATTAAATTTCTGACCGGATACCGGTTCATTGGTGTAAGCGTCCACAACTTTGAGGTTGACCGTTGTCGTAGTGGCTTTACAAGGCCCCGAAAAATCAACATTGGAAAAACCATAATCAGCATTTTTGGTGCAGCCGGTAAAAAACAGCACAGACATGGCAAGAAGGAACATGGTTTTATTTTTCATGTATTCGTATTTTTAAAAAGTAACCGTACAAATATAATAATCTCCGGGCAAAGCCAAAGCAACTGGTTTGTGAACGCCTGCTAAATCCTTGCGAAAAATTTACATAAAAAGCACAAAAATAAAGTACTCTGGCATTTATCTTTGCGCCTTATTTTTATTTAGTCTTAATTATAACAATATGCAATATCGTCTTTTTTACTGTTTTTTTGTCCTTATTCTGTCCATTTTTGGGAATTTTGGTGCTGTGCTCTCCCAAACAACCGATTCCATTCGGCAGGTAAATATCCCCGGAATCCAGATCACGGATCAGCGCGCACAGTACAGTTTGCGCATGCGCGAGGTGGAGGGCATAGGCATTTTTGCGGCCAAAAAATCGGATGTGGTGTTACCGGAAAATGCAAATGCCAATTTGGCGCTCAACAACACCCGTCAGGTTTTGGGCAAGGTGCCCGGGCTTACCCTCTGGGAGAACGATGGCTCGGGGCTGCAAAACAACATCGCCTGTCGGGGCCTAAGCCCCAATCGTTCCTGGGAGTTCAACACCCGCCAAAACGGCTATGACATCAGCGCTGATAATTTTGGTTATCCCGAGGCTTATTACGCACCGCCAATGGAGGCTGTGCGCCGCATCGAGATCGTGCGCGGGGCCTCCTCGCTCCAGTTTGGGCCGCAAATAGGCGGTTTGCTCAACTATGTCCTTAAAAACGCGCCCGATGATCGCCGTTTTTCCATAGAAAGCCGCCAGACAGCGGGCAGTTTTGGCCTGTTCAACACCTATAACGCCATTGGCGGCACTTTGGGCAAATTTCAGTATTTTGGCTATGGCCAATACCGCAGGGGTGATGGCTGGAGGGACAACAGTGGTTTTGAAACCAACAATTTTCACCTAAATCTGGGCTACAACATATCCGAAAAACTACATCTGGGCTTAGAAGTCACCCGGGCCAACTATGTTCTACAACAGGCCGGCGGACTCACAGATGCACAATGGGCCGACAATCCGCGCCAAAGCCTGCGCAGCCGGAATTGGTTCAGCGCGCCCTGGACTACCGCAGCCCTGCGATTGGACTGGAATCCCGGCAAGCAAACCAAGTTGCAAACCCGTCTTTTTGGCCTTTCGGGCGAGCGCAACAGCATTGGATTTTTACAAAACATCACCGTACGGGATACCATATTAGCCACAACCGGGCAATATGCAAATCGGCAAATTGATCGTTTTGACTTTAACAACTTGGGCCTGGAAAGCCGTTTGCTGCATGAATACCATTGGTTGGGCAACCAACATGCCCTGGCAGCAGGTGTACGCCTTTATCAGGCCGACCAACAGCGCAGGCAACGCGGCAAAGGCGATACTGGAACCGACTATAACCTTGATCTACAGACAGATGCATTCCCCTTTGACATAAATTTCGGCACCCAAAATGCCGCAGTTTTTGTAGAAAATATCTTTCGAAAAGGGCGTTTGGCCCTTATTCCGGGCCTTCGTTATGAGTTTATCCGTGCAAAAGCAGAGGGCCGCATCAACCGAAATACCGATGGAAGCCCTGTATTGGCCAAGCCCGAACAGCGCGATCGCCAATTGCTTTTGGCAGGCCTCGGTGCTGAAATCCACTTGTGGGGACACACGGAGTTTTACCTGAATACGGCCACTTCGTACCGACCCGTGCTGTTTTCCGATTTGGTGCCAGGGGCTACTTTGGATGAAATTGACCCCGCCCTGAAAGATGGAAAAGGGCATCAAATGGACTTTGGTTTTCGGGGCGACTGGAAAGAATGGCTTCGTTTTGATGTGGGTGTCTATTGGCTTAATTACCAAAACCGGATCGGCACGCTCAACCTGCTAAAACCGGATGGCAAAACCACTTTCCTGTACCGCACCAACGTGGGCCAAAGTCGCTCTTATGGCACCGAATTGTACATGGAAATAGACCTTTTGAAGCCCTTTACCCAACAAAACCGATGGGGCAACGTGCAGGTATTTGCAGCATTGTCCTGGATGAACACCCGTTATGGTAATTTCGAAACCAGCACCGTTCAAAATGGCGCGGTGGTCCGGGGCAATTTAAAAAACAATCGGGTGGAGTATGCCCCGGATTATGTGCACCGCATGGGCATCACTTATTCCTATCGCACTTTTTCTACTTCATTCAGTATAAACAGCATGAGCGCGGTCTTTACGGATGCCGGCAACACCGTAGTCCCAAGCGCAAACGGTCAGGCCGGCCAACTGCCCGCATATCGTGTCATGGACTGGTCGGCCAATTGGCACATCGGCAAATACTATCTGCTTTCTGCGGGCGTGAACAACCTTAGCGATGCGCGTTATGCCACACGGCGTGCTTCAGGCTATCCCGGTCCGGGCCTCTTGCCAGCCGATGGCCGTTCGTTTTATGTCACTGTGGGGGTAAAAATTTAATAAAACACCATTTTTTGGGTCATCTGCCCTTGTTTGGAAGATATTCGGACAAGGGCAGTTCCTTTATAATCCGTATGCATATCAACCGAGCCTATTATTGCCTGATATTGGATTAAACGACCGTTGGGATCAAAAATCTGCACCATTAGTGGTTCACTGCTGGTTTCGCAGCTGATCCGAAATTGCCCGTCACTCAAGCTTGGGCTGATTTGTACTTCCTGTGCAAGTGGTGAATTCGTTGGGAGGGCAAGACATAATGGGTTTCCTTCGCCCTCAAAATTGCCCTCCGGCGAGGAGAAACTACAAAAGATCCGCTCCGGCCCATCTACCGCTAAAGTTGATGGCTCATCCAAAAAAAAGTAGGATTCGGTCAAGTATTCAGTGCCGTTGCTGCTGACAAAAGTGCCTTTGACGGAGCCAATACCTTCCACAAATACACTTTTCTGGGCCTGGGCGGTATTGGGCTTGTTGATCCAAGTTACATTTTGGGCAGCCCGAGTTGTATTGCCGACCTGCACAGTGGAAAGGGACGTTATGACATACCCAAAATTGCTGCTGTTGTAAACGGGAATGAATATGGTGTCTCCTGCCTTACGGGTAAAATCATACATCAAAACCTCCCCAACGCTGTTAAATCCCAAGGCATATAATTTGCGCCCGTCCTGGCGGATATACCGCTGATCCGTGCTAACGTTTCCTGATTGATATTTGAACAGGCGCAGCATTCTTCTGTAAGTCTTATTGTTAGCAAAGATTTCACCACCTGGTTGAAGCGTTTCGGTACCAAGACCTTGCCAGGCGTAATTACCCTGAAAAATCCATTTGTTGCCCGGGCTGACCCATGATATTTGAGCACACAATGGCAAACTAAACGAAACAGATAGAAGAATAATAAAAAGAGGACGCATGTTGTAACGGGTTTTAAGATAAGGAAATCAATAAATTACAACAAAGATACGCTTTGATTTAGCGCTTAAACATTATAAATGCGCCAAAATCCGACACATACGCAAATACACAGCCAACTGGTTAGCATTATCATTCACTAATCATCAGGACGGGAAAAATAACCGAAAAGCGGCATGAAAAGATTAATTTTGGGCTCGGCCGCTCCACCGCAACACGTCTAATATATCTCCCCCAGCGCATCTTCCGCTTCCGGGTACTCAAACACATAACCGGCATCCATGATTTTTTGGGCGCTTACCCTATTGCTGTTTAGCACCACGGCGGACATCTCGCCAAGGGCCAAGCGCAGGGCAAATGAAGGTGCCGGCACCAAAAGTACCGATTTTTTCATCGCTACCGCTGTTTTTTGCACCAAGGCTTTAATGCGCTCTGGTTGAGGGGCCACCGCATTGTACACACCACCAAGCTGCTCCTGTTCAAGCGCAAACCTGATGATGCCGCAGACATCATCCCGATGAATCCAGGAATACCAAATGTTGCCATCTGCAAAATAAGCACCTATCCCAAACAGAAGAGGTTTGGCAATTTCGGCCAGCGCCCCACCCTCTTTGGCCAATACCACTCCAATGCGCAACACTACAGTGCGAATACCTAAGGACTCCATGTTCAGGGCGGCGTTTTCCCACGCTTCACAACAATCAATCATAAAGCCCTGATCGGATGCATGATCCATCTCGGTCATCCAGCGTTCGCCGCTGTCACCATAAATACCTATTGCAGAGGCGTTTATATAGCAATCCGGGCGAAATCCACTGCGCTTGAAATAATCATACAATACTTGTGTGCTTTGCACCCGGCTCTGTATCAATTCTTTTTTTCTGTTGGTGGTCCAGCGCTTGTCCGCAATTCCAGCGCCTGCCAGATTGATCACAGCGGATACTCCCTCAAAAGCGAGCTCGTCTATTTCGCCCTTCTCCGGGTTCCAGGCAAAGTGGTGTGCGGCACGTGGCGTGCGAGTCAGCAGGTGAAAAGTGTATCCAGCCGATTCAAGGAGTGTTTGTAGGCGGGTACCAATCAAACCTGTACCGCCTGCCAACAAAATTTTTTTCTTTTTCATGGCCGTTAAACACAAAAAGCAAGGATAGGTTGGGGCAAAATTATTTTTTCATTATTTTCAAAATAAATTGAAATTTCTGAAACATAATTTTACACACTGCGTTTATACTCAAAATTGCAACAAACCGTGATAAGTTTAAACCTGATCGCTTATATGATTTACGGGGTATTGAGTTACCTGATCACTGTACGCATTGGTTTGATTTTTTTCCGCAATGGCATCCATTACCTTCGTGCAGTACTTTCTGACCCTCAGCTCTGCACCAGTGTAAACAATCTTCTTTTGAGCTGCTATTACTTAGTCAATCTGGGCTATATTACCATGATTATCTGGTTATGGGAGCGCATTTACTCTTTACAAGGTTTGGTAGAAAGTCTTTGTGAAAAAATGGGTTTTATTATTTTATCACTTGGTTTGTTGCATTTTATGAATATGTTTATCATTTACATGTTCAGTAAAAACAAAATTTTTACACAATAAAAAAATTTGCCATGCAAACCAATTTCGTTCTTTGGGGCTACCTGTTTTACCTGCCTATTGCTTTGGGCCTGACCTACTATGTCGCTCGTATTCTTTTCCAAAACGGCAAAGTATTTATGCTGGATATTTTCAATGGCCGGGAGGACATAGCCTTTAGTACAAATACGCTGTTCAAAACCGGGTTCTATCTGCTCAACATAGGTTTTGCCCTCCTGATTTTAAAAATCGAGGCCTATCTGCAAAATTCGCAACACCTGATAGAAGTGTTAAGTGGTAAAATTGGCGGTTTTGCCATCTACCTTGGCTTGATGCTTTTTTTCAATATGTACCTGTTTTTTAGGGGGCGCCGTGCCAGTCGGATGAACAGGCAGGTCACAGCAACATCAGCAGAATAAATTTAGCCTGCATTCAAAAACCAGAATTTCCTTATTTTTCCCGCTGATAAGGTAATGCTACCGCTAAGTTTTCCGACAAAGAGGCAGCAATTCTACCCTACTCAAGCAGTGGTCAATGCAGTCAAAACCGACAATTCAGTGTCATTTTTTTGTATTTTTACTCTTTTTAAGCATTGTACGCTTAGATGCGCAGTCGTATGCCGATTCATTGAACCAAGTCCTGCAAACGGCAAAGGCAGATTCCAATCGGGTATTGCTACTGGTAGAATATGCCTGGGAGATCAATGAAACGCAGCCCGGCAAGGCATCCCAGGTTTTGGACGAAGCCATCCAGATAGCACAAAAGCTTGGCTTTTTGCGCGGCGAGGCCAGTGCGTACAATGCCTATGGCGTGGTAGCAGAGATACAGGGCGACTACTCAAAAGCGATTGAATATTACAACAAAGCGCTCGGCATAAGGAAAAAAACCGGAGACATCAGTGGCATGGCCAATACGTACATCAACTTAGGCAATGCCCACGAAGCCATGGGCGATTTTGCCAATGCCATACGCAGTCACAGGGAGAGCCTAAGCCTCTATTCTTCACGTCGTGATACCGTGAATATGGCTCGTGCTTATTCCAATATCGGTTCTGTACTACAGGAATCCGCCGCCTATCAAGAGGCCCATGAGCAAGTATCACATGCCAGAGAACTGCTGGAGCGGCGCCATGATGTGTCCAATTTGGCCAAAATATATACACAATTGGGCCATATCCGATTTGAATTGGATCAATTTCGCTTATCCAAAGAGATGTATGACAAGTCACTTGCTCTCCGCATTCAGCTGGGTGACGAGGCCGAAATCGCCGATGGTTATACCGATATTGCCAATGCACTGGATGAACTCAATGCAGCGGATTCAGCTGTTCTTTTTTACCGCAAGGCTCTGGTCATCTATCAGCGATTGGGCCTGCAGGATGGCCAGGCAAGAGTGTACAATAATTTGGCAGATGCCAACAAGCATTTGGGAAGGTTTGATGATGCCATGTCGCTTTTGGACCAAAGTGAACGCATCCTTCAAAAAATAAAAAATCCGCAGGTGTTGATGGAGGCCTACAATACACGGAATGACATCCTGTTCCGACAGGGCAAAGCGG
This sequence comes from uncultured Saprospiraceae bacterium, assembly GCA_964539805.1. Lineage (GTDB taxonomy): Bacteria > Bacteroidota > Bacteroidia > Chitinophagales > Saprospiraceae > M3007. Next base: position 20,348 of record CAZIKN010000067.1, on the reverse strand, counting down.
AAGAGTCCATAAAATATATTGAAAAATACCTTGCCATTGCCCTCGAAATTGGAGATATAAAATATGAACAAAAGGCATATAAGGATTTTGCCCGTGCCTATGCTGTTTTAGGCGAATATCAGAAAGCTTATGAGTACCGCGTCAAATATGACGAATTGCGCTACAAACAATTGGATGAAACGCGTTCGCGTACTTTTGAACAACGCGAGGCCCTGTTTATTGACGAACAACGAAAGATAAAAATAGAGAACCAGCGGCAGGACTCCATCCGGCAAGCTGCTGAACTGGCGGATCAACGAATCCAATTGGCGCATCAGCAATCCAACCAGCGCCTGCTCATCGGCGGTACCCTGGGCCTTTTGCTTTTGGCCGCACTCCTATTTAACCGCAATCGCCTGCGCGCCCGCATCATGCGTGAATTGGCTGAAAAAAACAAAATTATAGAAGCCGAGCGCCACAGAGCCGATGAACTGCTGAAAAATATCTTGCCCGCGCAAACTGCCGAAGAACTAAAGCAAAACAATTCCGTACACCCTGTCCGATATGAATCCGTCACTGTGATGTTTACTGACTTTCAAAACTTTACACAAATTTCGGAGGCAATATCACCAGAAGAATTAGTGGAGGAATTGGACACTTGTTTTCGCCTTTTCGACCAGATTGTGGAAAAATACGGTCTTGAAAAAATCAAGACCATCGGTGATTCCTACATGTGTGCCGGTGGGCTGCCCATAGAGAACCAAACACACCCGGTTGATATGGTAAATGCAGCAAAAGACATGCTAAGAGCTTTACATGATTACATGCAAGACCAAAATCATTTGGGCAAAATTGTGTTCACCATGCGCGTGGGCATTCACACCGGGCCTTTGGTGGCCGGCGTTGTAGGGAGCCATAAGTTTGCCTATGACATTTGGGGGGATACGGTAAACATAGCGGCCCGTTTGGAGCAGGCCAGCGAGGCCGGGCGGATCAATATCTCCGCAACCACTTACGAACATGTTCGCCACCAGTTCCCATGCAGCTACCGCGGCAAATTCCCGGTAAAAAACAAGGGTGAAATGGATATGTATTTTGTGGATTAGGCCATTTCGGCTACAGGTAATATGGTCTTTAGCTTTTCTACTACAAAATCCACCTCATCTTTGGTGTTATAGTGAGAAAACGAAAAGCGAATACTTTTGCGTTCGGGGTCTGCCTTGATAGCCGTCAGGACATGGCTTCCCTTTTCGGCGCCACTGGAGCAGGCGCTTCCGCCAGAAGCGCTTATGCCATTGATATCCAAGCTCAACAAAAGCAGTTCATTTTTGGGTGATGGAGGAAAGGAAACATTAAGAACGGTGTACAGGCAATGGCCATCATGATCACCATTGAACTCCACATCTTCAAAAGTTTCTGAAAGCCTGTTCTTCATATAGTCACGTAACCCTTTAATGTGTTCCAAGCGCGCTTCCATTTCATGGGTAGCCAACTCAAGTGCTTTGGCCAAACCAACGATACCGTACACATTTTCAGTGCCACCGCGCATATTGCGCTCTTGTGCGCCACCATCAATAAAAGGTTTTATGGGGGTGGATGGATTGATGTAAATAAAGCCCACGCCTTTGGGGCCATGGAATTTATGGGCTGCGCCTGATAAAAAACTAACTGGCGTATCCTGTACATTAACGGGAAAATGCCCCACTGTTTGAACAGTATCCGTATGGAAATAGGCACCATGTTCAAGACAGATAGCAGAAACCTCTGCCAGATCAATCATAGTGCCGATCTCATTGTTAGCATGCATCAGGGATACCAAGGTTTTCTTGTCCGTGTTTTGTGACAGCGCCTCGCGCAAAGCAGCCATACTTACCCTTCCCAGCGTATCAACAGCTAACCAGACTACCTCCACACCGTTTACGCGTTCCACGGTTTCTATGGCATGCAAGCCGCAGTGGTGTTCCGTTGGGCTGCTGATGATGCGCTGGATGCCCAGATCACGAACGGCGCACTTAATGGCCATGTTATTACTTTCCGTACCACCAGAGGTAAAAAAAATGTCCGCCGTACCGGCACCTATACATCGGGCCACTGATTTTCGTGCGCCCTCGAGCATGGCCCGCACAGAGCGGCCTTCAGCATGGATACTGGATGGGTTGCCAAATTGGCCACGCAGTACAGGCAACATGGCATTGATGACTTCTTCTGAAATCGGTGTGGTGGCGGCGTTGTCAAAATATACTCTTTGCATGATATTGAAGGTTAGAGGCATTAAAAAGGGCTACAGGTCAGATGGGGAAAAACTTGGGTCAATCTCTCAAAAACTCCAGCTCCAAATGTCGGTCAAGTCTTGCTATGGAAGATGGTTCATGCGCTTCCTTATCATCCTGCCGATATTTGACCACATAATCCACTCCACCCAAAATATCGCTTTTTATTCCACCAAAAGTGGCCGGAATGGGTTCGCCAGGCCTACAGGCCGTTGTACTGACCAATGGCACACCGACGCTGTCTATCAATTTTTGACAAAATTCATCCTGTGCAACCCTTATGGCCACCGAACCGTTGTTGGCTCGTACAAAAGTGGGAATACCTACACAGCGATCATACACAATAGTCAGTGGACGATTATGGAATGACAGCAGCGTCTCCAAGCGTGGATGCATCTTAGGCACATAAAGTTTGAGCATTTCAATGGATGACACCAACAACACAAAGCCGTTTTGCGCCGGATCATCTTTCAAGGCAGAAATTTGGGCAACCGCAGCCTCGTTTGTTGCATCACAGCCTATAGCCCAAACGGTATCTGTTGGGTAACAAATGGTGCCTCCATTCAAAATAAGGCGGCTAATTTCAGAAATGTCGTCTCGTAGCAGGAACATACCAAACTATTGATTCGCACAGTGCGTTTTTGCATGTACATTTGAGGGGCAAAATTCTCACTTTTATCCGGACTTACCCCAAAAGATTTTAATTCGGACAACTTTTTTTACAAATATTTGTAAATAAAAAAATTAAACCTAACACCAAAATCTCTAAAATTAAGATGATGATGGCAAAAAGACACCTCCCTTTATACTTTTTCTGTGCCTTGGCACTTGTTTTTACGGCTAACACCTCCTGGGCACGCCACATCATTGGCGGTAGTATTGTTTATGAATACTTAGGAAAGGGTTCAGCGCCCAACACCAACCGATACAGGTTTACCATGACCATATACCGCGACTGCCTCGGTGGCGGAGCGCCGTATGACAACCCGGCTGAAATTGGCATCTACAAGGGCAAATATTTAGGCCCTAACATCCTTATTACGAGCTTTCCTGTCAATCACGGCTTGGTTAAAAGCCTGGATCCTCCCGAAATCCAGTGCATACAAAACAAGCCCAATGTTTGTGTGGAGGAAGCCACTTATGTGTTCGAGCAAGAATTAGAGGTGATAAATGAAAGTTATATCATTGAATATCAACGCTGTTGCCGAAACAATACCATTTCCAACATTATCAATCCGGGTGACATTGGCGCCACTTATATGGTTGAACTAACACCTGAGGCGCAAAAAGCGAACAACAGCAGCCCTGTTTTTAAAAATTTCCCCCCCATTGTCATTTGCAATGGCTTTCCCATTGATTTTGACCACGTAGCCACGGATAAAGATGGTGATTTACTGCTCTACAGCTTTTGTGCCCCGTTCCAAGGAGGCGGCAACATCACTTCTTTCCCTGCTTCCAATTCTTGTGCAGGGGTTATCCCCATTCCTCCCTGCAATCCTCCTTTTCTTGAAGTTCCCTACACCTCGCCAACTTACTCCCCCGGTGTACCAATGGGAGGAGACCCTGTGGTCCAGATCAACACCGTTAACGGTTTTATCAGTGGCTCGCCCAATAAAGTAGGGCAATTTGTGGTAGGCGTATGCGTGGAAGAATACCGAAATGGCATCCTGCTCTCCACCATGCGCCGTGAATTTCAGTTCAATGTGGCTGATTGTACCCCAACCCTGATTGCTGATATAGCTGGCGAAAAAATCGGCCCACGCAAATTCTCCATCACCAGCTGCGGCCAAAAGAAGGTAAAGATCACCAACAAAAGCCGCGACAAAAACGATGTGAAAAAATGGGTGTGGTCATTTAACATGAACAATGGCACCACATATCGGGATACCACAACAGACAAAACCAAAAAATGGGACTTAGACATCACTTTTCCTGATACTGGACTGTACCAAGGCAAATTGGTGCTCAACCCTGGCGACGTATGCAAGGATTCTACCAATATATTTGTCCGTATATTCCCCTCTGTACAAGCCAATTTTACTTATGCTTATGATACCTGCGTAGCAGGCCCCGTCATTTTCACTGATTCATCAAAGGGCGAAGCGGGCATAACAAAGTGGAACTGGGCGTTTGGGGTGCCAGGAGGCAGCTCCACCAAACAAAATCCATCCTATCTGTATCCTGTGCCCGGCAACCACCCGGTCACCCTGACGGTCACAGACAAAAACAAATGTACCGACGATACTACCCAGACGATAAAATGGTACCCGGCTCCTCCTACCATCATTCTGGACCCCGACAAATTTTTAGGCTGCATACCCGCCGAAATCTTTTTCAATAACCTCTCCAAACCCATTGACGAGACCTATAAAATTGAATGGGATTTTGGGGATGGCAGCAAGGCTCAAAATATCATAAGCCCAACCCATTTGTATGACAAACCGGGCCTCTACACCATAAAAATTGCCATAACCTCGCCCATTGGATGTTATATTGCCGATACTTTCCCCAATTATATCCGGGTGGAGCCTTCCCCAACGGCCAACTTTACCTGCTTCCCGGACTCCCTCTTGAGTAATTTTAACAACACGGTGGAGTTCAAGGACCTCTCCCTGAATACCAATCGCTGGAACTGGACCTTTGACAAATATGGATATACCACGGAGCAGAACCCAACTTTTACCTTCCCTGATACAGGGCAGGTAAAAATCAGGCTCATCGTAACACACCCGCAGGGCTGCAAGGACTCCATGACCAAGGTGCTGGATATAAGACCAGAAATAAGGTGGTACATGCCCAACGCTTTCACCCCCAATGGTGATGGCACCAATGACGGCTTTCTGGGCAAAGGTTTTTTGCGCGGCGTAAATGACTTCCAGATGTTGATCTGGAACCGTTGGGGCGAATTGGTATTCGAAACCAACGACCCGGATGAGGAATGGAACGGGCGCGCACAAGGCACAGGAGGCATGTCGCCCGCAGGCGTGTATGTATATGTGGTCAAATTTACGGCACCGCGAGGGCAGCCCTACGAAATCAAAGGCTATGCAACGCTGGTGCGATGAGCCGGTTTATGTTAATTCCTGACATCCTCGCCCCAGCCTAATTTGCTGCGTATGGTATCCAAAAACGAGGTATCCTGAAGCTGAACCAAGCGGATATTGAAGCCGTTTTTCCGAACAGCCAATTGGTGATGCGCATTGATAAGTTCAAAACGCGAATCAAGGGTGCAGATGAAATTATCTGCACGGCCTTCTACCTCAAAAGAAATGACCGATTCGTCAGATATGACGATGGGGCGCACATTGAGGTTGTGCGGTGCTACAGGGGTAATCACAAAATTACCGGAATCCGGAAAAATAAGCGGCCCGCCACAGCTCAGCGAATAGCCTGTGCTGCCTGTTGGCGTGGAAATAATGATGCCATCGGCCCAGTAAGAGTTCAAATAGTCCCCATTTAAAAAGGCATGAACGGTGATCATGCTGGAAGTATCACGCTTCAGCAGCGTACAGTCGTTCAGGGCAAAAGGCATATCCCCAAAAAGCGGCGGATTGCTTTCCAAATACAACATGCTCCTCTCTTCTATGCTATACTGGCCGCGAGCCAGTTTTTGAATGGAAGACCTGATATGCGCCTTGTCAATACTGGCCAAAAAGCCCATGCGACCCAGGTTGATGCCTAACAGCGGCACACCCGAATCACGCACTAATGTAACGGCATTCAACATGGTGCCATCTCCACCCAAAACAATGATAAAATCAATGCGATGCACCTTAAAATCCAAGTATGACTCAAATCCCGCAAAAGCTCCTGAAAAATTAATATCTGACTGAATATCATTTAGATATGGGCTGTAGATATAGGTTGTGATGCCTTCGGCATGCAAGGCATCAAAGAGATCCTGAATAAAAGGCTGATCCTTGTCCTTGTACTGCTTACCGTAAATAAGTATCTGCATAAATCTTTAAATATTTATCTTCCATATTGCGCATTTGTGTTGCAGCCTCGGGACTTTTGTCCTCATAGCCCGCAAGATGCAACAGGCCATGTACCATAACGCGGCACAACTCGGTCGTGAAAGAAACCTCATTGGCTAAGGCATTTTCCGCCACTCGCTCAGTGCTAATGAAAACATCCCCGTGTATGCCTGTATCTGAATACGGGAAGGTGATCACATCCGTAAAATAATCATGGTCAAGGTACTCCACATTGATCTTGCGCAAATACTCGTCCGAACAAAAAATATAATTCAACTCCATCATTTCAGCATCTTCCAGCTCCGCTACGCGTAGTAACCATGCAGACAGGGCATCCTCAGAAGGAAGATCAAGGTCAACATCTTCAATATGAAATGATATTGCCGATTCGGGGGCCTCAAAGGGCAGATCTGGAAATTGCATAATAATGAGAGCGAATGATACGGAATGGAAACGGTGTCCGATATATGCTGCTGCAAAAGTGCTAATTTTTTAATAAAATTTCACACTACCTTTGCGCCCGCAAATGAATTTGGTGCTGGACATAGGCAATACGCGCAGCAAACTCGGGCTTTTTCAAGGCAAAAATTTGCTTGAAAAAACGATTTGGACAAATTGGACCACCGATGAGCTCATCGCGTATGGCAACCGAAAAGGCGTACAGCGCATCATGCTCAGCTCGGTAGCCAAGCCTGCAGATGAACTGCTTCATGTACTGGGAGCGCACTTTAAGGTAAGGGAACTCCTGCATGATAGCCCGCTACCTTTTGTAAACGCCTATGCCACGCCCAAAACATTGGGAAAGGACCGCCTGGCAGCGGTGGCGGGTGCGCATTCGTTGTACGGCGGCGAAAATTGCCTGGTGGTGGATTGTGGCACTTGTATCAAATATGATTTGATGCTGGCAAAAGGTGAGTACATAGGCGGTAACATTGCCCCCGGGGCGCGGATGCGCATTCAGGCAATGCACCACTTTACCGCTCGCCTGCCCGAAGTAGATCAGCTAATGCCTGTACTTATTTGGGGCCATGATACAGTGTCAGCATTACAAAACGGCGCTTTGCGGGGAGCAGCATTGGAGATAGAGGGCTTTTACCAGCTGTTCCACTCGCGTTTTGCCCCTTTGCGCTTTATTTTGACGGGCGGTGATGCCGATTTTTTTCAGGCATTCCTCTCCATACATCCAATAATCCTCGAACCCGAGCTTACGCTCATCGGATTAAATCACATTCTTGAATATCATAACGTGTAATGACCTATTATTTTTATCATAACATTGGTACATTGACACATTTCCCACTTGACAAATAAACATGAGACAACTAATATTTATCAGCCTATTTCTGGCCACTGGCGTTGTGCTGCATGCTCAGGAAAACAAACAAAACTCACCCTACAGCCGATATGGCATAGGCGACCTGTTCCCACAATATTTTGCCAACCAAGCCGGTATTGGAGGGCAAACCGCAGCTTTCCATGATGCATTTCACCTCAATCCAAGCAATCCGGCCTCTTTTGCCTTTTTGAATGCCACCTCGCTCGAAACCGCTCTTTATGGAAAATTCAGCCAATATAAAGATGAAAAAAACGAGTTGAATACGTGGAGTGGCAATATGTCCTACCTCGCACTGGGCTTCACCCTGCGAAGCCCCATTAATGAAGTATTGGACAAACAAAAATCACCCTGGAAATTGGGCATGGGCTTTTCCATCACACCCAACAGCCTTGTCGGGTACAATATTACCACCTTGGATACTATTGACACAGGTACCGTACAGAACCGCTTCTTTGGTAGCGGAGGCACCTATCGCTTCACGTGGAGCAATGGCATCCGCTACAAACGCAGCGCCTTCGGTGTCAACATAGGCTGGATTTTTGGCAAAATGGGCTACGAATCCGAAACGGATTTTGAGGACAAGCCCCTGCCCGCTTATGTGGACAATTTCCGGGATGACATCAGGACAAATGGCTTTGTCTGGAATATTGGCGGTCAACACGATTTTGTCCTGAATTATGCCGAAAAAACAAGAGAAACCCCGTCCGAATGGATTACCCTTGGCTTTACAGCGGAGGGCAATCATACCCTCAATTTAAGTTCTGACAAATTCAGGCTCCGCTCTCGCGGGCGCTTGCCCAACGGGAAGTACCAAAATGCCGATACCTTGCTGAACGTCAGTGGCCTTGATCAGGAATTGGTACTTCCCGCAGGTTTCACTATTGGCCTTCAATATGTAAAGAGCAACAAATTGAAAATTGGCGGCCAGTTCGGCTATGAAAAGTGGTCTGCTTACCGAAACGATGCCCGTCCTGATGACAAAATGCGCGATATTTTTTCCGTATCGGGCGGTTTTGAGATCACACCTGATGCCTATTCCTTTAATCGTTATTTGCGCCGCGTCCGGTATCGCATGGGCGCTTATTATCGTCAGGATCCTCGACTCATTTTGTCCAATGACGAAATCAATGACGTGGGCCTCACCCTCGGCTTTGGCTTCCCGCTCATTCTCCCCCGCCAGCAAGCCTCCTTCATTAACGCGGCTTTTGAGTTCGGACGCTTGGGCGCTGGCACCAAAATAGCAGAAAACTACGCCAGGATAACCATCGGGTTTACGCTGAACGATAATTCCTGGTTCTACAAGCGCCGCTTTGAATAACAAAATGATCACTTGATCCCACTGTTCACCTGATTCAACAATAGCGGTAACCATAGCCTTTATGCTCCTAAAAAATATCCACCCTATTGGGTTTGCAGACAAAACGACAGGCCAAACCATGGATATTCGTATCCAAAACGGCATCGTCATAGCGATAGGGAACCAATTGGCACCAGAAGCAAACGAGCCTGTACAGGAATGGCCAGATGCCTACCTTTCACCGGGCTGGGTGGATATTGGGGTGCACAGCGGCGACCCAGGATTTGAGCACAGGGAGGATTTGCATTCCGTGGCGGCGGCGGCGGCGGCGGGCGGTTATACCACTATAGCCTGTTTCCCCAACACGCAGCCAGCACTCCACTCCAAATCCGAGATCCTGTATGTAAAAAACAGGGCACAATCACTTCCTGTCAAAATTGAGGTAATTGGTGCCTTATCACAGGATTGTGCCGGGAAGGACTTGGCTGAACTTTTTGACATGCACCATGCAGGCGCTGTTGCTTTTTCTGATGGCTCTGCAGCCGTGCAGGATGCCGGATTGTTGCTCCGTGCCTTGCAATATACCCAAGCCTTTAATGGCCTTGTGATCAATATCCCCCATCATAAAAATATAGCAGCGGGCGGTCAAATGCATGAAGGATTTGTCAGCACCTCACTCGGCCTGAAGGGCATACCCGCGCTGGCCGAGGAACTCATGGTGCAACGCGACCTCAGTTTGCTCGAATACAGTGGCGGCAGGCTCCATTTTCACTTATTGTCCTCTGCAAAAAGTGTGGAAATGTTGCGTCGGGCCAAGGCAGCCGGACTTGCTGTGACCGCATCGGTGGCAGTCGCCAACCTTTGCTTTACTGATGAAAAATTAGCGCATTTTGATTCCAATTGGAAAATAAAACCACCCCTGCGCGGCCAACAGGATGCCGATGCCCTGCTGGAAGGCGTATTGGATGGTACCATTGATGTCATTTGCTCCAATCATACACCCTGGGATGAGGAGGCCAAAAACCTTGAGTTTCCATACGCCGAATTTGGCATGATCGGCCTGCAAAGCTGTTTTGCGCTTTGCCGCACTTATCTGGCTGAAAAACTTCCCCTGCCTGTTTTAATAGATAAAATTGCCCTCGCTCCCCGCCGAATTCTGGGCTTGAAACAGCCGGAATTAACAATAGGCTCCCATGCCGATTTTAGCCTTTTCCAATCGGATGCCGATTGGACATTTGAGGCGAAGCACAATTTGTCCAAGAGCAGGAATACGCCGCACATGGGGGAAAATTTGAAGGGTAAAGTATTAAGCATTTTAATATGAGTATATTTGCGACATAAAGTCGCTCTTATGACCATACTCATCTTGTTTCATCCATCTGATTTACAGCATGCTTATGCGTTAGAGCGGCATTTGATCAATTTTAGCACAAACGGACAGCATACGATCAACAGCATTGAGGTGCCTTATGAAGCAGCAGATGAAATAACAGACCAACTTGATAAGGCAAACACAATCTTGCTCTTAATCAGCCAGAATTTTTTGGCTGACTCCACTTGTTACCAATATGCATTATCGGCCCAAAATATCAGCTCATCCAAGCCCGAATTAAAGGTCATCAATATTTCTATAAGTCCCAATAATGTAGAAGAGACCGCTTTAAGCCGTATCAAAAGATTGCCAAAGGAGCATACATCCATCAGTCAATACAAAGATGTCAACCAGGGATATTGGGATACCTATCAAGGTATTAAGGCCATCATAGAACCTGGATATACTTACAAAAAACGACCTATAATTGCTACGCTTCATGCCCTGAAAAGCCTGATGGCTGTGCTGACTATTTGGAGCATTTTTATACTCTTGTTGCCTGTACTTTTTCCACAGGACGGTGTAAAAGTGGTAAAACGTCCGATTTGGACACCTTTGGACAGTAATTTGTATTATAAATTGTACAAAATTGGTGCTCAAAAACATAAAAATGTTGTTTTATCTTTTGTTTTGAATGAAGCAGAAACAGCACAGTTTGAGCCTCAAATCGGTTTGTATTTGCATAAAGTAAATGCCAAAGAGTGGACCCAACCTCATAACACCATGTCAAATGCAATAAGCTTGGATGGCTATTCCGCTCTATGTACAACAGTTGATTTTGATGCCAATGATGAAGGAGAATACTATCTCCCTGTTCAATTTGGGAAGGCATTGCTTCAAGAGAACATGCCCAATTTTGAGGGCAAATTAATTTGGGGCAATGCCTATTGCACCAGCCCTGAAGTGAACAACGAAGGAATCGGGTATTTTGAGCTTTACCATTACCTGTATTTCAAAACAGCAAAACTTTATGCTATTTTAGCCATTTTTGCTTTTGCCAGCATTTTTTCACTAATCGCTTTTAACATACATAAAAAAACTTCTTATGCCTAATATATTAATCAAAACCCAAAGAAGAACCAAAATAGGTCGTAAATTTCACATGGTTCCATTGGCCGATGTATCATTTTCCGTAACCAACACCAATACCCATACCCAGAATACACATCGCACCAACGAGCGCGGCGAATTGTCCTTGAGCATGACTAACGGCTCCTACCGCTTTTTTAAAGAAGCATTTGGCACTTTCTTCGCCGTGAATTTTATAGAAACAATTCCGCTCAGCCTTCAAAAAAACAGTATCGAAATCAATTTCATTGACAACACCCTGGAATGCTACTACTTAAAAAGAAGAATTCCACACTTGATCAGAGTAGGTACCGATCAGAGTCTTGCAAAGGCAGAGGAGATGATTGCACAGATTACAAAAAACCACGAGGACTATCAAACAAACCCTCATCTTAATTTCATAGCCCGACTTGAGCGGCGTTTGCGGGATAAATTTCAGGAGATGGAGGAGAAAATGGCCTGAGAAAAATAAATCCCCAATTCCCCCAACCCATTTTTCATTATTGCCCGTCTTAACCTCCAAAGCAAAAACACATTTCCTTTCACACCAGTTGGTGTATCTTCCTTTTTAATCCTTTTCTGCTGATAACCAAACAGTTCTGTGAAAAAAAAGAAACGAAGTAACCTTTTTTTTTCACTAAATTGTTTAAGCTATGAAACGAATGTTGTTAACCCTATTAATGGGTTGCGGCTGTGTCCTTTTTGCATGGTCACAGCGAACGGTGGTTGGAAAAATCACCGGAGACGACGGGGATATCCTTATTGGAGCCTCCATCGCCGTTAAGGGTGCCGCTACCGGCGCCATCACTGATTTGGATGGTAAATACTCCTTACGGGTGCCAGAAGGCTATACTACCCTTGTCTTTTCCTACACCGGTTATGCCAGCCAGGAAATCACACTCAGCGCCAGTAACGTAGTGGATGTTGTGATGAAAAGCGGCACCATTTTGCAAGAGGCTGTAGTGACTGCCTTTGGCCTGCAAACCGAAAAAGCCAAATTAGGCACTGCTGCCACAACCGTTCAGGGCGAAGACCTGAACCGCTCCGCCGAAGTAGGCGTAATCAACCGCCTCGCAGGCCGCTCCGCTGGCGTAAACATTGTTCAAACCTCCGGTGACCCTGGTGCCAGTTCACGGATACAGATCAGGGGAGCCACTTCTATTACGGGCGACTTACAGCCGTTGATCGTGATTGATGGGGTGCCTTACTTTAATGACAGCTATTATGGCCAAGGTTTTGGAGGCAATGGTATCGGCTCGGGAGGTTCTCTTGGCTCCGGGGGGGGCGTTGCACAGCAATCCCGTATGAATGACCTTAACCCTGATGATATTGCCAGCATAGAAGTAGTCCGTGGCGCATCGGCAGCAGCCATTTGGGGTAGTCGTGCAGCAAATGGGGTATTGGTTATCAGTACTAAAAAAGGACGTCAGGCCAAACAAAAAGACTTTACGGTGGACGTTAACAGCGCTGTTGCCTTTGATCAGATCAACCAAAGAGTGCCCCTACAAAACGAATACGGCCAGGGTAACAACATGAAATACCAGTTTGCTCCCGCCGGAGGCCGCTCATGGGGCGATTACATTCCCGGACGCGCCGGCGGTGAGGACCAATACATCACTGACCCAAACGCTCCCGGTTATGCCGGATATTTTGAGGCCAATGACGGCTCAAAATATTATGCCATTGCCAACGGAACCGATGCCAATGTACACGGGGGCAAGCGCTCGCAAGACACCAAAGACCTGTATGATTTCCTCTTTCATACAGGCGTTACCACTACCAACTCAGTAGGTATCAGCAGTAATTCTGACAAAGGGAGCACTTACTTTAGCCTATCTCAGGTACGGCAACAGGGTATTGTGGTGGAAAATAGCAACTACCGTAAAACAACTGCCACCCTCAACGCCAGCCGCAATATTGGCGACAAGTTTACCATTGATGGCGGCGTAAATTACTCCTTAGTCAAAAGTGATCGTATCCAAATGGGCTCCAACCTCAATGGCTTGTTCCTTGGAGGGTTGCGCTCACCTGCCGACTTTGAAACCAGTGACTATGAAGGCACCTATTTTGCGCCAAACGGTCAGGCCTTTTTAAATCGCCAACGGGCCTACCGCAACCCACTGGGCGCGGCCACAAACTCAACCTATGATAACCCACTATGGATGATCAACCGCATACCCAGCACCAATGAGGTCAACCGAATTACCGGCCGCCTTGAACTGCGCTTTTACCCCGTCAGTTGGCTTGATATAACTGCCCGCGGCGGTCTGGATACCTATACGGATGAGAGGGATGATTTTTTTCCCGCCATTTCCTCCGGTGACAACAACGGTGGCCGATATACCAAGGAGACCATCGTGCGCAGCCAATATAATTTTGACCTCTTTGGCCGCTCTAACCTCAAATTGGCAGACCAATTAAACCTCAATTTGCTGATGGGTACCAATTTTAACCGCCGCACCACTGATGATCATGGCGCAACGGCCCAAACCTTTACCAATCCCTTGGCACCTCCACAATTGACCAACGGACAGGGCCTGGTCCCCTTTAACATCCGCGATGAAATCAGAACCAACGGCGTGTATGCCTCTGCTGGTTTTGAATTGGCCAACCAATTTTTCCTGAATTTAACGGGCCGTAATGATTTTGTCTCCTCTTTGCCCGAAGGCAAAAACAGTTTCTTTTATCCTGCCGCAGATGCGTCATGGCAGTTCTCTAAACTGTTGAATGACAACGCTTTGCTTTCAGTGGGAAAAATCCGGGCTGGTTTTGGCCGCGTTGGCCGTGAACCGGATCCCTATTTGTTGCGCAATATTTTCTTTGCACCGGATGATACCCGTTTTGGATATGGTGAAAGCTGGGGCCCCGGCATCAACCCCAAAGCTTACGGTGGTGCCTTTGCCTTGGGCGAAACAGCAGGCAACCCAAACCTGAAACCGGAAATAAAAACAGAACTTGAATTTGGCACTGACCTCAGTTTTTTGCGAAACAAGATAGGCTTGTCTGCCACTTACTATCAGAATACCGTCGATGATGCCATTTTGAATGTGCGCACCGCCGAGTCATCCGGCTTTGTTTCCGTTATTGCCAATGCAGCAAAAATGAAAAACAAGGGTATTGAAATTGAAGCTAATTATCGTCCATTGGACAACAAAACCTGGGGATGGAACATCTTTGGTAACTGGACCCGCAACCGCAATGAAGTAACCGAAATGAAAGGTGCAAATTCCATTTCCATTGGTGGCTTCTCTGACGGCAGTTCCAGGGCTGTGGTTGGCGAACAATTGGGCGTGCTTTGGGGCAAGCGCTGGGAACGTGATGGCTCGGGCAATATCGTATTGGACGAGAATGGATTCCCGACCCAAGCCGCTACCTCTGGCATCATTGGTGATCCTAACCCGGATTTTCGTGCCGGATGGGGCTCTGACCTTCGTTGGAAAAACCTTGAATTGCATGTCCTTTTTGATGCAAGCATAGGCGGACAAATGTGGAATGGAACCCGTGGCGCTTTGGTATTCTTTGGCAGGGCTGAATCCACTGGAACTACTACCACCTTGACCAAAGAACAGGCTGAAAGCCTGAAGATTTATGGCGGCAACACGGTAGCGCAACAATATGGTTTTGCGAAAAACAGTGATGGCTCTTACACCGTAAGGGGTGAGATCAAAAATTTCGGCGGCAAGGATGTATTTGTGGAGGAACAATGGTACCGGGTAGGTCTTGGAAGTGGCTTTACTGGCCCGGAAGAGCAATTTGTTGAGGATGCTTCATGGACTCGCCTTCGTGAAGTATCGCTTTCCTGGCGTTTTAACCCACAAAAAGTGGGCTTGAAAGCCATAACAGGTGGAAACATTACCCTTACCGGTCGCAATCTCTTGCTCTGGACAGATTATCAGGGAAATGACCCTGACACCAGCCTCAATGGCCCGGGCAACAACGCCTTTGGCCTCGACTATTTCCAAAACCCTGCCACCCGCACCTATCGTGTGGCCCTAAACCTGACATTCTAATGCTAAAGCCTTGTAACTGTTTGATTATAAAACAGTTATTACTTTACACATCTTAAAAAAATGACCATGAAAAAATATATAAGTTTCTTATTGTTTTTGACCCTTTTGCTCCCTCAGGGATGCAAAAATTTTGTGGAGGGCATAAATGATGACCCCAACAACCCTTCTGATGCACCGCTTGAAAGCGTGCTAAATGCTGCGTTAACGGGTATGATCGTAGGCAATGAAGGGCATGAGGCACGAGTTGCCTGCATGTGGTCAGGCCAGTTTACCGGTGTTGACCGCCAATATTCCGGCCTAAACCAGTACACAGCCACGTCGCAAGATTTTCACTGGGAAAAATTCTATTTGGCAGCCAGAAATGCAGAAATTGCCATTGAAAAAGGCATAAAAGAGCGCAATTTGCTCAGCCAGGGCATCGGAAAAATTGTAAAAGCACAGTGCCTTGGCACAGTGGCTTCCCTCTATGGTGACATTCCTTATTCAGAGGCCAACCGCTACCCGGAAATACTCAATGCAAAGTTTGACGGGCAGAAAGAAGTGTATTCCAACATCCAGAAACTATTGGATGAGGCCATAGCGCACTTGAGCAATTTGCCCTCCTCTTCAAGCGCAGTGGCTAGCATTGATTTCTACTATGGCGGCGATGCAGCAGCGTGGACCAGAGCGGCTTATTCACTCAAGGCTCGCTTTTTTCTGCACAATAAGGACTATGCCTCGGCACAGGCCGCAGCAGCCAAAGGCATTAAATCCACTGCTGATGAATGGATAATTCCTCACCCCACAGGTTCCGTGGGCCAAGACATGAACGTATATTTCAACTTCGGCAAATTGGAGCGTGAAGGTTATATGGATGCCTCAGCCGCCTATTTGCCCGAGCTTATGGATAACAGCAGCAGCCTGTACCGTGGCAATGCCAAAACAGATGAAACCGCCCGCTTTGCATGGTTTTTTACTGGAAAAAAAGGAAGTTATGACTTGAATTATGCCAAATCATTTGCTCCCGATGCGAGTTTCCCGCTTTTCACTGCTGAGGAATCACTGCTGATAGAGGCTGAGTCTTATGCTCGTTTGGGTAATTTTGACAATGCGCTTATTCAGTTAAATGCCGCTCGCGCAATCTTGAAGGAAAAATATGCAGCAGGAAAATATGATGCTTACGTCAAAGGCGATTTTGAAGCCGGAGGCATGGCCAATATTAGCGGCAAAACAGCATTGGAATCCATTTTATATGAAATAGTGGAAGAAAAATATTGCAGCTTGGCCGGACAGATCGAGGTGTTCAATGATACCCGGCGCACGGATAACTTATTGGGTATCAAGCCCAATAAAGGCAGTCAATTGCCTGAAAGGTTGTTGATCCCGCAGGTGGAACTGGATGCCAATAGCAATGTCCCTAATCCACTGCCTTCGCTCTTTTTACCCACTGCTGTGAATATGTAAGAATAAGACTTCAACAAGTGAGATTTTGACATAGAATTGATGAAAGCGAGGAGGGGGCCAATCGGCCCTCTTCTTTTTTGCCGCAACACCGTAGATCAGCGCTTCCGTTCCGTTACAAATATCAGCAGGTCGCGCAAGGCATTTTTGGCTTCACCATCAGGCATTTTTGCCAATATATCCATGGCTTCCTGCCGATAGCGGTACATGACATCTCTCGAATACTCAATACCACCACTTTTGTTGACCATTTGGATAATCTCAGCTACTTTTTCTGTTTTGTGGCTTTCATTTTTGATGATATTCAATACCCGTCGCCGATCAGAGGAGGAGGCGTTTGTCAAAGTATAAATAAGCGGAAGCGTCATTTTTTTCTCTTTGATGTCAATACCAAGGGGCTTGCCAACATCATCAGCCCCGAAATCAAACAAATCATCCCGAATTTGAAAGGCCATACCTGCTTTTTCTCCAAAGGCCCACATTTGCTCTATCATTTCTACATTCGGTGCTGTACCTGCTGCACCAGCAGCACAGGCAGCAGCAATTAGGGAGGCGGATTTCTGTCGTATAATCTCGTAATATACTTCTTCCTTGATGTCCAATCTACGCGCTTTTTCCATTTGGAGCAGTTCGCCTTCCGACATATCCTTAACTGCGCGACTCACCAACTCTAACTGTTTAACTGCTTGATTTTCAATACTTAACAATAAACCTTTCGACAAAAGAAAGTCCCCAACCAGGACCGCAATCTTATTTTTCCATAAGGCATTAATAGAGAAAAATCCACGCCTTTCATTACTATCATCCACTACGTCATCATGTACAAGCGAGGCAGTATGCAGCAGTTCTACCAAGGAAGCACCAGTATATGCCGCATCATTTACTGGCCCAAACAATCGCGCACTGAGCAAAACCAGCATTGGGCGCACCTGTTTCCCCTTGCTCTGCACGATATACCAGGTAATTTTATCCAACAAGGCTACCTTGCTCCGCATGGCTTCCCGAAAACGCTCCTCAAAAATGAGCAATTCCGACGCTATCGGTTGTTTGATGGTTTCAAGCGACATTTTTCAAAAATATTTGAAATAATTGAATCCTAAACATCTGCTTTATGCAAAAGGTTGTATAATATTCCACACAAACGAAATAAAATGATCGGTTGCTTGTATTTTGCCTTAAACAGTGCAGATATTATTTTTTTACACTTTCGCTATTTTTTTGCAAAATCGCTTCCTGAAAAGTTTTTTTGCGGGCTATGATATTCCTGTTGCTGGCCAATTCTTCTTTAGTAAGCGGATTGGCTATTGTATCAATTTTGGTTAACCAATCTTCTGCTACCTTCATCTGACCTTGTTGAAAGGCTGCATAAGCAAGATTAAACTTTCCATCATTTAGTTTTGGATTAATCTCTAAAGCCTTTTCCAACAAAGGAATGGCCTTGTGGTATTGGGCATCTGTAATCAACACTGAGGCATAATTATTCAGTACCTGAAAACTCCAGGGGTTCTGTTTGTAAGCCTTTTCAAATGCGTCAAGCGCTTCCTTGGGGTGTTTGAGCTGAAAATGAGCCACGCCGGTGTACCATTCCAAAGGCATAAGGGCATCATCAAACTGACAGAAGGTATTGCGTGCAAGCAATGACTCTCGCAATACTTGTGCGTATTGCCCTTTGCTTTGGGCATCTAACATCTTAACGGTATGTACTTCACCAACTATTCGGTAGCCTCCCATGACCAGATTAGCCAAGAGCAGTCCTGATACCATCCACATTGTTCCTTTGGCTGGCAGCTTGACTATACCTGTATTAAAGCGCCCTTTTTTGCCCCAATGAATGGCAAAAGCCAAAAATATGGCCAACATGATTTGCATTTCTATTCGCTCCCGTGGGAAATCAAAAAACTGGATCACGGCATAAGCCAGCAGTCCTGATATGGCACCCAATACCCGTTGTCTTTGTTCCAACTGCCCTATGCCCGTAAAAGCAATCCAAAAGGCCAGTATAAATAGGAGGCAAAAAAGGCTTATGCCTACGAGACCTAATTCAGAACGAATTTCCAGGTAATCATTATGCGCTCGTGTAAACACTATGTTTTGTATCTGCTGACGATATCCTCCTGTCAGGCTTTTGGAGGGAAGCCAGAACTTCCAGCTCCCATTCCCTACCCCAAACCACAAGTGGTCCTGATTGAGCAGGTCTGTTTTGTACCAAACTAATCTTCGTTCATTTGCTGTGGCGCTTTCCAAGTAATTGGCAGGATTAATTCGCTTTAAAAAACTGTTGTTGTAACTGGATCACGGCATAAGCCAGCAGTCCTGATATGGCACCCAATACCCGTTGTCTTTGTTCCAACTGCCCTATGCCCGTAAAAGCAATCCAAAAGGCCAGTATAAATAGGAGGCAAAAAAGGCTTATGCCTACGAGACCTAATTCAGAACGAATTTCCAGGTAATCATTATGCGCTCGTGTAAACACTATGTTTTGTATCTGCTGACGATATCCTCCTGTCAGGCTTTTGGAGGGAAGCCAGAACTTCCAGCTCCCATTCCCTACCCCAAACCACAAGTGGTCCTGATTGAGCAGGTCTGTTTTGTACCAAACTAATCTTCGTTCATTTGCTGTGGCGCT
Organism: uncultured Saprospiraceae bacterium; assembly: GCA_964539805.1. Classification (GTDB taxonomy): domain Bacteria; phylum Bacteroidota; class Bacteroidia; order Chitinophagales; family Saprospiraceae; genus M3007. The sequence goes on along the minus strand of CAZIKN010000067.1, from coordinate 973 downwards.
TTCCAAGTAATTGGCAGGATTAATTCGCTTTAAAAAACTGTTGTTGTCACTTTTCCATATCAACAAAGTAGCAAAAACAACTATCACAGCTAATATCTTCAGGAAATATTGCCTGAAAAACACAGTTCGAAATGATCTATTTGAGTATAAGCTAAAACTCAGATAAACAAAAACACCGATAAAATAGGCTAAGTAAGCTGTCCTCGTTTGAAGGATCAGGATTAAGAAAGATAAAACACCGAGTATTCCCCAAAAAAGTCTTTGATTCGCGGCCGGGTCTCGTAACGTTACGTTCAAAAATACAAGCAGAACTAAGTATTCTGACGCCAGACTTTTATTGCCAAACAATCCTGATGCATAATCATACAGGGTATCATTATCAATTCCTTGTGACAGCGCAGCATAAATCAACTGCACCGATATGATCATGCAACTTACAAGGCTTAAATACTTGACAATCAGCCTTAACACTGCTATATTTTTCTGCTCGTCCGACCTCAGCGCTTGTTGCACAAAAGCATAAACAAGCAATAATAACAACACTTTTTGGGAATAAAAGAAGGCTTCAATTTTATTGAATGCCCACGCAATTGAAGACAGGTTAAAAAAATACCAGACCAATAAAAGAAGATCAAAGATCGAGTACCTCCATGAAAAAGTGGATGCGGTATTACGCCAGAACCAGAGCATACTGAACAGCAGCATGGCAGACAATATAAAAAACCGAGGTACTAAATAGCGATCAAGACATTGCGGAATCAAAAATAATGATGGCAAAAAAATGCCTATCCAGAGTAAGCTTCGCCACGGCATAGCGCTAGTGATAGCTGTTGAAATTTGTTCTTGTCGCTGTATCATGTTTGGCCCAAAGTTAATGCGCATTCTGCAACTCTTTTGCCCTCGCATCAGAGATTCCTAATAAAAAAAGCCCCCCTCCGACTTTCGGAGAGAGGCCATCCCAAAAACCGATTTT
>CAZIKN010000066.1:0-31959 GCA_964539805.1 uncultured Saprospiraceae bacterium | reverse complement strand
GTATAGTGCTACTTATGTGTTCTTTTGTGACTTTTGTGGTTCAAATAACCTTTTGCGGTTCAAATAGCCTTTTGCGGTTCAAATAACCTTTTGTTGCTCAAATAACCTTTTGCGGTAAATAGTTACTTTTTGTGAATAATTTTTTGGGAAGCAATCGCCATTTCTGTGTTTGCCCAATATGTGACCGAATGGCCATCTTTGTAAGAACAAAAAAATACTCACCTAAAGCATACAATATAGTATCATGAAAATAGGCCCTGTTATCATAGAAGTGCGCTGCCGACTTGAGCGAGACGCGCAAGAGTGGGAGGAAATTGAAGACCTCTCCGTAGAAGTTGGATACCCTGCGAAAAATGGCAAGGTGCTCTGGAAAGAAATCGGTTGGTTACGCGAACAGACCGAACAAATTGGGCGCAACTTCTCCCATGCCCTATGGCGCAAACAAAACAATCAAAAAATATTGGAATTTGACTTTTTACCCGTGGAAAAAGCCAAATCCGAAGCCATTGAACGGATTTATTTCATTAGAAAGGCCATTACAGACCTAAATGGCAAGCGAAAAATATGGACAAGCCGCAAACTCAAGGGCGATTTTAAGGATATGCACCTGGAAATACACCCCAAATGGGAAGGCGAAAACGATCAAGAGCAGAATCCCTAAACGGAAAAATTTGGAACCAATGCAAATTTCTGTGTTTGGCAGGCGCTCTCCTTCCCCCACAACTTTGCATCACCAAACCGGAGGACTCAAATAAGCCAATCAGGGATGCGGGAATGGCTCAATGAAGGAGAAACTGGGAAATCAGAACATAAGGGTTCATAACCGCATCCCACCTCAATATAAAGCCAAATAATTAGCCGACGTGCTAATAAATGTCATAAACCGATTGAACGTAGGCGCTGAATACCATTTGAAAACACAACCACCATGAGATTATGTGTTAGTGCAACACAGAAAAAGTAAAGTTGTACGGAACCCAGCCTGTCCTCCAAAAGTGGGGGGCGGGCTTTTTTCTTTGGGGGCGGGGGGCTGTGACTCTACAGCTGTTTATGGACGCAAAATGCTTGGCAACTCACGTTGCTTGAGCCGCACGGGGCGGAGCCGCCGCGCGAGCGCATGGAGGGTTAGCCTTGCGCATTAGTGCTGTTGTTAGTCCGACTGTGCTTGGTAATTCGCTGTTGTTGTGTGTGTTGAAGTTTAGGAACGTCGCGCCAGCAAGGGGAGCCGCCGCGCGAGCGCGGGCTTACTTGTGTGTGTTGAAATTTAGGAACGTCGCGCCAGCAAGTGACGACGGCTTCATTCAACAAAGGCCGAACGGCAAGGCTCGATTCCTCGCTTGCCGTTCAGCCTTTAAAGTTAGCACCGTATTTATTTTCGAGGCCGCGAAGGGCGACTCTAAGTTACAGAATTTTCGGAGTTCAGGCTCGAAACATACTTTTGCCTACTCAATGCTGCCATAAAAGAGTTAAAATCAATATTTTACATCCTAAGCCTCGGCGGGCTACCTTCCAAACCCGGAGCGTAAACTTGCGGGGCGGATGCCCTGCGCCAATTGTCGCCAATCAGGTAGTAGAATCATTAGTGGCAATTGTTCCGTTTATGATAGTGTTTGCCTTGTAAATATCTACAATAAAATTTGATAGTATTGGCCCCATTTTATCAAAATTTTCACTCACCCATTGATGGATTTTTCGATCTGAAACTCGTATCCTGACAGATATTTCTTCATCAGGGACTTCATTTTTTGCTATGCTTTCGGCCAGTTTAAATTTTTGCTCCCAAGTCATTTTGATTGGTTGCTTACTCCATTCAACATCGTCAAAATCTGGATCATATGCTATTTTTTCATCATCATAGTAGAGGTTGGCTTCTGGTATCACAATGCCTTGCCTCGCCAATGCCATAGCATCAACAACATCGACCTGTGTATCATTCAAATTTTCAATAACAAGCCCTTTGAGGCTTTTGTTATTTTTCGCCATCTCAATTGCCTGTTGAATTTTTACTTTCATCTTCTAATTGTTGTTGTGATAAAACGTTCTCAAGGTAGGACATCGTTTCTGGTTTACTTGCCTGCCTTGCTGATATAATTCTGATAGAAATTGCTCTCACCGTATAAACCACTGAAAGCAAGATTTTACCGAAGGTCTTACCTATTCTGAGTATCCTGAGTTCATTTGGGGAATTTCCGCTAAATTCTATCGCGTTGCCATCTTGAAAAATCTCTTTTGCTTCTTCAAAGTCGATGCCATGCTTCTGCTGATTCGACTTGCTTTTGTTCTCGTCCCATTCGAAGTTAAACATATTTTGGCCTAAAATTAGTATTTTTTTAGCAAAAGGTGATGTTCTTTTGATATTTTGCTCATTATATTGTCTGGTTGGTGCTAACGGTGGCTTCCTTGTCACACCGCCGCGGTATCTGCAATCCGTGACTGAGTTTATAGGCCTCGATGAACTCAATTGCTTTTGCCGATATTTCCTCGTCAATTTGGACAATATCGTAATACTTAATTTTCTTCTTCATCTGTGCCAGTTCTTCCTTATTGCCCATGCCCTGAAACAACTCCATGATGGTCACAGCAGATAGTACAATCTCATCCAGCCCGATTTTGTCTAACTGGTCAATCGTATCTTGTCTGCCGTTGAAAGCACTGATGAAAATATTAGTGTCGAAAAGTACCATATCAAATATCCCAATTGCGCTTCCAAGCGGTTGAACGGACTTGTTCAAGTGTCCGTGGATTGCCTTGCCAAATGCCAAAAAGCTCTCTTGGGTCTAACTTTTTATCGCCTTGGGCAATGACAGGCTGTCGTTTTGCTGATGCTTCCTTTATACTTATATTTTTGATATTCAGCGATTTGAGCACCTTTAACAATTGCTCAACTTCCTGCATACCAGATGTTTCGATCGTGATGGTCATGTGAATAATTTTACTGCAAAGTAAGGATATTTAGAAGAATTTTCAAAACCTTATACTAGACTTCTTGCGAAAGGGTACTGTTTGGCTACGATGGGAAAATAGAAGGTTATACGGCGTTAAATTTTTCACCGTAGCCGGCTCTCTTTCCCCCACAATTTTGCATCACCAAACCGGAGGACTCAAATAAGCCAATCAAGGATGCGGAAATGGCTCAATGAAGGAGAAACTGGGAAATCAGAACATGAGTTTATAACCGCATCCCACCTCAATATAAAGCCAAATAATTAGCCGACGTGCTAATAAATGTCATAAACCGATTGAACGTAGGCGCTGAATACCATTTGAAAACACAACCACCATGAGATTATGTGTTAGTGCAACACAGAAAAAGTAAAGTTGTACGGAACCCAGCCTGTCCTCCAAAAGTGGGGGGCGGGCTTTTTTCTTTGGGGCTTAGTAATTCGCTGTTGTTGTGTGTGTTGAAGTTTAGGAATCCTGCGCCAGCAAGGGTAGATGCATTGATGGGCGATTTATTTACTTGCCTGATTTTCAATGATTTGACTTACTTCTTTTTCTATTTTTTTGGTGACTCTTGCAATTTGGGCGACGCTAAAACCTTCTTTATTCATTTCGAGGATTAATTCTACCTCTTTCTTTTCTGCTCCTTTTTCGATGCCCTGATTTATCAAATCCTGTGCGTCCACCATTTCATTATAGTTGCCACTTGCTACCTCGTGCAGGTGTTTTAGATATTTTTTATATTCTTTTTGGTCTTTTTCATTCAGTTTCATTTCTACTAATCGCTCACCTGCTGCTTTTAAACCTTTGGCTGAAAAGTTATTTTTTATCTCTGCGTTTTTGAAAAAGTATATCCACTCGTCTAACTTGTCGTTCACCGTGTTTGAAAACTTGCCAACTTTTATCAGCCAATATTCTGGGTAGATTTCATAAACTGCACTCTTTTTGTACAGTTCAACTTGCTTTTCCGAAAGCGTCAAAATATCCTTTTGATGGATGCCTTGAAACGTGGTTGTTCCGTGATAGACATAATCCTTCCCTTGCCCCAAGTCGAAGTAGGCAATAGTTATCGAAATGACCTTTTTGACCGAAGCAAAAGGTTCTCCTTCTTTGATATGTTCTGTAATTACCTTCGATGTGCCGAAAAGGATGCGATGGAAATAATCGTACTCCTTGCTATCTTGGATTTCGATGATGACCAACTCCCCTGAGGAAAATTCGACCAAAATATCAACACGGTTGTACTTGTCGTCCTCCGTTTCCTTGTTGCTCTCGCTGTCGAGAATTTGTTTGATTTTGATTTCTTCGCCGAGCAACTCAGAAAGGAAGCCTTCGAGGATGTCGAAATTGGCTTTGTGAAGAAGCATTTTTTTCATCGCCCAATCGAATCGGACTAGTTTTTTTTCCATTTTTTAAACTATTTGTTGAAAAAGTAGCATTTTCCCATCTATTTCTATCGCACAATCTGCAAAAACCTGTCTGCAATGTGAATTGCAAGCGGAGTGTTGAACTTTAGGAACGTCGCGCCAGCAAGAGGCAAAGCTTTGTAAATTATTAATCATCATCATCTAAGTTGAAACATCTTTAACGTTCTCGTGCTTGCAAATATACGTCTTCATAAGTACCATTGATTACGTTTTCTGAATTTTTTAGCCTTTTTGTAGCTATACTTAAATTTTGAAGCCAGACTTTCTAAGTATAATATGCTATCGGTGTTAATTTTGAATTGAGTATGCTTATCAATTTCTCTATAATAGGAGGTTGATGTCTGATAAATCTCTTCTCTTAATTGTTTTAGATCTTCACTACGATCTCTCAACGAATAAAGAAATTTAAATATTTTAATTACCATAACTGCTTGACCAAAATAGGGTATAAACGTGCCGGCATAATCAAGAAGCTCCTTTAATATGAGTTCCGCTGATTCTCCGCCAACAATATCTTTTAATATATCAGCAATGTCTTCTGCGGTCATACCTGCTGCTATCAATGCAGCTATTGTCAAATCATTATTCGATGTTTCAGCAGGCAATAGATTTGCAAATGAAAGGTCTGGGATACCCTTAAGTATCATATCGATTTCAAATTCTATATCCGCAGCATCAATTTCAAACTCAGGGAGAGTATGGTCTTTCTCGGATTCCTGATTAAAATTATGAGAGTATGAGAAGATTTTATTTGCTCTAATTTTTTTATTTAGATCATTACTAATATTATTTAAACAATTTCGGTGCTCTAATCTTAGAAATGCTTCAATCTTTGATATGTCAGAAAATTCTCTGAAAACACTATTCATTAGTGCTTTTTGGCCTTCAAAATCCCCTTTTACCTTGTCAAATCGTCTAAGAGTCTCCTTCGTTATGTTTTTATTAATTGTGCTTCTCAGGGAATCTGATAGTTGATTGAAATAATTATTAACATTATCACGATGCCCATTTACGATGCTTTGAAATGCTTCAGATTTTCTATAAGTGGTTACAATTTCGTATGCTATTGAATAGACCTTTTCGTTATATTCGGCCTTTTTGTCTGCATCAAATGCTTCTTTTTGGTGCTTGATACGATTTCTGAACACCTTTATTGCTCCACAAGTAAGGACAATCAAAAAAGCTGCTAGCATATACTTATAAACATGTTCTTCCTTAACTCCAATCAACTCCACCAATGATTTAAAGTCATCAGAAAAAGAAAATGCAGCCCATGCAATGCCAATTAGGGTAGCGAATCCTCTAACTGTTGCCAGATTAGATACTCTTATCGCGAGTTCCTTAACTTTGTTTATCATTAATGCCATTTTCTGTATTATATACTTCCGTTAACTTGGTGGTAAATTTTAGATATGATTCTGCCATTTTGGCTATTGTCGCTTTTCTAATCTCTTGGTCAGTTATTGTTTTTTCAACTATGCCACATTCTCGCTCAAATGTATCTGCTGCATTCTGATTAATTTTTAGATAAAAGTTGAGATCCTTCGCTATATTTTCCATTTTTCTACTCTTCAACATTTTATTCGTTTTTAGGTCATCTTTGAAGCGATCGCGAAGCATTTGTTTAACGGCTAAATTATGTTCATTATCAGTATTTAGAGCAATGGTCTTTTTATTATTCTGGTGGCACAATACCACATAGCTGTCAGACTTCCTTTTTAAGGAAGTTTTCAAAATTAAAGGAATTAACTCAATACACACAAAAAGTAATCGAAGAAGCCATATGCTTATCAACAAATCTTGGTTATTTGAAGCAACTTGATTAAGAGCATGCATTCGACCAGTAAGATTTGTGGCCTTATTGGTGTTAATTCCTTTTTTCAAAGAATCGATTTCTCTGCGAATAGAATCCTGATTTACTCTTTGTTCTCTTTCTACTGTTTCATATTTTTTTTTCAGAATATCTGCAACCCCTTGCTTATGTCTAAATACGTCTCCTGTTCCTCTTGGCCCAGTAGTCCCATCGCTCTCATCCGTAGCAACTTTCTGTGCATTTAGCCAATCTTGCTCTTTCGCCTTTATCTCATTCTCCATGGATACAAGTACAGAATCCAGTGATTTACGCTTCGTACTAAATTCATTTTCTTTGCTATTGTGAATCTGCTCCTGTATTTCATCATCAAATATTTTGATACATAGAGGCTCCGCTATTACGAATCCAAGTATAATACTGATAAAAATACGACCTACAATAATCGACCTTGATCTAAATTTTGCTCCTTTGCTAAGGTTTGCTGATTGCAGCATAACGGGGTCCTCGGCAATTTCTGGGTTTTGCGCAACTATACTTCTATCGATTGTGAGTATTATTAAAGCCCATATCACTCCAGCATAATATTTATAAGATGTCTCTGGGAACAAAAATGAAACGGCATAAGAAGAAGAAAAAAAGGCAACTAACGCAGGTATGCAAAGTAGCCCTCCCAGTATTGAGTAGCGAGTTGCTAAATCTGGCGCACATTGAGATATTGTCTTAATGTCTGTGCCAGATAAATATAGAAATGGCCTTTTCCAGTAAGAAATAACTCGTAAATCATCATTTATCATATTAGTATTTTTATTTACTTGTCGAGGACGATTGGGTGTGCGAATGTAAAACGTTAGGAAGCATTTTCATATATTTGTTGTTCTTGGGTTGAATTATCAGATTTTTTTTATATTTTTATTAACTTTGTTCATAGCGGTGGTTTTAACAACTTTATTCTCTAACACTTGAAATCTGACTACATAAGCATCTTTTACGCCCTTATTACGGATATCTGAACAAATTTTTCGGGCATCATCTTCTTTTTCTATTTTAGTTTCTATAAAATAATCATACTTATTTCTATTCACTGAGAGATCCTTTACTTCTATAATTGGCCTATTTATTCTATTTTCTATTTTCACTTTCTCATACTTATCTACCGGTTTATTTGAACTTCTGACTTGCACTCTGTAAAAAGTATGGGCAGGTTTAGTTAGTAAAAGAGTGACTATATATGGAGGGGATGTAGTAAAGTTCGCTTCATCTATTTTGGTTGTTTTGATCTTATTGATAAGTGATTCCGCCTCTTCTATTTTATCAAAACGCCCAATCGTATATCTTAACTGGTGATTCATATTAATGTCATAATGACTATGTACTTCAATTGGTTTATCTGTATTGAATTTTTTTTTAATTTTCCAGAGATCAACATCAGTAAGTCTTTTGGACAAGGTAAATAAAAATATTGTATATTTAGGGTTGTATGTATCATTGTAAAAAACAGGTAAATTACTGTGCATGTAAAGTACTGGTCGATTATGCAGGGTCATCTTCACAAGGGTGTTACTCTTATCTGGCGGTATAATCACCCATGAAGAATCTCTCTCTTTGTGAAAAGAATAAGGCGTGTTTTCGCTTAATCTTATTGTTATTGAGCCTGATCTAAGATAATTATCGGGTATTTCAATTTCCCAATAACCATTTGAAGAAGTTACAGTTTCTTTATTTATTTCATCTGCGGTAATTTCATGTCCAGCAGCAGGTACTCCATTTGAATACAATAGGATTCCTTTAATTTTTTGAGATTGTGCATTTAAACATGAGGCTGCAACAAAAACATGAATTAATGGTAAAACTTTTTTTATCTTCATTTCGTTGGATTTAAAGTGAATTTATCTCCGTTGTTAGCAGTTTTATATTCTGTCTTATAACCTTTCTTAGAAAGTGTCATTTGAAAAGAGGTATCATTACATCCTATGCATTCAAATTGAATTAATCCTTTCTCACTAGAACCTGTATTGCCTCGGGGAATTTCAAATTTTACATTATCTAATGGTTTGCCAGTTTGAAATTCCATAACCCAAACTCGAAATATTTCTGGTCGGGGGCTTTTATCCAACATTTTCCAACCCAAGAGAACAATAACCATAAAAATAAATAGTATTATATAACTTTTATTCCCAATCTTGCCAATCATCGTGAATGCAACAATTGCTATTAGAATTACGCAAGTTAAAATTATGAAAAGTATAGGAACTGCATTTTCTTGAGTAAGTTTTGGTAAAATGCCAATACCGAAAAATCTGTCAATTAGAAATATTAACAAAGCAAAAATTAGTGTTACTCCACCAATTTCTCCAAGTTTATCCCACTTAATCGATTTGAATATATCTATCATATTTTTATTTTTTTACCGAGAACGTTTGGCTTGCTGCCGTGCCGCCGTGCGGCGGGTTTGCGGGCTGGCTGTTCGGCGGCATGGACAGCAAGCCTCTGTTCGATGTCTCTTATTTATACGAACTGTAAATTTCTTCAACCCTTTGAGAAACTTTGACAAATATTTTTTCTCGTTCCGGTTCAGGTAAATCTATCAATGTTTCATTTGGACTATTTATTCCTTGGTATTTGTTTATATTCTCAAACCTATTTAAATTAGAAGGTTTTAAAAATATGGGAATTATCATCGCTCCTTCTTCAGATGTTGCCTTTATCAAATGAGGTAATTCCACCTGAGTTATATAACTTGAAGCGATAAAATCAGCGCTTACGAGCAATATTGCAACCTTAGTCCCTTCAAGTGCGGATATAATTTCCTTATTCCATTGGTCTCCAGGTTTTATTCTTTTGTCCGACCAAATATCTATATCACCATCAGTAATCAATGGTTTTAGGTGAACTAAAAGCCTGTCAAGGAATGGTTCATCAACATGACTGTAACTTATAAAAACTTTATTTCTTTTTAATATTTCTCTTTTTCCCGAAAAATTGGCAATAGTGCTTTCTGCGGTATTGTTTATATAAAAAATTAGTTGAGGGTCATCAATTACTAATTCACTAGTTCTATTATCATAAAAAATGAAGTCATTACAAACGTCTTGATTCTCTATCAAGGATTCAATAGCACCATTTTCAAGAATTTTTTCAATTCCATGCGCTAATTCTGGTTTGCTATTGCACAGTCGGTTTAAATTTACACTGCCGTTTTCTGAAAGTGCCATTTCTTTTAATAGTTTTATACAAGTCCTATCCTTGTTGCCTCCAAGTTGTGAGAAACAGAAAATAAAATTATCAAATCTCCTTCCCACTTCTTTTCTGACTGAAAGAATTACATCTGCAATTTTAGTAGTGACAATTTTTTGAAAAGCTTGAGTTTCAAAAACATCGTCTTGAACAGCAGCATGATTACATAAAAATTGAGCGATACTTAGACTGCCATTTGCGGCAAGTATTAAATCGCTTTTTTTATCAAATTTGATATTTAAGGCATCTTCCCCTTTCGTAATTAGTTCATTAATTTTTTCATTTTCAACTCTGCTAAATTCAAAAATATCTACCCTTGTTGCTAAATCATGCCCAAAACTGATAAGTTTCTTTCCTGTGTTTGGAATACCAACAATAATTAACTTCCTTGTGGAGGTTTCCACATCCGCAAGATATTTTATATAATCTGATAGCCTCTTTTTTTCTTGATTGCCAAGGCGATGAAAATCGTCAATTACAACTATTCCTTTATGCCAAACTTCAATAGTAGAAATTTTTTCAATATTTTTCGGGTCTCTTGCAGAAAGATATGTGTATGGATTATTTTGAAATGCAATCCTTTCTATCGCTTTATTTATTGCGGTTGTTTTTCCAATTCCAGATGGTCCTTCAATTATTAAACCTCTTCCTTTATGCTTTATTGACATCATCAGTTGGTTAAAACTAACTGGTTCAACAAAATTAATTATCGGAACTCCACTCTTTGGAAAAGCATCGTTAACATCTATTGCAGGTAACTGCTTATTTTGATTTTCATTGAAATTATCCTGGCTTACTATTTTCGCTTTTAAATCTTCAATAGCATACTTTATAGCAACCGCTACTTGATAAAATCCTTCATCTTCATTTTTTAAATTTGATATTGGTTTTCCATCAGAAGGAACTGCTTGAAGTTTAGCAATCGCTGTCGACTTCCAATCACAACTTCTAAGAATTACAGGAATAACTCTTGATTCACCATTTTGATGGCGTTCTAAAGCTTTCTTAAATTCGACTTCATATATGTAGTCGGAAGCTAGAAAATCAGCACTTATCAACAGGATGATTATATCAGCACTTTGTAATTCATGAAGAATCCTTTTGTCCCATTGCTCGCCAGGCATAATCTGTCCGTCGTAGAAGATTTGAACACCTTCTCCTCTTTCGAGAGCCAATAGGTGCTTTCTCAATTCTTCTAAACTCGATTTGTCTCTTCGAGAGTAACTTATAAAAATTTTAGGTTGATATTTAGTCATAATGACATTTTATGTTATTACATCGAACGGTCGGCACTGCTGACGTGCCGCCCTCTTGGGCGGCATGGCCAGCAGCGCTTTGTTACAGCCAGCTTTCTTTATTATTTTTCATTCATTTTATTTTTCTATTCGATTTATCAGAAGGTCAACAATTTCTATCACTTCGCAATCTGCCGTTTTTCTTGCTCCTTCCATAAAATAACCCTTCGTTCCTTTTTTAATTCTTAGCTGATGGTATCTTCTCGTTTGGTAATTTATTATCCACATCCTTGCAATTCCTTCTCTCGGAACTTGTCCGCTTGAAATTAACTCGCCATTTTCATCTTCGAATTCTGGCCATATCATAAAGATTCCATCGGTTCCATGGTTATCGCATTCATACCAAAAATCTGAACGAATTCCTTGGTATGGTAAATGTTGTCTTCCGCCTTCTTCTTCTGAACGAAATTTGTACTTGACTTTAAAATCTTCCTTTTGATTCAATCTTTCTCGATACGATTGGTGGAGTCCGTTCATTTCATTTTTTCTTTTTTTATAGTTGGCTGTAACTCTGGTTTGCCGTCAACTCCCCCAATACCCCCAGTTGACGGCAAAACCATTTTGTCGCCAGCACCCCATTGCGGCAATCCAACCAAATTGGTTGGATTGCCGCAGTTGATTACGCAAAATCCCCACATTGCGGATGTGCTGTAACTCAGCAAAACCACCGCTTCTGACCCAAAACAGACTGGCGCATGGGGCACCGGAGGGGTACCCAATGCGCCAGCACAAGGGGAAAAGAATGCGTTAGGATTGTTGCGGATCGGTTTCATATCGAGTCGCGTTGTTTGCAAAGGCAAATATATGGGCTTGTTTTATATCGCCAAAAAAATATTTTGGGGGCTTTGCGCAAGGCCTGTCAGATTCCTCACTGCGTTCGGAATGACACCTACGCCCGGAGGCGTAAATAAGCCTTGGCTAAGCAGCCTTAAATGGCTTGGCCAGATTCCTCACTGCGTTCGGAATGACACCTACGCCCGGAGGCGCAAATAAGCCTTGGGCAGGCAGCCCCAAATGGCTTGGCCAGATTCCTCACTGCGTTCGGAATGACACATACGCTCGGAAGCTCAAATAAGCCTTGGCAAGACAGCCCCAAATGGCTTGGCCAGATTCCTCACTGCGTTCGGAATGACACATACGCCCTGAGGCGCAAATAAGCCTTGGCTAAGCAGCCCCAAATGGCTTGGCCAGATTCCTCACTGCGTTCGGAATGACACATCTGCCGGAGGGTTCATACAGACTTTGAGACAAGTATCTCTACAAAAAACCGGCGTACCTGTCACGCTGAACGCAGTGAAGCGTCTGGAATGCTTTACCTCGCGACCAACAACTTCATCACCTCTGCTTTCCCGCTCCATCTGGACTCCAAGCGCACAAAATAAGTGCCTGTTGGCAAGGCAGACACATCAAAAAACCACAGGTTATTGCCCGGAAAGGTTTGCACGGTGCGTGCAGAGACCAAAGTACCTCCAAGGCTGTGCAAACTCAGCATAGCCTCAAATGCGGCATCGGTCTGAAAAGCGACTTCCACACGAGTACTGGCCGGATTGGGGAAAAGTGCCAAATTGCGCTCCACTGACGGCCCTTCCCAAACATCAACCGTGCCGATGTAACAATCCGGTGAGGCAACATAGGCAGCATCCACCAAAGGCATTTTGTTGTAGCCTTCAAACATGGTTTGCTCCAATACATAATTGCTGGCACCTAACCAATCCTGGAGGATGGTGGTAAACACCTGCCTGTAATCAAATTGCTGGCCCATCAGTTGGTTGTCGCCGGAGAGGTTTTTAAGGTCCACATTGATGCCCTCCACGCCAGCCTTTATGCCCTTGCCAAAAAGCAACATAGGTGCCAGAGTGCCGTGATCGGTACCGGAAGAGCCATTTTCCCTTGCGCAACGGCCAAATTCGGAAAACGTGCAGGCAGCGACCAAATCACCAAGCCCCAAGCCTTCCAGGTCATTAAAAAAAGTACTGACCGCATCTGAAAGCCGCCGCAAGAGCTCTGCGTGGCCGCCCTTGGTTATGGTGCCTTCCGGCGGTATCTGTGAGCCGTGTGTATCAAATCCACCCATGTTGCACAGGTAAATTTTGGTTTTGCAACCGCCTTTTATGAGTCTCGCCACGGTTTTCAACTGATTGGCGAGGGTCGTATCAGGGTAAGTGCTGATGGAATTGCTGCCCGCATTGAAGGCTTGTGTAATGAACTCCGAGTAACGATCAACCGCTTTTTCCACCCCCATGATGTAGCGCAGTTCATCGCCGTATTCGGATTGTGGCACGTTGGCCAAGGGCGCTCCGCCAATGGTTTGCACCAAAGAGTAGAATCCGGCGGGGTCTTGTCCGGTCAGGTTAATGGAGTTTTGGTGCTCTGTTTCTGTGTGAAAACCCAATGAGGGGTTTGGATCGCCAACCTGAATCCCCAGGGGGTATTTCATTTTGGCGGTAGGCTCGCCCTTTACCTCAGGGTACATGGCATTCAGGGCGCGGCCCATCCAGCCGGAACGGATGCTGAACTTTTCTTTCGTGCCATCGCCACCGGAAAGCCACAGATCAGTGCCTTTAAAATGAGACTGGTTCAGGTTTTCATAACCTACGCCCTGTACCACGGACATCCAGCCTTTGTCGTAAATACCCTTAAGACCCGTCATGACCGGATGAAGGCCGCACTGTTTGTCGCTGGATAAAGAACTATCTAAGGTGATGTATTTTTCCAGGCCCTTGTCTGGTATCCTGATGGTGGGGCGCAGTTCGGCATATCGGTCATATTGATTGATGGGGATAATGGTATTTACGCCGTCATTTCCGCCTTTTAGTTGGATCAATACCAAGATACGCTCAGCAACTTCCTCGCAATTGCTCAGGATATTGGCCATTTGGCGATTTGAAAATGGCGTCATGGGGAAGCCATTGACTACGAACGGTGTTACGCCCGCAGCAGGGAATATTTTGAGAAAATTTCTTCTTTTCATTTTCTAAAAAATTGATAATGTGATAGTTAAAGAATGATAATGCAAAGGCGCAGCATCAGAAAACCTGATACTCCGGTGCATACATCACCGCATTAACCAATCGCTCAAGGGGTATGCGTACTTCCGAATCGTTTCCGTTTTTGAGGTATTCCTGCCATTCATAAGTCCAGTCGCCGGGAGGCAGGTTGTCCAAAAAAATGGTGTTGTGGAAATAATCAAAACGTTCTGTGTCAGGCTCTTCTGGAAAAAGATAAAGGAGCAGTTCCTTCACCAAAATAAAAGAGTCAGAAGGGTCCGTGATACCACTTTTGTTGCGCAGCCAATCCACCACATCGAGTTTGGTGCCGATGGATTGGGTGCTGGAGCCCAACCATGCATGCGTGCCGCTGAGCAAAACCTTGGGGAGTTTGTACCGTGGTATGATGGTTGCAGAGTTAAAAAACTGTCGGTTCAGGTCGGGTTCCTGAAAATAACCCGTGTAGCCAGCCACATCGGGAGGAAAAAACAGATCCATGCCTGCGCTGCCCAGCATTCGGCCTATGACTGCACTGTTGTAAAATTCAAGGTAATGTTTTTGATTTTCCTTTATGGCATCCGGTATGGGCAAATTGAAAAAGGAAATGGCCTCTAAGGAAAGATCAAGTGGCGATTTGATTAAGGCGCCCATGATTTCGTCGGTTGCTGCATTGTCATCGGCATCAAAAAAATGTTGGCTTTGCAGGAGTTGTTCGAGTACCGGTTTAATATCGAAGTTGTTGGTTTTTAAGGTATTGGCCATTTGTCCAATAATGTCTTCCTCTACTTCGGCACTGATGCGCCGCGTAACGAAATAACGGTATAGGCGCCGACAAAACAAACGTGCTGTTTCCTCCTGGGCAAAAACCATGTCCACAAGGGCTGCCAATTCCTTGTACATGCCATCCGCATCATTGCTTGGCGGCATGATGACCGCATTACCAAAGCGTGCACTGAACTTTTTTTCCTTAAAATCATGTGTGACGGGATATGCCTTGCCAGTTGGAATATTGGTATCAGGATCAATGTTTGTATTGCGTGCTGCATGGTTAAATCCCGTAAATACGCGTGCTGCCTCCTGAATATCCTCTTCTGTATAGTTGGTATAATCGCCAGGGCCGGCGGGTTCTCCTTTTCCGATGGTGAAGAGTTCAAAAAACTCGCGGGCAAAGTTTTCATTGGGATTGTTCTTAAAATTCTGATCATTATCCAGATAGCTCAGCATGCAGTTGTCCGTGATCATTTTGAGCACCAATTTTTTGAAATTGCCAAGGCTGCCCCAACGCAGCAGGGCCAGGTAGTCAAAAAACTCCATGCTGTTGCCACTTTCCACACTGACTGCTTGAAACTGGTGCAGGAAAAACATCATTTTGTGCGTAATACCCTTGTCGTGCAGGGCTTCATTCAGCCACCAGGCCATAACGAAGGGCTTTAGGTCGCCGTCGTCAGCAGGCAATTGGGCTGAAGGTGGCTTGGGCGGGTTGATCCAGCTTTGAGGGGTGTCGCCGGGTTTTGCGGCATAAAGAGGTTGTTCGTGTTGAAACGAAGCGGGGCTGAGGATTTTTGCGAGCGCATCGGGGGCATTGAGAGCGGCCAATTCGTCCACCAGTGTACGATTAAAATAAAACGAAGTACGGCGGAGTAAATGCGCTGCCTTACGGTGTCCGAGGACACCCGTGATCGGATTCAGAGAAGCCATAACGTGGGCAGTTTTGTAAAGTTAAAAAATCGGTTTTGCGTTTGCATCCGGTCTTGGGGGCCGGGTGTTCGGGGGATTTTTGCGTCAAGGCTGACGATTTGAGTAGGGATTAAAAAAAACAAACGGAAGATGTTTCGTTTTATTGGGCTTGTTAAAAGTTAAAAAAATGGCTCACGCAATCACCTGATATTTATACACAATGCATATCAGTGTGATAACATGAGCCATAAATGTCGCTACCCTGCAAAAAATGTTTTTGCGCTGGGCCTAAATTTATCCTTGCATTTTTTTTATAGATTCTTCCAAAATAGCCATTCTTGCCTGACCATCAGCAAGTTTTTTGCGTTCAGTTTCCACCACCTGTGCAGGGGCGCCGCTGACAAATCGCTCATTGCCGAGTTTGGCTTCTATGCTGCGGATAAAGCCCCGCTGGTATTCAATTTCCTTGGTCATCTTTTCTATTTCGGCCGCCACGTCTATTTCCTGGTTCAGCACAACATAGTATTTGTCTGTGCCTGATATGAAGGACTTGGCATTGTCCGGCTCTGTGGTAGCAATATCAAGGCTTTCCAAAGAGGCCATTTTCACCACCATTTCTCTAAAACCGGAACCTGCAAAGAGCGCCTGTACCGTTTTGCTTTCCTGTGCGACCATGACCAAGGGATCACGGGGTTTCAATTGGTTTTGCTGACGCAACTCGCGCACTTTTACAATGACATCTTTTATAGCTTCCACCTTGGCAATCAGGTCGTTATCCGCTGCGGAGTACTTGGGGTACTGTTTGGCACAGCAATCATCACCTGCGGCACGCTCGGTTAATTGGTGCCATATTTCTTCGGAAATAAACGGCATGAAGGGATGCAGGGCGAGCATCAGATCCGAGTAAAGTGCAATGGTAGCATGGTATGTTTCCTGATCTATGGGCTGGCCATATTCAGGTTTGATCATTTCCAAATACCAGGAACAGAAATCATCCCAGATGAAGCCATAAAGGCCCAAAAGGGCATCACTGAGGCGGAATTGTTTGAAGTTGTGGTCTATTTCGGCCAGGACTACATTAAACTTTTCGCGCATCCAGCGGATGGCCAAGGTGTTTTTGTCGCTACTTTTTTCCGTTGGCGTCACTTGCCAGCCTTTTATCAGGCGGAGGGCATTCCAGAGTTTGTTGCAGAAATTGCGGCCATTTTCGCACAGTTTCTCATCAAACAGAATATCATTTCCCGCCGCTGCGCTGGACATAAGGCCATATCGAACGCCATCAGCCCCAAAGTCCTCGATCAATTTCAGGGCATCAGGCGAGTTGCCCAGCGATTTGGACATTTTCCGGCGCTGATTATCGCGCACCATTCCCGTAAAATAAACGGAGGAAAAAGGCTTTTCTCCTTTAAACTCGTATCCGGCCATGATCATCCGCGCTACCCAAAAGAAGATGATATCCCAGCCCGTCACCAACACGCTTGTGGGGTAGTAGTAGTTGATTTCACCTTCGGGATCCTGATAACCATTGAATACACTGATAGGCCATATCCAGGAGGACGCCCAGGTATCCAGCACATCCTCATCCTGCCTTAACTCATTGATTGTCAGATTTGTATTTCCATAGTAGGCCCTTGCTTCGGCCAAGGCTTCCTCAGGAGTTTCTGCCACAAAAACGGCTTCTTCAGGGCTGCCATCGCGTGAGGGGCCGTACCATGCTGGTATGCGTTGGCCCCACCATAACTGGCGACTGATGCACCAATCGCGGAGATTTTCCATCCAGGTGCGGTACAAGTTTTGGAAAGAAGGTGGAAAGAACTTGATTTCCTCTTCCAATACGGCTTTAAGGGCAGGCTCGCCGAGGCTGCTCATTTTGACAAACCATTGGAGAGAGAGCTTAGGCTCCACTACACTGTTGGTGCGCTCGGAACGGCCAATATTGGTCACATAATCCTGAATTTTAACTAAATGTCCACTTTCCTCCAAGGCTGGTTTCATGGCTCTGCGCGCCTCAAAACGGTCTTTGCCCACGATGGGGGCGTAGGCACATTTGTCATTGATTTTACCATCATCGCTAATGGTATCAATCACCTCTAGTTTGTGCCTTTGGCCAACTTCATAATCATTGGGGTCATGGGCCGGGGTTATCTTGAGGGCGCCCGTACCAAACTCAATATCCACATAATCATCAGCGATAATAGGGATGGGGCGATTAATCAGGGGGATAAGCACCTGTTTCCCGACCAGATCCGTATAACGGGCATCTTTGGGGTTTACGGCTATGGCCACATCGGCAAATATGGTTTCGGGCCGTTGGGTGGCTATGGTTACCGAGTACGAGCCATCGGGAGCATCATAGCGGATGTGAAAAAGTTGGGCATTTTCTTCATTGTACAGTACTTCTTCATTGGAGAGCACCGTTTGGGCTTCCGGATCCCAGTTCACCATGCGAAGGCCTCTGTAGAGTTTGTCTTTTTTGTAAAGGTCAACAAAGACACTGATTACGTCTTTGTAATAGCCTTTATCCATGGTAAAAGCCGTGCGCTCCCAGTCACAGGAAGCACCGAGCTTGCGCAACTGGGACAGGATAATACCGCCGTATTTGTCCTTCCACTGGTAAGCATACTCCATGAATTCATCCCTGGTAATATCGGCCTTGCGGAGCTTTTTTTCCTCCCGAAGCCAGCGTACCACCTTTGCCTCGGTCGCAATGGATGCATGATCCGTACCCGGTACCCAGCAGGCGTTTTTGCCATCCATACGGGCTTTTCGGATCAAAATATCCTGAATGGTATTGTTCAGCATGTGGCCCATGTGCAGCACACCCGTGACGTTTGGGGGCGGTATCACAATCGTAAACGCTTCGCGTTCATCTGGTACGGAACGGAAATAACCGCTTTTTTCCCAATGACTATACCATTTTTCCTCTATCTCCGAGGGGGTGTAACGGGTGGATAACTCCATGATGCTTATTGACTTTAAAATTAAAGGGCGCAAAGTTAATACAAAAACTACCAACCATGCCAATTTATCCCCAAGGAAGGATAGGCAATTCCTTGTCCATCCCAACTTCCACCGTTATTATAATAGGCGTGGATAGCAGCCTGAAGGGTGAAATTGCGCACTAAACGATACTCAAAGCCAAGCAGGCAAGGAATATACCATTGGTCGGCATCTTCCTTATAATAGCGTATATTGGTCTGGTTTTTATAGAAATATGCGTAATTTCCTTTCATAAAACCGCTTTCCAGAAACACACCAAAGCGCGTGTTCCGATTGGCCCACACCGGATGTAAAAAATATGCCCGGCCAAAAATACCAGCCATGTAAAATACCTGTATTGGGGTTTCAAAATTGTGTGCCCATATCCGCCTGACCTGGATGCCCGCATACAAATTGGGGGTAAGCGAAATGCCAGCCCTCAGCCCCATGAATTGTTCCCGATCATATAATGATTCTGGATCGTACAAATAATCGCCTGATATACCGAAATGGGCACCCATAAATATCTGCTTACCGAACGCTCGATCAGAATACATCTGCGCTGGCAATACACAAATACCGATAGCCCATGCTACGGTAAACAAAATTAAGTACCTGAAAAACCAGGCCATTGCTTTGGGAGAGATATTGGTAATACAATAAATTCCTACAACAACACAGATGGTCACGTTCTGTTTTATACCTCAAGTCTTTAAATCTTTGGCCATCAGGTAAATCAATCCTGCAAATCTTTAAAATCACCTACATCCCGGTATATATTTGCGCAATAACAAGGCAATATGAATCAACGAACATTAATAATCCTCAACCTGATCAGCCTCACTATTGTGCTGTATGTCAATTATTTAGCCGTAGCACTGCCCATTAACGGGCGCACCCCGGGCGAGCTCTCCGATCTTTATCCGAACTATTTTGTCCCTTCAGGGCGCACCTTCGCGATATGGAGCGTGATCTATACCTGGCTTTTGGTATGGGCTGGCTATCAGTTTGTTGCCCTTTTTTCCAAAAAAGCAGCCCAAAAAATGCAGCCCAATCTTGATAAAATAGGGTGGCTTTTCTTGTCCAATTGTCTGTTGAATATCGGTTGGCTGCTCAACTGGCACTACCAAATGCTGAGTGCCAGTGTGGTCGTTATGATTCTTTTGCTTTATAACCTTGTCCAGATCAATCTTTCTCTGGGGGTAGGGCAAGCCCGTGCCTCCAATTTTGAACGTTGGCTGGTACATGTGCCCTTTGGCATTTATCAGGGCTGGATCACGGTAGCCCTCATTGCCAATGTCACCACATTATTTGTCCATAATGGATGGCTTGTTGGTGGGCCATCGGAGCCATACATTGCGGCAGGCATGGTGGCCGCAGGAGCATTCATAGCCTTTCTATTTCAGATCAAACAACGCAATTACGGTCATGGGGCTGCCGTAGCCTGGGCTTTATTTGGCATTTATTCCAAACAAAACGGCCTTCAAGGGCCAGACCACACCTTAGTGGCCAAAGTAGCCATCGTTTGTATGGCTGTGGTGCTGGGCGCAGGCATCTGGCGTGCTTTCCGAAAATCAGGTTGATTTGAATCAGCCTTGTTCCGGTGTTTCAATTTCTGCAATCTGGCCATCCGATTGGGGCACCAAAAGAGTGCCCTGAATATACTTTTCATTGTGCTGGGTAGCATCAAGCCCCATTTCCTCATCTTCCGAGCTGACACGGAGTGGCTCAATCAGGTTAATGACCTTAAAAATCAAAAAAGAGACCGTACCACTATACAACACAGCGATGGCCAATCCTTTCAGTTGAGTCAGGAAAAAACCTGTATTGCCATACAAGAGGCCATCTGCCCCGGCCGGATTGATCACTTTACTGGCAAAGACCCCTGTCAATAACATACCAGTCATACCTCCAAGCCCGTGGCAAGGAAATACATCCAACGTATCATCAAGGTTGGATTTGGTTTTGTAATACACTGCAATATTGGATGTAAGTGCACAGATAAACCCTATAAAAATGCTTTGTGGTATTCCAACAAAGCCCGCACCGGGTGTAATGGCAACCAAGCCTACAACCGCACCAATACAGAACCCAATAACCGAAGGCTTTTTCCCCTTCAGCACTTCAAAAAACATCCAGGACAATCCAGCAGCGGCAGCCGCCGTATTGGTTGTGGCAAATGCTGATACGGCCAAAGCATTAGCTCCCAGCGCCGAACCTGCATTAAAGCCAAACCAGCCAAACCACAACAACCCGGTACCAATAAGCACGTATGGAACATTTGCCGGGGGGATTTCCTTTTTCTCTATGTGTGCGATGCGCCGCTTGAGGACAAGTGCCCCCATGAGTGCCGCACATCCGGCGGAAATGTGCACCACTGTTCCACCAGCGAAATCCAGGACGCCCATCCTGAATAAAAAACCCTCGGGGTGCCAGGTCCAGTGTGCCAATGGCGCATAGACCAAAAGGCAAAACAAGGCTGTAAAAAGGATATATGAGGTGAATCGTATGCGTTCTGCCACTGCTCCTACTACAAGACCGGGTGTAATGATGGCGAACATGAGCTGGAAAAAAGCAAATAAACTTAAGGGAATGGTAGGTGCCAAACTCCAGGGGGCAGCATCAGTAACCCCCTTAAAAAAAAGATGCTCCAATGGATGGCCTATAAATCCACCAATACTGCTGCCAAACACCAGGCTAAACCCAATCACCAACCATAGAATACTGACCACACCAGCCGCTACCACACTTTTTATCATGGTAGAGATAACATTTTTACGGTGAACCATGCCTCCGTAGAAGAAAGCCAGACCTGGTGTCATTAAAAAAACCAAAGCGGTAGCAACCAAAATCCACGCAATATCAGCAGCATTGTATTGTCCGTTATCCGTATAATTGGACGAAATGGGGGCGAAAACAGCTGCAAAGGCGATCATAGCCAAAACTAAAAAAGGCATTGCCCGCTTAAATGTAACTTTTTTCATTTTGTATTGATTATCAATTTATTATATCATTATTATTGCCATCCAACAGCATCCTTTGACTCCAAATTAGAATAACCCATCAAAAACGCATCAACCTTTCTGGCGCATTCCCGGCCTTCACTAATCGCCCAGACTACTAATGATTGGCCGCGCCGGGCATCTCCAGCCACAAATACTTTGTCAATATTCGTGGAAAATGTATTTTCCTTGGCGCAAATATTACCTTTATCGTCCAATTCAACACCCAATTCAGCCAGTAATCCTTCGTGTTGGGGATGTAAAAAGCCCAATGCTAACAACACCAAATCACATGGTATCTCACGACAAGACCCTGGTATGGGTTCAAAATGGGCAGGTCGCCCGTCGGAGCCTGTTTTCCATTTCAGGCTTTCCACTTCCAGGGCCTTTATTTGACCATTGTCATCCCCTATAAATGCTGTGGTTTGTACGGCAAACAGTCTTTCACAACCTTCCTCATGGGAGCTGGATACCTTATATAGCATTGGATGAGAGGGCCAAGGCATTTGAGGCGTTCTTTTTCGCGGAGGTTCGGGCAATAGTTCAAATTGCAGTATTGATTGTGCACCTTTCCTGTTGGCTGTGCCCACACAATCACTCCCTGTATCTCCTCCTCCGATAACAACAACATTGCCTTTGGACCGCAGATCCAGTTCATTGGCCATTTGTACCGAAGGCACAAGATATTCCATGGCAAAATGAATCCCTTTCAGATCCCGACCCGGCACTTTAAGATCACGTGGCACAGTGGCACCAATTGCCAGTACAAGCGCATCAAAGTCCTGTAACAGATCTTGTGCAGAAATATGTTGCCCTACCGCTGTATTACATTGAAAAACAATGCCTTCCGCTTTCATTAAATGTATCCTGCGCTCAACCACTTTTTTGTCCAATTTGAAGTTGGGGATACCATAACGCAATAGTCCTCCCGGCTCGGCATCACGTTCAAAAACGACCACTTGATGCCCTGCATAGTTCAGTTGTGCAGCAACAGCCAGGCCAGCAGGGCCTGATCCCACAACTGCCACTTTTTTTCCCGTGCGCCGCCAAATAGATTTGGGCCGCACATATCCGCGCTCAAAAGCTATTTCGACAACATGTTTTTCAATTTCCTCTATTGCTACTGGTGGCTGGTGGATACCCAAGACACAGGCACTTTCACAGGGAGCGGGGCAAATGCGGCCGGTAAACTCCGGAAAGTTATTCGTTGATGTCAAAATCTGGTATGCATCCTGCCATTGCTCGCGATAAACGGCGTCATTGAACTCCGGAATAATGTTCCCCAGGGGACAAGCATTGTGGCAAAAAGGCACACCACAGTTCATACAGCGGCCGGATTGTTGGTTTAATTGTTCGCCGTTATAACGCCCAGTAAATTCACCGTTGTGCTGTAGTCGTTCAGGCACTGGTTGCTGATGTGGCAGCTGCCTGCTATGTTGAAGAAATCCTGTTGGGTTACCCATATTATTTGATGTTGTTGATAAAAGCGGCCAGCTCCTTTTTGGCAGGCCTAAGGCTGGTCAGCGTTTAAAAGAATGCTTTGAGGGGATAAAATCTTTTTGTAATCCTTAGGAAACACCTTTACAAAATGTTGGATCTGGTTTTCAAAGTCCGCTATGATAAGATGTGCTATACTGCTTTGAGTCAAATCATGATGGCGTTGAAGCATGCGCAACAAGCGGGCTTCATCTTCCTCATTTAGCGGGTCAAGATCAATCATTTCCTCATTACATTGTTGCTTAAAGTGGTTGTGCACATCCCATACATAAGCCAGGCCACCGCTCATGCCAGCCCCAAAATTGCGCCCACATTTCCCCAGTACCACCACATAGCCCCCGGTCATATATTCACATCCGTGATCGCCAACTCCTTCCACCACTGCACTTACACCCGAGTTTCGGACACAAAACCGCTCACCAGCTTTGCCCCTGATATAGGCCTCGCCTGATGTAGCGCCATAAAAAGCAACATTGCCTATGATACTGTTTTCTTCGGGAATAAAACCAGCCGTTCCGGGTGGGTATATCACTAATGTAGCACCACTTAGGCCCTTGCCGAAATAATCATTGGCATCACCCTCCAACTCGAAGCGCAGGCCACGTACAGCAAATGCCCCGAAGCTTTGGCCTGCGGTACCACAAAATTTGTAATGAATGCTTTCTTTGGGCAGCCCTTCGGCACGGTATTGTTTGGTTATTTCATTGGATAGCAGCGTACCTGTTGCACGGTCGGTATTTTTGATAGGAAACTCGGCAAAAACAGGCTCTGCATGCCGGATTGACGGCTGGGCTTTTTCCAACAATGCCCAATCAAGTACATGGTCAAGGCCATGATCCTGGTTTTCAGTACAAAAGAGGGTTTGTTGACCTTGAGTTTCGGAACCGTTTTGGGGTGTTTCCTTGTACAGTAAGGGGGAAAGGTCAAGGTTTTTATATTTCCAATGACGGTTTCTGCCTTTTTCTGCCTTTAGCCGGGAATTTTGGTCGCTATCTTGGCAGTCCAGAAACTGTACCTGTCCTACCATTTCATCCACTGTACGGAAGCCAAGTTCTGCCATAATTTCGCGCAGTTCTTCCGTGAGGTATTGAAAAAATCGGACCACGTGTGACGCATCTCCGCTGAATCGGCTTCTTAACTCCGGATCTTGTGTAGCAATGCCCACGGGGCATGTATTTAGATGGCATTTTCGCATTAAAATACAACCCTCAACAACCAATGCTGCTGTGGCCACGCCCCATTCTTCGGCACCAAGTAAGGTAGCAATAGCTATGTCGCGTCCGGTTTTCATTTGCCCGTCCGCCTGAAGTACTACCCTGCTGCGCAAGCCATTTCGGACCAAGGTTTGCTGTGCCTCGGCCAGTCCGAGTTCCCAGGGCAATCCTGCGTGTTTGATGCTGCTTAAGGGTGAGGCACCGGTGCCGCCATCGTGTCCGGATATGAGAATCACATCCGCTTTGGCCTTGGCTACCCCGGCAGCAATGGTGCCAACCCCAGCTTTTGAGACCAATTTGACATTTATCCGTGCTGCACGATTGGCATTTTTCAGGTCAAAGATCAATTGTGCCAAATCTTCAATGGAATAAATATCATGGTGTGGCGGGGGTGAAATCAGACCGACGCCCGGCGTGCTATGCCGGACTTTGCCAATCCAATCGTCCACCTTGTGGCTGGGCAACTGCCCCCCCTCGCCCGGCTTTGCGCCCTGTGCCATTTTGATCTGCAATTCGTCCGCTTCTGTCAAATATAGGCTGGTAACCCCAAAACGTCCCGATGCAACCTGCTTTATGGCACTGCGCAGGCGGCGGTCCTCATATCGGCTTTCATCCTCTCCGCCTTCTCCAGTATTGCTTTTTCCTCCCAATTGGTTCATGGCAATGGCCAAAGTGGTGTGGGCCTCCCAGGAAATAGAACCAAAGGACATGGCACCAGTAGCAAAACGCCGATAGATAAGCGCTGCAGGCTCCACCTCGCTCAGCGGAATTGATGGTTGCAAAGACTTGAATTTGAACAAACTACGCAAAGTTGCCAATCGCTCGGACTGATTGTTTATCACCTGGGCGTATTTTTTAAATACGGAATAGTCACCCATGCGGGTAGCGTATTGGAGCAGATGGATGCTTTGCGGGTTGAATAAATGAAGTTCCCCTCTCCTTTTCCATTGGTAGATGCCGCCTACGGGCAAGCGGTTGTGTATGATTTCCGTTCTCTCCGGCAACAATTTCCGCAAATGCTGTTCTGAAGCAGCATGTCGGGGCAGATCAAACGCCGAAAAATGCTTGGCCAAGGCTTCTTTGGCAATGTCATCCAGTTCCATGCCCTCAATACGCGATACAGTTCCTGTAAAAAATTGGCGCACAACAGTACTGTTAATCCCAATGATCTCGAACGTTTGGGCACCCATGTAGGATTGGAGTGTACTGATGCCCATTTTGGAAAACACTTTTAAGAGTCCTTCATTGACGGCCTTTATATACAATTGCTCCATTTTTTGCCTACCCAATGAAGCCTCCTGGTCAAAATGGTAAATGGTGGATAAGGCAAGGTAGGGGTTGATAGCCGTTGCCCCAAAGCCGAGCAAAGTGGCGAAATGATGTACTTCCCATACATCTCCCGCCTCTACCACGATGCCGACATTTCCCCGAACTCCCTTGCGGATAAGGTGATGGTGTATGGCAGATGTAAACAGGAGTGACGGTATGGCGGCGTGTTCGGAATCAATGGCCCTATCGCTGAGAATCAGCACCTCAAATCCATCTTCCACTGCATCATAGGCGTAGCGACAGATACGGTCCAAGGCATGTTGCAAGCTCCCTGCTGCGCCGTCTGCCCTGAAGTACATTTGTAGGGTTTTGGCTTGAAAAATTCCTGTGTCAATACTGCGCAGCTGCTCCAGTTCATGGTTGTTCAGAATTGGATGTTGAAGTGCTACTGTATGGCAGGTTTTTTCATTTTCAACCAATATATTGCCAATATTGCCAATAAAAGTAGCCAAGGACATAACCAAACGCTCTCGAATAGGGTCTATGGGCGGGTTGGTAACCTGAGCAAAGAGCTGCTTGAAATAACTGCTCAAATGCTGCGGCTGATCACTCAGCACTGCTAATGGTATATCAGCGCCCATAGACCCCACAGGCTCTTTTCCTTCTGTTGCCATGGGTTTTATGATCAGTTCCAAATCTTCAGTTGTATATCCGAAAGCTTTTTGATATTTGAGTATCTGTTCCGGCCCCAGATGGGTAAATGCTACACGCGGCTCTGGCAAGTCTTCAAGTCGGATTTTGTATCGGTGGAGCCATTCAGCATAAGGTTGTTGGCTGCACACCTCTCTTTTTATCTCGTCATCTGACAAAATTCGTCCTTCTTCAATATCTACCAGAAACATTTTTCCCGGCTGTAGCCGTCCCTTCTCTTTTACCATTGAAGGATTAACGGGCAGTACACCTGTTTCTGACGCCATGATGACCCTGTCATCATGCGTAATGCAGTACCTTGAAGGTCTTAGGCCATTTCGGTCAAGAGTGGCACCTATAAGTGTACCATTGGTGAAGGATATGGATGCCGGGCCATCCCATGGCTCGATGAAGGCCGCGTGGAACTCATAAAATGCACGTTTGACCGGATCCATTGTGGTATGGCCATCCCATGCCTCCGGAATTAGCATCATCATCACCTGTGGCAACGAACGCCCGCTTAGCGTAAGCAGCTCGATCATATTGTCCAAGTATGCCGAATCCGACTGCCCTTCTACGGTTATGGGCAACAGCATCTCCATTTCCTCTGCACTAAAACAGGGTGAACTAAAGCCTTTTTCACTGGTTTTCAACCAATTAAGGTTACCCTGAAGCGTATTTATTTCACCGTTGTGCGCAATGTACCGAAAGGGCTGGGCTAACTTCCAAGAGGGAAATGTATTGGTTGCAAACCGAGAATGCACCAACCCAAATGCACTAAGAAAGCTCTTGTTGGACAGGTCGGGAAAATAATTGCGCAGCTGTGCACTGGTCAGTTGGCCTTTATACACAATGATTTTGGAGGAAAAGGAAGCCATGTAAAATCCAATATCATCAGGGTTTAACGTACTGCTGATCAAATGACTGGCATAGTTGCGCAACACAAATAGTTTACGCTCAAAATCAGCAATGTGAGTAATATCAGTAGGGCAAGCCACAAAAACCTGTTCCATTACCGGCTCCACGGAAAGCGCGGTAGCCCCGATGCCCTCACGATATACAGGTACTTTTCGCCAACAGAGCAGTTCGAGGCTCAAGTGATCGGCACAACGGGTGAAAATGGCGCGACATTCATCACGCAATGACTCGTTTTTGGGGAAAAATACCATGCCCACCCCGTAACGCCCAACAGGAGGAAGGTGAACTCCAAGTTTCAGGCATTCCGTGTAGAAAAATTCATGTGGAATTTGGAGCGTAATGCCCGCACCATCACCCGTATTGGGTTCACTGCCACAAGCCCCTCTGTGCTCCATATTTTCGAGAATAGTGAGGGCATCATTAATGGTTTGATGATCTTTTTTCCCTTTTATGTTGGCTACGAAACCAATGCCGCAGGCATCGTGTTCAAATTCAGGCCGATATAATCCTTGATGACTTCTCATATTTCAGGTTTGATTGAAAATGAGGTCATATTTGATATGGGCAAAGGTTGCGGCTATCCTTGCTCAGCAAAACAAAGGCAACGGCACAAAGGTGGTGGTTCGCTCAGGGTTGAATCCCCCTTACGCAACAGCAAAATTATTTTGATCCTGCCTTTTCAGCAAGAATCCGAATAAAAAATGAATAAATAATCCTGAATCAAGATAAAGAAATGTAGAAAAAATGTTTTACAGAACAATAAAACAAAAACGCGATATAATCCAAATAATGCTCTGAAAAGCCTATTGCCACGTCCGGCGAGTGGGCTGTCAATAAAGTGCGCAGATTTTTTTTGATTTAGGAATGATAAAAAAAGTGGCCACTTGGAATGGTGGGCCACTCGCCAGACCTAGCAATAGGCAACATCACAGATTTACTTACCCTGCTGCTCAAACTGCTTGATCAACTCTTCTGGCGACTTACCTAAGTTAGCCAATTCCATTTTTGCCGATTCCGCCAATTCATCGTTGGGATATTTCTGCAGGAAAGTTTCATAAGTTTCTTTTGCTTTATCCAATTGGTTCAGATCATTGGCATAAATAAACCCGGTCATAAACAAAGCAGTAGAAGCGCGCTTGTGCTGCGGCATGTGGGTCATGATATTTTGGTAAAGTTCAATTGCCTTGTTATAATTTTCTATGGTTTTGGCCAACCCTGCTGTTTTCAGCAATAAATCAACGTATTCATCAGCGTTGCTTTTTTGGAGTCCTGCAGCTAATTTTTCAGCCGTAGCGATGAATTCTTCGGCTTTGGCGCGATCTGTCACCGTTGCGCCGCCCATGGATTTTTCCAGATCGGTAAGTTGTTGGCGGAGTTTTTCCTGATTGTTCTGCTGACAAGCAGATGTAATGACGATGAGGAGTAGATAAAAAATAAAATTTTTCATAGTACTGAATGGATGTAGAAAGCGTGTGCCCCCTTAACGGAGACACACGCTTTTAATTATGTTTTGAAATCCAAAAATTCAACAATTATCTCTTCCAGGGCAGTTCCAAAACGCGCTGGGCGCAAAGTTCGCCCAAACGGATACCTTCCGTGCAGTCCATGCGGTAATGCACGCCAAGGGGGATACGAGAAAGTGCATTCTCATCACCCATTTCCTTGAATGAAGAGAAAGTACGTGGTGTGCCGATGAAATCGGTGCGGTTGATATGGCAATTGTCCGTAAAGGTGTATGTTCCCGGGTGGTTGTCATTGTACTCAAAGAACGAGGACAAAATTTTGGAACCAGCCCCACCAAAACCGGAGTGACCAGATGGATAGGCCGGGAAAGAGGGGGTCATACCCTTAACACCTGTATAAGGATGGTTGAGGATGGTAAGCCAATTGGCTGCTTGAGGATATTTTTTTCCGAGAACACGACGGATATAAGAAACCGGGCGCTCTACATTATATACATATTTAGAATGCCAAATAGCAATACTGGCATCGTATATGGCCATACCCATTTTTGCATAGAGTTCAGCACTACCAGCCAAGTCAAGTCCTTCGCGGGCTACAACTTGATTTTGTATGGCAATGAGGCGAGTTGGAGGTGCAAATGTCACATCAAGCAAGTCATCACTCCAAAATTCGGCAATCCACTTTTGTTCATAAGCCAAATTGATGGCATCCGGGTCTGTTCCGGGGTTTAGGCTGAAATTAACGACACGATAAACTTCCTCTGCCTGCGTATAGAACAATGATTTTTCGTCCTCGCTGTAAGGAATGGGCTTTTTGGCCAATTTGTCCGCCTCCCTGATGGCAAAAGTGCGGCCTTTTGTCCAGTACGGAAATAAAGCCGCACTGAAGTCCGGAACTGTTGGCTGCCATAGACCCGGGCCACTGGGTGGCACATAACTTGCAGGGCGTGGATCCAGGAAGCCATTGTGGTTGGCTTCTTTCGCGCTCCACTCATACACGGCAATCGCAACGGCCTCACCATGTTTTTGTGAACGCTCCAATACCTCCGCAGAGGTTTCTGCCGCATATTGGGCCTGAAGTTTTTTGTAGGTTTGTTCGATTTGCGCAAACAGCTGTGGATAATTTGTCTTCATAGTAAAGAAGAAACGCTCCATCATAACATAATATACCTGGTTGACTACTGCAGGCCAATGGTATTCTGTGTTTGCGTCTGTTTGTGGTATGCTCAATCCATTGTAAAGAGAAACCAATGAGCGATTTTCAGGAATCCCACCTACGACAGCCTCGTATGCGGCAAAGCCCATATAGCCCAATGCACGAGGGGCTGGGCCAGGGCGATAACCTGCTGCATAACGCTCTATCTCCATAAATTTTTCATTCCACTGAAGGTATACGTCGCTATTGTAGGCATGTGCATCTTTGAAGAGCGGGCGGTCAATTTCCCCTGTGTCCTGACAGGATTGCACGATGGCAATCACAAGCACGAGGAGCAACCAGAATTTTGTAAATTTTACAATTTTCATGCGATAATACTTGCTTTTTTTGTGATACGCTTGATGATTAAATATTATTTGGCAAAAACCGTGCAAAATTAAAACACTTTTTGCATTCTACACAAAAACGGTTAAAAATCATTGATTTTTGCATTAAAACAATCCTGTAAAGGTCTTTTTTTTTGATGAAATGAAAATTAAAAAAATACTTAGAATTATATTAGGCTACTTGGAAGCGGGCAGGAGTTTTTTCATCTCTGTCACTATGCTATTGTAGGCGGCATCAGCATTGGGGAATTCTGACACGGCTTTTCCTGTAGGCAAAGGGCGCAACTTCTCTAAACCAGTGCCCTCATAATCAGCGATTTCTACCCTGATGGGAATTACCCTGCGGCCATTTTGCAGGGCATCATATACCAATCCGAACCAATCTGGCGAGTTGAGGAGATTGACCGTAACCAAGGCCACCAAATAATCAGCATCAGCCATTTCGGCATTGGCACGGGACATGACATCCTCCCCGGCCAAAGCTTCATGTACATTGTAAACCCTGATTTTTTTGGTTATTTTCAGGATATTGAGGTATTTGTTTAATAATTTACAATGACTGTCGTCTGCAAGGTCATATATCACCACAAACTTGGGGACTGCCGACACTGCTGGCTGGCTGGCTGCTACAGCATGGGCAGGAGGGGCCGAGGTTTGCGGGCTATTGGTATTTGAAGCTATGGGTGCTGATGCAAGTGATTCATGACTGGCTGTGCCGGATGCTGGTGTTGATGTTGGTTGGCCACCCAAAAACGCAAAAATATCGCGAAACAAAATGCCCCGGTTTGCTCCTTTGCGGTCACCTTTGGCATTTACGATCAAACCGCCTTCCGCATCGGTTTTTCCTGCATGGTGTATGGCCACCACGCGCCAGTCCTTGTTGAATACGGGCGAACCACTGCTGCCAGGTTCCGTATCGGTAGTGTAAAATAAATGCTGGTTGAGCTGGCCCAGCACCTCATTGGCATTCAGGGCAATCTGTTTGTCCTCGCCTTTGGGATGCTGAATGATGGTCACGGCATCACCTGCTGTGGGTATAGCCTCGGCGTCAAACTCCACATGGCCCCACTGGCTAAGCGGGGCATCGGCTCGGTCAATCACTTTCACACAGGCAAAATCCAGCTGGTCCGGTGTGCTGGTTTTGAAATCATTGGCATCCAACTCATATACAGTACGCGCTTTTACGCTACCGCTGCTGTCCAATTCATAGTTGAATTCGATTCTAGC
The DNA here is from genome assembly GCA_964539805.1 of uncultured Saprospiraceae bacterium. GTDB lineage: Bacteria > Bacteroidota > Bacteroidia > Chitinophagales > Saprospiraceae > M3007. Next base: position 785 of record CAZIKN010000066.1, on the reverse strand, counting down.
GGTTTTTGCCACTGCTGCCGACTGGAGCACATGGTTGTTGGTGAACAGATAGCCATCTTTGGTCAAAAAGCCCGTCCCTTTGTTGCCATCTGCGCACACCACGCGACAAACGGCTTTGGAGGCTTTTAAAGCCCGCTCCAACCAACTGATTCTCAATAAATTGTTTTTTTCACCTATAATTTTTTCTAAACGCGCATCATCCGGTACGGAAAAGGAAAATGTATTGATATTGCGGGTTTTGGACTGGAGTTCCACCTTTCGGGGCAACGATTTCATGATGTCCAGAACGGCTGCACGCACCTGTGCCTGATAACGCCGGTACTCGTCATAGGAAATGATACCCTCGCGTTGTGCCTTGGCATCAGAGCGCAGGCGGCTGTATTGCATGGCCAAATCCTGCCAAATATCGGCACCAGTCTGTTTGTCCAAATCGCGCAGTAAGTCCAGCGCTTTTTCGATTTCATTTTCTTCAAGGAGTCCCTTTACGGAATCAAGGTAAACGAGTTGAGCGTTTTGCACAGGCATTAAAATGTGAAAAAGATAATAGAATAATGTAAAATTTAATTCGTGGCAAAGTTAGTAAAAACTCTGTACAAGAAACTTTTTTATGGTTGGGTGATGGTTGTTGGTTGATGGTTGTTGGTTGATGAGGGTTAATAGAAGGTTTATATGGGTGAACATACCCATTAACTCATAGTCTATTGGTTGTAATCATTCCTTTTTTTTCCTCAGGGTATGTTCAGATTTCTGTGTCAGGCTCATGTGTTAGATTGTATTCGAAAGGT